>NZ_BTGG01000010.1:0-187431 GCF_042848195.1 Alteromonas sp. MTD1
TACGCAATTGGTCAGAATAACTTTTT
This sequence comes from Alteromonas sp. MTD1, assembly GCF_042848195.1. Classification (NCBI taxonomy): domain Bacteria; kingdom Pseudomonadati; phylum Pseudomonadota; class Gammaproteobacteria; order Alteromonadales; family Alteromonadaceae; genus Alteromonas; species Alteromonas sp. MTD1. The sequence continues at coordinate 27 of NZ_BTGG01000010.1, forward strand.
AACATCGCGGTAAAAGTTTTCATGAGAACCAAGAGCTATTAATTCAAGTATTACAGTCCCGTCCTCGTAGCTGTAACCTAGTAAGGTTAACTGCTTAACCATCTTGAACTTGTACACGCGAAGAAAAGCCAGGTCGCCTTTTTTCTGTTCACCTAGCAGAGGATCGTCCATCAGTTCCTTTACAGCTTTATCCAAGTCTTGTTTCTGATTCTTATGTAACTTCTTTACTGCTCTCTTAAAATTGGCTGTCTGTAAAACACTCGTAATCTTAGCCAAAATCGTAAGGCTCCAATTTTCCTGCCTCTTTTTCCGCTTTGGAAATAATTGCCTGTTTCACGAATTCGTATGGTAAATCAGGATTATCTTCCATCATTTCACCTATTTTTGCCCAATGCTCAATCTGTTTTGGCATAGTTCGATTTAGTGCTTTGCCCATAATGGTAGCTTTCTCAACTAGATCTTGGTCTAGTCTTACGCTCGCGGTTGCCATAATATGTCTCCAGTAAGTTCATAAACACATTGTAGCAATGCGCTACAAATGTGGCAAATTGCGTATAACAAGCGCATTAACACTCGCTATGCTCGCTAGGGACAAAAACACTTAGGCTCCCTGCGCTTCGCTTGGTATTGTAGCCCACAAGCTAGCGCCCCTTATTAGAAAGTTATATTCCAGTGATAACGAAGCCTATTGCATCTATCAGCAGTTCTCTGGATTGCTCCAGCGATCCAATGCGATCCTTGAGCACGTCTTCGGGTATTGCACTAAGCTGTTGTGGTAGAAATAAGTATGTTGTGCCCTCAAATTCTATCTCCGGCGTCAGCTTCTTCATGTAAAAACTATTTCTAGTGTTGCTAATTGTTAACGGTACAACCAACCTTGTTGCCAATTGATCAATTACAGAGTTTTGAACATCAACAAGAAAAGGGTAAGCTTCCTGAGTCCTCTTGCTTGGGTCTCTGTAAACATCAAATTGCGCCATTAGAAGTTCCTCTACTCATCACCTAAACATCCGTTCTCAGCAACGAACTCGTTGTATGCAGCTATGGCAGCCTTGTTTTCTTTTTTCCATTTCTCCGCTTCAATACTTTTTAGCTTGTCTTTAAGTGCTTGCTCTAATGTCGCAGACAGATTAACTTTTAAACTTCTAGCTTTTTGCAATAAGTCGCTATTTAAGCTTAGATTTGTCGCTTTCTTGGGTGCATTGATGTCATATAAATCTTGCATTAATCACTCCAATTAATTTTAGCACCAAGCACACGCATACAGATGCGCATTGCAAAGCATGGTTGGAATATAACGAACGCATTAACACTCGCTGTGTTCGCTGAACCGCATACACGCAGGGCCGCTTTGCTATTATGCCCTACGCGTTATCGCCCATTTTTGAAAAGTTATGTGCTAAAGGGAATTTTATGCAATCTATTAACAATCAAACTTTTAAAATAATTTCATCGATAATCTTGGTCCAAGGGGGTATTTTATTTTTTTGGTTTTTTACATCTGAAAATTTTATTGCCTCGTTAGGCTTCTCATCATTAACAAATGCGAGTGCTTTGGCTTGGTGTACCGCTGCTTTGGTCGTCGTTATATATGTGTGGGGTGCAGCTAGTATCTCAAATGTACGCGAGCATATGTTTAAGTTTAATAAACTAAAATTTCTGGCTTTAACAGGAGCGCTGGTATCTGGCGTCTTTGAAGAATTAGTATTTCGAAAATTATTAATGGATTATCTTCAAGAAGAAGGCTTTGGTAATTTCATACAAATCATTATTTCGGGTTTAGCATTTGGGCTAGCTCATTTAGTCTGGGGTGGTAAGGCTTTATCAGCAGCTATTAATGCCACTTTTTACACTTTTTTCTTGGGGGCTGGACTTGCTCTTGTCTACATAATCAGTGATAGAAACTTAGCTCTTTGCATTGTTGCACATACAATAGTAACTGGTTTAATAGAACCTGGGTTAATAAAGTCAGCGTTATTAGACAAGCTGGGATATTTTAAGGAACGCACATAGCACTAAATAAACGCTATATCGGGGTCGCAACACCCCATACTTGAACTACTCCTTGTTTTTTAATAGGTGAAATGCGCACCTTAAGCTGAGGTAACTTGCCTTGTGCTTATTATTAATTTGTTTATCAAAAGGATTGATATGCTGTACATAATATTCACTGCCCTTCTTTGCTTTCTGGGTATTTTTACATTTATCCCTAAATTCAAAAGCGTTATCGAACGTCATGATGTCGGCATAAACTTTTTTCTCACTCTTATTGCAACGTTGGTTGGCGTTCTGTTAGCCATCTCCTTTACCAATTACGAAGCCGAACAGAAAGAAAAGCATGATGTTATTAAGCTTTTAAATTCATCAATATCGTCAGTAAAAACATGTTATGAATACAGCGAAGAATTATCAGAGTTTTTTAACTCGTTGCCAGAAGAAGACAGCTTAAGGGATGAGTTCTATATAAAAAATCCACCACCATACCCAGATTATTTAGACACCTTCTTAATGCAAAATATCGTAAGTAAAAACTTGTCAGGAACCACATTAAGTGAGCTGAATGAATACTTAATTAATCTCAAAAGAAGTCGAACTTTTAATGCACCTTTATATCTCAAGGTATTAGAACAAACATTGAAACTTTTAGAGCTAGAAGTCGCCTTCCAAAAGGATATTATAAGCGAAGTTCAACTGGATGCAGAGATAAGTGAATTGAACGACATCTTAACCTCAAGTTATTAACCTGCAGCTTTGATGTTACTCACTAACTGAACGAGTCCGAGTTTTATGGAAAAATATGAAAACTAAAATATTTACTACACTATTAATTTGCGCATTCTTAAATGGATGTGCCGCAACCGCTAATAAAGCTGCAAACGATTTTCTTGATGGGGCCAGTTCCAGCGCTGAATCAAGGCGTCAAAAACAATCAAATTTCCCACACCAAGGAAGGTCTGACCCGGACAATGAATTCATTGAAGACACAATGTCTGGCGTGCTTACTGCACTTTTTCGAGGTATGTTTGGTTCTGATGATGACAACGATTAGTAAAAACCCGACTAACGAATACTTGTTTTCGATAACAAATTAGCCCTTTTAAAGTTAAATCATGGAGGATTAAAAATGAACTTAAACGCAACACTAATAGGGCAAATTGCTTTTGCCTTAAGTATTTTATGTGCTGTTGCTGGCTACGTACTTGGCAAAAGAAAAACCAACAACCCAAAACTCATGGCTGTATTAGGCTTCATCTTTGGCTTTATACCGCCGCTAGGACCTATTTTCATTTTAGTTTTAGCATTAAAGAAAGATGTATCTAAAGCTGATGAAAGCATTGCTGTTGGTAACAAAGCATAAACAACATTGATTTTTCTGCATTGTGCAGTGTATTAATAGAAACCACAGAAACGTTTTTTCACGTTAACAATCAACAAAGGCAGTCAATATAATGCCCTTTAAAAAACTAGCGCTGATTATTGTCTCTCATGTGGTTATCGCCTTTGCTGGCTTTGCTTTAGGTATTTATAGCTTACCCTTACTCACAGCTCCCGCTTCACCTTCAAACGAAGCTCTGGTAAAAGCAAGTAATAGCTCTACGTTTACCACCCATTTTGTTGAAGATTTAGAAGACAGTGACTTTTTGCACTGGGGTGAAGGTATCGTGTATATCTCTGATAAACAGATTGCGTTTCAAGGAAAACTAGCGCCCGGGCCAGATTACAAACTGTATTTGTCACCAGAATTTGTTGAGACCGAAGATGACTTTCTTCGCCTAAAACATCGCATGGTAAAAGTGGGTAATGTAGACACATTTAACCACTTTATGGTGCCTGTTCCTAACACTGTAAACCCACAGCAATACTCAAGTGTTATTGTGTGGTGCGAATCTTTTGGACAGTTTATTACATCGGCCCGTTACCAGTAGAAAAGATTCACACTCGCTTAAAAAATGTTTACTTTAGCGCTGCGCTCTTGCACTCTACGTTTTAGTTTTTTTAAGCGTTTGCTAACTATATTATTTATAGGGAAATAAATATGAAATACCTCTTAATCTTGCTTGCGGTTGCACTCACTGGCTGTAGTAGCACACAGGTAACTTCAAACAATACCCAAAGCACCAACTCGCCGTTAGGCTATTCTGACACTATGGAAATCATTCGCGCCGCCGCAGCTGCAGCGCCAGAAAAAGTAGAGGGCGAATACACTTTAAAAATAAAAGCTGCAGGCTCACAAAGACGTCATCTATTTTTGAATACCGAAAACGACTATCGTGATCAGCGCAATGTAACTATAGCGTTATCTCCAAGTGTAATATCAGATTTATCAAAACAATACGGATTAGACCTTGAACGTTTTTTTGTTAATAAAACACTGAAGGTAAAAGGCGAAGCACAACGAGTGAAGATTTATTTTATGCGTGCTCCTGGAGTACCTAGCACTAAATATTACTATCAAACACACATTCCAATTACCAACATATCGCAGCTACAAGTAATTTAGATAAACTGCGCACACACAGAGAGCAAAAACCTACTAGACAAAGGTTTAGTACCGAACATCACTGATAGTTGCGATGATAAAAGCATAACAAACACTCTGATGGATTTTGTGGAGTGTTAGGCTTAGTTACTAAACGAGCCTAGGTTATATAAAAAAAACAATAAATAATGAAAAGGAAACAGCAATGAAGAAACTTTACCAACTTGCCTTTGTCTGTATGGCCATTGTGATGGGAGGCTGTGCAAGCTTACCGTCGCCAGAGGAAATGCGTGCAGCAACAGCAAACTTTACCGTACCGCAATTGCCTGAAGAGGGCAAAGCCATGGTATACGTAGTTCGCCCTTCTTCGCTAGGTGGATTAATTCGTTTCAACGTTTTCGTTGACGATAAAGAAGCTGAATCTGAAATGGGTTATACGCGTGCATCGCAGTATGTTTATTTCAACGTAGAGCCGGGCGACCACCAAATTCTTTCAAAAGCCGAGAACTGGGCCGAAGCAAATGTAACAGTAAAGGCGGGTGACGTAGTTTTTCTACAGCAAGAGCCATCTATGGGCATTTTGATGGCGCGCAACAGCCTATTTAAATTGCAAGACTACGAAGGAAAGTACCACGTAAAAACACTTAGCGAAGGCACTATTATTAAAACCAACAAATAGTTGCTTTGCGTTTTAAGATTCTAGCGGGCGCCATATGGTAGCCCGCTTTTTTATGATGATTCGTAACATTTCATTACAGTTCACAAATTGAACAACACACCTCAAGCGCATATGCTTAACTAAATACCATTGGATTTTCGTGTAAAAGGATAAGATATGAAGTGCGATAAACTAACCACTAAGATGAGCTTATGTTGGGGTGCAGCCATTATTTGTGCCGCAATGTTTGATGCACCTGAATTTTTCACCTTAATACTACTACCAATACTTGCGTTCACTTCAATAGCGAACGTTAAGAAATAGAGTTACGGCAGCTATTTTCAAAACACGCCCGCTGTGGTTTGTATTTATAAAGATGTTTAAGCACAACACAGGCTGGTATACTTCCCGCTTTACCATGTCGTTGTTTAAGGTTTGTTATGTCGTTACCTCCATGCCCACACTGCCAGTCTGAATATGTTTATGAAGACCAGTCTTTATTGATATGCCCTGAGTGCGGCCACGAGTGGAACCCTAATGACGTTGAAGAAGAAACTTCAGCAAACGATGCGAACGGCACGCCGCTTGTTGCTGGCGACAAAATTACACTAGCGAAAGATCTAAAAGTAAAAGGCAGTTCGCTAATTCTGAAAATTGGTACAAAAGCCGTTATTCGCCACGTGAAAGAGGGTAAAGACCACCAGCTTGACTGTAAAGTAGACGGTGCTGGCGAGATGATGCTAACGGCACAATTCGTAAAAAAAGCCTAACAGCTTAGAAATTGGCTACTTCGCTCACGATAGTGTCGGCTAACAAGCTTATGGCTTTTGACGACACTTTTTGAGGATTCACCAAACACACCCCCATATGCCCTAATTCAGGTAGTTCTGCCGAACTTGGCAATATGTGTAGCCCCGGTGGCACCGAGCTTTTTGCTAGCACTGTAATTCCCAACCCTTCGTTTATAGCCGTTTGAATACCGTTAAGGTCGGCAATGGTGTACACCACCTGCCATGGCTTTTTACTTGCGTTAAGCAGATGAATAGCACGCTTTCTATACGTACAAGGGTTAGGTGCAGCAATAAGCGGTAGCTTGCTGGGAATGCTATTTACAAAGCGCTGACTGCCTACCCATACAAGCTGGTCGGTTGTGATATAACCGTCTTGCTTAGGGTCCGGTGTCTCTTGTAACGATAATATTAAATCGAACTGGCTTTTTAACGGCTCACTAAGTAAATCTTTACTTAACGCACAATGCACTTCCAATGAAATTTCAGGGTAGGTTTGCGTAAACTGCCGAATAATTTTTGGCATTAAGATGGTAGAAAACTCGCTGGGGATCCCAAGTTTTATGTTGCCCGTTACCTGCGGTTTACCAAATTCAGCCATGGCTTGGTCGTTTAGCGCTACTATTTTCTCGCCATAGGCTAACAACTTGCTGCCAGCCACCGTAAGCGACAGCTTATTTTTGTCACGAGAAAACAGCTTTTCTCCTACCATTTCTTCTAACTTTTTTATTTGCAAACTGATGGCTGGCTGGGTTCGCTGAAGTTGCTCTGCACACTGCGTATAGCTTCCGGTTTGCGCAATGATCACAAAAGAACGAAGGAAGTCGATAGACAAGTTTTTCATAACCACCACATCAATTTAGTTATCAGTTTAGTTAAAACGCAAGGCAAACTTAACGCCACCCGCATAGTTTATGCAGCTACTTTAATTACACAGCAATCTCATTTAATAAAGTTATGATGCCATATTTTTTATTAATTTTATTTATTCTTTTTTCAGTTCTACCATCAACCCATTCAAAGCGCGTGCAAAATAAGACAGATAAGGAGCAAGCATGAACAGCCTTAACAACAACCTACACCAAATAGACCCCGATATTGCAGAGTTTATCGAGCAAGAAAATGTTCGACAGGAGCATCATATTGAGCTCATTGCTTCGGAAAACTACACCAGCAAAGCAGTGATGCAGGCACAGGGTAGCCAGCTGACCAACAAGTACGCCGAGGGCTACCCCACAAAGCGTTACTATGGCGGCTGTGAGGCGGTAGATAAGGTTGAGCTGCTTGCTATTGACCGCGCAAAAGCGCTTTTTGAAGCCGACTATGTAAACGTTCAGCCGCACTCTGGTTCTCAGGCCAATACTGCCGTTTATATGGCACTTCTTAACCCAGGCGACACAATTTTGGGTTTAAGCCTTGATCATGGCGGGCACTTAACTCACGGTGCAAAACCTAATTTTTCGGGCAAGCTATATAACGCTGTTCAGTATGGTTTAAACACCGAAACCGGTGAAATTGACTACGAACAGGTGCAGCAACTAGCTGAAACTCACCGCCCTAAAATGATTGTGGCAGGCTTTTCTGCTTATTCTCGTGTAGTGGACTGGCAGCGTTTTAGAGACATTGCAGATAGTGTGGGCGCCTACTTACTTGTTGATATGGCTCATGTAGCAGGGCTAGTAGCGGCGGGAGTTTATCCATCTCCTATTAATGCTGCGCATGTGGTAACTACCACTACCCACAAAACCCTTCGCGGCCCACGCGGCGGATTGATTATGTGTAAAGCTAACGCCGAGCTTGAGAAAAAGTTTAACTCGCTTATTTTTCCAGGTATTCAAGGCGGCCCATTGATGCACGTTATTGCGGCAAAAGCGGTGGCGTTTAAAGAAGCTATGAGTGCTGAGTTTAGAGCCTATCAAGCCCAGGTAGTAAAAAACGCGCAAGCAATGGCAACCGTATTTATGCAGCGTGGTTTCGACGTAGTGTCGAACGGTACCGACAACCACATGTTTTTGCTTAGCTTAATTAAGCAGAGTATGACGGGTAAACAAGCCGACGCCATACTTAATAGCGTAAACATTACCGTGAATAAGAATACGGTACCAAACGACCCACAGTCGCCATTTGTAACCAGTGGGATAAGAATTGGTACGCCTGCTGTCACCTCACGTAACTTTGATGAGAGTGATTGTACACAGTTAGCAGGCTGGATTTGTGACGTGTTACTTTCACCGGAAGATGAAAACGTTGTGGCTAGGGTAAAAGACAGTGTAGCCACGCTTACCGCAGCACGCCCGGTTTACACTAAGTAAAACTTTCCACCGTTAAGGCAAGGCATGCACGCCCAACCGCATGCTTTGCCTTGTGTTTTCTATTACTTGTATTTTAGCAAGCTCTCGAACTTAATTTAGGTAGTGCTAAAACCTTGCTATAGGGAGCGAATATGACCGTTGCATGTTGCTACCATTACTCGCCATACTAACTTGGCACGTTCGTTAAACTCTTTAACAGGCACACCCCACGCTTTTTCCATTGCGTTCTGCCATACGCTGCACTGCGCTATATCGTTTGAGTGTATTGGCGCAAGAGACAAGCTAATTCGCAACGCTTCTAACCAATCGTTAAACACCACATCACGCTTGCCCCGCTCGCGCAGCTGGCTTATTTGTAATGAAGCTTGTTGCTTAATGCTCTGTAGCCTGCGGTAAATAACGCGAGGATCTTCCTCTTGCCCAAGTAGATAAAGCTCGCGTTCTATATCGAATGCATTATGCCAACGCATGGCTTGCTCTTTTTCTTGTCCGCAGCCAAGTAGGGTTAGTAACACGGTAATAAGAAGAAAAGGCTTTAACAAAGCCGCCATATGAAAGCCAATTGCGTGATTTTTATTAAAGCGCACCAAACGGCAACCTCAAAAAATATAGATGGTATTAGTATAGAAGAGGTTAAATGAATAGAACTAAAATTGAATTCATTAATTAGTTTAACTAAAGCGCTAGTACAACCACTTCCACCAGATAAACACGAAAAGAAAACCAAATAGATAGACAAGCCCAATAATACTTAAAATCTTCACAGCTTTACCAGGTGCTGCATCGGGATGCAGTTCGATTTTCTGCACTAGTTTATGGTTAAGCCATGCAAACACTGGTGTGGTAATAAATGCCAACGTCATTGCAAACCCTAACATGGCAAGTAATGCCGACTTAAAGAACATAACAATGGTAAAACTTACCGCGGCCATTACCAGCAGTACTGGGGTAACGAGTTTATCGCGCCACGCTTTACCGCGATTCGCCAGCAAGCTAATACCTTCAGCCACTACGCGGGCGTAACCGTCGTACACCGTAAGTGCCGAACCAAAAATACATAGAAATGCAACCATAGCAATAAGCCAATGAGACCAGCTGCCAATGGTACTTGAGTACATACTTATAAGCTGATGGGAAAAGCCAATACCGCTAGTACTAAGCGTTTCACCACTGCCATAAACAATGAGCGCGCCTAACCCTAAAAACAGCAGCGCCAATAGCGCAGTAACACCGTAGCCTAAATTGAAGTCGAACAACGCCGTTTTTGGCGTAACTGCACGGTGTTGGCATTGTCGTTTTAACCACAAAGACGTAATAGATGAAATTTCAATAGGTGCCGGCATCCAGCCCATGGTTACTACCAAAAAACCGAGCGTTGCCAGTGTATAAGGAGAAGGAGGGTTTGCAGGCATTTGCGCAGTATTGTAATTCGACAGCGCAACAAAAAATACTGCAACGGTGGCTATTACCAGTACGCCCATTATCAGTTTGGCAATGTTGTCTAGCCCTTTGAAATGCCCAGCAAGAATAATAAGTAGAATAAGCGCAAGCACTATGGCAACAGACAGCGAAATAGCGATATCGAAAGGAATAAAATACGACAGCAAACTTGCAGCGAATAGCAGCAGTGCAGCGGCGTTTACCACGCTTGCCACACTGTTAAGCGCAAGTGCCATAACAAGGTAGCGTTTGCCCATGGTCGCATAACCTTGTTGCAGCGTTTGCTTGGTGCTGATGGTATAGCTTACCCCTGCCCTAAAGAAAGGGTATTTCAATACGTTTACCGCAAGGATAAGTAGCGCAAGCTGCCAGCCAAATTTGGCTCCGGCTTGGGTAGACGCTACCAAATGGCTGCCACCAACAGCTGCTGTGGCCATTAACACGCCGGGCCCTAATAACTTTAACAGTGCTACACAACGAGCAAACAACGATAAGTGGGCAATGGACGACAAGGCAACCTCTTGATTTCAGTCTAATTTTAATAAAGCCTTGCCGTACCTTAACAGGTTAATTGGGCATGGAAAAGCTAGAAGGAATACATTGCGCCAGTGAATAAGAACGCGCTGTTATCGCTATAATCGCCACGTTCAAACCCTTCACCTTTAAACAAATAAGCACCACCTAACGACAAGCGCAATTCAGGGTACAACCAATAGCGCCAGCGTGCTTCCACCTGATGACCAATAAAACTGTCTACCGCTTCAGGGGCTTTTTGATACCAATAGGCTTTATACCCAAGCATGATGTTGTGCTGACGAGTTGGCTTACTAACGCTACGAAGACCAAAGGTTTTAAGGTTGCGACGTTGGAAACCTTGATATACATCGGTTGGGCCAAAGTCGAAGCGACGAACACCATACAGGCTATCAAAGTCTGAAATAGTATTGTCGGTGTTATCATTGTCACCGCTGATGTAATCAACTTCTGCGCGCAAGAACGTGTTGTCGGTAATTTGCTTACCTACATAGCCAAACAGCATATAAGCACGCACGTCTTTTTCATCAACATCATTAGGCGACGCACTTTCGTGGGCACTACCAATTTGCCCAATTATTTCTGCGTTCGCTTTCCAGCCTTGCCCTAGCGGTTTGGTGTAGTCAAGCGACAGGGTATACAAATCACGGTTTCGGGTAGCAAGATCAGCGCTGTCTTTTTCTTTTAACCAATAGCTTTGAATGCGCGTGTTTTTGTTGGGGGACTGGGCATAAAAACCGAAGAATCTTCGCTCGCTAAAGCTTTTATCAATGCCACGTGAATTGGCGTCTATACTGTCGCGATCGTTAGGGAAACGTGACACCGGAAGTAAATACACGCCGTTTACCAGCCAGTCATTAAACTCGCCTTCTACAACAAGACCATCGTAGCTGTTGGTCGCGTTTCGATAAATCGCCTTTGCCAGTAGTCGCCTGCTGCCATAATCTAATTCCATACGGCCAAATTTAATCGCATTGATACCTTCAATACTCTCTGGTTTGTAGCTAACAAATAACTGTACAGGCTCTAATGTATTCACTTGGTTTGAACCAAGTGTAGGGTCGTTTTCATCTAAAAACGCGCGAGAGTCTCTGATATCTAATGTAGCGCTTACGTTTTTATAGTTAAGCGTGGTCTTAAAGATTATGCGGGTAGATATGCGCTGGTTACTTTGTTCACGACTTTCTGCAGACGTTGGAAATATGGGGTTATTTAGCGCTTCATAGCGCACGCGATAAGAGCCTGAGAAATCGAAGGTAAGCTGGTCTTTCGCTTGATTGCTATTACCAATCACTGAGGTAGCGTACGCCGGTGTTAATACATAAATAACGCCTATAAAAAGTGCGCTTAACGAACTAAATACCCTAAATCTTCTCTTCAGCATTGTGCCTTTTAACGCCTTGCGTGCAAGCACACGAATAGAAGAAGCTAAGCCGTACATGTAAAACACCCAAAAAATTAGTAAAACTGGCTGAAGTATATCGCTTATTTAGAATTACGCATTAACCTTCTTCATATCCAACGCATGCTATTGTGGTTAATAAGTAACGGTTAATCAGCAATAGCTAGCAGATAATGGCTAACAAATATGAGAATTCGCAATGCAAAACCAAACACCTATTGCATGCCAACTGTACGACTATATTGAAATTGCCTGCATGTGTAACCTGCACGTGCTGGTTACGCTTAAAAACGATGCTGTGTCGTTCTATTGGCTGTCTAATGAAGATAAACATGACGAAAAGAAACCTGTGAAAGGTCCGCATACAGAAAAAGCCAATGTAATAGACATTACAGGCGTTGCTAAAACCACAAAAATGCTAACCACTGATAGGGGTAAAATTGAGTGCGTAGCGCTTCTACCACTTAGCAACGTAGCGCAAAGCGACGTATCCAAAAGCGGTGTAACGGCAGATAAAAAACAGCAGGAAATGGTAATGATAGCCCTTACCGACATTGTGTCGCTTACCGCCATCACTAAAAACCCGCATTTTAGCGTAGTTCACTTCTAATGTTTAAAGCGCTGCGCTACAGTGCGCCAGAATTACAAACGTATTAGCGCGATACGCGAAGCCAATTCGTTGCCTCGCTAGCTAAATACAGGGCCAAATACAAAGGTAATTCATTAACGCTGTTTTCACCGCCAGGCAGCGCCGCAAAACAACACAAGTCAATAAAACACAATACAATTCAACACCTGAACCATTAAGACCAATTTCATGAACCGACATCTTTCTGCCGTCACTTTCTTTGTTGACGATTACGAACCTGCCATTCGCTATTTCACAACTATTTTAGGCTTCGCCATTACCGAAGATAAAGTAACCGGTGAGGACTCTCGCTTTGTATTGATAACACCGCCAAATTCAAGCATGAGCTTATTATTATCGAAAGCTAAGGCTAGCGAAGAACGTGCACTTATTGGCAAACAGGCGGCTAACAAAGTATTCCTTATTTTGCACACCGATGACTTTTATCGCGACTACGAACATATGCTGGCAAATGCTGTAGAGTTTTTAGAGGCACCAAGGGAAGAGTCTTACGGCATTGTTGCCATTTTCAAAGACTGTTACGGTAATAAATGGGATTTGATACAAACCGCATAAAACACGTAAAAGAAGATAGATAGTTAAATGCACATGTATTAGAAACAGTTGTAGTAAGAGGAGTACCCACCGTGCAAGCCATGAAACGTTCAATTATTGCTGATGTTGTTGCTATAGCGGCAATTGCACTGTTAATTACCGTAACGTTTTACTGGATAGAAGCACGCCGCGAAGTCATCATTCTATGCGACAACTTTACGCCCGGCGTGTCAAAACGAAGTGTAGAGCGCCAGCTCGACACGGCTGACTTACTTATTTGGGATACCACTTTTGTTGCCAACGGCAGCACAATTGAAGCATACAGTCCGCTGCACTTTGGCATTATGCAGTGCAGCGTAGAATTTAATAAACAAGATATAGTGGTGTTCTCTATTGTTGAGTAAAAAGCACCCGCTCCGCTTCATTTAAAATCGTAAAACCTACCCCTTTTGGTGCAACGTTTACATGTGCGCAACACCCTGTTCACTGGTGTGCTAAAAGTCGTAAAGGCAAACTTACCAAGCCCCTTCTTTGTGCAATGTTTAACTTGGCGCGTTGCTGTAACCCATTGTGATGTAAACGTATAATTACGCTGTGTCTTCTTAGCTTTTTTTCTTAGGTAATTGGCTTTTATGCAAAAAACAAATCACAGTGTTGTCGAGGATGTCTTCGCCCTAGTAAGCGCCGGCTTGTTTGTTGCCTTTGGTGTTTTTCTTTTTCAATCGCAAGACCTAATGGTAGGTGGTGCGGCTGGTCTAGCGCTTCTTGGTACATATGCGTTCGAGATGAACTTTGGCCTGTTATTCTTTCTTATTAACTTGCCATTCTACGCCCTTGCGTGGACGCAAATTAGCAAGCGTTTTACCATAAACACATTCATTTCTGTGACCACGGTGTCAGTGCTTACTGAACAAATTCCCGCATTTGTTGATATTAGCCATGTAAACCCGCTTTTTGCAGCTGTGTTCGGCGGCATTTTAATAGGCGTGGGCATGCTTATTATGTTTAGGCACAGCTCTAGCCTTGGTGGTATCGGTATTATGGCGTTTTATCTACAGCAGCGTTTTAACCTTCGCGCGGGCTACTTCCAGTTAACGGTAGATACCCTAATTCTGTCGTGCGCATTGATGTTTATTGCATGGCATTTAGTACTTATTTCAATTCTTGCGGCGTTTTGCTTGAACATGGTTATTTCACTTAACCACCGCCCAGAGCGCTATTCACCAGCAAAACCTGATGGCCAAGTAAAAACCAATAGCGCTGCGAGTGCTGCTAGTACATCAAAAGCTGTTAGCGCACAAAAAGCCGTTAGCGCCGAAAAGGAAGACCACGCTGAAGATATGCTAGACGGTGATCTGCACCCTCAAAACGGCTAACGTATTCTTGAGCGCAGGCCATTGAACGCCTGCTGATAACAAATGCGTAGAACATAAAAAAGCCCGATGTATTTTTTATACACCGGGCTTTCTTGTATCTGTACTGCTAAATTCGCGCTAACTAATTCGAAGGTTTTGTTTCGCGTTGAGCCTTTGTGTTGCTCTGTTTCGCTTTATCTCTCTCCTGATTAGCGCTGCGTTGTTTATTTGTATTTTATGAAAAGCCTGCGACCTTACTGCTTCTTTTGTACCGGTCTTGACGTTCGACTTACTACCCCACGATTCACTCTTGGACGAGAATACGAAGTACGCATACAAACCTCTCTTATGAGTTGATGTCTGCTGCAGTTGTAGGTGAAAAGCTCACCTCAATCCCACATACCGACTACATCAGTATAAACCCAAACTGGTGGCAAACTACTCATTCTTTTGTTGAATAGTACTTCATAGACGTTGATATAATGGTAGGCACGCTAATAAAAAAGCAGCTTATATGGCAGTATTAAAGATATTTTACGATGCGCGGCACGCGTTGAGACACGCGAGTCATTAATTCATAGTCGATAGTGCCTGCGCATTGTGCAACCTCGTGTATAGAAATATGTTCTCCCCATAGCTCTACCATGTCGCCCATGCTGACATCGGCAATGTCGGTAACGTCAATAGTGATCATATCCATAGACACCCGCCCCACTAATGGCGCTAGCTTACCGCGCACCATCACAGGCGTGCCGTTAGGGCAGTGCCTTGGATAACCATCGGCATAACCTATGCCCACCGTTGCAATTTTACTCTGCCTGCTGGCAACCCATGTTTGCCCATAGCCCACGCCCTCGCCTACAGGTATATCGCGAATGGCTAGAATACTTGAGCGTAAAGTCATCGCAGGCATAAGCGACAAACCGGTATCGCTTTGCGTAGATACCCGCCCGCCATATACACCTAAGCCCAAACGGTTCCATTTGGCGCGGCTTGTCGGCCAGTTTACCGCTGCGGGTGAATTGGCTAAGCTCAGCGGCAATTTTTGAAGTGAGTCTACTTGTGTAACTACCGCTTCAAACGCACTTAGCTGCACTTGAGTAAATGGGTTATTGGTATCATCCGCACTGGCAAAATGAGTAGCAAGCACAGTTTCATCGCTTAGCAGCGCCCCATACTCTTTCACAATACGCGGCAGTTCATTAAGTGGAAAACCCAAACGGTGCATGCCACTGTCTGCTTTAAGCCATATATGCGGGCGCTTGTCTGCGGGGCATGCGTTTAGCCATTTTAGCTGCGCCTCACAATGCATTACCAAAATACAATTGTGCTGAAATGCCATTTGGCATTCTTTGGCCTGGTGAGCCCCTTCAAGCACCACGATTGGCGCGGTAATGCCAGCATCGCGAAGGGCTACCGCCTCCTCCATAATCGCTACCGCAAAACGTGAAGATACGTGTTGTAAAATGCGCGCTATGTTTACTGCACCGTGTCCGTAAGCATCGGCTTTTATAACCGCCATAGAACCGCTTTGCGGTGCCATGGCCGCCAGCTGCTTAAAATTATGCAGCACTGCGTCGGCGTGGATAATAGCTTGCGTTTGTCGACTCACAAAAACACGGTCCTTGAATAGGGGTTACCAAAAAATGAGGGCGAAATTGTATCATGAGTTTATACAAAACGGGCTGTTGAATAATAGACAAAGCGCGCACTGCTATTTCCCCTTAAGCTAAATGCCGTTATCCTTCCCACTGTTTACTTACCGCTACAGTAAAGGTTAATTAATGTCTTCAGAAAAAATGGGGCTTCACGCACTAGCTAAATCGCTTAATAACATCGTTTCAGAAGGTAGAAACACCCAGTCTAAAGATATTGATACCTTGTCTACCACAGGCATTTTAACGCGCATTAATAATGAGGACGCTACCGTTGCTAATGCGGTAGCAAGCCAAATTGATAATATAGCCCGCGTGATTGATGCGGCCACGGCAAGTATAAAAAACAACGGCCGACTAATTTATATTGGCGCAGGCACTAGCGGCAGGCTAGGCATTTTAGATGCAGCAGAATGCAGGCCAACATTCAGTGTTCCCGATGGTGTTGTAGTAGGCGTGATTGCGGGCGGAGAAACCGCCATTCAGCATGCTGTTGAGGGTGCCGAAGATGATACCGAAGCAGGCAAAACCGACTTACAACAGTTAGCGCTTAATGAGAAAGACACCGTGGTAGGTATTTCGGCAAGCGGGCGCACGCCTTATGTCAGTGGTGCACTTAAATACGCTTCATCGATTGGCTGCACTACAGGCGCTATTGCATGTAGTCCGAACGCCGCCATTTTTGAACCTGCCGACATCGCCATTTGCCCAGTTGTAGGGCCAGAGGTGCTAACAGGCAGCACACGTATGAAGTCGGGCACTGCGCAAAAAATGATTTTAAACATGATAAGCACGGCGACCATGGTGAAGCTGGGTAAAACTTACGAAAACTTGATGGTTGATGTTAATGCCACTAACGAAAAACTAAAGGCAAGGGCACTTCGCATTGTAATGCAAGCAACAGACTGCGACGAAAGCACGGCTGAAGCTGCACTTAACGCCAGTAACAACAGCGCAAAAACCGCAATTTTGATGGTGTTAACGGGCGCAAGCGCAGAACAGGCCACCAAGCAACTGGCCGAAAACAGTGGTTTTTTACGTAAAGCGCTGAATGCTGGCACTAATGAATGAGCTGATCTTACAAAAGCGTAAGTTGAATAAAACTCTGAAAGCACTCCGTCGAATAAAGCAGATCAGGTAAAAGCATGCAGTTTATGAACAACCAAGGTTATAACACGCTTATAGAAGGTTGCAGAACACACGGTAAGCGTACAGCTATAACGCGTACCATCCGCTTTCTTAGCGTTGTATTATTGCTTGGCCTAGCATTCGGGTGCACTTCAACAGCAAAGGCAACCTCATCTTCACCTACTGCAGCTTCTTCAAGCCTTGATGATTCCCCTGTTGAACAGTTTGATGCGGCAAATTTGAGGGTGGGCGCCGAGCGATTCCCACAATACCTTCATTTACTCGATGGAAAACGTGTTGGCTTAGTGGTAAATCAAAGCGCGCGCGTTCGCACAGATTCTTTAAATAATGCTGGCACCAATACGCTGGCAACATCTGACGAACCAGACACACATTTACTTGATGCATTGTTAGCGCAGAAGGTAGATGTAAAAGCAGTATTTTCGCCAGAGCATGGGTTTCGCGGAAACAAAGGGGCTGGAGAAAAAATAACAAGCAGCGTTGATGCAAAAACAGGCCTTCCTATTCATTCACTTTACGGCAAAACGAAAAAGCCCACGCCAGAAATGCTAGAAAATATTGATGTACTGGTGTTTGACATCCAAGATGTGGGCGTGCGTTTTTATACGTACCTAAGTACGCTGCACTATGTAATAGAAGCGGCGTTTGAACGCAACATTGACGTAGTGGTTTTAGACCGACCCAACCCCAATGGACAACACGTTGACGGCCCTATTCTAGAAAGCGCTTTCTCATCTTTTGTAGGTATGCACCCTATTCCTGTGCTGCACGGTATGACCTTGGGTGAACTTGCAAAAATGATGGTGGGTGAAAATTGGTTGACGCACTCAGTAGCGACAACATCGCAGCTTACTGTCGTACCCATTTCTCATTACAAGCGCGTTTCTCATTATAGGCGAACAATGCATTATTCACTTCCTGTTGCGCCAAGTCCTAACTTACCTAATGACGTAGCGGTTGCCTTGTACCCAACCCTGTGCTTTTTTGAGGGTACTGACGTAAGCGTAGGTCGTGGCACTAACCTTCCTTTTCAGCTTATCGGGCACCCTTTAATAGAACTTGGTAATAATAAGATAACAGTTAAAGCCAATGCGGCAGCGCCTTACCCTAAACATGAAGATCAGGTTTTATTTTCTACTGTATTTGAAACGCATGATGCGCTGACAACGGTGAATACAGAAAGCGGTATTGATGTGCAGTTACTCATAAACACTTATCAGGCTTTTCAACAGGCAAAAAATGATAAATCAGCATCTGTTTTATTTTTCACTCGCCCAGAATTTTTCGATAAGTTAGCAGGCACTAACACATTACGAGAGATGATAAAAAATGGAAAAAGTGCCGAGGAAATTAAGCAAAGTTGGGCTGCAGATTTGCAAAAATTTAAAGCGCAGCGTCGCCCGTATTTACTGTATCCAGATGTCGAAAGCACTGAGTAAGTGAACACTTACATACACAAAAATTGATCTTCCATTTTGTTTGGTAAACTTGCTTGTTGAACACGTATCACTGCAAATTCAGCGAAGCTGATTAAGTAAATACTCACACACTTTCAAACGCAGCTAATTAAAGGCATTAAATTTACCCGCTAATCAGCAGGGTTTGCATTATTTTGTTCAAGCAGTGTTGAAAGCTGCAGCTCTAAATTGGTTTTTCGTTGCTTCAATTTGTCTTTTTGCTCGCCGCTAGACTCGCTAATTTGCACATCTATTTCTGCAATTTCTTGAACCAGTAGGGCTTTATTATTTTCGTGCTGCTCAGCATGTTCTGCCTTGTCAAAAATAACATCCTCTGGAGATGGCACTTTACTGTCATCATTGTTTTCACCTTGACGATTGCTATTTACTTTCTCGCTATTTTCAACCGGCGATTTAGCCATCATTTTTAAACCGTCGGGTTGTGGCCGCTGATTTATAAAACCTGGCGATACTATTTCAATGTCTGCGTTGTGAAGTGAATCGAGCACGGCTTTGTGTAAACGAGAGCGAGCCGACAGTAGGCTTTTCACTTCCAGTAATAACCCAGATACACGATAGCTAACTGAGAAATCACCAAGCCCAATGACCTGCACAAAAGGCTCGGTTAGGTTGGCATCGTCAGCTGCCTGCAAAAGGTACTTTTCAATCACACTATGATGAATGTCGTACCCTAAACTTAGATCCACACTCACTATTGCTCCCGACGCGCGGGTGACCGTTACAGGCGAATTCACCATCAACGTATTTGAAAATGCAATAAGCTCACGACTCTCGGTTTGTATTTCAGTGTCTAACAAACCCATTTCAGCAACGCGGCCGCTATAACCATCGACCTTCACAAAGTCGCCTACTTTAAACGGACGATTAACTCTAAGTACAATACCCGCCATTAAGTTACCAACGATGGTAGTAGACGAAAAAGCGATGACACCAGATATGAGTACGCCAATTAGTGCAATTACTTGATTGCGCGTACTTTCGCTAACGGGAAGTGACATAGCAATAATGACCGCACTTATTATAGTAAGTACTAACATACTTACTTGACGCGGTAATTTTTGTTCGCTACTTAGGTGGCTTTGCTTCCTTAACAGCAAATAATGCATGGTGGTAAGCACGGCAACCACAAACACAATGGCAATGATCAACGGTAGGAAAGGGTCAACAAGCTGCTGCACCCATTGCAAAGCCTTTGATGCTTCCACACTAATGTCCTTCTTTTAGTAACGAACGGTTTGGTTTTATGTTTACGTTAACCGGTGAGCGCCCGTGCGCTTCGGTGTTGCCCATCAGCACATCGGTAAACGCCTGAAGTACGTGACTGGTTGCTTTAACTGCCGCATCTTTATCGGGGTTTACGTTAACTACATAACTAAATGTTGCAATGATAATATCAGATACCTCTGCCATTTCTTGTGCTACATACGGCATACGCATTGGCGCAAAAACCACACGCTTACCCTGCCCTTTTGCATAGTGCATCACATCTTTCATAAACGCATGGATAGTAGAAAGCGGCGCACGCTGCTTCATTACATCGGCATTATCTAAACCGCCTAACTCGTAGTTGGCATGTCTTGGGCTTATGTCACCTACAATAATAGCATCGGTGTCGTTTATTAAGCGTTTTACTAAAGCCTGTTTTGGTAATGTGAGTAAGGGCAAACAAACATATTGAAGCGATTTATTCGGTTGGACGTTTTGTTTGCTTACAGCTGTTGTATCGCTAAAGGCTTTCATATCGCTAAAGGCTTTTTTAGCGCTGGCAGAAAGCGCGTGCTCTAACGCTAAACAACGTGCACTGTCTGGCATAAATGCAACATAGCGCATTGCGCGCACCGGTAAGTCTTCCTTGCCATGGAGCACCGTAACAGCCGCTTCAGAAAGCGCTTTCTGAAGTTGCACTCCCTTTTTCATCATACCGTTCCCGTGCTGCTTATCGTTAATTTCAGCGGCTTCGCTTAACCACCACGATGCAGGTTTGGCTACAAATTTATGCAGTTCAAATTGCTGCTTTGCACTGGCAATCCTATTATTGGAGCGCTGAACTTTTGCATAAAGCTGCTCGTCTTTCACTACTGCGCTACTCACGTTATGTAGCAATTTCTCAAAGTTAGCTATGTCGTTAGGGGTGCGAATAGTAAATGGCATTAGCGCAATATCAGCCCCCGCTTTAAATGCATTTACCATGGCGTCTTCAGGAGTAAAAAACTGTGCGATGCCCGCCATATCTAATGCATCGGTAACGACAAGCCCCTGATAGCCAAGCTGCGTTCTTAATAGGTCGGTTAAAATACGTTTAGATAATGTGGCAGGCACTATCTGTGCGTTACCGTTTTTATCGATAAGCGTTGAGCTATCAAGCGATGGGTACTGAATGTGCGCACTCATTATCATAGCCGGTGGCGTGTTGCTGTTAATAATGTTGGCAAATGGCAAAATGTCGGTAGCTAGCGCATGTGTTTTTGAATGAGCCACGTTGGGCAACCCGCTATGACTGTCTACATGCGTATCACCATGGCCTGGAAAGTGTTTTATTGCGCTTATAACACCACTTCGCTGCATGGCTGATACAAAGGCTTCGCCTAATGCAGCCACCTGCTGTGGATACTGTGAAAAACTACGCACATTAATAACTGGGTTTTTAGGTTCGCTATTAACGTCTACCGATGGTGCGAAATTGGTATTAATGCCAAGAGGCAATAACGTTTGGCCAATATGCTCTGCTACGTTGGTAGAAAACGCGGTACCGTGTTTGTGAAAACTGGCGCCAATTGCCATGTTACCCGCAAACGGTGCCAGCATACTGTATGGCAGGCGTGATACGCGCCCACCTTCTTGGTCTACAGCAATGAAAAGCGGTGCTTTGCCGCGTTGGGTCATGTGTTGCTGCATAGTGTGATTAAGCGTTATTAACTGCGGCGCACTTTCTATGTTTTCTGCAAAAAGAATAACACCACCAATATTGTTGCGACTAAGTACTTGAAGCAAAACATCTGGAATACTTGTCATTGGCGTTCTGCACGCTTTTGACGCTGTGCCGTTGTGACAGAAATACCGAAAGTCGAGAATAATCTTTTGCCCGACCATGGCTTTTGTCTTTGCTACCTTATCACTGACTACAAGAGTACTAGTAGGTGTATTAGCAGGCACATTAGTTGTCGATTGAACGGCAGCGAACGCGCTAGCTGAGCCAACAGCACATACCGCGGTAATAGCATTGATGAAGATAAAAAGTAGTAGGTTTCTAAAAACCTTGGAGAATGCGAAGACTTGCAATGTTGATCTTATCCTTGGTAACACAGCACACAATACGGTACGCTACCACAAATTAGCAGTTTCGCCGATGGTGAACTGCCCAGATAGCCTTGAAATGCGCTCTGCTCTATTGCTGAACCTGTTTTTACACATTCGTATTTGACTATACGGCGCAACCTTACAAGCTTGTATAAATACCGTTAAGCACATTGCTTAGAAATAAGATTGGAAAGAAGTATGGATTGGATGTCGGTCATCCCCCCTCTTGTAGCGATTATCGTTGTTTTTTGGAAAAAAGAAGTCATTCTTGCGCTTGCACTGGCCGTGCTATGTGCTGAAGCGCTTATTCTATTTAATACCGATGTTACCACCGGCTATCTAGCGCCTATTAACGCCATAGAACGTGTAGTAGATACCGCAGCCAGCCCAGGCAATACAAGAGTACTTATTTTTTCTGTTTTAGTAGGTGCGTTACTCGCCTTTATTCGGGATTCCGGCGGCGTAACGGCCACCGTGAACTACTTAGTGAATAAAGGCGTTGCTAAAAGCCGTAAACAAGTAGGTGGGCTCACCATGTTTACCGGCGTTGCCGTGTTTATAGAATCGAATTTAAGCGTGCTGACTGCAGGTATTTTTGCACGCGGCCTTTTTGACAGATTCGGTATGAGCCGCGCGCGTTTGGCTTATATTATCGACTCTACCAGTGCGCCAGTTTGTATTCTTATATTATTAAATGGTTGGGGCGCATTTATTTTGAGCTTGTTAGATTCTTACGAGCTTCCCGCGTCTTCTGCCTCTATTTTGTGGGGCAGCGTATTTTTTAACTTCTATGCTATTTTCACCTTACTTATTGTGGCTTACACCATTTCTGCCGACAAAGTGCACGGCCCTATGGCAGAGGAAGAAAAGCTACTGTCGAGCACCTCTGAAACACAACATACAGAGCCCGCTACCAAAGCCCGCTTTATGTTAGTACCACTTCTAGTAATGGTACTTAGCATGGTGGGCTTTATGTTTTGGACAGGAAACGGTGTGCTTTCGCAGGGCAGTGGTAGCAAAAGCGTGTTGTATGCAACGGCGCTTGCTACAGCCATTGCCTACGGTTTATTACTAGTGCACAAACGTTTTACGCACCAGCAAGCAGTAGAAATTGGCTTTAAAGGCATGGGAGAGCTGCTGCCTCTGGTTACCATCGTACTGCTGTCGCTTACTTTAGGTAATAGCTTAAAAGTGCTAGGCACGGGCGTATTTGTTGCGGGTATAGTGGGTGAGTATTTGCCGATGGTACTCATTGTGCCCATGCTGTTTATTGCTGGTGCTGTAATGTCGTTTACCACCGGCACATCGTGGGGCACTTTCGCTATTCTTATTCCTATTGGTGTGCCGCTAATTCAAAGTTTAGGTTTGCCACCTTCTTTGGTTATAGGTGCAATTTTAGGGGGTGGTATCTTTGGCGATCACTGTTCACCTATTTCCGACACTACGGCTGTGTCGTCATTGGCCGCAGGCTGTGATGTGCTAACCCATGTTAAAACCCAGTTTCCTTATGCGCTTCTGGCAGGCGGTTTAACGTTAATTGCCTACTTCATTGCCAGCTTAGTCATGCTTGGCTAATTCGCTTAAAACGTTGAGTTAGCTTTTTGGGCAAAGCATATGCTTTAGGTATAAAGGCAAGAAAGACTAAGAAAAAGCCTGAAGAAAAAACAAATACACAAGGACATTGCATTCATGAAATGGACAATTAAGAAACCAAAATATACCGGCGCTCTTTATAACCGTTCGAGGGGCCTAAAAAAAGCTGTAGTAGCAATAGCCAGTGCATTTTTAGCAACGTGTATTCTATCGGCCTGTAGCCCAAATAAAAGCAATGAAACCAGTGTACAAGCAACGGATACCACTTCTTCTGCGCATTCGATAAATTCAGCACAGTCACAACACGCTGTAGCAATGCCAGACAGCTACAGCGCCGATGCTGCAATGCAGGTACTAAAAGAAGGCGGTAATGCTATAGATGCAGCCATTACAGCGCAATTTGTATTAGCAGTTACGCTACCAGAGGCTGGAAATGTAGGCGGCGGTGGCTTTATGACGATAAAGTTTGAAGATACCACAGACTTTCTAGACTACCGCGAAATGGCACCTAAAAGTGCACACCGCGATATGTACTTAGACGACGAAGGCAATGTGAAAGCACATGAACTGTTGTTTGGCGCTAAAGCTTCCGGCATTCCGGGCACAGTGGCAGGTATGTGGGCCGCCCATCAAAAGTACGGCACGTTAGAGTGGTCGCGTTTGCTTGAACCCGCCGTAACACTTGCTGAAGGCGGCTTTATTGTGCATGAAAAGCTGGCCAACAATGTTACTCGCTACATCTCTAAACAAGAAGCTAGAGAAGCAGACAAGCCAGTAAAAAGCAACTTCGCAGACTACTTTGCTGGTGCTAAAGCCAACACCCTATTTAAGCAGCCTGAACTTGCCAATACGTTAAAAGCCATTCAGCAAAATGGTAAAGACGGTTTTTACCAAGGTAAGGTGGCAGATTTGATAGTTAATTTCATGCAGCAAAACGGCGGGCTTATTACCCACGACGACCTGCTTGCATACAAAGCAGTATTCAGAGAGCCACTGCACTTACCGTGGCAAGGTTACCAGCTGGTAACTGCGCCGCCGCCAAGCTCGGGCGGCGTTGCTGTAGCGCAGTGGATTGGTATGCTTGAAGCGTATACTGCAACAAACGATTTACCCTCTCATAATAGCGTTGAGTATATTCATGTTATGTCTGAAATTGGTAAGCGTGTTTTCGCCGATCGCGCCGAATACATGGGCGATCCAGACTTTATTGACGTGCCTGTAGCAGCGCTAACCCAAGCCGATTACATTACCGCGCGGGCCAAAGAACTAAATAGTACAACCATTTCTGAAACGGCCAATGTAACGCCAGGGCTTAAAGAAAGTGAAGACACCACGCACTTTTCTGTACTCGATAAATGGGGAAATGCCGTAGCCAATACCACTACTATTAACCTTACCTTTGGTAGTGGCGTAGTGGTAACAGGGGCAGGCTTCTTATTAAATGATGAGATGGACGATTTTAGTGCCAAGCCAGGCGTACCAAACTTCTTTGGCGCAGTAGGCGGTGAAGCTAACGCCATTGCGCCCTATAAACGCATGTTGTCTTCTATGACACCAACGCTGGTCACAAAAAACAATGAAGTGGTACTGGTAACAGGTTCACCGGGCGGCACCACCATTATTTCATCGGTGGCCCAGTCGCTGTTAAATGCGTTGTTGTTTAATATGAGCGCAGAAGAAGCCGTAAATTCACCGCGCTTTCACCACCAGCTTTTGCCCAAAGATAAAATACGCATGCATGATGGCTTTTGCCCTGAAAAATTAAAAGCATTAGAAGCCATGGGCTACACCCTCGATAACCGTAGGTTTGGCGATGTACACCTTATCAAGCGAATGGGTGATAAGGTTGAAGCAGCAAGCGAAAAAAGTGGCAGAGGCAAAAGCATTGTAGAAGCCGCAGTGCACTAACAACACTACCAGTAATAAGAAAATTACCTTTCTATAGAAGCAATGCAGCATCGATAGCAACATAATGCGATGCTGCTTTTTGTAAGCTTTCTGCGGTTAATGATGGTACGCCATAAACCGTTACGGTTTTTCCTCTACGTTTAAGCGCGTTAACCAAAATATCAAAATCACCGTCGCCCGACACAAGTACCACTTCATCTACATCGCTTGCGTGCTCAAGCGCATCAACCGTAATACCTACATCCCAGTCACCTTTAGCGGAACCATCGCTTCGTTGAATAAAAGGCTTTAGTTTTACGTCAAAACCAATAGCGCGCAAAATATTCTGAAACTCGCGCTGCTTGGTGTCGTTACGTGCAATAGCATAGGCAAAGGCTTTTTCTATATGGCTACACTGCTGTATTTGTTGCCAAAATGCATTGTAATTGAAGTTACGCTGATAAGCCTGACGACACGTGTAATACACGTTTTGTACGTCTACGAGTATTAATGTTTTGTGCACGTAGTTGCCCTTCTCATAGTGTAAAGCGTCTTTGAAACGCATAATGTAACGGCGGCTACATTAACACGAACAGCGTTTAATAGTTGCGTATTCGCTGTCATTCTGCTTCTATAAACTAATAACTATAATAACAATGCTAATAAAAATAGAACTGACACTATGCACAAGTTTATGCGCGCGCTACATAACTACTTGGGCCTTATTTTGTTTATTCAAATAGGTCTGTGGTTTTTAAGTGGATTGGTAATGGCCTACCTTCCCATAGAAGAGGTTCGTGGTAACCATTTACGACAGCGCGTTAACACGCCGTGGCAGCAAGCCACCGTTAGTCCACAACAAGTGTTATCAACGTTTGATGACAATGCAACGCTTCGCTTAACGCATCGACTTCAGACTACGCCCTCAGCCCTTTTTAGTACTCCGGTTTATCAAGTGAACAGTAACGACACCCTCTTTCGTTTTAATGCTGTAAACGGTGAGGCGTTATTACCGCTAGAAAAGAGCACTATTGCCTCGTTGGCTGAAGCTCAATACCAAGGTGAAGGCGCAATTGTAGATTCCGTATTGCTTTCTACATTGCCGCAAGAAGTGCAGAACTTGTCGGCACCGCTTTGGCAAGTGACCTTTGATGATGATTTAGAAACACGATTTTACATCGACCCCAACACGGGCGCAGTAACACGTGTTCGAACCAACACATGGCGCCTGTTCGACTTTATGTGGATGCTGCACATTATGGACTATAAGGACAGGAGCAATTTTAATAGCCCGCTGTTAATTGCATTTTCTGCAAGTGCGTTTTTATTTACCTTAACCGGCGTGGTGTTGCTGTATAGACGATTTAAACCCCGTCGCCGTCGCAGCATTTTCAAAGGCCAGTCATTTTAAGAAGCGCGCCAACGCTAGATAACAAAAAGCGCAGCGCATTGAAGGTTACCTAGGTAGCAAACAGCTGATCGATATCAGCGAAAGCCTTAAATTCAAGAGCATTGCCGAACGGGTCGTTAAAGAACATGGTGGCCTGCTCACCGGGCTGACCTTTAAAGCGTACATAAGGCGCAATAACAAAGTGAGTACCTGCCGCTTCAAGCTTTTTCGCTAACGCTTGCCAGGTTTCCATATCTAGCACCACACCGAAGTGCGGCACGGGAACAGCGTGATTGTCTACGCCGTTGTGCGCAGGCGCCGAAGGCATTTCAGCCACACAGTGGGTTACCAACTGGTGACCAAAAAAGTTCCAATCTATCCACTGCGTATCGCTTCTTCCTTTCTCACAGCCTAACAGTTCGCCATAAAACGCATCTGCATCGTGCAAGTTAGTAACAGGAATGGCTAGGTGAAAAGGCTGCGGCATAACGTTTCCTTTATAAAAACTTTTTCAATAACGATAATTTAAGCTTAGAAAACGGCGCGTACCTAAATGGAACATCTAGGGCAAACGAACGCTTCATCACTGTTTTTAAGTGACTAAACGTATCGAAGCCATGGCGACCGTGATAGCTACCCATGCCGCTATTGCCAACACCACCAAACGGCAGTTCTGGGTTTGTCATAAACATCATGGTGTCGTTTGTGCACACGCTGCCAGAGCTAGTACGACTGATAATATGGTCTAGCACCTCATCGCTATCGCTAAATGCATATAGTGCTAGCGGTTTCGCGCGGTCGTTCACAAATGCAATGCCTTCATCCATATTGTTTACGGTAATGATGGGCAGAATAGGACCAAAAATCTCTTCTTTCATAATAGGGCTGTCTAGTGACGGCTCTAGCACAAGCGTTGGCGCCATAGCGGGTCGTGTTTCATCCATTTCACCGCCGTACACCACATTCACTCTATCAAGGTAACTTTCTAAACGCTTGAAGTGACGATGATTGATAATATTGCCGTAATCGCGCGACATTAGCGCCGACTTGCCATATTGCTTTTTCAGCTCTTTTTTTACCGCATCGATAAACTTATGCTCGAAGCCTTTTTCGACAATGACATAGTCGGGTGCAATACAGGTTTGCCCTGCATTCATCCACTTACCCCACACCAAACGTCTGGCTGTTACTTTAAGGTTGGTATTTTTATCGACAAAGCATGGGCTTTTACCGCCGAGCTCTAACGTAACAGGCGTTAGATGGCGTGCTGCTGCGCTCATTACAATTTTGCCTACTGCTTCACCGCCTGTGTAGAAGATATGATCCCACTTGCACGCCAGAAGCGCCGTAGACTCTTCTTTTCCGCCCTCTATAACCTCAACACACGACACATCCATATATTGCGGAATAAGCCTGGCCACTAACGATGAGGTTTCTTCGGCTAGTTCAGATGGTTTTAATACGGCGCAGTTGCCCGCAGCTAACGCAGCAATATAAGGAGCAAGTAAAAGCTGAAGCGGATAGTTCCATGCGCCAATAATCAGTACCGTACCTAGCGGTTCGGGCTGCTGAAAGCTTTTACCGGGCCACGCCACAATAGGCGTAGACACCTTACGTGGTTTAACCCACTTATCTAAATGTTTAAGCGTATGATCGATATCAGAAAGTAAGAACCCCTGCTCGGCTACCATCGCCTCGGTTTCACATTTGCCTAAATCTTTCTTCAATGCCTGAAGGATGTCGTGCTGATTTTCTTCCAGCATTCGCTTTAGCGCTAGCAGCTGTGTTTTACGCCACTCTAGAGATTGGGTTTTACCGGTGATGTAACTGTTATTCAGCTTTTGCACAGTATCAACATAACAAATACCCGATTCCACTGCATGAAGAGAAGGTCTATTTGGCATAAGAAGGCTCCGATAGCGTTTTGGTAACGCGAAACATTAATCTCGATATCTTATATTAATAGGGATGTTCGTGTTCAACGCAACTAAATTGTTAATTAATGTTTAACGCGCGTGGAAAAACATGCAGATATAAAAAAGCCCAGCATGTGCTGGGCTTTTCAAACAATTCACTATTTATTACGCATCGTAAGGGTTACGTAGCACAATAGTTTCGTTTCTGTCTGGGCCTGTTGATACGATATCAATAGGTACACCAGTAAGCTCTTCAAGACGCTTAATGTAGTTTTTAGCCGCTTGTGGAAGCGCGTCAAACTCGGTTACGCCAAATGTGTTGTCAGTCCAGCCCGGCATTTCTTCGTATACTGGCGTTACTTTTTCGTAACCGTCAGCCGCCATGGGTGGTACATCTTTCACGTTACCGTCTGCGTCTTTATAACCTACGCAAATTTGCAGGCTTTCAAGACCGTCTAGTACGTCTAGCTTAGTTAAGCAAAAACCCGTCACAGAGTTAATTTGTACTGCACGCTTCATTGCAACGGCGTCAAACCAACCTGTACGGCGTTTACGACCTGTGGTAGCACCAAACTCGTGACCTTTAACACCTAGGTGTTGACCCACTTCACATTCAAGTTCAGTTGGGAAAGGACCAGAACCAACACGGGTGGTGTACGCTTTAACGATACCTAGTACGTAATCTAGCTTAAGCGGGCCAAAGCCTGCGCCTGTTGCTACACCACCAACAGTAGTGTTAGACGACGTAACATAAGGGTATGTACCGTGGTCGATATCTAGAAGCGTACCTTGCGCGCCTTCAAACATGATAGGCAAACCAGCGTTGTGCGCTTTATCCAACTCATCAGTTACATCAACCACCATCGCCTTAAGAATGTCAGCAACTTCCATCGCGCATTTTAAGGTTTCATCGTAGTCTACTGCTTCTTCGCCGTAGTACTGTGTAAGCGTAAAGTTGTGTACGTCTAGTACTTCTTTAAGCTTTGCTGCGAAGTCTTCAGCGTTGAAAAGGTCGCCTACGCGTAAACCGCGGCGCGCTACTTTATCTTCGTAAGCCGGACCGATGCCACGACCTGTTGTACCAATTGCTTTTGCGCCACGTGCTTTTTCACGCGCCACATCAAGGGCAATGTGATAAGGAAGAATAAGCGGACATGCTTCACTTATTTTCAATCGCTCACGCACTGGAACACCACGCTCTTCAAGCATAGTCATTTCTTTCATTAGTGCGTCAGGGCTAAGTACCACGCCGTTACCGATAATACAGGTAACATTGTCGCGTAGGATGCCTGATGGGATTAAGTGAAGAACGGTTTTTTCACCGTCGATTACTAGAGTGTGACCTGCATTGTGCCCGCCTTGGTAGCGAACAACATATTTTGCGCGATCTGTGAGTAGGTCTACGACCTTGCCTTTACCCTCGTCACCCCATTGAGTGCCGAGTACCACAACGTTCTTTGCCATGAATCATATGTGTAAGAAAATTAGGCGGGGATTCTACAAAATTCTCGAGCAAGGATCACCCCCTTTTCGAACAAAAATACAACGAAATTATTTTACACGTTAAGAAAAGTACCGTTTTTTGAAAGCCTGCTTTTTCCCGAATAATGGCTACGTATCAGTAACACCTTAATTTGAAAGGTATAACGCAAGAGACGGCATAAGAAAACTGAATAAATGGTCGAGCCGCCCACAACGACTAATTAAAATACAATAAAAGTAGCGTACCGATAATCACCAGTACGCCGCCCATTTGTCGAAGCTGATTAATAGGCTGCTGACTTACCTGTAGTAGATAATTTCGCCACTTGTTAGGGAATAGCAAAGGGCCAATGCCTTCAACAATCAGCACAATCGCAAGCACTGGTAGTAGCCAATCCATTATTAATTTACCTTTCTATTTTACAAGAGCTTATGCTACAAGCCGCTAATAGCGCTTAAATCCATGTAGTCCTTAGTATGGTAAAGCCCAAAACCGAAACGCAGTCTGTTACCACGAGAGTCAGTAAGGATACCTTGTTCTTTTAATGCAGCAGATAGCTGTTGGGTAATATCAGCGCTTTCTAATTCAAACGTTAAGAAATGCCCCCGCTCAGATGCGTCTTCTACCACAAGGTTTGATGCATTAAGCATAGGGTGCTGCTGAGCACTCAGCTGTTCTAAAAAATGCTGCTGCATTTGCATCACATAATTGTTCACCGTGTCGATGCTGATGTTGTTTTCTTCAAACATATTTAGCACGGCGCGCAATCTGTATAACGCCGTAAAGTCCATGGTTGCGCCGGCGAAGCGCATACCGTCTTGACTATACTGCACTGCCGCCTTGCCATCTATTTGGCGAGGTTTATCTAAATCGCCAAACTCGGCAAACCAGCCTGTATACGCAGGGCGCAGCGTACACCCGGTTGGCACATGTGCAAAGCACGCACCTTCACCTGCTTGCGCATATTTATAGCTGCCCGCTAAGTAAAAGGCGCGATGGGCGATAGCGCTTAAATCGGTGGGCTTTGCCATAAAGCCGTGGTAGCCGTCTATCACAACAAGCGTGTCGTCGTTTTTCACACTATTCACGATGTCATTAACATCGCTCACCACATAGCCCGAGTTAAAAAACACTTGGCTAAAGAACACCAGTTCAGGGTTATGCTGTGCAATGGCGGCTTTAAAGCGTTCAGAGAACGTTGCAAATGGTTGGGTTGGCACCGTAATGAGTTCTATGCTGCCCTCTTCTTGCAAGCGGCTGGCCTGGCGCTGAAAACTATGAAACTCGCTGTCGGTAGACACCACTTTGAATGGCTTAGTGCTGTCGAAACAGCTCATTATGCGATACAGCAGTTCATGAGTATTGGGCGCAAACACAATTTGCTGAGGCGCTGACGTGTTTAATATGTCGCTTATTTTCGTTTGAAGCTGGGGGACTAGCGTTTCGAAAAAGTAACCCCATTTGTGGTCAACGTATTTCGCACTGTCGTCCCAGTACTGCAACATGGCATCTCGCGTACAGTCTGGCCAAAAGTAATGGCTATGACACGCATAATGCTGATTATGAGTGTTTGCAGAGAGAAAACCTTGATAAAACTGCTGATACGACATAACACCGATACTCTAATATAAAACCACCTCAACCCTACCAAAAATAGCGGTACATAGCATGGGTGAGCACGCTAGCGAATTACAATTAGTTACAATTAAGTGTAAATAGTTTTGCCCATTATTTAAGTGTTAACTTGTGGCTTGCACAACAAGAGTATATTTTTTTATACCTATTGATACTGCAATTTACTTAAAGTCTGCTATAAACTGTTAATTAGTGTATGGCTATACATACGCGCTCTACTGGTAGGGTTCACTATGCGCTTCCCAAAATACGGAAATTACTCTTTGGATATCTCGGGCAATGTGCTTGAGGTGTTTGCTACAGGTGCGTGGAATTTAAGAACGACCGAACTATTTGTTGAGGAAATGCACGAACTTATTAGTAAGTTCGACGACAAACCCTGGGCCGCACTGATGGATGGCCGTAGATGGGTACTCTCAACCCCTGAATGCCAAACCTGTTTGGCCGATGCCATTAAAACCAATATATCCCGTGGTTTGTGCCGCAGTGCTTATGTGCTAGATAGCGGCATGGTGAAACGTGCACAGCTTGAGCGAACCCACCCTGCAAAACAGCGAGACGTCGAATTTCCTCAATACGAGCGTGAATATTTTGAGAAATATTTTTCTGCGCTCAACTGGCTTCATAGCGAAGGGTATTCGCCCTTAAACACGAAGTAACCAAATAGCGCACAAGCGGAATAACGAATTTAAAGATAAAGAAAAGCCGGCACTCGCCGGCTTTTTAGCATGACATCGAATAACGTACCCGCAGTAATAGCAGTACTAATATAGAAGGCTGTAAACCTTACGACGATATTCTGATTTTAGCGGGTCGCCATCTGGTAGCGCGTTCATCATATCCATCATAAGCTTTCTCGCATCACCAAAACCAAGCTCTTTCTTCAACACACCGTAAAGTAATTCTAGCGCGTCTTGTGCTTTATTTGCTTGTTGCAACTGCACCGCTAAGTCAACCTTCAGCTGTAGGTCGTCAGGGTTTTCCTGTACAGCAGCCGTAAGCTGTCTAATTTCAGGTGTGTCTGCCGCTTGTTCGGCAAGCTCTATTTTACCTGCAAGGGACTTATAGCGAGAGTCTTGATCCACCAGCTTAATCTCTTCAAGAAGCGTTTTCGCAACGTCAATCGACCCCGTTTCGATGAAGCAGTCGATAAGCATGTATTTGGCGTTCACGTTATCAGGGCTTAACTCAAGCGCCTCTCTAGCAGCAGGTAGCGCAGTGGCGTAATCGCCCTGCTGAATTGCTTTACCGGCTGTGGCAAGTAAGTCATCTTCCGGGTTAGGTAAATACTTCGCCAGCATTTCTCTTATTTGCTGCTCTGGCTGAACGCCTGCAAAGCCGTCTACTGGTTGTCCGTTTTGCACTACCATTACGGTAGGTAAGCTACGAATACCAAACTGCGCCGCCACTTCTTGCTGTGCCTCGAAGTCGACTTTTGCCAAAATTAAATGCTGACTGTACTCGCCCGCTAACTTTTCTAAAATGGGCATCAAGTCTTTACAAGGCTCACACCAGTCTGCCCAAAAGTCGATTAGCACCAGCTTTTCTTGCGATGCCTCTACGATAACTTGCTGAAAATTCTCTACGGTAATATCAACAATGGTTGCTTGATGATTAGCAACTAAATTTTCCATAACTCGCGCCTTTACACTTTGCTGTATGCCTTGGAATATGGGGTACATCTTCAAAAAATACAAGGGCTTCACGAAGGCTCACCTAGCTTGAACAAGGCCTAGGCAGTGCTATTACCCTCAAACTGTCAAATTGACGACATTTAAGCTAACGCAAAGGTGTTAACGTACTGTTAACGACGCAGTAATATAAGAAGCAGTTTCATTAGATGAAATTCGAGGATAACCTATGACAACAGAAGCTAAGTCAACAGAAGAAAAGGCAACGCAAGCCAAGCCCGCCAGTCCGTTTACTTCATTCAGTCAGTTTTATCCGTACTATTTAGCTGAACACAGCGACCCAACCTGTCGAACTTTACACTTTGTGGGTTCTTGGTTGGTATTAGGTATTATTGCTATGGCCGTTTATACCACTAACTGGGCGCTGTTGTGGTTAATTCCTGTTGTCGGTTACGGCTTTGCATGGGTGGGCCATTTTTTCTTTGAAAAAAATAAACCGGCAACATTCAAACATCCTTTTTACAGTTTGCTTGGCGACTGGGTTATGTTCAAAGATATTCTTGTGGGCAAAGTAAGTTTAAAGCGTGAATGAACTAAAAGAGCGATTTGTTATCGCGTTCCACCTGCACGTCACCGCATACTGTCTACACGTTGAAAAATAAAGCGATATGGTGAACACCATACCCTATTACGCTGTAAGTAATAACAACGAAAAATAATAAAGGACTTTTATATGCTCGCGTCTACTTTACTCAACCGACAGCGCTTGAGTGCACCTGCAGCTGCCCTTGCTTTACTTTTTACTGTCAATACGGCGTTCGCGCTACAAAGCGAACCGAATAACACTGAAGCAAAAGCAGCCGTATCACCGCTTAACTACGAAGACACGTTTAACCTAGAATTTGTTGCTAGCCCGCAGTTTATTAGCAATGACACGGTTATCTATAGTCGTCAAAGCATGGATATTATGACCGACAGTCGTCAGAGCAGACTGTGGCAGGTAAATATCAAGTCAGGTGAACACCGCCCATTTATCGGCGATGATGTAAATCTATCGCAGGCAACGCTTTCACCTAACGGCAAATATATTGCTTACACAAAAGCGGTGAAAGGGCGCGCCCAGCTTCATCTTTATTACGTTGACAGTAAACAGTCAGTCCGACTGACTAACTTAAGCGAAACACCGCGCCAAATAACATGGTCGAACGACAGCAAAACCTTAGCGTTTACGCTGTTTACACCTGAAAAGCAAAAACCACTGTTCACCGGCATGCCTGCTAAGCCTAAAGGGGCAAAATGGGCAGAAACGGCGAAATACATCGATTCAACCCAGTATCGCGGCGACGGTCGTGGCTACTTGCGCGAAGGCTATAATCAAATTTATGTGCTTCCTGTAGAAGGTGGTACGCCGCGTCAGCTAACCTCGGGTAAATTTCCAAGCGGTGGCACGCTTTCTTTCTCGCCTGACAACGACTGGATTTACTTTGCAACACCACATCGCGAAGACTACGCACTTAACCCACTGTTTAGCGATATCTACAAAGTAAGCGTAAACACAGGAGAGCTTGTTCAAGTTACCGATATGGATGGTCCAGAAAGCAGGCCAACGTTAAGTCCTAATGGTAAATACCTTGCTTTTAGCCAGCTAAACGACAGAAAGCTTTCGTATC
Source organism: Alteromonas sp. MTD1 (assembly GCF_042848195.1). NCBI lineage: Bacteria > Pseudomonadati > Pseudomonadota > Gammaproteobacteria > Alteromonadales > Alteromonadaceae > Alteromonas > Alteromonas sp. MTD1. Next base: position 34,963 of record NZ_BTGG01000010.1, read on the forward strand.
AAAATAGTGATTTAGTATTGATGGAGCTGGAGTCGGGTGACATTACGCGATTAACGTCATCGCTTGATAGATCGTTAGGTAAGTTTGTTTGGCGCCAAGATAGCCGTGGCTTGGTGTTTTCGTACCTTGATAAAGGTGAAACAAAGCTAGCCGCCGTTAACTTAAAAGGCGATGTTAAGCCCATTGACGTGGCTATTGGTGGGCAAGCACTTGGACGCCCATATACATCGGGCGACTTTGCACTTAGTAAAAAGGGCGATATTGTTTTTACCACGGCTTCGCGCACTACTCCAGGCGACTTGGCGCTATTTCGCAAAGGCAAATCACCTACGCTTCTAACCCAACTCAATACCGATGCGCTAGGGCATAAAACCTTAGCAGAAGTGAAAGATGTTAACGTTAAAAGCTCGGTGGACCAGCGCGATATTGGCGCTTGGGTAGCTCTGCCGCCAGGTTTTGATAGTTCGAAGAAATACCCACTTATTTTAGAAATCCACGGCGGCCCTCATGCTGCTTACGGCCCGCACTTTGCCATGGAAATTCAGTTAATGGCCGCGCAAGGTTATGTGGTGGTATGGGCCAACCCTAGAGGCAGTAGCTCTTACGGTGAAGATTTTGGTAACACCATTCACCATAACTATCCGTCTGAAGACTACAACGACCTTATGGACGTAGTGGATGCAGTAATTGCCAAAGGCTATGTAGATACTGACAACCTATTTATTACGGGGGGTTCTGGCGGTGGCGTGCTTACCGCATGGTCTATTGGCAAGACAGACCGCTTTGCCGCTGCTGTAGTGGCAAAACCCGTTATCAACTGGGTAAGCTTTGCGTTAACCGCCGATGCCTATCCGTACTTTAGCCAATACTGGATGGCCGATATGCCGTGGAACATTGCGGATAAGCTTTGGAAGCGCAGTCCGCTGTCGCTAGTGGGTAACGTAAAAACCCCTACAATGCTACTTACGGGCGAAGCTGATTACCGCACGCCAATTAGCGAGTCAGAGCAGTATTACCAAGCATTGAAACTACAAAATGTTGATGCCGCCATGGTAAGAATTCCTGGCGCATCGCACGGTATTGCCAGTCGCCCTTCACGCTTAATTCAAAAAGTAGGTAACATAATAGCGTGGTTTGAGCGATACAAAACCAAGCCAGAAGCGAGCGAATAGCTCTTAAAGGAAGCATTCATTCAGGTACAAAAAAGCCGAGCACTGTTAACTGCTCGGCTTTTTGCATTTAGCATTATTGCTTCTGGCAATAAATTTAACGCAACGCGTTATTTAGACAGCTTCACAACCTTGCCGTTAGTCGCGTCGGTTAAAAGATAAATAGAGCCATCAGGCGCTACTTCAACGTCGCGAATACGGGCCTGCATATCGCGGACATATTCAAATTGCTCGGCAGGTTTACCACCTTCAATACTTACACGACGAAGGTGTGTAAACTTCAGGCTACCTACTAGAATATCGCCCTGCCACTCTTTAAACATATCGCCGGTGTAGAAAGTAAGACCGCTTGGCGCAATTGATGGGTCCCAATACAACCACGGCTGCTCCATGCCTTCCATATGGGTTTTATCACTGATGATTTCACCGCTGTAATCAATACCGTAGGTAATAACTGGCCAACCATAGTTAGCGCCCGCTTTAATTTCATTGATTTCGTCACCGCCTTTCGGACCATGCTCCATAGCCCACAAATCACCGGTTTCAGGATGAAGCGTAACGCCTTGCACATTGCGATGACCGTAGCTAAACACCTCAGGTGCATTACCGTCTACAAATGGATTGCTTTTCGGCACGCTGCCGTCGCGATTAATACGGACAATTTTACCGTAGTGGTTGTTCGTGTTTTGCGCCTCTTGCATATACTTATAGCGGTCGCCCATTGTGATATATAGGTGCTTGTCGGCGTCGAAGACTAGACGGCAACCAAAGTGAAAGCCATTATCAACAATTGAATCGGCGCTAAAAATGACGTTTACGTTTTCTAGCCCGTTGTCGGTAAGCGTTGCTTTAGCAACGCTACTGCTGCTTCCGGTTTTGCCTTCTACATCAGTTTCTCTGCTGTAACAAAAATAGATAGTGTTGTTGGTAGCAAAGTCTGGATCGATGGTAATATCTAACATACCGCCCTGATTTTGCGCTACTACCTCAGGCACGTTGGCAAGGCGCCCAGATAACTTGCCGTCTTTAGATAAACGCTGAATGCCACCTGCACGCTCAGTTACAAGCAAATCGCCGTTTGGTAAAAAGGCCATTCCCCATGGATGCTCTAACCCTTCAGCTAGAGTGGTAACCTTAATATCAGAATGTGAGCCGTCGTCGTGATGTCCGCCATGCGCAACGGCATTTTGATTAAGTACTGCGGTAAGCGCTGCAGCGCTGAGTAACAGGGTGGTCTTAGTTGTCATTGGTAGCCTCAATGTATGTTATGCAACGATGGTTCGTTACACCAATCCATGCTTTATTAGGTTTAAATAGCTGATTACCTATAAATAATAGCCAGCATTTAAGAATTGTAATACACACGAGTATACAAAAAAGGGCACAGCAGTGCTGTACCCTTTAAGACAGGTTACCCATTGGGTACGCTAAACGCTGTTACTTTGGAAGCGTAGCGCGCAGCATCCATGCGGTTTTTTCGTGCACACGCATGCGATCGCCAATTAGGGCTGCTGACGACTCATCATCTGCGTCTTGTGCTAACTTAAGTGACGCGCGACAGGTTTTAACCACCTGCTCGTGACCGTGCGTAAGCAGCCTTACCATTTCAATGGCCTCTGGCACTCCTTCCACTTCTTCAATTGAACTTAATGCAGCAAAAGATTTATACGTACCCGGCGCGGCAACACCCAGTGTGCGAATGCGCTCGGCTATTTCATCAACTGCCGTAGCAAGTTCGGTGTAGTGCTCTTCAAACATCAAGTGAAGCTCACGGAACTGCGGCCCTTCAACATTCCAATGAAAATTGTGCGTTTGAAGGTAAAGCGTGTACGAATCGGCCAGCAGTTTTTTCAATCCTTCTGCTACTGCGTTACGATCACTCTCAGAAATACCAATATCAATCTTGCTCATGTCAAACTCCCTTATCTAATCCAGATGTCTTCAAATTCACCAAAAGAATTAAAAACCAAATTTCTAATCTAAATAAATGATATATACATTCGCGCAGTAAAGCTGTCGCAATAAATTGATTAGGTTCATCGACTAGCTCAATGAACCCTGATTAACGCAACGTTATCTTTAGCATGCTAATTACAACGAAAACCTTTTGATATTAGTTCAAAGCAAAAGAAATGACGGCGTGCCTATTCTAAGAAACTCAAAATAGGCCGTTCGTGAAACGCATATAGTATTAATGATGGTCTTTGTGATGATGGTGGTGGTTTGCTTCACCCTTTTTTTTTACTGGCAATACTACTTCTAATTCGATTTCCATAGCTTCGCCTTCTTTGAAATGCAGAGTAAGCGGCACTTCACTACCTTCTTCAAGCCCTTTGCTAAGCCCTAGCAACATGACATGGTAACCACCGGGCTTAAACAACACTTTTTCGTTTGGTGTTATCACAACGCCTTCAGACACTTCGCGCATTTGCATCATTTCGTCTTGCATCACTGTAGTATGAATCTGAGCTTCGTCGGCTACGCTGTTATCAACGTCTACGCCTGAAAGCGTAACTGGGCTAGTACTGCTGTTGTGTAAGGTAAAATACACCGCACCGGTTTTGGCTAACGCAAAGGTAGCGCGCGCGTACCCATCCATCACCATAATTGTTTGATGGTTGTCATGTGCGTTGGGTTTGTGCTGCTGATGTTGGTGTGCGAAAGTGGTACTAATGGCACCAAATGCGAATATGCTGCTGAGTAAAAGTGGCTTTAGATAACGCGATGAAAGGAAAAACATACGTACGCTCCGTTGTAGTAAACAAAGCTAGTGTACGTAATATCGCTTTTAGAAAAAAGAGAAATGGTGCCGACTGCCGGAATCGAACTGGCGACCTACTGATTACAAGTCAGTTGCTCTACCAACTGAGCTAAGTCGGCACACTAAGTACAACCGCTGCCTAGACAGCGGATGCGTATTCTAGCGATAAACGCGTTGGTGTCAACCTTTTAATCGCGTTGCTTCACCAACTAATTTGGGGAAGTACTCAAGCGGTAAGTATTGGCTAAGCGCCATAAGCTTTTCACCTAGGCTTTCATAGCTATTAGTTGTGACATTAATATGCCCCATCTTGCGTTTTTCACGCACCGATTTGCCGTACCAGTGAAGGTGACTGCCATCGATACTCAGTAAATCGCGAGAGAAGCTACTGCAACCAATAACATTTACCATTGCACTTGGGCCGATTGCGCTAGTGTCGCCAAGCGGCAATCCACACACAGCGCGCAAATGGTTTTCAAATTGGCTAGTAACGGCGCCAGACTGACTCCAGTGACCCGAATTATGAACGCGAGGTGCAAGTTCATTGACCAGCAACTTATCGCCAACTTGGAATAACTCAACGGCTAACACGCCAACATAGTCCATACCTTCGGCAAGTTTTGATAAAATGTCGTGAGCTTGAGCCTGCAATGCGTCGTCAACATGAGTTGCAGGTGCAACAGACACGTGCAGCTGACCTTGATGATGCAAGTTTTCTGCAAGCGGATAGGTGCGAATATTGCCTTTGGCGTTGCGTACACCAATAAGTGATAGCTCTCTATCGAAAGCCACCATTTTCTCAACCACCAGCGGTACGTTTTCAAGATCTAACCCTGTTAACGCATTTTTAAGCTCTGGTAGGTCGGCTTCATCGGCCAAACGCCACTGACCGTAGCCATCGTAACCATCGCGGCTAGCTTTCAGGATAAGCTTACTTCCCAATGCAGTTACACAATCGTCAAGCTGGTCTAAATGCGTAACAATGCGATGTTCGCAATTCGCTACACCCATCTTTTCAAGCAGCTTTTTCTCTCTAACGCGGTCAGCACCTACCAAGATACTGTCGATGTTAGGCATTAGCTTATTGGTTTGCGCCGCCTGCTCAAGCAGACGCTCAGGCACGTGTTCAAACTCAACGGTTAATGCGTCAGCCGCTTCAAGCGCCTGCTCTAACGTTATGTCTAAAGGTGTTTTGCTGACGGGATGTACAACGGTGTCGTTGTTTACGTCAACAGCTTGTACGTCTATACCAAGTGGGCTACCCGCAAGGTACATCATTTGTGCAAGTTGGCCTGCGCCGTAAACTACTACTCTCATTCATCTAGCTCCAATGTATTGCTTGAAGCCAAAACTGTGTCAGTTTGAGACTGTCTAAATGCAATAACAGCGTTGCGAACACTTTCGTCTTGAAGCGCAACAACCTGCGCAGCAAGAAGGCCTGCATTTGCTGCGCCAGCCTCACCAATAGCTAGCGTACCTACAGCTACGCCTTTTGGCATTTGTACAATAGACAGCAGTGAATCTAAACCATTTAACGCTTTGGATTTAACCGGGCAACCGAACACTGGTAGGTGTGTGTGGGCTGCAATCATTCCTGGCAAATGCGCTGCGCCGCCAGCACCTGCAATAATGGCGCTAAAGCCCTCATCTGCGGCTTGCTCGGCAAACTCTACTAGCAAGTTAGGTGTACGATGTGCCGACACCACCTTCGCTTCAAATTCAACACCAAACGACTTCAGCATTTTCGCGGCCTGCTGCATGGTAGGCCAGTCTGAAGTTGAACCCATTACAATCGCGACTTTTGCCATCTAGAGATCCTCGGGGTAGGTAAAGTGGACAACCTTGGAAAGGCCGCGATTGTAGCCTAAAACAGTTTAAAATCCCACCGCAAAACCCACTTAAATGCCCCTTTCAGCCAATATGCCGCTTATGCCTTAATGTGATCTTCGACTCGCAAAACAGCCGTATGAACTAGAATTAATAAACAATTTTTAAGACGATATAGTGTCTTCAATACAGCCTTTAAATATTTTATCGCAAGGTAACAAGGGCCTATAAATAAAGAACATAAAGTCGCCATGGAAAATGGCTTTTTATAACGGACGCAGGAGAATAACCATGACACACAAGCACGAACCCGATGTCATTGATGACGTGATTGAAGAGGTTCATGACGTTGTTTCAGACTTTCTCAATCGCCAAGCGGCGCCCGGTATATTGTTAATGTTAGCGACAGTGCTAGCACTTATTATTGCAAATTCACCGCTTGATACCGTTTACGACCAGCTTATTACAATGCCGGTACAAATTTCCGCTGGCTCTTGGGCAATCGACAAACCGCTATTGCTTTGGATTAACGATGGTCTGATGGCTATTTTCTTTTTTCACGTAGGACTAGAGTTGAAACGTGAAATTTGCGAAGGCGAGTTATCAAACCCAAGTAATATTGTACTGCCCACTGGCGGGGCCATTGGCGGCATGGTAGTCCCTGCGCTTATTTACGTAAGTATTAATTGGGACAACCCTGTGGCAGTGGCTGGATGGGCTATTCCCGCGGCAACCGACATTGCCTTTGCGCTAGGTGTGCTTGCACTGTTAGGCAGCCGTGTTCCCACGAGCTTGAAGGTGTTCCTTGTTACCCTTGCCATTATCGACGATATCGGCGCTATTGTAATTATTGCGCTATTTTATACGGATAACATCACAGCTGGTGCGCTTTACATCGCTGCTGCATGCTTACTGCTGTTATGGCAAATGAATAAACGCAATGTAGTGGATATACCTGCTTACGTACTTGTGGGCGTAGTATTATGGGTAGCTATGCTGAAATCGGGTGTGCATGCAACGTTAGCCGGTGTTGTTTTAGCGGCATTTATACCCATGCGTGATCCTAACGATACGACTTATTCCCCCGTCACCCGATTAGAGCACAGTCTAAATGGGTCGGTGAGCTTTGCTATTTTACCCTTATTTGCCTTTGCAAATGCCGGTATTAGCTTTGGCAATATCAGCCCAGAAGGTATTTTTCATCCAGTGACCTTTGGTATCTTTTTAGGCCTAGTAGTGGGTAAACAGCTGGGCGTGTTTGGAGGTTGTTTACTGATGGTAAAACTGAAATTAGCCTCGTTACCTCATGACCTAAACTTAAAGCACATTTATGGCTGTGCCCTGTTATGCGGTGTAGGGTTTACCATGAGTTTATTCATAGGTGGTCTGGCGTTCGAACAAACGGGCATTAATCAGATATTCGATGAGCGAGTGGGAATTTTAGCAGGCTCGTTAGTGTCGGCCTGCCTAGGTTATCTGGTGCTGCGCATTGTAAGTGATGGTAGGAATAATGATAAAGGCGTTGCACTAAACGCGACTAAGTTCACGGGCAATACTGTCAAATAACACTTTTTTGCGAATAGGCTTACTTAAATGCGCATTCATGCCTGCTTCTATGCAGGCATTTTTGTCTTCGGTAAACGCGTTGGCCGTTAGCGCAATTATTTTAATGTTCTGTTTATTTCTGCCTTCTTTGCGAATAATCGACGCGGCAGTAAACCCGTCCATCACCGGCATTTGACAGTCCATCAAAATAATATCGAAATCGTAACGTTTCTCGGCTTCAACGGTATCTTTACCGTTTTTAGTGCGAATACATGTAATGTTCTCCGAAGCAAACATATCAATAACGATTTCAGCGTTTATATCGTTATCTTCTGCCAACAGCACACGTAATTTGTCAGGCAATGCCACTATGGTGTCATCACCATTGGCGGTATCGTTTTCGCCAACTGTGCACGGAATATAGAAACGGAACGTTGTGCCCTGCCCCACTTCACTTTCAACATGCAGTTCGCCGCCCATTAGCTCTACTAACCCTTTAGAGATAGCTAACCCTAATCCCGTGCCGCCAAAGTGGCGCGTTGTAGACGCATCTGCTTGCTCAAACTTTTCGAAAATTCTGCCAAGTTTGTCTGCTTCAATGCCTATACCTGTATCTACCACCGACACAGTAAGCGCACTACCGTCGTAGTCTGTAAGTACTTGAACGTTACCTTCATTGGTAAATTTAATGGCATTGCTGATTAGGTTATTCACTATCTGACTTACCTTGCCTGCGTCTAAGTACAGGTGCGTAGGCAAGTTGTCAGACATCTTAGTAATAATTTCAATGCCCTTTGCTTCACTGATATAGCGGTAAAGTTCGCAAGATGCGTCAATTAACTCGCTAACATCAGTGTTATGGGTATCGACAAGCATTTTACCCGACTCAATTTTAGACCAGTCGAGAATACTATCTAGGATCATTAGTAAGTTAGTGGCCGACCTAGAAATGGTTTTAGCACGTGCTTCTATGTGTGATGGTAGCTTATTCTCTAGCATAAGCTCGCATGACCCTATGATGCCATTCATCGGCGTACGAATTTCGTGGCTCATATTAGCTAAGAACTGCGTTTTTGCTATGTTTGCAGCTTCCGCTTCTTTTAACGCGCTTGCAAGGTGATGCGTTTTTTCTTCTATACGATGTTCAAGCGACTGGTTCAAATCGCTCAGCTCTACGTTCAAGCTTTGCTCGGTTTCACGAGCGGCTTCTAAGTCGTCAAACGCCTTCATTAAACGGCGCTCAAGGCTCATGAATTCATCGCTTAGTGATGACAACTCTTGGATATGTAACGTGCGCTGAGAAAGCTTGGCGGTGTCTTTCTGTTTGGGGTCAAACTCTGCAATATAACGCACGAGTCTACGTATTGGAGCTCCCACCATTTTAGCTACTACATAACCTGTAAAACTACCAAACAAAGACAAGACCAAAAGCAAAAGCAGATCTTTAAGCAAGTAGCTACTCATCAACACCATGACTAGGCGTTTGTCGAAGTAATAGCTCACGGTCCAGTTGGCAAAGGATAAAGGCTCTGCAAAACGCAGCCACGTTCTATCATCGTTAACATCTTTTACTTCTATAGGACAGGTAGGCTCACATCCATAAAAGGGCGCTTTTGTTAACGGTTGCATTTGAAGACGCTCTGACGCGTAGATTACCTCGCCTTTCTGATCTTCTATCAGCATCGAGAAGCCGCCTAAGCTCAAGTTATCGACTGCGGCAAAACTTTTTAAAGACAGTGAACCTTCCACAATACCAGTGGGCACACCGTTGACGTCTACAATTGGCGCCGATAACGCAATAATTGGATCATTTCCAAACCCTCTGCCTTGAAACACGTTCGACAAGAAAGGCTGACCGCTTTGCATTACTTCATAAAAGTACGGACGGTAGGCAACATTGGGCATACCGCTTTCCCGCGCCTTTTCAAGCATGGTGGGTGGATATGCTTGTTTTATTTCACCTTCTTTGTCGGCTACAAGAAAGGTTAAGAATTCGGGGTAACGTGTAGCCAGTATTGTTAACTGTGTATTTGCAGCGGCATCTTTGTTGTCTTTAACCACGTCGCTTGAAAGCATTTGGGCTGCGCCTGCGATGGCATTTTGATGTCGGCGAATAAAGTCGGAAAGCTGGAATTCAAGTACTTTCACCCGCTGCTTCATGTAGCTGTGAATTTGGCGCTCTTGCTGCTGCTGAAACAGGCTTATTGACAAATAAATAACCGCCATAGACGCTACGAAAAAGCAGCCCGAAAAGAAATAGCCAAACAAGAAATGCAGCGAAATGCGCTCTGACTTAGACGATGTCTGGCGTCTTAGGCCGTGAACTGCAAGATAGGCAAAGTGCCCAGTGACCAAGCCAAACACACCGCTTACCCAGGTTACCAACACACCTGAAAACACCATATTGATGTTATCGCTATTATCTAAAGAGTGCTCCAGCAGCAATATAGGTAGGAAAACAATTGACCAAAAGCCCGCACCAACTTTAATCACTTGCTTAAGCGATTTTTGATAACCAAAAAGGCTTAAGACAATAGGCAACAAAGTGAGGCTTTCTTTACCAACAATACTGCCTTCGTTTAACCAAAGCGGGACACTAATAATAAGCGCAATAGGGATAGCAATAACAGGATGGAAGCGCATGGCCGCGTAAACAGCCGCGCTTACGCCGAAAATAGCAATACCGGAGCTATCAAAGGGTGCTTCAAGCGCGTTAAGCCCCACGCCGAGTAAGCACGTAAGAATGGCTTGAAAAACCAAGGCCCATGATAGCGAAATAGAAATACTGCCTAATTTCAAAATAGTTACCTAGCCCTTTTCATAACTAATGGGCTTGCTGTTTAGCCTAAGGTTGCGCTTAATGTTGAGCCATGTAGTCGAGCGTAAAGTTGGTAAGAAGCTTAACGCCGAGCTTCATACCCGCATCATCAACGTAAAATTCAGGCGTATGGTGAGCAGGGCTATCTTCTTCACTCACATCAAGTGGCTTGCCACCTACCCATACATAAAGACCAGGTACTTTTTCCTGAAAGAACGAGAAGTCCTCGGCACCGGTTACTGGCTTAGATAACAAGGTTTTATCAGCACCTGCGGTACGCTGCATGGTTGGCAACATAGCTTGTGTAAGCGCTGGGTCGTTGTAGGTAATAGGGTAATAGTAATCAAGCGGAAGCGTAAGTTCGGCCTCGGCGCCCATGCTTTCAGCGATGGCTTTTACTTTTCGTGGCAATGCTTCATAAATATGCTCACGTGCAGCCTTGTTTAAGGTGCGAATGGTACCCACCATTTCCACTTCATTAGGAATAATGTTTGAACGATTACCACCATGGATTGAGCCAATTGAAACCACCGCTGCGTCGTCAATAAGTTTAAGCTCGCGACTAACGATAGTTTGTATAGACATGATCATTTGTGCGGCAGTAACTACAGGGTCTACACTTTTCCATGGATAAGCACCATGGGCTTGTTTACCGTGTATCACAATTTTAAACGGGTCTACTGCTGCCATTGTGCCTCCTGCATTGTAGCGAACAGAGCCCACATCAGTATTGGCATTAATGTGCAAACCGAAAATGGCATCTACGTCAGGGTTCTTTAAAACGCCTTCCTGCACCATAACTTCAGCGCCACCTTTTTCACCCGCCGGAGCGCCCTCTTCAGCGGGTTGAAAGATAAACTTAACTTTGCCTTTCAACTCGCTTTTTATCTCGGTTAGTATGGTTGCAGCCCCCATCAACATAGCCATATGTGTGTCGTGACCACAGGCGTGCATAACAGGCACTTCATTGCCGTTGTATTCACCTATTTGTGTTGAGCGATACGGCAAATCGTTCTGTTCTTTTACCGGTAAGCCGTCCATATCAGCACGAAGCGCTACTACCGGACCAGGTTTACCTGAATCAAGTATGGCCACTACACCCGTTTTAGCTACACCTGTTTGCACCTCAAGCCCTAGGCTTTTTAGATAATTTGCAACGTATTCGGCGGTCTTAAACTCGCGGTTAGATAATTCAGGAAACTCGTGGAAATGATGACGCCATTTGATGACATCTGGCTCAACCGCTGTAGCCAGCGCTTCTACATCAGCATTACTCGCGCTAGTGATAGTAGAGGCGCTTAAGAGTGCAGCTCCAACAAAGGTAAGCGCTAAAAATTTGCGGAACACGTTGTAGTGCATGGTTTATCTTCCTTTAAAGCTGTGAACAAAGTAGAGCGTTTGGTGGGCGTGATAACACTGCAGCACAAAACTAGTTGTTTGCAGAAAATACCCCATTCACACCACAGTGAGTATTAGACTAAAGTATACGGCGGACAACTACTTTTTCTCAAGTAAACAAAAAAGGCACCTACGGGTGCCTTTCTTATAAATATCAGAAAATTACTTAGCTTTTCTGTCTGCGCATTGCATCGAAGAACTCATCGTTAGTTTTCGTCATCGAAAGCTTGCTGATAAGGAATTCCATAGCGTCAATTTCTGACATTTCGTGAACAATTTTACGAAGGATCCACATTTTTTGTAGTTCATCCTGAGCTGTAAGTAGCTCTTCACGACGGGTACCTGAACGGTTGAAGTCGATAGCTGGGAATACACGCTTTTCTGCAATTTTGCGGTTAAGGTGTAATTCCATGTTACCTGTACCTTTAAACTCTTCGTAGATAACTTCATCCATTTTAGAGCCGGTATCGATAAGTGCAGTAGCAATAATTGTTAAGCTGCCACCTTCTTCAACGTTACGCGCAGCACCGAAGAAGCGCTTTGGCTTGTGCAGAGCGTTGGCGTCAACACCACCGGTAAGTACTTTACCTGACGATGGGATAACGGTGTTATATGCACGGGCTAGACGCGTAATTGAGTCAAGCAAGATAACCACGTCTTTTTTATGTTCAACAAGGCGCTTTGCTTTCTCGATAACCATTTCAGCAACTTGTACGTGACGGCTTGCTGGCTCGTCGAACGTTGATGCAACGACTTCACCTTGTACAAGGCGGTGCATTTCAGTTACTTCTTCAGGACGCTCGTCGATAAGCAATACCATTAACTCACACTCTGGGTGGTTAGCGGCAATCGACTGTGCAATGTTTTGAAGTAGAAGCGTTTTACCCGCTTTCGGTGGTGCAACAATAAGACCACGCTGACCCTTACCAATAGGTGAGGCCAAGTCGAGTACACGTGCAGTAATGTCTTCAGTAGAGCCATTACCACGTTCCATCCGAAGACGGTCGGCTGCGTGAAGCGGCGTAAGGTTTTCGAAAAGAATTTTATTACGTGAGTTTTCTGGCTTGTCGAAGTTTACTTCACGAATTTTTAACAGAGCGAAATAACGTTCGCTGTCTTTCGGCGGGCGAATCTTCCCGGCGATGGTGTCACCTGTGCGAAGGTTGAAACGTCGAATCTGACTTGGAGAGACGTAAATATCGTCTGGACCAGCAAGATACGAAGAGTCAGCTGAACGCAAAAAGCCGAAACCGTCCTGTAAAATTTCTAGTACCCCATCACCAAAGATATCTTCGCCGCTTTTTGCATGCGTCTTTAGGATTGAGAAAATGATGTCTTGTTTTCTGGCGCGCGCCATGTTTTCCAGGCCCATTTCCTCGGCCAGGGCAACCAACTCGCTTATTGGTTTGTTCTTTAATTCAGTTAAATTCATACTGGTGGGTCTTTGTGCTTGAACTTCGCTTACAGGACTTATAGTCACTCTGTTCTAGTTTAGATTTGATTTCACCCGGATGTGGGCGTAAGCAGAATGCTGCTCGGATGAGCGCTTAACAAAAGTTAGCACTATATTTAAACAACGTCCAGCGTTTTACTGCTGAATTGTTAAATAATTTGGAGCGAGCGTTTGATGATAAAAAAGCAAAGCGTAATTATTAGGAAAGGTAAAACAAAAAAACCGGCGCAAAAATGCACCGGTTTTGACGTGTATCGATTACAGGTTCTCGTTAAGGAACTCTGTTAATTGTGCTTTTGATAGTGCACCAACTTTAGTTGCCGCTACATTGCCGTTTTTGAAAAGTAACAATGTAGGAATGCCACGAATGCCATATTTAGGCGGAGTTTCGTTATTTTCATCGACATTCAACTTGCCAACTGTTAACTTGCCATCAAACTCGGTCGCAACTTCTTCTAAGATTGGTGCGATCATTTTACACGGGCCACACCATTCAGCCCAGAAGTCAACCAGTACAGGACCTTCAGCATTGATAACATCTGCTTCGAATTTATCGTCAGATAACTGGATAATTTTGTCGCTCATTCTTTTCTCCATTTTTGGACTGTTGCTGATTTGTCTCAGCCCGACCATAAGTGTTATATAGAAACTGTTTTTTAATGCAAGCACTGATAAGCTATAAGCTATGCCTACTCACTTAACTGATACTCATTTTTCCGACCTGCCGATTAACGGCAAGGTTGTTGACGCCTTGACGGCAGCTAATTTTTCACATTGTACACCAATACAAGCCCTTGCACTGCCTCCTTTATTAGAAGGTCACGACATTGCAGGTCAAGCCCAAACGGGTACAGGCAAAACCATTGCCTTCTTGGTGGCTACATTTCACTATTTGCTAAGCAAAGCAGAAAACACAGATAACAGCAAATCAAATGGTCCGCGTGCAATAATAATGGCACCGACCCGAGAGCTTGCTGTTCAGATTTACAACGATGCAAAACTGCTTAGTGAACATACCGGTTTAACGCTTGGTTTGATTTATGGGGGCGAAGGTTACCAAAGTCAACGGGAAACGTTAGAAGAAGGTGTAGATATTATTATTGGTACGACAGGACGCATTCTGGATTACTACAAACAGAACGTGTTTACTCTGAAAAATATTCAGGTTGCCGTACTTGATGAAGCCGACCGTATGTTCGATTTGGGCTTTATAAAGGATATCCGCTTCTTATTCCGCCGTATGCCACCTGCCGCAGAACGTTTAAGCATGTTGTTCTCGGCCACCTTGAGCTATCGCGTTCAAGAACTGGCTTACGAGCACATGAATAACCCGACGCATGTTCAGGTTGCGCCCGAGCAAACAACGGCGACGCGTGTAACCCAAGAGCTTTTCTATCCGTCTGACGACGATAAAATGCTGCTTCTATTAACGTTGCTTGAAGAAGAGTGGCCAGAAAAAGCGATTGTTTTTGCGAACACTAAAAACAGCTGTGAGAAAGTTACCGACTGGCTCACTGCTGATGGTCACCGCGTTGGCTTACTCAGCGGCGATGTGCCACAGAAGAAGCGCCTAAGCATATTGGAAGACTTTACCAAAGGTAACTCAGACATATTAGTGGCTACAGATGTCGCCGCGCGCGGTTTGCATATTGATGCGGTAACGCACGTATTTAACTTCGACTTACCTGATGATGCAGAAGACTATGTTCACCGAATTGGTCGTACTGGTCGTGCAGGACAAAGCGGCATTGCAATTAGTTTTGCTTGTGAAAAATACGCGCTTAATCTTCCGGCAATTGAACAATATATTCAGCAAGCAATCCCTGTGACCGACTACGATCGCAGCGCCCTGCTTGAAGACATAACGCCACCGAAACCACGCAGAAGACGTGCACCAAACAACCGTAACTCTTCACGTCGCGGTAATGGTAGAGGCCGAGGTAAGCCGCAAAACCGAAACAACAGGGCGTAATGCCATAGCGAACAAAACGTAGCGAAAAAATAAAGCATAACGGTATATAGCAAGAACGAGAAACTATGCAGGCAGAATTACAGCACGACGCGCAAACCTATGGCGAGTATTACGCCGCCATAGACTTGGGCTCGAACAGTTTTCACATGGTTATTGTGCATGTGGTAAACGGCAGTGTGCAGATTATCGGGAAGATAAAACAGAAAGTGCGATTAGCCGCCGGTTTGGATGAGCATTTTGCACTTGATACTGAAAGCATGGAACGCGGCTGGCAGTGCCTGCAAGTATTCTCGGAGCGTTTACAAGACATCCCACCTTCTAATATCAAAATTGTCGCAACCGCCACGCTGCGACTTGCTACCAACGCTCACGAATTTATCAAAAAAGCTGAAGCCATTCTAAATCACAAACTCAACGTGATAAGTGGTGAAGAAGAAGCGCGCCAAATTTATTTAGGCGTAGCATACACGTCGGCAAACCAAGGCAACAGCTTGGTGATTGACATTGGCGGCGCCAGTACCGAGATCATTATCGGTAATGATATGCAGCCCATTCATCTGAAAAGCTTGGATATGGGTTGCGTTACCTTTATGGAGCGCTACTTTGAGGGCGGCGAAATAACACAAGCCAACTTCGATAATGCAAAAGCGGCTGCCCATGCACTTATCAAAGATGTGTCTGACACCTTTCTATGCTTCGATTGGGAAAACTGTTTGGGCGCGTCAGGTACGCCACAGGCTATTACTGAGATTTTGGTTGCTCAGGGTATTAGCGACGCCATTCGCCTAGATTATTTATACCATCTTCAACAGCAGTGCATTGATTGCGGTCACATCAGCACACTTGATATAGATGGCCTTGAAGACAATAGAAAAGCGATATTCCCATCGGGTTTAGCCATTTTAATTTGTTTGTTTGAAGCGCTACAAATCAAAAACATGAATATTTCAGGTGGCGCTCTACGTGAAGGCCTCATTTACGGCATGCTTGATAATGTGACCGACAATGATCGTCGTCAACAAACACTAAACCAAGCTAAGCAGCGCTACCACATTGATAATAACCACGCCAATGTTGTACGTCAGGTGGCGCTTGGACTATGCCACCAGCTGTGCGCGCAGCGCAACATCTGCCACTTAGACACAGAAACCATATTGGGCGCAGCAGCTCAGCTACACGAAATTGGGCTGCATATAGAATATAAAAAACACCACGAACACGGCGAGTACATTCTTAGCCACATTGACCTACCAGGTTTTACGCGGCTTCAGCGTGCCGCTATACGCGACTTGGTTGCGCAGCACAGGCTAGACATTACGGCCAGCGTATTCGACAAGTATCACGAAGACTACCGCCCTATGCTTAAGGGCTTAATGCGCGTGCTGCGTATTTCAGTAGTGCTATGCCTTCGCCGTCAGAACAAACACATTCCAGAGGTGTCTTTGCTGTGTGAAGACGACCGCTGGACACTGACCTTTCCAGAGGGATGGTTGAAGTCGCACCCGTTAATTAATGCAGAACTTGCCAACGAGTGTTGGTTACAGCACAAAGCGGGCTGTGAATTAGTATGTAAATAGCCTCTTGTGAGGCTATTTTTGCTTTTGAAGTAGTTCAGCAGCCTTAGGTGCAAAATACGTTAAAATACCGTCTGCTCCTGCGCGCTTAAATGCTAGAAGCGACTCTAACACTACTGCATCTTCATTAAGCCAGCCATTGGCGAATGCTGCCTGATGCATTGCGTATTCACCACTTACTTGATAGGCAAAGGTAGGCACTTTAAACGTTTCTTTGCAGCGTCGTACTACATCTAGATACGGCATACCAGGTTTCACCATGACCATATCTGCACCTTCATCAATATCCAGCGCTATTTCGTGAAGTGCTTCATCGGTATTGGCAGGGTCCATTTGATATGTTTTCTTGTTGCCGCCTTTTATATTGGCTGCTGAGCCGACCGCATCCCTAAACGGGCCATAGTAAGCTGAGGCGTATTTCGCTGAGTAGGCCATAATACACGTGTTAACGTGGCCAGCGTCCTCAAGGGCTTTACGAATACTTCCTATACGCCCATCCATCATATCTGAAGGAGCAACAATATCAGCGCCGGCCTCTGCATGTGATAATGCTTGCTTTATTAGCACGTCTACCGTTTCATCGTTCATCACATAGCCATTCTCATCAATTAAGCCGTCTTGGCCGTGTGACGTGAAAGGATCCAGCGCAATATCAGACATAAGCATAACGTCAGGATAAGCCTTTTTCATTGCACGCATAGCCTGCTGTGCTAACCCTTCTGGATTAAATGCTTCACTGGCACAGTCCGACTTTAACGACATAGGAGTAACAGGAAACAGTGCAAATGTACGAATACCTAACTCAACCCAACGCGCCGCTTCTTGAATGAGTAAATCAATAGACAGACGCTCAACACCTGGCATCGACGGTACGGCTTCACGTGCATTGGCACCCGGCAATACAAAAACCGGGTAAATCAAATCATCAGTAGTCAGCGCGTGCTCAGCCACCAAGCCACGTAAGGCGTCTTTTGCACGGAGGCGGCGCATTCTGCGAAGAGGAAAAGAAGAAGACGTCATGATTTGTCCTGTAAATTTTGGTGAATTACGATATTTCGCCCAGCCGCTTTGGCTTGATAAAGCAACTCATCGGCATAGCGAAATAGTGTTTGTGCGTGCTCTTCACTTTGAATAACAGTAGTGGACACCCCTGCGCTCACCGTAAGCTGTATTTGCTCACCGTCGTAGGTCATTGGCGATTGTTCCAGCGAAGCACGCATACTCTCGGCCACGTGATACGCGCCGTTTAAGTCGGTATTAGGCAATATAATGGCAAATTCTTCACCACCGATACGACATAAGTCATCTGTAGGGCGCTGAATAAGTTTTTGCAAGACTTTGGTAACGTGAATCAAACACGCATCACCACCGTCGTGACCATATTTGTCGTTAATTTGCTTGAAGTAGTCAACGTCAATAATGGCTAATGACAGCGGAGTTTCTTCTCGGCGGCTACGACGCCCTTCATTTCGCAGACGCTTATCAAAGTGCCTTCGGTTGTGCACGCCAGTAAGCGGGTCGATGGCGTTTAACCGTTCTAGCTCCTGATTTACTTCGGAAAGCTCGCGAAGCGTAATTTCTAACTCTAGCGTGCGCTCTTGAACCTTGTATTCAAGATCGTCTTGATAACGCTGCTGCACACTTAGCAAGTTTTCCTTTGCTGTGTTGGCTTGTTTTTCCTGTTCTAGTGCAAACTGCTGCGCTTCAATTAAGTCGTCTCGGCTGTGGCTGTAGCTTATAGAAAGAATGAGCGCCAAAATTAGCGTTTCAACAGCGCCACCAATAATCAGCAGGTTATTAGAAGAAATGGGCAGGTTTATAAAATTTACATTATCTAAGCTTGCGCTTAGCCCGCTTATTAACAAAAAGGCCCATGCAATAGTGAAGTAACGCGCTACGGCAACACGTTTTAATGACAGCCAGACACCTAGTGCGAGCGTGTAGATAACGATAAGACTTAGCAACAGTAAATACGCTTTTATCATGAAGTAGTAGGGTAAAAATAAGCCAAGCACAATGCTTAACGCGCAAACACCACTAGCAATAAGCGTAATTTTATCCAGTAAAACGCTGTGTTCTTTTACGGGCAATAAACTTCGTGTAAACAGCGTGGCAAACATGATGGTTGCGTTTGCAAAAACAATAATCGCTTTACTTTGAAACCACGTATTGTCAGCCCATAAATAGGTAAACCCAAAACCGTGTAGCGTTGCCAGCGTAAGCGCCAAACTTAGCACGTACCCTGAATAAAACATAAAAGAAGTACTGCGCGACGTAACCGTCAAAAACGCATTGCTTACCCCCATGGCAACCAACACACCAAAAAATAACCCCAACGCAAGGTTGCGACTAGTGCTGAAGCTTAAGAACGCTTTTTCTTCCCAAATACGCACTGGCAACCTAATTGTGCCTGAAGTTTGAACGCGCACAATAACCCGCTGCGATTCAGCACTTGATGGCAGTGGGAATAAGGGCTTGGTATGCACAATGGGGCGCTTTGATAGCATTTGTGCATCGCCAGCGGAAAACTGTGTAATGGGCGTACTGCCTACTCGGCTGTAAACACCTACATCAAGGTAATCTAGCAGCGGATAATCGATATGAAGTAAGAAGCTATCACTTGCGCTTTGAGTTGGAGGAATGACAAACGAAAACCAATGCACAGCCGTGTTCATGCCCAAATTTACAGGCGAGGTGGTGGGGAGCCATTTGTCGGTATCTAAACGGGTGATATTGTCGAAGGAAAGGAATTCATCTTCATCTATGGTGTACATTAACTGCGAGTATTGTGGTGCAGCGCCTTTATTGGGTGTAAGGCTAAGCGAAAACAAAATAAATGACACTACCGCAACAGCGGTAATTAATATTAACCCCGCATCGTAATTTTTCAGTACCTTCGAATTAATTTGCATCTAACGCGCTACTCGCCGAGTGAGAATAAAGTGCACGTGTTAGCATAGCTACAATCGCGCAAAGTTTCTGTTGTTTCGCCTAAATGCTCGCTAAGGTACTGCCCAATGTGAGGAAGATATGCAGGCTCGTTGTTGCGCTTACGCGGCCTTAATGATTTGGGGAAAAGGTAAGGAGCATCGGTTTCCAACACCAATTTATTTAATGGGATGCTGTGAACGGCCTCTCGCAAATCGCCGCCACGCTTTTCGTCGCACACCCATCCAGTTACACCAATGTACAACCCCAGCGCCACGTATGCTTCTACTTGCTCTTTAGTTCCTGTAAAACAATGTGCTATGCCGCCGGTAAGCGATGGCATGTAACGTTTTAACAACGATAACTGCTGCTCGAATGCGTCGCGTTCGTGAAGATAAACTGGCAGCTCAAGCTCGCTTGCTATTTTTAGCTGTGCTTCGAACACAGTAAGCTGTATTTCAGGCGCAGAAAAGTTGCGATTGAAATCTAAACCACACTCGCCTATTGCCACACACCCTGGTTGCGTTGCCATTTCGCGCAGCATCTCATAATGCTCTGGCAACACATCTTTTGCATTGTGGGGGTGAACCCCAATGGTGTAGCAGCAGGTATCAGGGAACGCTTTGTGAAGTGCAACCGCGCTTTTCCATTCATTAGGATGCGTAGTAATAACACAAAGCTTGCTCACACCGGCCTGCTGGGCACGGGCAATGATGTCGTTGGCATCAAACCGACTATCAAGAAGGTTAACGCCAGCATCAAACCACGCCATCTATTTTAGGCGCTTTACTTTCATGCGCTTATTTAGGCCTTCAACGCTCAAATAAAATGAACCTAACAAGCCACGCTCAACGGTAACTACCTGCCCTTTTTCAAACTTAAGGTAAGTTTCGTCGGTTTGTTGCCACACCGAGCCATCGCTGAAAGTAAGTTTATGTTTTCCACGCACAGTTTTAGATAGCTCTGCAATGGTCACTTGAAGCTCAGAAGCTTCTTTAGATAGGTCGCGTTTATGCTCTAAACCGAATTCATTTTCAGGCACTGCATTACGCGCTTCTGGCTGAGCAGGCTGTACTGGCGTTGAAGGTACAGAGGCTGGGCGCTTTACTGTTAGCGCAGGAAGTTGGCTTAGCTCGCTATCAACACCTTCGTATTGGCGCAATGACTTAGCAACGTTGTCGTAACACACCAGGCGTTTTAGGCTGTTATCTGTGTTTCGGCATTTTTCAATGGCTTGCGCAACGGTCTCGGCCTGAACCGACGAAGCACCTAAAGCGCATATTAGGGCAATAAGAGAAACAGCGCGTTTTTTCATTTTAATTCCTTTGTTATAGCTGTTATGTGTTGTCTGAGCTTTCAGACTGTTGTTCTGCTGCGCGTTCTGAACGCTTTGCGTAAAGCCCACCAATGATGACGCCTACTTCAAACAACAACCACATTGGAATAGCCAATAGGGTTTGTGAAATAACGTCAGGCGGTGTAAGCAACATGCCAACCACAAACGCACCAACAACAACATATGGGCGCTTGGCGCGCAGCGATTTGGCGTCTGTTACGCCGGTCCAACACATAAGAATAATGGCAATAGGTATCTCGAATGAGACCCCAAAAGCAAAAAACAGTTTCAGAACAAAATTAAGATAGCTCGATATATCGGTACTTACCGTCACCCCTTCCGGCGCAACGCTGGTAAAAAATGCAAACGCGATGGGGAATACCACAAAGTACGCAAACGCCATTCCTGCATAAAACAACAAAGTACTAGACAGAAGTAAAGGTGCTACCAAACGCTTTTCGTTGCGATACAGCCCAGGAGCCACGAAGCCCCAAACTTGATAAAGTACATAAGGAATGGCGATAAAGAATGACAGTACTAGCGTTAATTTAAAGGGTGCGAAGAACGGCGATGCCACATCAGTGGCTATCATACTGGCGTTTTCTGGCAATGCCTCTAACAGCGGCCTTGCTAGCAGCTGATACAAGTCTTGAGCAAATGCTGCGAGGCATAAGAACACAATAAGCACACTTAATAATGCTTTAAGTATGCGACTGCGAAGCTCGATAAGGTGGGATATTAAGTTGTTAGCGTCAGACATTTATTGTTTTTTATAGGGTTCTTGAACAGATTCGGCCGCTTTTTTTAATTCGTCGACGCTTTGTTCAAGTTCAGGTGAAAGATCTTTGAGCCCTTGCTGTTCGGCTTTTTTTAAATTCTCATGCAATTCGTGCACGCGCAATTGATGCTCAACCTCCTGCTTAAAGCCGGTTGCCACATTGCGCACGCTGCGAATTGTGTTAATGGTAGAGCGCATTGCTCCTGGCAGTCTTTCTGGCCCCAATATAAGAAGTGCCAACACGCCAATGACCAATAGCTCCCAAAAGCCAATATCAAACATTAGGAGTTTTCTTTTACATCACTCTGCGTTTTTGTTGAAACAGTGTCAGCGGTAGATTTCTCTTCTACTTGCTTTTTCTGTTCAAAGTCAGCGTCTTTCTCTTCTTCACTAACGGCTTTTTTAAAGCCTTTAATGGCGCCGCCTAAATCAGTACCGATTCCTTTCAAACGTTTTGTACCAAAAAGTAGCACTACGATCACTAAGATAATCAGTAGCTGCCAAATACTAATACCACCCATAAATTCTTTCTCCCGTACATCTGTTGCCACAGTATGCCATTGCGCGGCGCTGCTTTCACCTGAATATTTGTGACGGTGAATAATGATTGACGTTTCATTATCACCAATCCATGCTTCTATTAACCGTTGAGTATAAATCAATTGTGCTCAATACGTCTTATTTAAACAAGGAGTTAGTGAGCTTGCCGTGCATTTCCACAATCTGCTACGCCGTTATGCTCATTTCACTTGAGCCACAAATAGACACGCGCACGCTTCCTGCAAACACTAATACTGCTGTTACGTCACTAAAAGCTGAAAAGACTTCTTCCAGCTTACATCAACACAATGAATGGTTCGATGTGTGGCAGCGCAGCTTTACTGACTCGATGGATTTCACCGTACGCCAATTAGATAGCCTTTTTCGCTCTGACGATGCGCATAGCTACAATAATGAAAAGGCAAGGGCAGAAGGTCGCATTCAGTTTGCATGGGAACCCAGAGACGGCATGCTTACCGACACGGATGTGCGCTTTAGAATTCGCGTAAAACTGCCAGCACTTGAAGACAAAGTCGATTTGCTACTAAGTGACAACGAAGATGAAACCCAAGACAATACCATTCGCGCCGCCCGAAATACGGATAATAATGATCGGGATCAGGCCACTATTGCCTTGCGATTTAGGCCAGAACAAGACTCTCACTATTCTTTTCGCGTAGGCGCAGGAAGACGAGATCAGCTTTATGTAAGAGGACGCTATCGCGACGCGACCGCGTTTACCGATAAACTGTCAGCGCTATACGATAGTGAACTGTATTACTACTCACGAGACCGATTAGGCGCAGAAGTTGGGCTGGCTATTCAATACGATATAGACAGAAAGCACCTTATAAGACAAAACAACCGACTTTATTTCAGAGATGACACTAACGACTGGCTGTGGCGCCATGAAATAAATCACCTTTATGCCATTGATGACCAAAACGCCATAGTTTCCCGAGCCATGGTTGAAGGGCTAAGCCGACCAAACTATCGCATTGAAGAGGTATATGCAGGGATACGGTGGCGGAACAACACGCTTAGAGACTGGCTTTTCTTTGAAGTTGAACCTTTTGTACTTTGGTTAAGAGACGAAGATTTTAATACCTCTTTTGGGGTCGCCATGCGTGTTGAAGTGTATTACGGGCATAATCGATAACGGCCTCGACAGGCCGTTATTCACTTCGAATCCTTATTATTGGGGCTCATAAACCAGAAACGGCACATTGCTATAGCCACAATAATGACTTCGCAACACTGCCGAGTCGGCAGATTTTTTCAATACATGCTGCGTGCCCTCTAATTCCCAAGCTGCATCGATTCCATCGCGACATAAGCGCATTGATTGCTCTCGCCAAACGCCATCTTCATTTTTGCGTTTATGCTGAGCACTTTTTTGCTCTTTTGTGGCTGTTAAATCGATTGTGAGTTTTTCACCAACAATAGTGCCCTTTGCGCCCGTTGGAACATAGCTTGCCGAGCCCGCGACTACTCTACTTGCTGCCGCACCGTTTCTTAACTCTTCCACACGCCCCTGACCAAGGTCGACAATAAACACCCCAGACTTTCCAACAACAGTAAAATCTGCGCCATGTTGGTTATTGTGTTGATTATTATGCATGTCGACCACCAATGCTGTGGTTTCATCAACGCCAAAACCAAACTGCTGCAAGCTTTGTGCAGTCGCTGCAATAAGGCGTACTTCCCTATCGCGCTCTGAAAAGTGGGTATCGAGTAAACCAAAATTGAAAAGACCCAAACCGCCGGTTGGATTAACGGTTACTGCATTATCAACAAGAACCTGCTCACAGCCCTCATCTTCACAGCGCTCTGATACCGGTGGAACCGAAAACACACCGCTAGACAACACGCCTTTTGAGCTTCCACTGGTTAACATTGGCACAGGGCGACCATTGGCGTATCCGCCAGCCTGCACTGCGGTGCCTGCGCTTGTTCCACCAACAATAATTTGATCGTTACGCCACATTGAGCGCAAAGTATTGAGGAACGGCGTCGGCTGACCCGTTGGCGTACTTAGCGCGGCCAATGTTTTACTTTGATCGCCACCGTTGAAGAAAATACCGTCGAGGTTAGACAAAGTATTAATAGCTACACTGCTATCTTCACACCATTGACGCTGCATGTCGGTACGCTGCGGATAAAGGCGCGCTTTGTCGTATAAATGGTTTTGTGCTCTAAATGTTTCAAGCTGCTCACAACCATTGCCTCCCATGCTTTCAATAAACGCCGCTTTTTGAAAGGCAGGCGAAATAGGAAGCCAAACGACTTCTACATTGGGTTGTTGAAATACGCCAACATAAAAATCGACAGCTTCAAATGGGTCACGGGATGAAGCGGTAACAACACCTATTCTTGTAGGTGTGTTTAGCGCATTATCTCCAGCTGTTATTTGTTTAAAACCATTTTTAAAAGCATTTTTTGCCGCACGTTTTGCGCGAGCACCGTCAAGAAAAGCTGTGTAAACATCAACCGATGCTTTTTCTTTTGTACTCGCTAGCGATACTTTTTCTTGTAAACGCGCGCCATTTTCATTTAATTGCTGCATTTCAAGTGCATCTAACAATATGAAATATTCTGCATCTGAAAGCCCTCGAATATCGCTGTTTGAAAATCCTTCGTTGTTTAACGCATCAAACAATTCATTTTTTGTAAGCCCAGCCGAATTTGAATTTATATGCAGTAATTTTGAATATAAAAAATCGTTGTTTACTGCGTGCATTTCCATCAATGCTTTATATCGCGCTAACGACTTTTGATTAACCTCGTACAAAATAGTCGCTTTTGCGTTGTTAAAATCCATCGTCGACGAACAGTTTTTCGTCGACATACTCGAGCATGTTTTCAAAGCGCCACCGGCCAACACCAAGTCGGCAGAAGCAAAAGAAAAACAAGAAAATACAGATATATAAAAACAAAAAAATACAGAAATCGGTATTCTAAGGCTTACGTTTAAACGAATATTTTTTCGACAAAAAGAGACTTCTTTCATTAGAACCAGCAGCACACTTAATTGATTGACTTTTATCCACGGTAGTGTTAACAAGTTATTAATGTCAACGGTAAAGTTAGTACCGAACAACGCTATTTGATTCAGACGAAATGCATAATTCGTCACAACACTGGTTTATTCGATGATCAAGAAAGCTGCCAATTTAGGCAACTATCGCTATCAAAACTTTTACTTGTCGGAGTGGTTCGACGAGTAGCTCCTTCGCCCTTCAATTCATTGAAGCGGCACAGCTGCGCCCTGCAGCAAACTCTTAAACTACAACAGGTGTTGAATTGCGCTAGAAGCGGCAATAGACCGTGCGCGCTATGGGATCATAACAATGAAAAAATCGACGTTAATGCACAAAATGGGTGTGTCTATTGGCACGCTAAGTTATCTATCTCTTTGTATTTCTGGGGCTGTATTCGCTCAAGAAGCCACAGAAGAAGAGACCGTTGAACGCATACAAGTGACCGGAAGTAACATTCGCGGTGCCAACCTAGAAGGCTCACAGCCGCTAACGGTACTGACTTCAGAAGACATTGCACGTACCGGTGCCTCTACTATTTCAGAATTAATGCGCACGGTAACGCAAGCACGCGGTGGCGTAGGAACATTTGACACTACACAAAGTGGTGCAACATCTACTTCTACCCCGCCGGGGCAAGCAGCGGCCTCGTTACGCGGTATTGGCCCTTCGTCTACCCTAACGTTGGTTAACGGACGACGCATTGCAGCAAGTTCTTTTGCTTCTGGCACTGAAAACTTTGTCGATATCAACAGCATTCCTGCTTCTGCCGTTGAGCGAGTTGAAATTCTAGCAACCGGCGCCTCTGCTATTTACGGTGCAGATGCCGTAGCCGGTGTAATCAACTACATTCTGAAAAATGATTATGAGGGCTTAGAGCTTCAAACTAACTACGAAAATACAACCAACAGCAACGACCATGGTGCGTTTAATGTGCAAATGCTGTGGGGTAAGAATTTCGATAACGGAAGTAACTTAACGGCGTTTTTCGACTACTACGACAGAAAAGAAATTCGCGCTACTGACTTCTCGCAAACCCGCGATCCAATTTTAGAGAGCAGCTACTCGTATCTAGCGAAAGGCCAGCCAAACATTTATTTTAATAGCGCTAGAGATGGCAATGAAATGCCTGCGCCTGACTGCCCTAATGAATTAACCATTACTGAGTTCGGCGAAGAAATTTGCGCCTATTATGGCAACGAAGATGACTATTTTGAAACGCCTTTAGAAACATTGTCAGGTGGTTTTACCTATACGTACCAAGGCGAAAACGTGACGTGGCGCACCGACTTACTAGCGTCGCACACCACGTCAACATCGTTTTCTACACCTGCTCCCATTAATCAGGTTGACGATGAAGAAGGTGCATGGATAGGCGTTGAAGCTCTTGACGTACTTGATGCAGCAGACCGCAACGCCATTCTTGATAACCTTTACGTAGACCCCTTCGATACAGTGGCGGGCCGTGAGCTTGAAGGCTTTCAATATGATGCACGCTTTGCCGCGCCCCGTACCGTTGAAGTAGAGACCAATGCAGTACGTTTGGTTTCTTCACTATTAGGCTACATTGGCGAGTGGGAATGGGAAGCTGGCGCACTTTATTCACGCAGCGAATCTGAGCAAGTAGCCACTCAGGGTATTTACAACCGCTACCAATACACAGCAGCGGCTCATGGCGAATTGTGCGACAACGGAGACATTGCTCAATACAACAGTGCTGACGACATTTTAAGTTGTGGCGGCGGTACATTACTTCCAGCCTACAACCCATTTTTAGTGGGAGATGCAGCAAACGACGCTATTTTAGCGCTAGCGCTAGCGCGCCCAACGCGTGATGGCACCAGTAAAGTGTTTGGTCTTGATGCCAAGATCAATGGTGAAATTACACAGTTCAATGGCAACGCAGTGCTGCTGGCTGCCGGTGTTGAATTTAGACGTGAGGAAATAACAGACCTTCCCTCACTTGATTCGCAAGCCCGCGCTGAAAATAACTTCTTAGTAGACGTATTCGGTTTTGGTTCTAGCGCCTCATCGGCAGACAGAAACCAAATGGGCGTATTTGCAGAGCTATTTGTACCTGTAACCGACCAATTCGATATTAGCCTTGCAGGTCGTTTTGATGATTACAACGACTTTGGCAGCACTTTCAATCCAAAGGTTGGCTTCACTTATCGCCCTATTGAAGATTTAGTTCTTCGCGGCTCATGGTCTACAGCGTTCCGCGCTCCATCACTAACACAAGCAGGTGTTCAGCTTAGAACAACTCGAGCCTCTTTTGATTGCTCAGTAAACAGCGCAATTGCAGACTTGTACTGTGAAGGCCAAGGTACTGTGCGTGGTAACAACGTACTAGAGCTTGGTAACCCCGCATTGCGTGCAGAAGAGTCGGAAACGTACTCATTCGGTTTTGCTTATAGCCCAACGGATAACACCGA
This sequence comes from Alteromonas sp. MTD1, assembly GCF_042848195.1. Taxonomy (NCBI): domain Bacteria; kingdom Pseudomonadati; phylum Pseudomonadota; class Gammaproteobacteria; order Alteromonadales; family Alteromonadaceae; genus Alteromonas; species Alteromonas sp. MTD1. The sequence goes on from NZ_BTGG01000010.1 coordinate 62,535, forward strand.
TATTACTGTTGATTATTGGACATTCGACCATGAAGACATTGTTGATACCAATATGACGGGCGTGTTGAACCAAGCCATTACCGATGCGTCGTTGCGCCACTGTGGTGTATTGGATGAAGGCGAAATTGGTATTTCATACCTTGACGATTTGTGTTTAGTAACCGACAGCGCAGGTAATACCATTGAAGATGACGGTGCTAACCTAACTGAGATTTTAGATGCTTGGGTTGCGTTTGACGATCCGCGTTTTGCTGAACTACCACTTTTCAGAGATCACATCTTACTGTTAGACAATACGGGCACTCAGGAACTTGAAGGTATTGACTGGAATATCGATCACTTCTACGAGTTAGACAGCGGTACATTAGAGTTTGGTTTCTCGGGTACGCATTATCTTACTTACGATCGCAACAGACCGGGGTCGGATGAAATTGAATCGTTAGCGGGCACGTTCCGTTATCCAGAAACCGTTGCTACAGCCGAGCTTTTCTATGTGCAGGAAGATTGGTACGTAGGCGCCTACGTTTTCTATACCGGCAGCTACGAAGACGATATTATTCGCTTACGCGGTAGAGAAATTGACGAGCTTATTGAACTTGGCGCTATTACAGAGGAAGACCAAAGCCGCGATGTGAGCGCATGGACAACTGTTACGCTAAGTGCCGGCTATTACTTCGACAATGCAGATATTCGTTTAACCATCGACAATCTGTTCGACCGAGACGCTCCTACCGCTTATGGCTCGGGTAGAGGTTTTGACGCCTTTAACCACGACCCATTCGGCACGCAATATACGCTAGCCTTAAGCTACTACTTTAAGTAAGTGTTATTATTGTAAGCCAGTAATAAAAGAGGGCGAATTGCCCTCTTTGTTTTAGGAGGTAAGGTTGCAACATTCACCTTCAACATCGCGAATGCCCGATGCATTCGTTATCTTGTTTTTTGTAATACTGCTTGCTGGGCTAGTGGCATGGCTTGTGCCAGCGGGTACATTTGAAACAAAAGAAATAGTGACATCAAATGGCGCGGTTAAGAGCGTGTTAGATGCAGACAGTTTTGCTTATGTAGAAGAGAGCCATGGTTTTGTGTTGTTTGACGGCACGGGCAACACTACAGGTATTGCTAACTATGCGTTCGACGGTATGGTGTCGGGCGACAAATGGGGCGCAGCAGTAGGCGTAATCGCTTTTATTCTTATTGTGGGCGGCGCATTTGGTATTGTTATGCAAACCGGTGCCATTAATAACGGCATTATGGCGCTTATTAAACGCTACCAGCACGCTGATAACCTTTTACTACCTGCATTGTTTTTATTGTTTTCACTCGGCGGCGCTATTTTTGGCATGGGTGAAGAAGCCATTGCGTTTTGTATTGTGCTTGTTCCCTTAATGACGGCCATGGGTTACAACGGCATCATGGCCGTGCTTGTTACTTATGTGGCTACGCAAATAGGCTTTGCCACCAGCTGGATGAACCCCTTTTCGGTGGCTATTGCCCAAGGTATTGCCGACGTGCCGCTAATGTCAGGTCAGTCGTTTCGTATGGCAACTTGGGTTTTGTTTACGGCGTTTGGACTCGTGTTCACTCTGCGCTATGCCAAGCAGCTGAAGGCTCACCCTCAAACAGGTGTTAGTTCACCTTCTACAATTAATACGACGATTGAGTCACCACAAGATGACACTGGACTAGCGCACACCTTTAGCGTTACCGACAAGCTTATTCTTGTGGCTTTTTTTGCCAGTATTTGTTGGGTGATGTGGGGTGTAATTGTACATGCCTACTACATTCCGCAAATTGCATCACAGTTTTTCTGCATGGGCATTGTTATTGGTACTATCGCTTGGTTTGGCGGGCGAATGCGTATGAATGACATCAGTGCAGCATTTGTAAGCGGCGCGCAGTCGCTTTTGCCAGCAGCATTAATAGTAGGCATGGCAAAAGGTATTGTACTAGTACTTGGCGGTGACGATGTAACGTCGCCATCGGTATTAAACACCCTGTTACATCACACAGGCACGGCGTTAGCGCAAACGGGCTCGGTAGTGAGCGCATGGCTAATGCTTTTATTCCAAAGTGTGTTTAACTTCTTTATTGCTTCAGGTTCTGGCCAAGCAGCTATTACTATGCCGTTAATGGCGCCGCTGTCTGACCTTGTTGGCGTGACTCGCCAAGTAGCAGTATTGGCTTTTCAATTAGGCGACGGACTGACTAATTTAATTATTCCAACCTCTGCTTCATTAATAGGCTGTTTAGGCGTGGCTGGTGTTAGTTGGACGACATGGGTAAAATTCATCGCAAAGTTTTGCGCTAGTCTTTTTGCTCTTGCTTCACTTACCGTTGTCACTGCCGTTCTTATAGGTTTTTCTTAAATGCTTACGCTTATTAAAAATGTGGAATGCTACGCCCCCTCGCCAATGGGCACCGTAGATATTCTTATTGCCAACAATGCCATTGCATGTATTGATGCAAACATAGCTATTAATGAGTCTTTAGTAGACGTGATTGACGGCAGTGGTTTAATTGCGCTTCCGGGGCTTGTAGATAGTTTAGTGCACATTTCTGGCGGCGGCGGTGAAGGCGGCTTTCACACACGAACGCCACAGATGTCGTTAACAGAGGCATCACTTCACGGTGTAACTACGGTTATTGGTGCACTGGGAACAGATGCAACCACCCGTACTTTGCCCGACTTATTAGCTAAAGCCAAAGGGCTGAACATAGAAGGGATAAGTGCGTATTGCTACACCGGTTCGTATCACTTACCTGCTCGTACTATTACAGGTAGCGTAACAGATGATATTGCACTTATTGATTGTATGATTGGGGTTGGTGAAGTGGCCATTGCCGACCATAGAGCCGCAGAGCCCACGGTTCAAGCACTCGCTGAAGTAGCAGCGCAGGCTCGCACCGGCGGTATGATTTCAGGGAAAGCCGGTATAGTTTACATTCACACAGGCGATGGAAAGCGCCAGCTTTCTGTGTTGCACGATGTGGTTAATGAAACCGACATACCTGCTAGCCAGTTCTATCCAACGCACATTAATCGCAATCAAAGCCTTCTTGATGCGGGAATTACGTGGACCCGTGCAGGAGGAGTTATTGATATGACCACCAGCACCAATGAACAGTTTATTGAAGAAGGTGAAATTCCTGCGGCGCAGGCCATTGCCTATTGTTTATCGCAAGGTGTGCCAGCTTCACAACTTAGTATGAGCTCTGATGGCAACGCAAGTTTGCCTGTGTTTAACGAAAATGGGGCGCTTGTTGGTTTAGAAGTGGGTAAAGTAGGAAGTTTATTTGCAACATTTAAAGCGCTTGTTCTTGAACACAATGTGTCGCTGAAAAACGCTATTTCAGTAGTAAGTACTACCCCTGCGAGCAAGCTTAAACTGCACCACAAGGGCAAAATTAAAGTAGGCTGTGATGCCGATTTAGTACTTTGCGATAAAGCGTCGCTAGACATTGTGCATGTGCTGGCGAAAGGCAAACAATTAGTGAAAGACAGTACTGCTGTGGTTAAAGGTACATTCGAATAAACGCCAATTCTATTTAGAATGGGTCACAGAATTAAAAAAAGGGCGCGTTGCGCCCTTTTTTATTAACTTGAATGCGGCTTTTAACGCCTAAGACTATTAAGGTCGCAGCGCTCTATCACCTCGAGCAAGTCCGCACACACCGGTGCGCGATGACTCAATAATTTCCGCACATTGCCCCATGGTGCTGGCAAAGGCGTCAAGCTTGTCGGTGGTGCCCGTAATCTCAATGGTGTAATTATTCACGTTCACATCAACAATACGCGCGCGGAAGATATCAGCATTGCGCTTTACTTCAGAACGCACTGACTCGGTGCGCGTTGCCACTTTGATTAGCATAAGCTCGCGCTCGATATGTGCACCTTCGCTTAAATCTACCACTTTAAGCACGTCAATGAGCTTATTAACTTGTTTGGTAATTTGCTCGATAACTTTGTCGTCGCCGTGCGTAATAATAGTAAGGCGCGATAAGCTAGCGTCATCAGTAGGTGCTACGCAAAGCGAGTCAACGTTGTAACCACGCTGAGAAAATACACCTACAATTCTTGAAAGTGCGCCGGGGGCGTTTTCCATTAATACAGAGATAATACGTTTCATCAGGTTCGCTCCGTCTTGCTTAAGCGCATGTCATCCATTGCGCCGTACTTAATTTGCATAGGATATACGTGTTCGTTTTGGTCTACTGAGATGTCCATGAACACCAAGCGATCTGTGTAACTAAAACATTTCTCCATTGCGGCATCTAATTCGTCGAGTTTATCTACCTTAATGCCCACGTGACCGTACGCTTCAGCCAGCTTCACAAAATCTGGCATTGAGTCCATATAAGAGTGCGAATGACGGCCTTTATAAATCATGTCTTGCCATTGGCGAACCATGCCCAATGCACGGTTGTTTAGCGAGATAATTTTTATTGGCAGGTTGTACTGCAAGCAGGTAGACAGCTCTTGAATATTCATTTGAATACTACCGTCACCCGTTACCACTACCGACGTTGAATTTGGGTGCGCAAACTGCACGCCCATTGCGGCAGGCAAACCAAAGCCCATGGTGCCTAGACCACCCGAGTTAATCCACTGGCGAGGCTTATCATAAGGGTAATACAATGCAGCAAACATTTGGTGCTGACCTACGTCTGAGCTTACATACGCTTTACCATCGGTATGCTTGTAAAGCGCTTCGATAACCCGCTGCGGCTTAATAACCTCTTCACCTTGGTTGTAGTTTAAGCACTTACGCGTACGCCAAGTCTCTATTTGCTGCCACCAGTCGCTCAGCTTGTCTTTTTGACCCGACAAGTCTTTCTTTTCTACCTGACCTAAAATTTGTTCGAGCACTTTATCAACCGAGCCAACCACAGGAATGTGTGCGTTAACGGTCTTAGAAATAGACGCTGGGTCGATATCAACATGAATAATGTCGGCATGTGGGCAGAACTTGTCTACATTGTTAGTTACGCGGTCATCGAAGCGTGCACCTAGTGCAATAATGCAGTCGGCATTATGCATAGTTTTATTCGCTTCAAGGGTACCGTGCATACCCAGCATACCTATAAATTGCTTATGAGTACCCGGCATTGCGCCTAAGCCCATTAGGGTACAGGTTACTGGCGCGTTAAGCGTTTCCGCTAGCTGAATAACTTTTTCAGATGCATCACAGGCTACTGCACCACCACCTACATAAAGTACAGGGCGTTCCGCTTTAAGAAGCGATTCAACCGCTTTCTTAACCTGCTTAGGGTGGCCCTTTTCTGTAGGGTTGTAAGAGCGCATGGTTACATCGCTTGGGAACACATACGGATGCTCTTCTGCTACGTTTACGATGTCTTTCGGTAAATCAACCACTACCGGGCCAGGTCGGCCGGTATTGGCAATGTAATACGCTTTCGCAATCGCTTCAGGAATATCAACCGCACGCTTAACTAAGAAACTGTGTTTAACGATAGGACGCGAACAACCTACCATATCGGTTTCTTGGAACGCATCTTCACCGATGTGCATTGACGGTACCTGACCTGACAGTACAACCATTGGGATAGAGTCCATGTAAGCAGTGGCAATACCCGTAATAGTATTGGTTGCACCCGGACCTGATGTGACGAGCACTGTGCCGGTTTTGCCAGTTGAACGTGCATAACCATCCGCCATATGTGCGGCTGCCTGTTCATGACGCACGAGGACGTGTTTGACATCATCTTGCGCAAATAACGCATCATAAATGTCTAGTACGGCACCGCCTGGGTAACCGAACAAGTGTGTCACTCCTACATCTTTTAGCGCTTCAACCACCATGGCTGCGCCCGACATCATTTTCACAGTGCTATCTCCTGTAATGGGTTGGGTGTTTGTCAGCGTACGTTGACGATGCCCCGACTATATCTAAGGTAATAGGAAGATAAAACACCAAATCGCGTAAAAGTGAGATATATATCCCAATATTCGTAATAATTAGGATAAATATTTCGATGTGAATGTGAAATTTACACTTATTAGGATATAAATTTACACCAAGTTAACAAGGACGAGGAAATAACTTGGTGTAGGTAGGCTTAGTCATCAAGATCGATGTCGAGGTCACTGTTATCGCTTATATCGTCATCATCGTCAACCTCTTCCGCAGCACCACGCTTCGAACCATAAATACTGGCAGTTTTAGGGCGATTGATACGTGCTTGGTACTTTAACCACGCTTTTTCTTGGGGCGTTGACGGTTCGCGATGCCCTAACGCCGACTCTAAGTACTGTTGCTCTTCATCGTTTTCTGGCGTTATCTTTCCGTCGACCAACGCCGCGAAAAGGCTGCCGTGAGCCTGCAGTAGCTTACTTTCGTTTATTGAGAAATCGCCAGAACGTGCAAAGCCATAGGGATAATGCTTTTTATCCGCAAACGGCTTTCTAGTAACTTGCTCTTTGGTGATCACTGACATCTTAACCTCTTCCACAACACAAAATGTTTGTAATACAAGCAAGATTAATTGATGGCTAAAGCGGTAAAAGACGAGCGTTGCTTTAGAAATAACCCACAACAAACCTTGGTGAAATAGACTTCCGATATAGCGTTCTTATCGCTGTACACGTTATTCTTAGTTGGGTTTTTAAAGGCTGTCAAAGAATTAAGTGAAGGTAGTAAAAACTTAACAAAACAATCATTATTGAAAGGTATAAAAAAGGCCGCGAAGCGGCCATTTTTGAATATAGACATTCTATTTAAGCTTTGCGTTTTTCGCTTACCCATACGGTAATAGTGCCGTCAACAACTACCGTACCTTCAGCATTATACGCTTTTACCGAAATTGGCAGATCGCCTGGTTTCCATGCATCTTCAGGTACTTCGGCTACACAGCGAATATCCGAATCGGCTTTTGCAGGATATTTCACTTCCATGCCTTTAGGGATCCAGCGCAAATTTTTTGGAATAGACGCCTCACACATAAAGCCCATTGCCATTTCCAAACCGTTACAAATAGCGATAACGTGAACCGTACCAATATGGTTTTGCACTGCTTTGCGTTTGTTAATAAGCACTTCGCAGTAGTTGGGTTTAATGTCAGTAATTAGTGGTGAAACCGTTGAAAAGTAAGGTGCTCTTCGCGCTGAGTACCAGCTAAATAGCTTCTGCCCAAACGGCAGTTTCATAAATTTGTTGTAGGTGTTTAATACATAGTTTTTTGACATGGTGTCCACGCTGACTATTCAAAGTCTTACAAAAATTCGTTTAAGCACCTTGGTGTTTAACGTGTTAAACAACGTTGGTTTTAAAGGCGCCACTCAATCTGGTTAGACCAGTTGCATGTCTATAAACATAATCGTTGTTTAATACAGTTGCAACAAATGAATTTAATACACAACTAACGATATTATGTTTTGAGTGTGTAACAAGTGTGTACTGAGTTATCCAATAATTGCTTTTAACTTATCGAGTTGAGAGTCATACCGTTTCCACCTTCCAATCGACTTTGTGTTAATGGGTTCGCGCACTTGAACCTTACTTGCGGTAGATACAGGTAGTGTATTGTCTTGTACTTGAAGACATTGTGCTTCCCAAGATAAACCGCAGAACGCGAGCATTGATTTCACTTCTTGCTCAGGGTTTTCTGCTAAACGTTCATACGACTGTACATGAATTGACTCAGGATAAGCTTCTGCAAAACGATTTATCCACTCATTAAACCCTAAATAAAGTTGGCCTATTACTTCTAAATCATAGGCATAAGCATAGTACGGACTGTGAATTGAAAATAGCTGTCGAAAGTTACCTACGCAGGTGTCCATAGCATTACGCTGTAAGCATACAATTTTTGCGTTAGGTAATGCCCGCCGTATTAAATCAATATAGAAAAAATTGAACGGTAATTTATCTACCAAACGTTCGTGCCCTTTTCGCAAAAACGCGGTTCGTGTGAGGTAACGTTCACCAATAGCACTTAGATTACTTTGGTAGGCCTTTTCAATGGTTGGCGTGTCTAGCACCAACTGACTGTTAGTGCCGGCAACTTGTTTTACCGCTACACCAAAATCTTGGAGTTCGCCGCCCGATGCCACTTTTGAGTGGTGACTTAGAATACGCTCAACCAATGTGGTGCCACTTCGCGGCATGCCTACAACAAAGATAGGCGCATCACTTGTTTGTGAACTCTTCGGTGTTTGAATGTGTAAGTTGCGTTTAAGCGTTTCGAAAATTGACTGGTAGTCTTTTAATGCAGCTACACTACGCTGGTGATGCGGCACCTTAGCATGCTGAAGCGACTTAAAAGCGCGTTCATAATCACCCAGCAAATCATATTCTTTCGCAAGTGCATGACCAATATGAAGGCGGCCCTCTGGGTTATTTTCCACCTTTTCAGCAAGTGCAGTAAGCTGTTGTAGTCGCTCCTTCGACAATGTGCTTTCATCGCTAGCGTGTTCATCTGCACCTGAAGTGCCTAAATCAGACAGGGCAAAATGGGCTTGATGGAAGTCAGGCGCAACAGTAATGGCCTTTTCAAAATGAGCGCGAGCCAACGTAAATTTTCCTGCAAATTTGCAGCTAACCGCATAGTTGTAATTGTACTGAGGGTTGTTAGGTGAAAGCGCTAATGCTTTTTCAAAGTAAGCTTTTGCGGTGTCATGCAAGCCTACACGAGAAAGCGAGACACCTACGGTATCAAGATCTAATGCTCTAGACAGAGAATCGACAGGTGCCATTTGTACACAATCTAGCGCTTGTTGCATGTCGCCTTTAAGGGCATAACCCTTTGCCATATAGGCAAAAGTAATTGGCCTTTTCTCAACATCATTAGACGTTTCAAACAGCGTAATGGCTTTGTCTATTTGCCCAATTTCAATGTGTATGATGCCAAGCAAAAAATAAGCATGTGCATGAGGCCCAAACTGTTGGATAACCTGAACACAGTATTGGTGAGCTTGCTTGTAGTCACGCTTACCAAGGCATTCAACCGCCTTGTTTAAACGCGTATCGTTTGAGTTCATTGTAAAGCCGCTTTTGTATTCAATGGGTAATATTGTAGAAACTTTTTTCGGTAGTGCTGTAGCTACAAAAAAGGCGCTTATACATACTGCATAAGCGCCTTTTATTATTGCGCGTATCTTTTATTTCTACGTGTACGATGTCGTAAAACACCATACTATCACAAGTAATATGTAGCCTTTAGCCTAAGCTAAATACTCGATTACATGCCGAACTGATACTTAAACATCAAGCCAATTGTGCGTGGCGTTAGCACGTAATGGCCATAGTTACGCTGTAGCTCAATACCGTTAGGCTGCAGTTCGTCATTAAACTGACCTAAACCAATATCGCCCACATTACGGCGAGTTGATGTAAAGGCATACTTGTCGAACAAGTTGTCTATGTACAAGGTCACCGACCAATCTTCATCAGAAATCGTGGCATTTAAGTTACTCACTGCATAACCCGGCAGCGCTTCACCGTCTTGACGAAGGCCAACAGTAGTAAATACATCGCTTTGCGCTGTAATACCGTAGTTTACGTCTAACATTTTATCGCCAAACACTTCTTGGCTGTATGTAATACCAAACGATAGCTGATGCTCAGCTGTACCCGGAAGGCGATCACCTTCTTTGCCGTCGTAGAAGTCTTGAAGTGCAGTGCCCTGCTCGTCAAACACACCAAACAAGAATGGCGCGTCAGCCGTTAACTCTGCTTTCGTGTAAGCATAAGTAGCATAAGTAGTGATGTTGTCGCCAATAATTGCGCGCATCGAGAACTCAGCACCTTTCGACTCAGCCCCTTCTGCATTTACTGTAATTGGCTGCTGACCATTCACCGTAGCACCTGCCACCTGTGGGTCTTGCCAATCAACATAGAATAGCGCGGTATTTAGCTGAAGCTTGTTTCTGAAGAAACTTGTCTTAACACCAAGCTCATAGTTTTGCGTAGTATCAGCTTCAAAAAGCTGCTCGTTATCTAGCGCACAAACAATCTGGTTATTCAGCTCGTCGATATTATCAGGGCACGCAGCCACGCTGTTCGCGCCACCAATTCTAAAGCCTTCGCTCACCGTTAGGTATGCCATTGTGCTATCGGTAAACTGATAACTGGTGTTAAATTTAAACAGTGTTCCGCTGTCGTCAGCCTGTGTTTCACCGTAATCAAGCACGATAGAGTCTGAGGCACGACCTTCAAATACAGTGAAATAAAGTGGTAAATCTACGGCAGAACGAGAATATACATCGTATTCATACGCTCGAAGACCTAATGTAACGTCCCACTTGTCGGTGATGTCGTAAGTAAGTTCACCGAAAAGCGCTTTTTCAGTGACTTCAGACTCGTCAACCGAGAAGTACTCAAGTGCATCAGGACGGTAGTTTCCGTCAACGCCCCACACATCAATGGCGTAAATGTCGAAGTTCGGCGTAAATTCTTTACTGCTGCCTTCGCTATCTAGGTCGTAATAAAAACCGCCGATAATCCACGATAGTGGACCATCGTTTTGCGATACTAAGCGTAATTCTTGCGTGAATATCTCGCGGTCAGTAAGCTCTTCTGTATAAGCAGAAAATGCTGGAAACTCTTCGTAACTGTAATCAAGACGAATTAGCAAGTCGGTTTGGTCACGTTGACCGTCAGCTTCAAAACTAGATACACCAGTGGCAGATACTAGCTCAGCAAAACCTAAATCGGCCTTCATTTCTAAGCTTAGCAATTCGTCTTTTTTATCTCTTGGCTCTTCATAACGGTAAGCAGATTCGTACTTACCTATGATGTCGCTTAATGGGTTTTCTTCTGCAAGCGAGCCGAAATGTGTTATTGAACGACCTTCAACTTCTTGCTTCTGATAAAAATACGTCAGCGTACTGTCGAACCAGTCGTTAGGCGCCCAGCGCACTGCAATGCGACCGGTTAATGTGTCTTCACCATTGTTATCTTCAACACGGCGCAGATTGTTGTTAACGTCTTCCTCGTTTGACCAATCTGGATCTGGCAACGATACACCGGTTTGACGCACTACGTAGTTGTAGTCTAGAAAACCTGGGTTATTGAAGTAGTTTAATGACGCACGAACACCTAGCTCGCCATCAATAATAGGCGCGTTAAAGACGACGCTACCTTCGCCACCTAATGAGTCACTTTCGTTAATGCTAAACACGTCGCCAGTAACTTCACCTGACATAAATTCAAGGTCAACGCTCTTAGGAATGTAACGAATTGCACCACCTAATGTACCGGCACCGTATAAGGTACCCTGCGGACCAATAAGCACTTCTACGCGGTCTACATCAACCAAGCGCATGTTTAGAAATAGTGGAATGTCACCAAAATAAGTGGCTACAGTGCCGCCATTAGAACCTGGGCCAGACGAGTTGGTGTTCAAGCCGCGAACGATGATTGGAGAATCGTTACGACCACCCTGATCGGTAACAGTAAGACCCGGCACCCAACGTGCTACTGCATCTAGGTCTTCTATGTTTTGTTGTTGAAGTACGTCAGACGTTAATGCTGAGATATTAATAGGTACTTCTTGTAGCGTGCCGCTTCTGCGTGTAGCGGTTACTTCTACTTTTTCAATTTGTTTTTCGTCAACTGCAGTGGTTTGTGCGTAAGCGCTTTGCCCTGTACATGCGGCTAAAACAGCACCCGCAACGGCAGAAAAATGAAAAGGCGTACTTTTCTTAAACATTCGTATTCTCTCTAAGTCTTTGCTGCTTTTTTCAAAACACAACGAACACATTGTCATACCGGAGAATCCGACATTTCGCTGTATTTCAAAAAACATGAGGTTTTTAACCGGCGCTTTTTTAGTCGCTTTTTATTTTTGCTTTTATCGACCGTACTTTCTCGCTTTGGATTGAGCAGAAAGCATGCCGGAATTGGCGCGCATTCTAATACAAACCACATCAAAAACCAGAGAAAAAAGGATATTTATTCAAAAAAAGTGCAATTATTATCAATCGAGAGAAAGATAATACGTTGCACTTTAATGGCGCCATCACATTGCACCACATCGAGCACCATTGTTTAAGGGCATCAAAGTTGATAAACACCGAATAGAAATAGATTCAGCTACATCGAAAGCACCAAGTTAGTGCACAAAAACAATGAATACTTACCCAAAAAATATTCATTCAACTGAATAAATACAAAAATAAGGGTACGGTACAGACAATATTAACTAGCATAAGACCACACTTGGTCGCGGGCCCTTCAAGGGGTCGCATAGACACAACTGTATTGTGTTTGAGTCTTCGTGATTTTTGAAAATTTGGAGCGGGAAACGAGATTCGCTAACTGGCCGACACTCGGTCGCGGGCCCAACAAGGGGTCGCATAAATATTACAGATGATGTTACTTGAGAAAACATTGTGTAAGAATTTGGAGCGGGAAACGAGATTCGAACTCGCGACCCCGACCTTGGCAAGGTCGTGCTCTACCAACTGAGCTATTCCCGCATAGAGTCGATGCTGTGCATCTTTTTGAAACTTACCGAGGGTAAGTGAATTTGGAGCGGGAAACGAGATTTGCCAACTGGCCGACACTCGGTCGCGGGCCCACAGGGGGTCGCGCTTTTCACGCTCACTGAAAGTAATGATTACTGTCAGCTTTTAAAATTTGGAGCGGGAAACGAGATTCGAACTCGCGACCCCGACCTTGGCAAGGTCGTGCTCTACCAACTGAGCTATTCCCGCAACAAAAGAGGTACTTCGTTTGAAGTGGTGCGCATTTTACAAAAATTTTGGGGTAACGCAACCTTTAATTCCACTTTTTTTACCCTTAGTAGTTTGAATGCCTAAATCGTAAACACTTTCTCACGATAGTAGCGCATTTCCTCTATAGACTCGCGAATATCGTCTAATGCCAAATGCACGCCTTTCTTTTCAAAACCATCTAATACTTCTGGCTTCCAGCGGCGCGTTAGCTCTTTTATTGTGCTTACATCTACATTGCGATAATGGAAATAGGCTTCAAGCTCTGGCATGTATTTCACCATAAAGCGCCTGTCTTGCCCTATTGTGTTCCCGCAAAGTGGCGATTTACCAGCATCAACCCATTGCTCAAGAAAAGCGATGGTTTGCTTGGATGCTTCTTCAACCGTTATTTTGCTGTCTCGACAACGCTGGGTTAACCCACTCTCACCATGTACTCGCGTACACCATTCATCCATGTTATCCAGAATTTCATCGCTTTGATGTACAGCAATAACAGGCCCTTCAGCCAGAATATTTAACTGCGCATCTGTCACTATGGTGGCAATTTCCATTACCACACACGTTTCAGGATCTAACCCTGTCATTTCCATATCTATCCAAACAAGGTTACTGTCGTGTTTACTCATTACGTTCCTCTTTGCGCTACAGACATGGCAACCATGCCCTACAAACGGTATTATTGACATAGTATACGTGAAACTAGAAAAGAATCGTGGCGAAAAAACCAAAACTTACACAACGACAGAAAAGACAAGTTGCAGCGAACCGAAGCAAGCGTTTGCAAGAAAAGCATGCGGGTAAAGGCAAAGCTAAGCTTGACGAAAGCACCCTTGAGAGCGGCACAGTGGTAGGTCGCTTCGGTAAGCACGCCGATGTTGAAGACGCTATGGGCAACGTGTCTCGATGCCATATTCGCCGTACAGTCGACTCTGTGGTATGTGGAGACAAAGTTTTTTTCAGCAAAGGAGATGACGCTGAAACTGGTGTTAGTGGCGTAATTGAGATAGTAAAAGACAGGCACTCCGTGCTTACCCGCCCCGATTATTACGACGGTATTAAACCCATAGCCGCGAATATAGACCGCATTATTGTGGTAAGCGCCATTTTACCCTCGCTGTCGCTAAACATTATCGACCGCTATTTAGTTGCTTGTGAAGATATTGGCATTACGCCATTAATTGTACTGAACAAAGTAGAATTATTAAGTGACGACGAGCGCAGCGCGGTAAAAGAGCAACTTGTGACTTACGAAAAGCTGGGGTACGAAGTGCTGTTTACCAGCTGTAAAACCGGTGAAGGCATAGCTGAACTTAACGACTACTTAAACGACAACATAAGCGTATTTGTTGGTCAGTCGGGCGTTGGTAAGTCTAGCCTTATAAACCAAGTACTGCCTGACGCCGACGAATTAACCGGTGAAATTTCTGACAACTCAGGCTTAGGACAGCACACCACTACTGCAGCAAAACTGCTGCACCTTCCTGCTGGCGGCGATCTTATTGACTCGCCTGGAGTTCGCGAATTTGGATTGTGGCATATTCCAACAGAACGTATTACGTGGGGATTTATTGAGTTTCGCGACTACCTTGGTGGTTGCAAATTCAGAGACTGCAAACACCTTAACGACCCGGGCTGTATTCTTAGAGAAGCGGTTGAAGAAGGCAAAATTAGCAAAGAGCGATTTGAAAGCTATCACCGCATTCTAACTACCATGGACGAACAGCGCCCAAGCCACAGTCTACCGCCGGGGGCCTAACGCGCAGCGTCGCGTGCTTATTCCCAGATGAAACTTCTCATAATGTTAAAGTTGACCGCGGTCCTTTAACATCATGTACAATAACAACCATCTGTTTATGCAATTGTCTATCAACGTGAAATTATAAAGCATTTATATTCACGTGCTTATGTTTAAGCGCTTTTATGATGAGCTCTTGAAGCAATAAAGACGAGCGTTGCAGAAGATATATCGGGTGATGAATGTGGATGTTCTACGTGAATCGTGCCCGCCCAAATAATGGAGATACTCAGTGTTAGACTGGCTTAAAGTTAATTTACAGTATGTTACCCCTAAGCACTTGCTTTCCCGCGCCGTGGGCCTGCTTGCTGCAGCGGAAATGGGAAGCGTAACAACGTTTTTCATAAAAGCATTTATCAAGCAGTACAACGTGGATATGACCGAGGCACTGTATGAAGACCCGGCTCATTATCGCAGCTTTAATGCCTTTTTCACTCGCCCTTTAAAGCCAGAAGCACGCACAATTAATAATGATGAAAACGTGCTTATTCATGCAGTAGACGGCACGGTAAGCCAGTTCGGCGATATAAACAGCGACAGTATTTTTCAAGCGAAAGGCCACGACTTTAGCTTAACTACGCTACTTGGCGGGAAACCCGAGGTAGCTGCACCTTACAAAAACGGTAAGTTCGCTACTATTTATCTAGCGCCGCGCGACTACCACCGCATTCACATGCCTGTTGAAGGTACGCTTACTGACATGATTTACGTGCCAGGTGAGCTGTTTTCAGTAAACCCATTAACTGCACAGAATATCCCAGGTCTATTTGCACGCAACGAACGCGTGGTAGCGCTTTTCGACACGCCGGTTGGCAAAATGGCCATGGTGCTTGTTGGCGCCACTATTGTTGCTAGCATTGAAACCGTTTGGGCAGGTACAGTAACACCACCAGCAGGTAAAAACGTTCAGCATTGGTCTTATGAGAAAGACAGTGAAGCTGCGGTTAAACTGGCTAAAGGCGACGAGCTTGGACGCTTTAAGCTTGGCTCTACCATTGTAGTGTGTTTTGAAAAAGACATGATTAACTTTGATGACATGGCGCCTGGCATGGTGACACGTTTAGGTGAACCCATGGCGAGTCGTGTTAATGAAGTAGAGACTTCTTCTGCTGAGGGCTCTGCCGATAGTTCTTCTTCCGCTGAGGGCTCTGACAGCTAACTTATGGATGCTGTTAAAAAAAGCCTAATATCGCTGCACCTTACGGTTATTCTACTTGGTGGCACGGCCCTTTTCTCAAGGTTAGTGCCGCTAAGCGCTAGCGATATTACGCTTGTGCGCTCGGTTTTTGCTTTTATAGCCCTGTTTGCATTTTTAAAACTGGCCCAACAAAAAATTACCCTTAATTCGAAAAAAGACTACGGCGTTGCGCTAGGTCTTGGCGTGCTCATGGCACTGCATTGGGTAACGTATTTTGCTGCTATGCAGTATGCTGGTGTATCGGTAGGCATGATAGCGTTGTTTACTTTCCCGGTGATCACGGTACTTATTGAACCGTTTTTCGAAAAAGTACGACTGGTTTGGCAAGACGTTGTGTCGACGCTCACAGTCATTGCGGGCGTGTATCTTATCGTGCCCGAAACGTCACTTGAAAACGACGTTACTCTGGGTGTGCTTATTGGTATCGCCTCGGCAATACTTTACTCGTTCAGAAACCTTATTCACCGTAAGCACTTTAAACATTACAGCGGCGCCCAAGCAATGGCATGGCAAACGCTGGTAATCGCAATTTTGTTAATGCCATTTGGCAGCGCAAGCATTGCCCAAGCTTCCAACAGTACATGGTTATTATTACTGTTACTTGGTACTGTGTTTACCGCCTTACCTCACGCACTTATTGCTGCAAGCCTTCGCCATTTGCGAGCAAAAACGTTTTCACTTATTGCCTGCATGCAGCCGCTTTATGGTGTTTTTCTTGCGGTACTGCTTCTTGATGAAAAGCCAACGTGGGTTACGCTTTTAGGAGGTATACTTATTACTTCTGCCTCTGTGTATGAAACGCTGAATACCCACAAGCTCCACAATAACGATACGTCTAACTAGGAAACGTTATGCGCATTTATGCTCACCGCGGCGCGAGTAAAGACGCACCAGAAAACACCTTAAAAGCGTTTCGCTTGGCATTTTCGCAACATGCCGATGGTATTGAGTTCGATGTTTATCAGCACGAAAACGGCATTATTGTTTTTCACGACAGAACGTTAAGACGACGGGCGAACGCCGAAGGGTATCTGCTTGAAACGCCGTGGTCTACGCTACAAACCTTCGACATTGGTGACGGTGAACACATACCCACGTTAAGTGAAACGCTAGGTGTGGTACCAGCCAATAAATGGTGCAACATTGAAATAAAGCACCTTGTTGACGTTAAACGCTGGGTGAACGACGTGAAAGCAGCGTTATCACAAAGCCAGATTGCCATTGAGCACGTTTTAGTATCGTCGTTTAATCATCATTGGCTTAAAGCCATTACCGATTTATGGCCAGAAGTTAAGATTGGCGCATTGTCAGCAAGCTACGAATTAGATTGCACGGCCAGTGCCAAGGCGTTAAATGCTTATTCAGTGAATATTGCGTTAGATGCGGTAGATAAAACCTTTGTACAAACGGCGCTGTCTGAAGGGTTTAATGTGTACGTGTACACCGTAGACGAACCCAAAGATATGGAAATGTTGGCGCAGTGGGGTGTTACGGGTATTTTCACCAATGTGCCCGAACTAGCAAAAAGAGTCATGGCAAAAAGAGCCTTGGCAAAAGATACCGTATCGGAAAAGTCTTAGTATGAAAAATGCTGGCGAACGCACCTTTTCGCTGGCGCAACAGCAACTATACCCTGGCGCAGTAGCTTTATTTTAACTCAGTAGATAAGTGCTCGCTGAACACTGTATTCTTGCAACACTTACACTGACGGCATAAGCGCATATTCACCCAATGTCCCGCCACTATTAACATTGCGCCTATTGCTATGGTAAACGGTTCGTAGTGATGTCCGAAGATATCTTTGAACCAATAAATAACGCCGCCGCTAAATAACAAACCCAACGGGTAAAATTTACCATGGTAACGCAGCGCACCATTTAATAAGGCAACTGCCCCCACAATCAGCGAAAACGATAAAATAGCCCTTTCGAACCATACTTGCGCAAAAAAGCTAGAGCCAATTAACGGAAGTAACGGCACCAAAAGCGGTAACGCGAGACAATGCAGTGCACACAGGCTAGACACCCAAATGCCAAGTCTGTCTAATTTTGCTGGATTATCTTCAATTGGAGTCATTACCACAAATTCTCGTTACCAAAAACATCAATGCTACGCGTCGGACGTTATATTATAACAGAGTACGCAGAATGAGAAAGGTAAGCACATTAAATTTTGGACTTACTGAGATCAAAATAGACTAATTGGTAAACCTTGAAATCAACTAAAAGCGTCTTTCCAAAGGTGCTGCACGCCTAACTCGTTGAAAGTTTGCTGATGTGTAAAAGGAAGTTCAAAGGGAAGTAAAAAGCGAATACATGAGAAAACATTGTATTAAAGGCGTTTTAATTCAAATACAGCCAGCCTTATTCATTTGGCGCAGAGCTAGACATATCGGGAAGACTTGTAGAAGCTAATGCTTCAGTAGGTGCAAAATAATCTGCAACAGACTTTAAGTTAAACCCTTCTGCTTCAAGCGTAGGTAAGTGCTTTTGCAAGAAAGCAATGGTTTCTGGATGAGGATGACCGATAACAACCACCTGCCCACGCTTTTTAGCAATGCGCTTCATGCGATTGAATTGGCGTGATAGAAATGCCTCGCTTAGTTCGTGATCGAGAAATACTTGCCTACTTACACTCGGTACACCAACACGCTCAGCAACTTCTTCACCTTTTGTTTGGACTGTTGTGCGACTGTCTACGAAGAAAAGTCCTTGGCGCTTTATTTCCTGCATTAGCGCTTCCATAGCCTGCTCTTGACCTGTAAATGCGCTACCCATGTGGTTATTGACACCCACAGCGTTGGGCACGCTTTTTATAGCTCGGCGTAACGTATGGGTAATAGCACCGGCATACATATCGGTTGATAAACCAAGCGGCCCCATGTTCAGGCCTTTTTGCGACTGCATGGGCATATGAAGCATAACAGCACGCCCTTCTTGTTCAGCGCGTTTGGCAATATCTTCAGAAAGGGGCGTTTGAGGTAGTATTGAAAACGTCACTTCTTTAGGAAGTGAGAAAGCAGCGACATCGGACGGCCTGTAACCCAGGTCATCTAATATAATTATGATGTCGGACTTTGCCATTACTGCATGGCAAAGTAGCCCGCTTAGCACACACAACAGACTTGTTATTATAAGACGCATGCGCATCTTCAATTATCCATTTATTTATCGTTATTTTTATCTGAAACGCTATTGCGGCGCGTTATATTCTGGCATTAATTAACACCAGTCTTCCCCAAGAAATAACGCGTCTAGGTTTCGTGCACAGTAGCTTCGCCTTATTGGCTATCTCTTTGGATAACCTTAGCGCTGGCGCTTTAAACTACTGTGCTGTTTTAAAAAGCATACCAATTAATTGGTGATATTCAACTTTTTGCTATTAATTAAACCAAGCTCGTGGATTTAACGCTTTGCCTTTATGACGAATTTCGAAATATAGGTTAGGATATTCTTGTCCACCACTTCGCCCAACCAGTGCGATACGTTCGCCCTGTCTTACTTCATCACCCGCTTGCTTGAGCAATGCCTGATTGTGGCCATAAACACTCATATAGCCTTTGCCATGATCAATAATAGACACCAGCCCAAAGCCGCGTAACCAGTCAGAATACAGTACTTTGCCCGGCGCAATAGAATTAACCGGGTCGCCCTCAGCGCCATCAATAATGATGCCTTTCCAGCGTACCTGCCCCTGTCGTCGATTTCCGAACAAGTTTCTTATTCTTCCATCAACGGGCGATGATAGTTTACCTTTCAGCTTTGCTAATCCGTCTAGCGTGATCTCTGCTTCGCGAGCCGCCCTCTCTGCTGCTAAACGTGCGGCTTCAATGGCGTCCTTAAGTGCTTGTTCGTCGGCCTGTAACGACGCTATGCGTTGGCTTTCCGAGGCAATGGTGCTTTTTATTTTCTTCAGCGTGGTTTTTCTGTCGTTTTGACGGGTAATTAACACGGCTCGCTGGTTTTCTTGGTCCGCCTGTAGTGATGCCAGCGCCTGCGCCTTTTCTTCAAGCTCAAGCGTTACAGCTTCTAGTCGCGCTACGTTAGCTCTGAAATTTTCAATTTCTTGCTGCCGTGCTTTCGCCACATATTGATAGTAAGTAATAACACGCTCGAAGGTTCGCGCATCGTCTTGGTAGAAGAGCATTTTGGCATAGTCGTAATGCCCTGCCATAAAGGCGCTTTTCAATTGGCTTGATAGTAACGACTGCTGCTGTCTAATTGCTGTTTTTAATTCACTTTGTTCGTTCTCGAGGGAGGTCTGCTCGCTTTCAACCTTTTCAAGCGATTGCTTAGTGTTTGCTAACGCTTTCGCTACTTTTGCTATTTCAAGCTCAGAGCTTTTCAACACGTCTTCTAGCTCTTGAGCACTTGCTTTACTGTTTTCAAGCACTTGCTGGCGAGCGCGTAGCTCTGCTTGCAGCTCGGCAAGCTTCTCTTTTTGCTGGCCTGCTTGCTCTTGTGCAGCTACTGGAGCAGCGAAACTAAGCGATAAACCAAGCGCCAAGCCAAAAGCTAGCGCGCAAAAGATAGCAACATTAAAAACGGTAACAAAGCGATTAAACATGAACAGGGTAATTCGTCTTTTATTAAATTATTGTGCAAAGGTGCTCAGTAAGCCAGTGTATCTGAGGTACAGTGATATGCCCAGTGCAATTTATTCGTAATATCAACCATCTAACATTGTGTTGTGTATTGTACTTTTATCTTAACTTTAACTCTAGATTAAACCGTTCTCATCATTTCAAAGTGCTGATTGCAACAATGGCAAGGCTTACAACGTTCACTGCCTACAACATCAAAACATCAGTAGGCTGGTTTCTCGTCTATTTTTCTATATACTTTGCACTCTTTTCAAGGTCTGTAGACAGGGTTAGAGGTAATGGATCAACTAGTTGAATTTGCTGGTAACAATATTGTTCTTGCCGGTATTTGGATGGCGCTTGTGGGTATGCTTATATTTAGCTACATCAGTGCGTGGACATCATC
The DNA here is from genome assembly GCF_042848195.1 of Alteromonas sp. MTD1. Lineage (NCBI taxonomy): Bacteria > Pseudomonadati > Pseudomonadota > Gammaproteobacteria > Alteromonadales > Alteromonadaceae > Alteromonas > Alteromonas sp. MTD1. The sequence continues at coordinate 83,216 of NZ_BTGG01000010.1, forward strand.
AGTAAAAGAAGTAAGTACACACGAGGCAACACTTTTAATGAACAAAAGCGATGCAGTTGTACTTGATACGCGAGCTGCAAAAGAGTTCAAAGCGGGCCATATTTTAGGTGCAAGACAGATAAAACCTGAAGAGTTGCGCGAGAAAAACTTTAAGAAGCTTGAAAACAGTAAAGACAAACCCATTATCGTAGTATGCGCTATGGGTAATCAGGCTCGTGGTACAGCCAATGCGATGCTTAAAGATGGCTTCGCGAATGTTAATGTATTAAAAGGCGGTATGAACGCTTGGCAAAGCGCCAGTCTTCCCGTCTCTAAATAACAGGTAACCGTTATGAGCAAAGTAGAACTTTACACCAAGGGCCACTGCCCATACTGCCATCGTGCAAAAGCACTGCTGACACAAAAAGGTGTAGAATTTATTGAGTACCCAATAGATGTAAAGCCAGAGCTTCGTGACGAAATGATTGAGCGTGCAAACGGCGGTTGGACTGTGCCACAGATTTTCATTGACGATCAGCACGTGGGCGGCTGTGATGATATGATGGCTTTAGAAGCTCAGAGCAAACTAAACCCAATGCTGGGTTTAGATTAAAGCAATAAGTAAGCGTCAGCGCTTTTAGCAACGCACTACATTAAATTAAAACGACAAAATTAATAGGAAATACCATGGCTGACGAAAATCAGACAAACAACGGCGACGCAGCGGCAGCACAACCTCAACAGGGCCCGCAGTTTAATATTCAGCGTATCTTCACTAAAGATATCTCTTTCGAGTCGCCTAATGCGCCAGCTGTTTTCATGAAAGAATGGAAACCAGAAATTAAACTGGATATCGATACAAGCACTAACAAGCTTGACGAAAACGTTTATGAAGTAGTGCTATCTGTAACAGTTACTGCAATGCTTGGCGAAGAAACGGGCTTCTTATGTGAAGTACAGCAAGCTGGTATATTCCAAATTGGCGAAATGCCTGACCAAGCAAAAGCACACACGCTTGGCTCGTTCTGCCCGAACATGCTTTTCCCATATGCCCGTGAAACGATTTCAAACTTGGTTAACCGTGGCACATTCCCTCCGCTTAACCTAGCGCCTGTTAACTTTGACGCGATCTTCGCAGCTTACGTGCAAAAACGTGCACAGCAAGCACAAGGCGAAACACCAAAAATGGACGCCTAATAAGGTGGAGATGAAGTCGAATTCGGTTTCAGTATTGGGGGCGGGGTCTTACGGCACCGCCCTTGCTTTTTGTTTAGCCAGAAATGGCAACCCCACTCTTCTTTGGGGCCGTGATGAAAGGCATATTGCTGAAATGGAAGCGAACCGAGAGAATGCACGTTACCTACCCGGCGCAACTTTTCCTGATGCGCTAGTGGTAAATGGCAATTTAGAAGAAGTGGTTGCTGCCAGCCAAGATATCTTAGTAGTAGTGCCTAGCCATGCATTCTCTGCAATGCTTCAAAGCTTAAAGCCATTACTGAAACCTCATCAACGCATTATTTGGGCTACCAAAGGGCTTGAGCCCAAAACTGGCCGATTACTGCGCGATGTGGCAGAAGAAATATTAGGTACTGACCACCCTCTGGCGGTTTTGTCTGGACCTACCTTCGCAAAAGAAATGGTAGCAGGTTTACCCACGGCCATTTCACTTTCATCTACCGACGACACACTAAGTGATGAGTTTGCAGCGAAACTCCATTGCGCCAAATCTTTCAGAGTGTATAAAAACTCAGATTTTACTGGTGTGCAGTTGGGCGGCGCAGTGAAAAACGTTATCGCGATAGGCGCGGGCCTTGCCGATGGTCTTGGTTTTGGTGCTAACGCACGAACGGCGCTTATCACGCGCGGATTAGCTGAGCTAACTCGCTTAGGCGTAAAGCTAGGCGCCACCCCTGAAACCTTTATGGGAATGGCAGGCCTTGGCGACCTTGTACTTACCTGTACCGATAACCAGTCGCGTAATCGCCGCTTTGGCCTAGCATTAGGGCAAGGTAAAAGCGTAGACGTAGCCATTGAAGAGATTGGTCAGGTAGTAGAAGGCTACCGGAACACCGAAGAAGTACACGTGCTGTCTGAAAAGGTTGGCGTTGAAATGCCAATTTGCGAGCAAATTTATGCGGTGCTTTATCATGGCAAGTCACCTAAAGATGCAGCATTAGCACTGCTAGGACGAGACTTGAAGCAAGAAGCTTAAAAGGCAACTCGCCATTTTAACCGTTAAAAAAAAGGCTGCATTGCAGCCTTTTTCTTTTGCTATAGCTTGTACAGATTCGGTTTTATCTTGCCCCTTCGTAACCAAATTGACGCCAGCTTTCATACACAAACACCGACACCGCATTTGATAAATTCATACTGCGACTATCTGGTAGCATGGGAATACGCACGCGCTGCTCTGGCGGTAACGACTGGATATAATCGTCGGGCAACCCTCTCGTTTCGGGGCCAAAGATAAGTGCATCGCCCTTTTGATAGCTTACGTCGCTATGAAATGCCTTACCTTTGGTGGTGCAAGCAAATACACGATTAGGTTTAGCATCTTCTAAGTACGCGTCTAAACTAGCGTGGCGCTTAACATGAGCAAACTCATGGTAATCTAACCCTGCTCGACGCACTCGTTTATCATCCCATTCAAATCCCAGTGGCTCGATAAGGTGTAACGTAAAACCGCTGTTTGCACACAAGCGAATGATATTACCCGTGTTAGGCGGAATTTCTGGTTGATAAAGTACAATATCTAACATGCTTAACTGCGCTACCTTAGTGCTATTAACTTAACTAAATAAAAACGCGTTCATTTTACAATGAAAAGTGAGCAATCATCACGTTTTCATTTGAGGGCTTTTCACATGTAGCTTTTCAGGTGCACCTACACAAGGCACGCCTACTCACTGGCAAGGAAATCAAGCATCCGCGCTAGCGTGCGCTCTCTTATGTCATCCGCTTCGGTAAATAACTCGTGGTAAGCCCTTGGCACTATTTCCAGTTCGGTATTCGGCATTTGCTGCGCCACCCGTCGCTGGCGTTTGTTGTCGATAATGCTGTCTGCATCTGCGCTAAACAACAAAGTAGGCGTGGTTATGGCTCTAGCACTATTTTCTATTGTATTCATGGCTTCGTGGGCCGCTTTAAGCCACTCGGTAGTTACACCGCCTAGCTGTATCTCTTGCTCTTCATCATACAGCTCTCTAAACAGCGCATAGCGGGTTTTGCTGTGCGTAAGTTTATTTAATGAATAGGGAAACGCGATATACGGGGTTTGCCCAAAGAAGTAACCAGAATCTTGTTTTTTCATTCTGTTTACCGCTAGACCTGTTCTAATAAGGCCGTTAGCTAACCAGTTCGGAAGCGCAGGCTTAATGCCAAACATGGGCGATGCTAGTACGGCTTTACTAAATAACGTGGGTACGCGAAGTAACGTAAGTGCGCCAATTGCGCCGCCCATGGAATGACATACCAGCTGTAAATCGCCCTGCTGCTTTGGTTTTACAATGGTATTTACGAAGGTAATGACATCGTCTACATAGTCGTCGAAGTGTGCTACATAGCCATGCTGTGGGTCGTGAGTCATGCGCCCAGACAGCCCTTGGCCACGGTGATCTAAAATAAACACAGCAAAACCGTTTTGATATAAATCGTAAATGAACTCTTTGTATTTTAAATACGATTCGATGCGCCCAGAACTGATCACTAGCGTAGACTTAGGCGCTGATGGAATACAGTAAGCATAGCGCACGGTTACGTTGTCTTTGCCTACGAACTCACTTTCAGTGACATGCTCTTTCCAAAAGGGATTAATGTGTGCAGCAAAAGTACTTGCAAGGTTGTTTTCTGACGTGAACGTCCAGTTCATTGTGGCACCTATAAAAACAGGAAATAGACAAAAAGGGCCATCAATACTCCAGCGTATTTACGTGTTGTGCGAGTATGGCTATAAAAGCGTAACGTTAGCTTTTCTTAAAAGCCAACGTAACATGAAGGCCACCAGTATCTGCCGGCGCGGCGGTTATATGTCCATGATGCAACTCCACGGCGGCTTTTGCAATGGATAAACCCAAGCCCACACCACCGGACTCTCTCTCACGGGCCAAAGAAGCGCGATAAAATGGCGCAAAAATTCGCTCGCATTCTTGCGACGACAAGCCGTCTCCATCATCAACAATATGCAAAGACCAAAAATTATTGTCTTCACTGAAGTACACTTGTGTTGTTGTGTGGCTGTGTCTTATTGCATTGCGCAATACATTTTCAACCGCTCTACACAGCATTACTGCGTCTACATTTACTATAAAAGTAGGAACTTCAGATACCACCAGCTGTTTATTACTGTTTACTGCCTCAAAGTGTGCGTCGGTAAACACCTCTTTCAGTACATCCGGCAATGGTGTTGCACTTAGCGTTATCTCGCCTGCCTCTGCGCGGCTTAACGCGAGAAGCTGATCGATAAGCGACGCCATTCTGTCGGCCTCTCTTTCTACCCGCTCAAGCGTTGCAGGGTCGACATTTTGTTGATGCGCCAGCCCTAACGCCATCTGCAAACGGGCAAGGGGTGACCGCAGCTCGTGAGAAACATCTGCAAGCAGACGCTTCTGCGCCCCCCACATAGCCTCTAGCTGCTCGGCCATTTTATTAAAGTCTCTAGCCAGTTGACCTAGCTCGTCTTGGCGGTTTGACGTAGGCCCTACTCGTGACTGCCACTCACCGCCAGCAAGGCGTTTTACCGAACCTTGAATATGCAAAATAGGGTTAGTAAATGTTCTGGCGAAAAGCCAACTAAGCAATGTAGTAGTGATAAGCGCAATAATAAGGAACAGTACAATAGGCGGTGTTTTTTTCTCAGGTAAGTCGAACTTGGCAGAAAAAAGCGCGTAGCGTTCCCCTCTTCGCTCAAAGAACAGAGGCCCAATAAGCTTAAGTGCACCACGCTTTATGGCAATGGGAGAGGTTTGTTTGGCTAATCGCTTCAAATCGCGAATGTCATTCTCTCGAAGTGGCGGCCCCATCGACATAACAATGTCTTGTGTGGCGGTATTCACGGCAATAAGGCGGCCCCGTAAGCTACGCGCGTTGCGATTAACCACTTCTTGTAAAGGCATGCGTGATAGGCGTGGGCGATCGAAACGTTGGGTAATGCTTGTTAATGTAGCAAGTTCATCGGGCGTTATCTCAGACACTTCTAAATCAACAAAAAATAATCGTGCGCCCCATATAGCCAGCAGTGCGGTAACAATAAATGTTACCCAAAACCACAGGAATAAACGCCCCATTATGGCGCGGGTAGGGTTTATATTGTCGAGCAAGGTTTTCAATACTAGTCTCTTTTAATGTTATCTCTTTCAGTTACTAATTTTGCTTTTCATTTTTAATTGGACCCTGTCAGCAGCATGTAGCCAATACCGCGAATGGTCTTTATTTTTTCGTCCACCGATACAGCATTTATTTTCTTTCGCAAATTACTCACATGCATATCGATACTTCTATCAAAGGCCTGAAGTGGCTTGCCCAATACCTTCAAACTAATCTCTTCTTTGGTTACGCGTTTTGCGGCGTGCAACATAAGTAAACGCAGTATGGAAAACTCTGTAGAAGTTAACGATAGTGGCTCGCCGTCAACGTTTGCAGTTTGGCTGCTTGGGCTTAAATGCACACCGTTAACCAGTAAGTCTTGTTCTACCCCATTACCCGCGGCAGCCATATTGTGGCGACGCACAATAGCTTTTATTCTTGCCACTAGCTCACGATGATTAAACGGTTTAGGTAAATAGTCGTCTGCCCCCATCTCTAAACCTAGAATCCGGTCGTAATCGTCGCCTCTGGCGGTAAGCATAAGCACGGGTGTTGCATGACTTGCTCGCAGTTTTTTAAGCACATCGAAGCCATCCATTTTTGGCATCATTACATCAAGCAATATTAGGTCGTAATGGTGGCCAGACACCGCTTCTTCTAACCCGGCTTCACCATCGTTACGCACTTGCACTTTGTACCCCATACTTTCTAAATAAGTAGATAGCATGTCGGTTAATTCTTTATCGTCATCAATAACTAATAACGACTGAAAGTGAAAATCTGAACTCATTTATCGTCTCTCGCTGCTTACGCTTACTATATCTTTTCAGACCTTTACAATCTCTAAACGTTGGCACCTTTACACAAGCTTTACGTTACCTTGACTGCATTCTTTTCACAAAGCGATAGGATTACATTGTCCGAACAACTAGGAGACGACAATGAATAAAGTCATTATTGCCAGTGCAATTATCGCAGCATGCAGCATTAGCAGCTTTGCAATAGCCAAGCATAGCAGTAACGCAATGCGTCACCACGAGCCGGTTGAACAAATTGTAAAACACCTACGCGGCCTGTCGTTAACAGAAGCTCAGCGTAGTGAAATGAAAGTACTGTTTGCAAACTTTCGTGCAACGCATCAAAACGACAACGAACGTACTTTTGAGCGCCCCTCTTTCGAAATGGCTGACGCCAGTGAAGCCGAACTTACCCAGTTCATTGAAGGGAAAATAGAAACTTCGGCTTCAAAACGCTTTGCTTTTGCACGGTTGCGACACGACATTTATGCGTTGCTTACGCCTTCACAGCAGCAATTGCTAGAAGAAAAAGAAGCTGAACGTGAAGCGCGTCGCGAGGAACACTTACTAGCAAGGCAAGACAAAATGAAGAAGCGTAATGCACGTTTTGACCACTTTGAACGAGGTGAACGAAACAGCGAGCGTAGCGGACGAAACGGCATGTTCAAGGGTTTAAATTTAACACGTGAACAGAAAGCATCGCTTAAGGCCTTACGAGAAGAGGCTGCCGTATCTTCTGAAACGCATAAAGTGGTAATGCGTGACTTTAGAGAAGCACAACAGTCGTTAATAAGAAGCGACGCTTTTTCAGAAGACGCCTTTAACGCCTTATTTGCGCAGTACAAAGACAGCTTAGTTGCTGCCGGCGTAGCAAAGGTGAAGCACAAGCAAGCTATGTTCGCAGTACTGACTGAATCGCAGCAGCAAGCATTAAAAGCGCGTCGTACTGAAGAGCGCGAACTTCGAGACATGTTATCGCTTTAGCATTAACACTGTTTATCTGTCAGCGCTGTCATACTCGCACTCTGCGATGACAGCGCTTTTTTAATTTAATCGAATCGAGGCTTTGTTGGCTTGTAGTCTGGTGACAAAAACAAAGGCGACGTAATGACAAGGTCGGCTGTGGCAGGCGTGCATGCCACAGGCACATTCCATACTGAACACAAGCGAAGCAGTGCTTTTACGTCTGGGTCGTGGGGCGCTGCATTTAATGGGTCCCAGAAAAAAAACAATCCATCGAGCTTATTTTCCGCAATAAGCGCACCTATTTGTTGGTCGCCGCCTAAAGGACCGCTTTTAAAACGCGTAACGTCCAACCCCGTTTGTTCTGCAATAAGCCCCCCTGTTGTGCCTGTGGCCACAAGGTTGCATTGCGATAATACCGCTTGATGTTGTTTTACCCAAGCCAGTAACTCTGGCTTTTTATGATCGTGTGCAACAAGCGCTATGGTTAGCTTGTCCATTCCTTATCCTTAACCTGTAAAGATTGCGTTTAATACCTACTGTGTTTTTACACCTTCATCGTACTACTTTGCCCTAAATGATGGCACTTTGTAGAAATACGTACTCAATGCTCTGCTTGAATTATAAATATTCATTTTTCTTTTTACTGTGTCAACTAATTGTAACAACTCAGAATGTAAACTCTTTTTTATAAATGAAGAGCGCAGACCAGCGAAATAAATACAAAATATTTATACATTATTATTGCATAAAAATTCAATAAAGATAAACTAGCATACGGTGTAAGCATCTAGCCCATACTTGGGTTATCAAAATTAGGAACTGAAGATGACACAACCAACTCACGCTGTTGGTTCATTTAATCATAGCGACAAAGAGTTAACCTCTCCCCTGGCTAGCTACGCGCTGCAGAACGTGCGACGACGCGTGCACTCTTCTATGCTTTTGCGTTAGCACACTTTTTACCTTTGTGATGTGGTAGCGGTTAGGCAACGGAATACGCCCAATCAGTTTACAAAGGTAAAAAGTGATTTTTTCTCCTTTTATTGAATTTTAAATTATGTACAACGTTTCAATTATTGGCGCCAGTGGTTACACCGGAGCACAACTTGTTCAGCTGGTGAAGCAGCACCCTTTGTTGTCGCTTCACAGCACCTATGTTTCTGAAAAAAGTAACGATGCAGGTAAACAGATAGGTTCGCTTCACGGAAATCTAGCGCATGTCGATAGCGTACTCACCCCAATATCTGCTGAAGCACTGACCATGCTGGCAAACAACGTGGATTTTATATTTCTTGCAACGCCGCATGAGGCAAGTCATGACTGGATGCCTACGTTAACGTCGGGCAATGCCAAAGTACTGGATTTGTCTGGTGCCTTTAGGCTTAAAGATACCGATGTATTCGCGAGCTATTACGGATTTGAGCACCAGCAAGCCGCTTGCCTGCAAAAAGCAGTTTATGGCCTTGCTGAGTGGTATCCAGAGAACATAGCAAGCGCCAGTGTTGTTGCCGTACCAGGCTGCTACCCTACTGCCAGCCTAAGTGCGCTTAAGCCGCTTGCCGAGAACAATCTGTTAGATGATACCGTTAGGCCAGTGATTAACGCTGTGTCTGGTGTATCGGGCGCCGGTAGAAAAGCCAGCCTTACCACCAGCTTTTTTGAAGTAAGCCTACAGGCTTATGGCGTGCTAGGGCATCGTCACACCCCTGAAATAGAAGCGTATTTAGGCACCCCTGTGATATTCACACCGCACTTAGGCAACTTTAAACGGGGCATATTAGCCACGGTTACCGTGAAGGTGAAACAAGGTGTTACCAGTACGCAACTTGAACAAGCGTATACGCAGGCCTATGCTGATAAACCTATTGTACGTTTACGTGAAAGCTTTCCAAAAATAGATGACGTAGCGAACACGCCTTTTGTTGACTTGCATTGGAAGTTAGATGAAACATCGGGGTATGCGGTAGTGACCGCCGCAATAGACAACGTAATGAAAGGCGCTGCTTCTCAAGCCATTCAATGCCTAAACATTATGACAGCACAGCCAGTAGAAACAGGGTTAGTACTATGAGCCGTTCACCAATTGTTATAAAAGTTGGCGGTGCATTGCTTGACGATGCACCCGCCATGGCCCGTTTATTTTTAAGCGTTAAAGAAGTTCAGGCCGAACGCCCTGTTGTGATTGTTCACGGTGGCGGGCCTCTGGTTGAAACGCTGATGGCAAGCCTTGGACTGAAAAGCAGCAAAATTGACGGGCTACGCGTAACGCCCGACGAGCACATGCCCTATATTTGTGGCGCACTTGCAGGCTCGGCAAATAAACAACTTTGCGCCGCAGCCATTGCCAGCGGCCTTACGCCTGTAGGCCTATCGTTACTAGACGGCAACATGGTGGTTTGTGAGCCACTTGCCGATAAATATGGTGCGGTTGGCGTACCTTCTACGGCCAATGCTGCATTTCTAAAAAATGTATTAGCCCAGCACACGCTTCCTATCATCAGCTCTATTGGCTCTAGCCCTCAAGGCAGGTTGCTTAACGTCAATGCTGACCAAGCGGCAACGGTAATCGCAGAGCTTTTAGATGCCGAACTGCTGCTACTTTCAAATGTAGATGGCGTACTAGACGCTAATAAAATGCTACTACGTGAACTCAATGCACAAAGTATCGCCCATTACGCCAGTGAAGGCGTTATTACCGACGGTATGAAAGTAAAAGTGGATGCGGCGCTCGCGTCTGCTGACACGCTCAAACGCCCTGTATACATCGCGAATTGGATAGCCGATATCGCCGACATTCTTAATCAAAACACAGGTACACAAATACTACCTACAAAAGCTGCGGGTACAGTTTCGCAGCAAGCCGGAGACGCACAATGAAACAGGACCTACTTACCTTTGCAAACTGGTCACCAGAGGCAATGAAAAATTTGCTGCAATTGGCAGTAGAAATTAAACAAGCGCCAGCAAGCTACAGCAATGTATTAGCCGGTAAATCGGTAGTTGCCCTGTTTGAAAAGCCGTCTTTACGCACACGCGTTAGCTTTGATATTGGTATTAATAAGCTTGGCGGTCACATGGTGTATTTAGATGTTCAGTCGGGCAAATTAGCGGGTCGTGAAGATGCCGTAGATACCGCTGCGAACTTGGCCTGCTGGGCCGATGCTATTGTAGCGCGCGTGTTTTCACACAGTACCCTTGAAACCTTTGCTAAGGCCGCTGATGTACCTGTAGTCAATGCATTGTGTGATAAATACCACCCATGCCAAGGCTTGGCCGACTACCTAACCATGTTTGAGCGTTTCGGAAAGACAGAAGGGTTAACCATGGCGTATGTGGGTGATGGTAACAACGTTACGCATTCACTGTTAATTGTCGGGGCATTACTTGGCTGTAATCAAGTGGTAGTCACGCCTGAAGGTCACGAAGCAAGTGCCGAGATAGTAGCGCAGGCACAAACCATTGCCGATAAAACGGGCGTTTCTATTGTGCAAAGTCATGATTTAAGTGCCGCAAACGGTGCTGATGTTATTTACACCGACACGTGGCTTTCTATGGGCGACGATACACCGCTTGAAGCCATTAAAGAAAAATTCGCACCTTATCAGGTAAACGAGGCGCTAATGGAGGCAACCGGTGCAAGCTATGTAATGCATTGTCAGCCAGCCCATCGCGACCTAGAAATTACAGGCTCGTTAATTGATAGTGATAAATCGCTATTAATGCAGCAAGCCGAAAACAGAATGCATGGCCAGAACGCCATCCTTACTCAATTGCTTAGTGCTTAAGAAGACGCTTAAGAGGATTACTTAAATGCAAAACGTTAAAAAAATTGTGCTGGCCTATTCTGGCGGGCTTGATACTTCAGCCATTATTCCATGGCTAAAAGAAAACTACGGCTGTGAAGTGGTTGCATTCGCGGCAGATGTTGGCCAAGGCGATGAAGAACTTGAAGGCCTTCATGAAAAAGCGATTGCGTCAGGTGCGAGTGAATGCCACATCGTTGACTTAAAAGAAGAGTTTGTCAGAGACTATATCTTCCCGACTATTACCACAGGTGCCGTTTACGAAGGTGAATATCTACTTGGTACCTCTATGGCGCGCCCTGTGATTGCAAAAGCGCAGGTAGAAATTGCCCGTAAAGTGGGTGCTGATGCACTTTGTCATGGCTGTACGGGTAAAGGCAACGACCAAGTTCGTTTTGAAAGTACATTTGCTGCCCTAGCTCCAGATCTTACCGTAATCGCGCCATGGCGTGAGTGGGACATGGTAAGCCGTGAAGACTTACTTGCCTACCTTGCAGAGCGCAATATTGCTACTACTGCATCGGCCACCAAAATATACAGCCGAGATGCAAACGCATGGCACATCTCTCATGAAGGCGGTGAACTTGAAGATCCGTGGCAAGAGCCTACCAAGCAAGTGTGGACCATGACCGTTGATCCTGAAGATGCGCCGGACACGCCAGAGCGCGTAACTCTGTCTTTCAACGAAGGAGCGCTTACTCATGTTGATGGTGAAGCATTATCGCCTTATCAAGCGCTGGTTAAGCTAAACACCGTAGCCGCTGCCCACGGTGTGGGACGAATCGATATTGTTGAAAACCGTCTTGTAGGTATGAAGTCACGTGGCTGTTATGAAACACCAGGAGGCACTGTATTGCTGAAGGCCTACAAAGCCCTTGAAACTATGGTGCTCGATAAAGCTGCACTTAAGTACCGTGAGCAAATTGGCCTAGAGTTCTCACATGTTATGTACGACGGCCGTTGGTTTACAGCTCTTAATGATGCGCTATTAGCAGGCGCTTCATCTTTTGCGAAGAAAGTAACGGGCGACATCGTAGTTAAGCTATACAAAGGTCAAGCTACGGTAACCCAGCGTCGTTCACCTAATAGCCTTTATTCTGAAGACTTTGCAACCTTTGGTGCCGATGACGTATACGACCAAAAACACGCCGAAGGCTTTATTCGCCTGTTTAGCCTTTCAAGTCGTATCGAAGCACTAAAAAAGCAAGGCGGGCAATAAGCGCTATTTAAAAGCGTTTCTTGATAGAGAAAGCATAGGCAAAGCACAGTATTTAAGGAGCAACACATGGCGTTGTGGGGTGGTCGGTTTGAAGCCGGCGCAAGTAGTATGTTTAAACAGGTTAATGACTCGCTACCGTTTGACCAAGTAATGGCAAGCCAAGATATTCAAGGCTCGATAAGCTGGTCGCGTGCGCTTCAAAAAGCAGGCGTATTGACTGCCGATGAACAAGTGCAGCTTGAAGCTGCACTTAACGAGTTAAAAGCACAGGCTGAAGCCGGTGAATTAGACTTCAATACATCTAGCGAAGAAGACATTCACAGCTTTGTAGAAGCCGCGCTTATTGAAAAGCTTGGTGACATTGGCCGTAAACTGCATACAGGGCGAAGCCGTAACGACCAAGTAGCCACTGACTTTCGCTTGTGGGTACGTGAACATATTGCCTCACTGCGTGCTGACGTTTTAGGTGTAATCAAATCGCTTCTTAATGTTGCTAGTCGTCATCAAGAAGCCATCATTCCCGGTTACACCCATTTACAACGCGCACAGCCTATTCACTTTGCGCATTGGTGCTTAGCCTATGTAGAAATGCTAAAACGTGATTTAAGCCGCTTAGACGACTTAAAAGTGCGCATGAATCAATGCCCTTTAGGCTCGGGCGCTTTAGCTGGCACTACCTTTCCTGTTGATCGCCACGCTATTGCTCAGGAACTAGGCTTTGACTCTCCTTGTTTGAACAGCTTAGACGCGGTTTCAGACAGAGACTTCGTACTGGAGCTCTTGTTTGTTGCCAGTACCAGCATGATGCACTTGTCACGTTTAGCCGAAGATATGATTTTTTATAACTCGGGCGAGGCAGGCTTTCTTCAATTGGGTGATAGCGTAACGTCTGGTTCATCGTTAATGCCACAAAAGAAAAACCCCGATGCACTAGAACTTATGCGCGGTAAATGTGGCCGTGTATTCGGTTCTCTTCAGGCATTGCTGGTGACCATGAAAGGTCTTCCCCTTGCGTATAACAAAGATATGCAGGAAGACAAAGAAGGTGCCATTGATACCGTAAACCAATGGCATATTTGTTTATGCATTGCCAGCGAAGTGCTGGACTCGCTTCAGCTTAATGAAGAGCGCTGTCGTGTTGCGGCAACACAAGGTTTCTCGAATGCCACTGAACTGGCCGATTACCTAGTAGGAAAAGGTGTGCCGTTTAGAACAGGTCACGATATTGCCGGTCGCGTAGTACTTCAGGCCATTGAAAAAGGCTGTGCTATTGAAGACTTGCCGCTTGGTGACTTGCAGGCCATTTGCGACAAAATTGAAGACGACGTTTACCCGGTATTACAGCTGGAATACGGCGTAAACCAGCGCAATATTTTAGGCGGCACGAGCAAAGAGACTGTCACAAAGGCACTTTATCAAGAGCTAGAAAGCTTGGACAAACAAGGCTAGCAGTAAAGGACGCGCACATGGTATTAGCACATCACGATGGCATAAAACTGTTTCGCAGCTCGCTGCCATACATAAATGCCCATCAGGGAAAAACCTTTGTTTTGATGTTCGGTGGCGAAGCCATCGAACACCCCAACTTCCCTAACATCATTCACGACATTGCTCTGCTCAATAGCTTAGGAGTTCGAGTAGTGGTGGTGCATGGTGCTCGTCCACAAATAGACCAGCGCGTGGCACTTCGCAATATTGAAGGGCGCTTTGACAATGGTGTGCGTATTACCGACAAACAAACCCTTGAATGTGTAAAGGATGCCGCAGGCTCGGTACGCTCTCAGGTTGAAGCATTACTTACTATGGGGCTGCCGAATTCGCCGATGCATGGCTCGCAAATACGCGTGTGCTCCGGCAACTTGGTAGTGGCAAAGCCTATGGGAGTGCGAAACGGCGTAGACTTTGAAAACACGGGCCTCGTTCGCCGCGTCGACACCACAGGTATAAACGATCATCTTAACGATGGCTCTATTGTGCTGTTGTCGCCAATGGGATATTCCTCTACCGGTGAAGTATTTAATTTATCTCATGAAGATGTGGCAACGCAGGCAGCCATTGCGCTTAAAGCCGACAAGCTAATTGTGTTCTCAAATTTTGACGGTATATACAATCGCGAAGGCAAGCTTTTACGCACAATAGAGCGCCCCCAATTAGAACAGCATATGTTAGCCGGTGATATCACCACCGAAGATACCGTGCTTAGCGCTTTAACCACCAGCGTTGCAGCAGGTGTACCGCGTGCACACTGCATTAGCTTCGAACAAGATGGTGCTTTGCTACAAGAACTGTTTACCCGCGACGGTACTGGTTCGCTGGTAATGGAGCACCATTATGAACAGCTTCGCGCAGCAACCATCGACGATGTGGGCGGTATTTTACGGCTTATTAAACCGTTGGAAGAAAGTGGCGTATTAGTCAAACGCTCTCGTGAACGCTTAGAAAACGAAATTAACCAGTTTATTGTAATAGTGCGTGACGGGATGATCATCGCCTGCGCTGCACTTTATCTATACCCAGAAGACGGCTGTGCGGAGCTTGCTTGCGTAGCTACTCATCAAGATTATCGCGGCAAGAACAGGGGGGAACGTATTCTTGAAGAAGTAAGACAACGCGCGAAAGATGCAGGTATTAACACGGTATTTGTGCTTACTACAGTTACGGCACATTGGTTCTTAGAACAAGGTTTTGAGCCTGCAGATATTAGTGCTTTACCGTCGGTTAAAAAAGAACTGTACAACTTTCAGCGTAATTCGAAAGTATTCACCCTTGCCGTGTAATTAGACATAGCGATACAGCCCAAGTACCGTGCGTTTACTGCGCGTAGATAAACAAATATCACTAAAATAAATACTCACTATATTGCTTTTTCACACGCTTCACGGTTTACTGGTAAGACCAGATGACTTTAATAAAGTCTGCAACAAGAAGTAATAGGATGCGTTGTGAATGATATTGTGAGTGATATTGCAAATAGCATTGAGATAAATGATATTTCGGTGACATGTCATGATGATACATGTTTACGAGCTACCGTTTTCTCTCCAAATACCCAAGCTAAAGGCGCCATTATGGTGGGGCCTGCAACGGGCATTAAACGACAGTTTTACAGCGCATTTGCTACTTTCCTAAGTGAACAAGGTTTTGGTGTTATCACCTTCGACAATAGAGGCATTGGCGAGTCGGCACAGGTGCCAGTAAGCAAGAGCGATGCCTCTTTAATAACATGGGGCGAACAGGATATGCCCGCTGCACTTGAGGCGTTGAAAGCTCAATTCCCTAACGTACCCTACTTCTTAGTTGGCCATAGTGCTGGCGGCCAGTTACTTGGTTTAATGCATAATGTGCATGACTTAACCGCGTTTTGTAATTTTGGAAGCTCATCAGGTAGCTTGCGCAACATGCGCAAAGGCTACTTGGTAAAAGCGCACTTCTTTATGAATTTCTATATCCCCGTAAGTAACTTGTTGTTTGGCCATACAAAGTCACAGTGGGTAGGTATGGGAGAGCCTCTTCCTAAGAAGGTGTCGCGACAATGGCAACAATGGTGTAACGGTTCAGGTTACGTTAAAACCGCATTTGGGAAAGAGGTTCAAACGCACCATTACGACAACATTTCAATCCCGTCAAAATGGCTATTGGCTACTGATGACGATATCGCCAACATTGCCAACGTACACGATATGATCAGTGTGTTTCCGAATATGGAAGCCGAAGTAGAGGAGCTTAACCCACGCGATTATAAGGTAAGCGAAATAGGTCATATGAAGTTTTTTTCTCGCAAATGTAGCCACTTATGGCCAAAAGTAACCCACTACTTTGCGCAATATCTATAGCACAATAGCAGGCTTACCTTGTTATACAGTGCGTAAAGCACCTGTTATTTTTTTCAATGTAAGCCTACGCAACTTTTCACTTTGTTTTCTATAGTTATAACTGCGTTATAGCAACAGCACATGTGCGCCTAACACACGGTTATTTCTAATGCATAATAAAGAAAGAATTCTACATTCAGCCTCTGAGATTTTTGTATCAGACGGCTTTGACGCCCTCAGCGTGCGAAACATTGCTCAGAAGGCAGGCCTATCCACCATTGGTATATACAGTCACTTTAAGGGCAAGCAGGGCATAATAGATGCGCTGTTTATTGATGCCTGTGAAAAGCTTTATCAAGCCATTGATGCAGCCCAAGGCAACACCAGTTCAGATAAGGTTATCGATGCCTGCGAGCGCATTGTGTTGTTTTCAAAACATCACCGTGCACATTATCAGCTTATTTTCGGCAGTACTGAAGGCCACACAACCTTGTCAGATGAAGCTTCACTTGCTTTCCAGAAGCTTGAGAACAGCTTGATTACGCTAACAGCCGCTATTCCAAAGAAAACGCCCTCAGAGTCGAAAGCCTATTCGCTTGGTTCGCAAATATGGGCGTTAGTGCATGGTTTCATTAGCTTAAATAGTATTCAAAAACTGCCAGATAGTGCAAGAAGTGATTGGCCTGAAAAGGCTGCTCAAGCGGTTCGTTTGCATGTTTATGCTATTGCCGCTACGCAGTAAACCTTTGTATTAAATTCCCGTTAGGCATGCGCTAAACCAAGCAAAAAACGTAAATATGTAGTGGTATTGATAAAACGTTGTCGAGTGTCGCTATGAAAAAAGTAATTTTTGCTACGGCTTTTATTGCAATAACCGTCGCTATCAGTGGCGTGTTCTCTTATCGCGTACTTGACGAAAGCGCAAAAAAAGCCGAAGAACTCAATTTTATGGGTAGTCAGGGGTGGCGATGGCATGATGAGCTTGCGCGACTGCAAATAAAAAGTGTGGACGGTCAGTTGCCTGCATTACGTCAGGTGTCTGGTAATAAACACTACGCATCCCTTGTAACTATGAGTCAAGACGGCGAGTACCGAGGATTTGTGTTCTTCGACGTCGACTGCGAGGAAGGCTCAATCATTACCAACGCACACGGAGATGAATGGAATAACACTCGAGTTAGTGATGCTCCCCCCCTTCAAGTATTGCACTGCCTTCGCGGCAAATTAGTGTCGATGAAAACGTGGCAAAACGTACCCTCTGACGTATGGGAAGGTCAAATAGGCGAGTATCAGTTTCGCGTTGAGTTTAAAAACTGGGATTTCACGGTACTGCAACGCGCCTATCTAAAAAGTACTGCTGAACTAATCTAGCGGTTATATAGAATGCTTAGGTTTAACCTTTAAGCGCATCATCAATATCTTTTGCACTGTGACGGTTAGGTACTTGTCCATCGTCGCCCCACGTACGATTTACTATGCGGCCTCTTTGCACAGCGTTACGCTGTTCAATTTGTTTCGCCCAGCGGCTTAAATTTGTGTATTCATGCACCTGCAAAAACGTTTTGGCGTCGTACAAATTACCTAGCACTAAATTACCGTACCAAGGCCAAATTGCCATATCTGCAATACTGTATTCATCACCCGCCATGTAGGTGTGCTGTGCCAAATGCTTATCTAAAACATCAAGCTGACGCTTTGATTCCATCGCAAAACGGTTAATAGGATATTCCATTGGATAGGGTGCGTAGCTGTAGAAATGGCCGAAACCACCACCTAAGAAAGGCGCTGATCCCATTTGCCAAAACAGCCAGTTAAAACACGCCACTTTGGACTGCGGATCTTTTGGAATGAACATATCGAACTTTTCAGCAAGGTATACCAAGATAGAGCCAGATTCGAAAAGCTTGGTTTCTGGGGTTGTGGTGGTATCTACCAAAGCGGGAATTTTGCTATTGGGGTTAACGTCAACAAAGCCTGACGAAAACTGATCACCTTCGCCTATATTAACAAGCCATGCATCGTACTCTGCTTGACTAATACCGGCTGCCAACAACTCTTCCAGCATAATAGTCACTTTTTGCCCATTCGGCGTTGCCAGTGAATACAACTGCAGCGGATGCTTTCCAACACTACGCGCTTTTTCGTGGGTAGCGCCTGAAACCGGACGGTTAATGCTTGCCCATTTGTTTCCATCGCCCTCGGGCTGAGTCCAAACGTCTGGCGGTGTATAGCTATCTGTTGATGACATTGCGTTTCCTTAAAATCGCTACTGGTTTAAAAATCATTTTCGTTAATACAGTGTAGTACTGAGTATGTTTAATGCTTGGCTAGTGGGTTCACGGCTTTTTCGGCATAAAAACCTTCATTACACGTCTTGATAAATACACAACTAAAGCACTTACATGGATATATTGAACAGATTTAAAAGGGTTTGCGTTCACTACCTTCGACTAACGGTAGCTGATGTGAGGTCACCAACATAAAAAAGCCGAGCTTGATGAAGCTCGGCCTATGAATAAAAGGCGAGCAGTCCTTTGCCCGCAAACTGGTTACTGATTGAGATTACTCAATAGTTACAGTAGTTGTTTCACCGGCAGCTACCGTTGCCGAATCTAAAGTTTGTAAGAAGAAACCATCTTCCTCGTCTTCATCCGTTTCAGGCTCATCGTTTAAGGCAACACATGAAAAACTCAGTGAATAGTCGCCTTGAGGTAAAAAGCCCGCTGAGAAAGCGTACGTTTCATCTGTTTCGCTATATGTCACAGGCACTACTGTAAATGGCCTTACTTCTGAGTCATCTACACCAGCGTCTGCATCGTCGCCCAATGTATCTAAAGCAGTTTGTTCGCCTTCGTACACATATACTGCGTTCCCTTCAAACATATCGACTTTCTCGGCACACTCTGGCGCACTTACTAATGCACTGTCTACTGTGCCCTCTAGCGTGCCCACGTCATCGTTAAGTACCAGACGAACACCTCTTGGTTTTAGCATGATCACTGGTTGACCTGCTGGGTCCACCAAACTTTTACGCAGATCAAATTCAACGGTATATGCAGCATCAAAATTCGGCTGAGCGGTAAATCCGTCGAGTTTCAGCTCACCACTTGGAACTCGCAGTGGAAAAATGCCATCGTCCATTACAATGAATGACTCATCAGTTACGCTTAATCGCAGCTGGTTATATTCGCCAAGCGGAATTTCTGTATCGTCAACAATAACTTCAAATTGCGCTCCTGGAAGTGCGAGTAAATCAATGCTTCTTGGGTCGCCATTTTCATCTGTCACAGAAAAAGAAATAGGGTCACCGTTACCGATTAATTCCACTTCATCAAAATAAACTACTACTTCAGACGCGTTATCAACGGGCGCATCTGACACCGCCAAAGAAAATGTAGTACTGGTAGGTGCAGGCGTTGGCGACGCGGTATCGTCAGATGAACCACTAGAGCCGCCGCAAGCCGTTAACACACCTAAAGCAGATAACACCAATGCGGTATTAAAAGACTGCTTTACCATTTGACTGACGCGAGCTTTTCTAGAGTTCATTGAATATTTCATTGCACCACCTATTACTGTTGTTTAGTTCTTCACGCACTGTGCTACTCGCCACAGTGCAACATATAGATCCGTCTATCGAATATTTAACAGTTGTGTATCAACGTTCGTGCCAACATAAAAAAATATTAAAAACAGAGACTTAAATTCATTAAAGAAAAACGCATCGAGTTATAGATAAGAATATGTTGCACATGTGCAACACATTTTTACGTATTGATAGAAAGCGTAAAGCGCAGCGTGTTTTTGGCAGGCACAAAAAAAGCAGGCCATGCCTGCTTTTTAAAATGAAATGAATTATTAAATACTTACACGCTTGTAAGGACGGTATTCTGCTTTCCAGAAATTACGCTCAATGCTGGCGCGAAGTGCATCGTCAGACATTTCTAAAGCCAGTCCCTGCTCCATCGCTACCTTACCTACTTCGAAGGCGATTTCACGGCTTATTTCAGCAATAGCCGCTAGTGGTGGAAGCAAAGAACCCACGCCAGTGTTCACAAGTGGCGACGCCGCCGCTAATGCATTACTTGCAGCCATTAGCATTTCGTCACTAATTAGCTTTGCTTTTGACGCTACAACACCTAACCCAATACCAGGGAAGATATACGAGTTATTACACTGCGCAATAGGATACATCTTACCGTTGTATTCTACCGGCTTGAACGGACTCCCCGTTGCAATAATAACTTCCCCATCGGTCCATTCGATAACCTGCTCTGGGCGCGCCTCAACTTGGCGAGATGGGTTACTAAGTGGGAAGATGATTGGCAACTCACAGTTTTGCTTCATTGCGCGTATAACCTGCTCAGTGAACAAACCTGGCTGCCCAGAAACACCAATAAGTACATCTGGCTTTGCACAGTGCATTACATCAAGTAATGACGCGTAATCGCCACTGAACGTCCACTCGCTAAGATCATCACGTTTTTGCTGCAGCTTCTGCTGGAAATCACGAAGCCCTTCCATACCTTCGGTGACAAGTCCATAGCGGTCTATCATGAACACTTGCTTGCGAGCCTGCTCGTCGCTTATGCCTTCAAACACCATTTGTTGGATAAGCATTTCGGCAATACCACAGCCCGCAGAACCAGCGCCCACAAAAACGACTTTCATGTCGCTAAGCTTTTGCTGTTTGGTTCTACATGCAGCTAAAATTGTACCTAACGTAACGGCAGCTGTACCCTGAATATCATCATTAAAGCAGCACACATCGTTGCGATAACGGTTCAATAGCGGCATAGCGTTTGGCTGAGCGAAATCTTCAAATTGAATCATTACTTCCGGCCAGCGTCGCTTAACCGCTTTGATGAACATATCAACGAATTCGTCGTATTCTTCCTGACCAATTCGAGGGTGACGAGCGCCCATGTACATAGGGTCGTTCAACAATTTTTCGTTGTTTGTGCCAACGTCAAGCATAACTGGCAACGTGTATGCTGGGCTAATACCGCCACACGCGGTGTACAGCGAAAGTTTACCAATAGGAATACCCATACCGCCGATACCCTGATCGCCAAGACCAAGAATGCGCTCACCGTCGGTAACGACAATAACCTTCACTTTGCGTTTGGTCGCGTTGCGAATGATGTCATCAAGCTGGTGACGCTCTTCATAAGACACAAACAAACCACGAGAGCTACGATAGATATCTGAGAATTGTTCACATGCATCGCCAACCGTAGGTGTGTAGATGATAGGCATCATCTCATCAATATGCTTTTGAATAAGGCGATAGAAAAGCGTTTCGTTGTTGTCCTGAATTGCACGCAAGTAAATGTGTTTGTTCAGCGCCTCATCGAAGCTGCTGTACTGCATGTAGGCGCGCTCTACTTGTTCTTCAATGGTTTCAAAACGCGGTGGTACTAGCCCCGTTAAGTTAAACGCAGCGCGCTCTCTAGCAGTAAATGCACTCCCTTTATTCAGTAGGGGAGTTTCCAGCAATGAAGGGCCGGCGTGAGGAATATAAAGATATTGCTGTGAATCGTCTGACATTAGTTTTCCGATAATAGGTTCAGGCAAATTGTTCGTCATGACCAAAAGCGGCACACGCTGTGGTGTGCCATTGTTGTTTTTAGAATATTTCTTCCGGCTCTGGCGCAGTCTCTTCATCCTGCTCGGCAGGATCAACCACTTCGTCATCTCTAACATACGTGGTTGGCTCGGTGCCTTGCAGGAAATATTCGAATAGTGTCGTATGGTCTGTACGTTTGGTCAACTTCCCACTGGTACGATCAATGCGAACACGCATAATTCCCTCGGGCACAGGCATAGGCGAATGAGGCTTGTCTTCTAACGCTTCTTGCATAAAACGAATCCATGCCGGCCCTGCGGCTTTCGCACCATCTTCAGTACCAATAAGTGCGTTTCCAATCCAATTAAACTTCTCAGGGTTTTTATTAATCAGGTTCTGATTGCGTGTAGCGCGGCCAAGTTGCCTGCTCATATTGTCAAAACCTACCCATGCTGTTGCCACTATGTCTTTGTGGAAACCGCTAAACCACGTATCTCGGGAGTCGTTCGTTGTACCTGTTTTCCCAGCTATGTCGGTGCGCCCCAAAATATTGCGAGCGCGCCAGCCAGTGCCGAGCCAGTATGTTTTTTTATTCCAACTACCGTTTGCTCTTACCGCAGTGCGCATCATTTCACCAACCAAAAAGGCGGTTTGCGATGAAATAACCTGTGGTGCAATAACTTTCTCCTCCTCACTTTCTTCGTCAAAGCCCAAGAACACATCGTTGTTAAGTTCAGCGGCAAGCAGCGCTTCAATGTCTTGTTCATCATTTTCAGGTGAAATATCAGCTTCACTTGTTTCTTCACATCGGTTGCACGCCCACACGGGGTTTGCACGCCATAGTTCGTTGCCGTTTTCATCTAACACTTTATTTATAAAGTGCGGATTCACTAAATACCCGCCGTTGGCGATAGTTGACATACCGCGTACTAATTCTAGTGGCGTATGTGAGCTTGAACCCAGTGAAACAGTTTCATCTAATGGAATATCGTCCGGGTCAAAACCGAAGCGTGTTAAATACTGCGCAGTTTCACGCAATCCAACACCGCGCAGCAATCGTACGGAAACAACGTTCTTTGATTTACCCAGCGCTTTTCGCATGCGAATAGGGCCATCGTACTCTGCCGGCGAGTTTTGTGGGCGCCATGCAACACCCGTCGCCGCATTCCACTGGTTTATGGGGGCATCATTAATAATTGACGCCAGCGTATAACCACTGTCAATTGCTGCTGCGTAAACGAAGGGTTTTATGTTTGAGCCAACCTGTCGTTTTGCTTGTGTGGCACGGTTGAACTGGCTTTGATAAAAGCTGTAACCACCAACAACTGCTTCTACCGCGCCGTTATTAGGATTAAGCGCAACAAAAGCGCCGCTTACTTCTGGTAATTGAGAAATGCGCCACTGACCTTCCTGCTCACGAATGTAAATAACCGCACCTGCTTGTGTAACATCTGCCGCGGTTGTAGGGTCGCTACCCTGCCTGAAATCAGTAATATAAGGGCGCGCCCAGTCAAGGCCATCCCATGTAATCTCACGTTTTTGCCCGTCAACGCCCAATACTTCAATTGACTGCTCGTTAACGGTTAATACCACGGCAGGCATTAACGGCTTGATATGTGGTATTTCAGCAAGCGCCATTAGCATTGACGTCTCGTCCCACGTACCGCGTGTAGTTCGTGCACTAATATCAAAACTCAGTGTTAACTCAGGAACCGCTGAATCTTGAGCTTGAGGCTTGTCCCATAAATAACCTAATGGCCCTTTATAACCATGTCGTTCATCATAATCATGAAGGTTGCGTATTACTGCGTTTTGCGCAGCAATTTGAAGTTCAGAAGTTGCTGTGGCGTAAACCTGATAGCCACCTGTTTCAGCTTCTTCTTTACCGTAAATCTCAACCATTTCGTTATAGATGGTGTCGGCGAGATAAGGCGCATCGACTTCTATTTCCGCACCATGCTTACGCGCTGTAACAGGCGCACTTGCCGCTTCATCGAACTGCGCCTTAGTAATATATTGTTCATCTAGCATCCGCAGTAATACCACGCGGCGGCGCTCTATAGAACGGTCTGGACGACTTATTGGGTTTAGCACTGAGGGCGCTTTTGGCAACCCGGCAATTGTAGCCAGTTGCGCAAGTGTAAGCTCATCTAGCGGCTTACCATAATAAACCTGTGCGGCCGCCCCAAAACCGAAAGCACGGTGCCCTAGCTCAATTTTATTTAGGTATAGTTCAAGAATTTCTTGCTTGGTTAGCTCTTGCTCCATATGAAGCGCAATAAAGATTTCTTTCACTTTTCGTATGTAGGTTTTTTCTCTAGTCAGAAAGAAACCTCTTGCTAACTGCATAGTTAGCGTACTTGCGCCCTGTCGTTTTTCGCCAGTTAGCACTAAACTTACTGCAGCACGCACTATACCGATGGGGTCTATGCCGTGGTGTTCATAAAAACGACTGTCTTCTGTGGCCAAAATAGCGTCGATCAATTCTTGAGGTACATCCTCAAGTTTTACTGGGATCCGCCGTTTAACTCCATATTGTGAAATAAGTTTTCCATCTTTAGTGTATATCTGCATGGGAGTTTGCAGGCGAACATCCTTAAGTACAGTAACACTTGGTAGGTCTGGTTTGATATAAAAGTAGATACCTACCAGCGCAGCAACACCTAAAACGCCGGATAGAAAACTAAATAAAATAAGTGGTTTGATGTACTTCACTGTAACGGATACCAAGATATTCTGTTGAAATGACGTATTTTTTATACGTATGTGTTATCTGTAGAACCATACGTTTAAAATAAATAGCGTAGTATTGTACTTTAGAGCAACTACCTTTGAAACTGGACACGTTTAAATGAAATCGCTGTTTAACAAAAAGCTGCCACCCATTGTGGGCTTAGATATAGGCACGCGTCAAATAAAAGCGGTGTGGCTAGAACAATCGAAAGATGGATTCGTACTCCAGGGGTACGCTTGCGAGCCGATCACAAAAATCGCATTCTCTGAGCGAGAAATAAAAGATTACGAGTCTGTGAGTATTGCGCTAAAGAAAATTCGCAAAGTACTAAAAACAAAATTAAAACAAGCAAACGTTGCTGTAGCAGGTACGTCGGTAATTAGCAAAATAGTGTACATGGACCCAGACCAAAGTGACTATGAGCTTGAGAACCAAATTGAAATTGAAGCTGACAGCCTAATCCCCTACCCGTTAGACGAAGTGTATTTAGACTTTGAAGAAATGGGGCCTAGTGCTACGCACACGGGTAAAGTAAATGTATTACTTACGGCAGCACACAAAGATTTAGTTGATAGCCGTCTGTTACTTGCACGTGAGGCTAACTTCGAACCCAAAATTGTAGATATGGAAAACTATGCAATAGGCAATGCACTAGATTTCTTCTACCCCAATGAAGACCCTGAAAAAGCGGTATGCTGCGTAAACATTGGCGCATCGCTTTTACAAATATGCGTGGTGAAAAACGGCGACGTTATTTACACCAAAGAGCATGCGTTTGGGTTAAATAACCTGATTAACGATATTAGCGCTATTCATATGGTAGAACGCGAAACCGCAGAACGTCAGTTGCTTGATGGCACGCTTACGGGTAACTGGATAGAAGACACATTGCCTATTTTCGCAGCCAACTTACAGCAAAACATCAATCGTGCACTGCAAATGTATATGAGCACTCTACATGCAGAGAGACCAACCAGTATTTTGTTGAGCGGCGGCGCTGCAACCATTGCACCACTGGTTGATATTCTTAATCAAGATTTAGGGCTAGAAGTAAGCTGCTTCAACCCATTTAGCCAAATGACCATTAACCCAAAACTAGACGCTGCACGTTTGGAAAAAATCGCACCACAGTTAGCGATTGCTGCAGGTCTAGCGAGCAGGAGCTTCACACCATGGCACATGTAAACCTGCTTCCGTGGCGTGAGAAGCAGCGCCAACATCAAAAGCAACAATATCTTGCTGCGCTTTTGGCCGTTGCCGCTATTGTTGGGCTGCTATTTTGGTTCATTGGTCAAGCTATCGACCAGCAAATCAGTAATCAAAATTCACGTAATCAGTATTTGGAAAAAGAAATTGCAATACTGGATGCGCAGATTGCTGAAATT
Organism: Alteromonas sp. MTD1; assembly: GCF_042848195.1. Taxonomy (NCBI): domain Bacteria; kingdom Pseudomonadati; phylum Pseudomonadota; class Gammaproteobacteria; order Alteromonadales; family Alteromonadaceae; genus Alteromonas; species Alteromonas sp. MTD1. The sequence continues at coordinate 108,781 of NZ_BTGG01000010.1, forward strand.
AAAAAGGTAAAAGACAGTAAGAATGCCATTGAACAGCGCATGGCACTTATTGAGCAACTTCAAGTAAGTCGAAATGTAGCTCCTATTGTTTTTGACGAACTGGCTAAACTTGTACCGGCCGGCGTTGCCTTTGAGTCCATGCGCCGCACTGACAATCGAATTGAAATAGAAGGGATCAGCGATTCGAATAATCGTCTGTCCGATTTCATGCGTGCGTTGGATGATTCAAAAGTATTTGTTGCAGCCGAACTTTCAACCATCAAATCTGATAGCGACGCCGCGCGTGCTATCAGTAATTTCACGTTAACGTTTTCAATTAGCCCGAACGTTGCCCCATTAGAACTAGAACAAGATGGAGCGCAATAGTTTATGAAGTTTGATGTATCAAAACTAAAAGAACTTAACGAGCTCGACTTTGAGCAAATTGCGATTTGGCCCAATGAAATTCGCATCGTCGTTGCTGCGTTTGTCGCTATTGTTGTGGGCGCGATTAGCTATTACATGATTGTTAGTCCGAAGCTTCCAATTAAAGATGCCGCTGAGCTTAAAGAGCAAGAGCTAAAACTGCAGTTTGAAGCGAAATATCGCATTGCTGTTAACTTAGAGGCTTATCAGGAGCAGCTAGCAAAAATTAAACAAGACTTCTCATCTATGTTGAAAAGCCTTCCTACCAGCAATGAAACGCCAGGATTGCTAGACGACATTACCTATGTGGGCACCTCTTCTGGCCTTACTTTTGAATTGCTTAATTGGCAGCGAGAAGTGCCAAAAGAATTTTACACCGAGCTCCCCATTGAAATGGAAGTGAGCGGTGGTTATCACAATTTCGGTGAGTTTGTGTCTAAAGTCGCTGATCTGCCGCGCATTGTAACGCTGCACGACTTCGATATAAAACGTGAAGAAAATGGCTTGTCGTTAAAACTTCAAGCGAAGACCTATCGCTCTGAAAATTCGGCAGATTTAGAAGAGGAGCAACAATAATGCGCTATATTGTTACGCTTTTCATTCTGCTATTTATTGGTGGCTGCGCCCCCAAATTAGACGACTTGTACACATACACCGCTGAAGTTAAAGCGCGTGCGAAGCCAAAAATAGAACCTTACCCAGAATTTAAAACGCACCCGCCTTTTACTTATACGGCAAGTGCATTGAGAAGTCCGTTTGAACAACCTAAGCGCGATACCGCGCCTGTAAGCCGCCCACGAGTAGAGAATTGCTTACAGCCAAACTTTCAACGCCCAAAAGAAGCGCTTGAAGCTTATGGCATTGACGGATTAGCGTTAAGTGGAAATTTCTCTGCTCAAGGAACGAAGTGGGCATTATTGCGAAGCAACGATGGCGTATTGCATAAAGCAAAGGTTGGAAGCCGTATTGGCTTGTTTTATGGGAAAATTACGCAAATTGGCAACGATTCAATTAGTATAGAACAATTAATACCGGATGGTGCCGGCTGCTGGCAAAGGAAAACAACAACAATGACTACAGCATCTAAGGCAGGAGAGTAGAAATGGCCGAGCGATACATATTCAATAAATCTCTTAACCGCAGAGCGCCACGATGGTACTGGCTCGCCTTTGCGATTGCTGCTTTATTCTCGTTAACGTTACTTGTTGCACCCGTAAAAGCACAAGAGCCGATCTTGGTTGATCCACAGGCAAGCGCTAACAAGGCAAAGACAGCTACCACGGTAACCAATGTTGACTTTACACGAGGTGCCAATAACGCAGCCGTTACTTTAGTCACATTCAAAGGCACTACACCAAAGCTACAGCTTATTGAGTCGCAAGGAAAAGTGTCGGTAACGCTTTCAGCAACTGCACTTGGCGACGATCAACTTATTGAGCTTAATGTCAGTGAATTTGGCACAGTGGTATCTACTGTTGAAACCTTTGAAGAAGACAACAGCGCACGCATTGAAGTGAATTACAGCGGCAATGTTGTTGTTCAAAACAGCGTTGTTGATGACGTTTTGCGCATTGAAGTGTCACCTATGGACGAAGAGCAAGAGGAAGCACTAGCGTCTGAAAGCAAATATAATGGCGACCCTATCTCACTTGACTTTCAAGATGTTCCAGTGCGACAGGTTCTACAAATTATTGCGCAAGTTAATGGCTTTAATCTGGTGACCACCGACACTGTGTCGGGCAACGTTACTATTAGCTTGTCAGGTGTGCCGTGGGATCAAGCGCTAGATATGATTTTACGCGTTAAAGGTTTAGATAAACGTTTGGAAGGCAACATACTTCTTATCGCCCCCGCAGAAGAGCTTTCTGCAAGGGAAACACAGGCACTTCAGTCTAAAAAGCAAGTGTCTGACTTAGCGCCACTTCACACGGTAAACATTCCAGTAAATTATGCAAAAGCAGCTGCGTTAGCATTAATTTTAAAATCATCTGAGGGCGGTATCCTTTCAGAGCGCGGTGGCGTAACGGTTGACGAACGTACCAATACACTTCTCATTCGCGATACGCTGGCCTCTATTGATGAAGCAAGAAAAACCATTGATGCCCTAGATATTCCGGTTAAGCAGGTTCTTATTGAAAGCCGTATGGTTACGGTTTTAGACAACGTGGATGAACAGCTTGGTGTACGCTGGGGCTTTAGCGACAGACAAGGCGATGACGGTGTATCGGGTTCTATAGAGGGAGCGGACACAATTGCTGGCGGCGTTGTCCCATCTATTAACGACAGACTCAACGTTAACCTACCGGTGACTACAGCAGCAGGCAGCATTGGTTTCCAAATTGCTAGTTTGGTAGATGGCACCATTTTAGACCTAGAATTATCAGCCCTTGAGTCTGAAAACAAAGGCGAAATTATTGCCAGCCCGCGTATTACGGTTGCCAATCAGCACGAAGCGTACATCGAACAAGGTACAGAGATTCCTTATGTAGAGGCAACATCGAGTGGGGCAACGTCGGTGGAATTCAAAAAAGCCGTGCTGTCTTTGAAGGTGACACCCCATATCACCCCGGACAACCGCATTATTCTTGATCTCGTTGTAACTCAAGACACTCGGGGCGAAACAGTATCTACGTCTACCGGCGATGCAATTGCCATTGATACGCAAGAAATCAAAACACAAGTGCTGGTTGAAAACGGTGAAACTATAGTGCTTGGCGGCATCTTTCAACAAACCAGTCAGGATGGTGTAACGAAAGTACCACTGTTTGGCGACCTTCCTTTGGTAGGCGCATTATTTAGAAATACCTCTCAGTTACAACAAAAACGTGAGCTGCTTATCTTTGTAACACCAAAGATTGTGACAGAGCGACCGTAACGATGTGAACGCAAAGTTTAGTTGAAAGCGCGCTTTTTCAGGCGCGCTTTTTCGTTTTGACCACTTTTTTGGCAGTTTATTTACAAGTTCCTGCTATTTGTTGGTAACAAAACTTGCATCGTGTAACCCGAAGCTGAGATAATCGCGCTCTCGAAATTTAAGCGAGGTTAAAGGAGTAGTGCTTATTGGACACTAAATAGGCACGAGTCAATGGGTAGGCTGGTAAGGCAACAGTGCGCTGCCCCTAACATGATTAAGTTGTGATATAAGCAAATATGGCTGAAAAACGTAATATCTTTTTAGTTGGCCCAATGGGTGCTGGCAAAAGTACAATCGGTAGACATCTAGCAGACGAACTTCACCTTGAATTCTTTGATTCTGACCAAGAAATTGAACGCCGTACCGGTGCAGACATTGCTTGGATCTTCGATCTAGAGGGCGAAGACGGCTTCCGCAAACGCGAAGAGAACGTCATTAACGACTTGACCGATAAGCAAGGTATTGTACTTGCCACTGGCGGTGGTTCTATCGTAACTAAAGCCGTGCGCAATCGTTTATCTGCCCGCGGTATAGTTGTTTACTTACAAACAACTATCGATAAGCAAGTTGCTCGTACACAACGCGATAAACGTCGTCCTTTACTTCAAAATGAAGATCCTGAGAAGGTACTTCGCGAGTTAGCTGAAATGCGTAATCCACTTTACGAAGAAGTGGCTGATTACATCGTTGACACAGACGACCAATCAGCGCGCGCTGTAGCTAACCAAATCATTAGCAAAATTGGTCTATAAAAAATAACATGTAATTAGGAGGTACTACGCCAATGTCAACCTTAACTGTGGAACTTGGAGAACGTAGTTACCCCATACATATAGAGGCTGGGTTGTTATCGCAATCCGGCTTTTTTAGTGCCTATATAAAAGGCCCGTTAGCCGTTATTGTAACCAACGAAACTGTTGCGCCACTTTACTTGGAAAAAGTCATTGCTGCGTGTGGCGATGTGAACGTTGAGACCATTGTGCTGCCTGATGGCGAGCAACATAAAAACCTTGCGCAGTTTGAAGTGGTAATGACACGCTTGCTTGAGCTCAATGCGGCACGAGACACTACACTCATTGCCCTTGGTGGTGGCGTTATTGGCGATTTAACCGGTTTTGTTGCCGCAACCTATCAGCGCGGCGTACCTTTCATTCAAGTACCCACCACACTTCTATCGCAAGTAGACTCATCGGTAGGCGGTAAAACAGCGGTTAACCATCCGCTTGGCAAAAACATGATTGGCGCGTTTTATCAGCCCGTTTTGGTTGCCATCGATACTGACTCACTTTCAACGCTTCCAGCGAGAGAATTTGCAGCGGGCATGGCCGAAGTCATTAAATACGGCATTATTTACGACGCGCCGCTTTTCACTTGGTTAGAGCAACATGTTGAACAACTTACTTCACTAGATACGGACACACTAAGCCAAGCCATATTTCGCTGCTGCGAAATTAAAGCCGATGTAGTTGCACAAGACGAGCGAGAAGGCGGATTGCGCGCCATACTTAACTTAGGCCATACTTTTGGTCATGCCATAGAAGCGGAACAAGGCTATGGTAACTGGCTGCATGGCGAAGCAGTAGCGGCTGGTACTGTTATTGCTTGTAAAGCAGCTGAGGCATTATCTTGGTTCGACGCGTCACAAACCCGTCGCGTGGTGTCACTTTTTGAAGCGTTCTCGTTGCCTGTTGAAGGACCATCAACGATGGATAAAGCAGACTACGTGAAACACATGAAGCGAGATAAAAAAGTTGAGGCAGGCAGTATTCGGTTTGTACTACCACAAGGTATCGGCAAAGCTGTAGTGACAAAAGACGTTACTGACGATATTTTATCCAGCCTACTTAACTAACTGCCTTTGGTCATACGCGTATTGGTGATATCACTATACTATTTAAAACGGCGTAAAGCGGTGCGATACGCGTATATATGAGCAAATAAAAACAGAGGCAAACCCACGTGCACAGCGAACTGCATGAACGTTTGGAATACTTAGTAAATTACTCATCACAGCTAATTTTTGTTAGCGGTGAGTCTATTGCTGAGCAACAAAAAACGTTGGAAGCCTTTGTGTTTCAGCAGCACGACGACACCGAAATTGCGTACCTAACAGCGCAAGATAATATGGATATTTCGGACTATCGTCGTCAGCTATGCCGCCAACTACTTGGCCAAGTAGTGGGCAGTTTCGTTCGCCCCCTTAACGAGTTATTGTCTGACTTAAATGGCCATAATGGTCCTATTCTTATTGCTATTACTCAAGCACAACACCTGCCAGACAAACTGCTCCAAGAGCTGTGGGACTTAGTGCTACAAAGCCGATTTGCAGGCAACAAACAACACCTTAATGTTTTACTTTTTGCCAACAGTGCATGGGCTGAAAAGGCCAAGCAATGGCTACCTGCCAAAAATACCGAAATGCCACTTATCATTAGCAGTCAGTCAGTAATGAGTGAACAGCCGCGCTTTGAATCAGATTTAGATAAAATGATTGCGTCTCGTCGTGAGGCATTTCAAGCGCACTTGGATAATAGGCAGCAAGAAAACGCCATTACCTTTTCAAACCCATTAAAATCAAAGTGGCTCTATATCAGTATTTTAGCGGTGTTTTTGGTAACGTTTTCGGGTTTAGTCTACTGGCAGTACGGCGATAAACTAGCCTCACTGTTCACGCCGATTAATAGCGACGCAGATATCGCAGACACTCCACAGGCAGTGCCTGGTTCAGCGTATAAGAACCTGCTTGATGAAGCAGATGCATCGCAGCCTGCTGATACCGATGAACCTGCGGTAGTGGAGCCCCTTACAACAGACACCACGGGCAACGAAAGCGCCCCCGAAAACACAAAAGAAAACAAAGAGTCTGGTGACATTGTGGCACAAGGCCCAAGTGATGCCGCAACAAACATCCCTAAAGATGATTCAGCTACGCTTGTAACAGATTGGAAAGAGGCTATTTCGAATTTAGAGAATAGCACGACTAACGTTTCTTCCGTTCAGGCTATTTCAAGCACAGGTGATAACACTACCAATGCGCCTAACGATGAAATCGACAGTCAGTCTGATACAACAATAGCCACTAGTGCCGCACAAACCGCTGAAGAAGCAACACAACAGGTGGAAGGTTTCTGGATTAGCGCAAACGAGTTCGCTATTCAAATGTTAGCAATGAAAGATGTGGCGGTGCTCAACGATTTCCTTGAAGAAAATGGTTTAAACGCAGTATCGAGAACGTACAAAACACAGCGATATGGTGGAGATTGGTACGTTGTAGTAGCAAATCAAACCTACCCTACTTTGGACGCGGCGCGTACCGCCCAAGCAAGTCTTCCTAGTTACCCGGGTAAAAACAATGCGTTTGTAAAAAGCGGTTCGCAAATACTCTCTGAAATAGCACTTTCCCAATAACTACTTTCTAAAGCTCCCCTCAAGGAATGCTCGCAAGATGGGCAATCGTCTTGCCGATTTAGTATTACTACGCACTTGCTGGTTGTCGCTGTTAACGATGAAAGTTACAATCACTGTTTAGCGTGGTGATGTCACAATGACAACCCTTCCCCAGCAATGCCTAGAATGGCGACGTTAGGAATAACCACCGTCTTCATTCCGTTTAGGTAGTAACGTTTTAGCATGATGCAGAAGAAAAACCGGGCTTTTTTAAAATGGGCCGGTGGCAAATACAGCTTAGTAGAGCATATTCAGGCCAGATTACCGCAAGCTAACAAACTTATTGAACCGTTTGTTGGTGCCGGCTCTGTGTTTTTGAATACGCAGTACAAACGTTACCTACTTAACGATATCAACCCAGATTTAATCAATCTTTATAACTTTCTGAAAGCTCAGCCAGACGCAATTATTAACGATGCCCGAGAATTCTTTAGTGGCAGTCGTAACAATGAAAATACTTATTATGCGTTGCGTGAAGAGTTTAACGCTACTGAAGATGAGTACTATCGGGCTATTCTGTTTTTGTATTTGAATAGGCATGGCTACAACGGTTTATGCCGTTATAGTCTTCAAGGCCGCTTTAACGTACCTTTTGGTCGATACAAGAAACCGTATTTCCCGGAAGAAGAAATGTTCTTTTTTTCGGAAAAATCACAGAAAGCGACGTTTACCTGCCTGCCTTTTGAAAAGGTATTTACCCGCGCACGAAAAGGGAACGTTATATATTGCGATCCGCCTTATGCACCAATTAGTAAAACCGCGGCGTTTACCAGCTATGCTGCGCGAAGCTTTGGGCAAGACTCTCAAGAAAAATTAGCCGAGTTAGCCACAAGAGCCTCTAAGAAGCGCGGTATTCCAGTGCTTATTTCTAATCATGATTTACCGTTTACTCGCGCGCTATATCAAGGTGCAGACTTTAGCATGTTGTCGGTTAAACGCTCGATAAGTCAAAACGGTGCAAAGCGACAGCCGGCTGACGAAATATTAGCGTATTTTCCACCCACAAAAGTGCCTTTGAAAAAGAAACGGAAACGCAGCACGCCAAACAACACGCTAGGTCATGTTCCGCTAATAAAGGTAGCAAACTAGCACTACAACAATAATTCACGCGCAAAAGTAGCAGCGTTGGAGAGTGCAACTTGAACACATTTACTGGTGTAATTTTAGCTGGCGGCAAGTCCAGCAGAATGGGGCAAGACAAGTCAGCACTTTTGTTCAAAGGAAACTCATTCTTGCACCACTGCAAACGCCTACTTATTGAAGCAGGGGCAAGTGACATTATTATATCGGCAAATAAAAAAGCGGGGGTTCCCGACATTTACCCTAACTGCGGCCCGTTATCTGGCATTCATGCCGCCTTACAACAGACAAGTAACAGCCTTCTTATCATGCCAGTAGATATGCCTTTGGTTACTAGAGAACTGCTAGCGCCATTGGTAACACATAACCAACATGCAGTTGAAGCAGTATATTATGAACGCTTTCCCTTACCGCTTTTTCTCGCTAACACAGAAAAGGTAAGGCACATTCTTTCAAACATATTAGAGAAAAAAGACAATTTATCGATACGTTCACTTATAGCGCAGCTTGAGCACGAAGAATTGCCTGTTAGCAACTCGCACTTTTTCTCTAACGTTAATACCATTGATGACTATAAAAGCATTGTTGTTGATTAATACTAGAGCAGCATGACCTTTACGGTACGTTTTTGCACCATAGTTCAACACGCTCTAGATAATCACTGTCAACTCACGCCAACATACCATTTAACAAATGCGAAAAGCGCAAACACAAACAGTGCAACAAGGGCAACGCCGAACACTACAAAGCTAATAAACGTGCCCTTAGTGAAATCCCGTTGATAGTTTTTGTGACTTTGCACACCAAAAAAGCTAGCAAGTACGCTGCCAAGAACCGACCAAAAACCGGTGCCCGATTGCATAGTCGTTTTTATCTTTCGTTTGGCGAGGCGGAGAAATCTAGACCACTGTCGTCATTATGCAAGAGTTCTAGCAAATCTAAGAAGTGGAATTGGAAAGATGACGACTTTCCCGCTATCCATGAAAGCCAGCTTACTTCCTCAACGCCGTCTAGATGGCGCGCACACTGATTTTGCACGTGGCTTGCGGGTAGTTTGGGGTTAAATTCTGTTACAGGCTGATATTCGCATACAGACGAGCGCGTTTCCGGCGTAAATGTCGCCGCAATACTCAATAGCGCTACCGCACCGCTTACTGCGAAAAAAGGTAGAATCTTCATCCTGAATACTCCTTCCTGTGTTTAAAATTTAGACTCATTATAATCAAATCAACTTGGCGAACAAGACAAATATTTCGAAAAACCGATTTTGTTTATTATTTTTCAAAATAGAAAAGCCCAATGATTTACATTGGGCTTTAAATTCAGACAATTAGGTTTGAACTGCGGTATATCAGCCGCGCTGTTATAGAGCGAAATCCATTGAATAACCCACAGTGAATTTCACTGCATCGTTATCGAACGCATCGTCATCGCCAGCATCGTCTAAGTCAGTACCTGTAATTGCGAAACTAAAACCGTCTTTTGCAATTGAAATACCATAATCTACATAACCTTCAACACCGTTGAACGCTTCTGCGAAATCACCTTGGTGATAGCCTACGTGAAAACCTAGCTCAGTACCGTTTAGTACTTCTGTAGTGTAATCAACAGAGGTGTAAGTTGCTTTACCAAAACCAAAGTCTTGACCTAGGCCTTCGTCAGCTTCTGTGTGTGCTAGCACGTATAAAGACAAGCTAAAGCCACCCATGCCAACAGTGCCGTAGATTTCAGCAAAGTCGAAGTTCGCTTCATCATCGTAGTTGTAGTATAGATAACCAACATCGTAAGAAATATCGCCAGACTCAGCTGCGAAGCCGAAATACATGTCGTGCTCGTATGAGTAAACGTCACCTGCACCGTAGTTTACGTTCGATGCCCATGTACCTGCGTAGAAGCCGCCTTCGTGAGAATAGTCGATACCACCTTGTACAGCAGCTTCGTTTTCTGTTTGCGTAAGACCACGCCAAATATAGTTACTGCTTACACCAGCATTAGCCGTGAATTCAGCATAGCTTGGCATTGCAGTGAATAGACACGCTGAAGAGATAGCAGCGGCAAGTAGTGTTTTTTTTGTAGATGTTTTCATGTGTGTTCTCCAGTCAAAAATCAAACTTGTTGTAATTAGTTTTTCTGTCTGTCTTTTATTTTTGAACTGATTAACGCAAAGTTGGTGCCCATTTATGCCAACTGTAAAAATTGACAAAAGTTGGAGCTAAAACACTGTTATATATAGACTTTACAAGCGCCACCATCACGCCACGAAAAATAGACATGCAATATGAGTGCATAAAAATGCACCAAGTTAACGCACCCTCCCCATAATTGGGCAATGCATCAGAACGTTTTAGTGAACATAAAGTGTCCAACCTGTCATGTGGTTAACACACGTTTACGTGGCATTGCATGGCATTGCAGAACGTATTTGGGTAAACTTTCAAATACGCAGAATATAAGTGGTAATAACCCCGTCGTTTTTTACTTTAAGGAAGTGCCATGAAACCCTATTTAATCGCACCCTCTATACTTTCAGCCGACTTTGCGAGGCTGGGTGAGGACGTAGAAAAAGTACTCAATGCAGGTGCGGATGTGGTGCATTTCGATGTAATGGACAACCATTATGTGCCAAATTTAACATTTGGACCGATGATCTGTGAGGCACTTCGCAAATACGGTATTACAGCACCTATCGACGTACATTTGATGGTTAAACCCGTGGATGACATGATTGAGAAATTCGCAGAGGCAGGGGCAAGCTACATTAGCTTTCACCCTGAAGCATCTGATCATATCGACCGCTCGCTTCAACTAATTATTGATGCTGGCTGTAAGCCAGGGTTGGTATTTAACCCTGCAACGCCACTTCATTATCTTGACCATGTTATGGATAAACTTCATCACATTTTGATTATGTCGGTAAACCCTGGCTTTGGTGGTCAGAAGTTCATACCAAGCACGCTGGACAAAGTACGCGCGGTGAAACAGCGTGTTCTTGAAAGTGGCTATGACATTAGAATAGAGATTGACGGCGGTGTTAAAGTAGATAACATTCGCGAAATAGCCGATGCTGGCGCCGACATGTTCGTTGCAGGTTCAGCCATTTTCTCAAAAGACGATTATCGTAACGTTATTGATCAAATGCGTGATGAGCTATCTTCACTCTCTCAAGCTTAATTTAATTATTCGTATTACAGGTACAAACTAATGAGTAACAAACCCGTTGTATTAAGTGGCTGCCAACCTTCTGGTCAGCTAACCCTTGGCAATTATATGGGTGCCCTTAAACAATGGGTTGCCATGCAAGAAGACCACGACTGTCATTTCATGATTGTGGACTTGCACGCAATAACTGTACGTCAAGACCCTAAAGCGCTGGCTGAAGCGTGCCTTGACGGTCTTGCTCTTTATCTTGCCTGCGGCATCGACCCTCAAAAAAGCACACTGTTTATGCAGTCTCATGTACCTGAGCATGCTCAACTATCGTGGGTGCTTAACTGTTATGCGCAAATGGGCGAACTGAACCGCATGACACAGTTTAAAGACAAGTCGGCGAAAAACGAAAACAACATTAACGTAGGCCTTTATAGCTACCCTGTTTTACAGGCCGCTGACATTTTGTTGTATCAAGCCGATAAGGTGCCAGTAGGTGAAGACCAAAAGCAGCACTTAGAACTTACCCGTGATATCGCTACTCGCGTTAATAATTTATACGGCGATGTTTTCCGTCTACCTGAGCCATATATCCCAGACTTTGGCGCGCGCATCATGAGTCTGCAAGAGCCTGAAAAGAAAATGTCGAAGTCTGACACCAATCCAAATAACTTTATTGGTTTATTAGAAGAGCCTAAAAAGCTTACTAAAAAGATTAAACGCGCTATGACTGATTCAGACGAGCAAGCCAATATCTATTACAACCCAGCAGAGAAACCAGGCGTTTCTAACCTGTTAACGCTTCTGTCGCTTTCAACTGGTAAGTCAGTTAAAGAGTTAGAGCCTGAGTACATAGATAAGATGTACGGCCACCTTAAAGGTGACGTTGCAGAAGCAGTGGTAGCATTGCTTGAACCAATTCAACAGCGTTACGCAGAAATTCGCGCCGACCGTAGCTATCTTGACGATGTTATGCGTCAAGGGGCAGAGAAAGCATCAGCGCGTGCAGCACAAACACTGAAACGTGTCTACGACGCTGTAGGTTTCATTGCAAAGCCATAATCAAAAATGATTGCTGGGCACCTGTAGTAGGAGCCCAGCAACCTTCAACTAGTTAGTCACTTCAAATGAAGAAAGCGTACCGAGGCAAAGTGTAAACGTGTTGCTGCTGATTGATAATTTCGATTCTTTTACTCATAACCTTGCACGGTATTTCACAGAGCTTGGTATTCATGTCGAAGTTGTGCGTAACAACGCAGTATCGCTAGACGACATAGCGCGTCTTGCGCCTTCTCATTTAGTCATATCACCAGGCCCTTGCACGCCAAATGAAGCCGGCATTAGCTTAAAGGCTATCAAACATTTTGCCGGTATTATCCCTATTATGGGCGTATGTTTGGGACATCAAGCTATAGGGCAAGTATTCGGAGCTACCGTTGTAGGTGCGCAGGAAATAAAGCACGGTAAAGTGTCACTGCTTACACACAACAATACGGGCTTGTTTACCCATCTTCCATCAACGTTCAACGTTACTCGCTATCACTCTCTCGTGCTGGCACCTCATTCAATGCCGCAATGTTTAAGCGTTGACGCTTGGTGTGAAACACAGGATGGCGAAAAAGAAATAATGGCTATTTCGCATAACGACTTTCCGATTTGGGGCGTTCAATATCACCCAGAGTCTTTGCTTACTGAACACGGGCATGACGTTCTTAACGCTTTTTTACAAGAATCAAAGGCTACTGCACGCCTTAAGTAATCTACGCTTACGCCGATAACATATTCGCAATTCATCATGTTTTCGTTTACTTTTTAGAAGTAAAATGCGTAAAGCGTGCGGAAACATAGATGTTATCACCAGTTCATCGGGCTAGAGGCACCTCTATGTATGGCAATATTACCGCTTATAAAAGAGTCATAAGCAGGAGCATTTTTACTATGCCAATTGGCGAATCAACACCGCCTACACTTGATGATAGATTTGAAAACCTACTTATCTCACCTGAACGTGTGATGCATATGCTTGGGCGTAAACGCGCGGGCGAGGTAACCTTTGATCAATCAGAGCAAGGGGACGCAAGACGGAAACTACTCAACGTTGAGCGCATCGCCATTGAAAACAAAAGGCTACAAGAAAAAACTGAAGCTTCTTATATTGAGATGGTTAACCACCAGCTGCATGAGTTACTGCTTGCAGAAATGACAGCATATTTAAGCCAAACCAACGACGTATACTCTCAGCTTCTTAATTTACCTGAAAACATGGGCGCGTTATTAGATGCACTTTCAGTGCGCGCTGCCTCAATTTCAAAACTAGAGCCTATTGCTGCTACTATGCCATGGCTTTATGACGAACTCATTGCGCTAGTAAATACCCCACGCTTTAGAAGAAAAGATTCACGTGGACGCATTATCGTTGTTGAAACGCTTCGAACGGCATTAAGCTTTTTGGGCATAGAAAACCTTCGTTTAATCATTCCATGGGTGGTAATAAAACGTGCGATACCACAAATTACCGATCCATACCCATTGATTAAACAAAAGCTTATGCCCTATTCGATGGGCGTAGCACTTACCGCGAAGCACATTGGAGAATTAGCCGGGTTACATAAAAGCGAAGCCTATACACTGGGCATGCTAAGCAATTTGGGGCGCTGCGCTGTAACACGCCTTTACTTTAAGCTTTTTGATAAAGTGCAGCTGCATCTATTACAAGAATGTCAAAAAGAGAAAGAGCAAAAACGGCATGAAGCACTGTTAAAGATAACACCGTCGGCAAACCACCTTATTGCTTTGCAGCAGGAATTTGCAGACAAAGTATCTGCTGATGTTATTGAACACATGCAGTTTACACGATTGCGTTTAAATGAACCTATACAAACATGCGCAATGAACGCGCCGGCAGCGCCTAACTCGTTAGGCAAAGTATTAAACCAAGCAAGAATTTACACGCAAATTCGTATGCTCCACCAGCTTAAGCTAGTAGAACTGCATGAAGTTAAGCCACTTATTGCTGAGCAGAAGTACCCAGCAGGTGCGCTCGAAAAGCTGAAATCTATTGATATTTTTACGCTTCCTTTGACTAAACACGAGGAAAAACATTAAAAAAAATATTGGATATTCATGCACTCATTATTCGTTTCGCTGTTACCTTTTTAGCCAAATTTGGCGCAGCACCGTGGCGTTCATTATGCGCCACATTCTGTCTTTACCCCCTTTCGCACCTACGTTTGCTCAATATTCCACAATGCTATAGCCAATCAGTAAATAGTTATTCACTTTTACTGCAAATTAAGCCACAGTCCTTATAAATAAAGGGCTGTAGCCATTCACACTAAAGACAAATGTTAAAAAAAATGGCATACTATGCTCCAAATTAGATTAGTTTTTATGCGCCACAAACAGTTTCTGTTGTGTTTTGCGGTTGCTAAAAATGCAGCAAAATTCAGCAGGCTCTAGACACATAATGTGCATGGCGCCCAACGCAGAGGTAACAAAGATGAACGTAACTCGCGCTACATTTGATGATGTAATGGTTCCCAACTATAACCCGGCAGCGATGGTTCCTGTTCGCGGTGAAGGTTCACGCGTTTGGGATCAAGATGGTGCTGAGTACATCGACTTTGCAGGCGGTATTGCCGTAAACGTATTAGGTCATTGTCACCCTGAGCTAGTTAAGGCTCTGAACGAACAAGGCAGCAAGCTTTGGCACTTAAGTAACGTATTCACTAACGAGCCTGCGCTTCGCCTTGCGAAGAAGCTTACAGACGCTACATTTGCAGACCAAGTGTACTTTGCAAACTCAGGCGCAGAAGCTAACGAAGCGGCGCTTAAACTAGCGCGTCGTTTTGCTCTTGACCACTATGGCGAAGACAAAAACGAAATCATTGCTTTTAACAAAGGTTTCCACGGCCGTACATTCTTTACCGTAACAGTAGGCGGTCAAGCTGCATACTCTGACGGTTTCGGTCCTAAGCCGGGCGCTGTATCACACTGTGACTACAACGACCTTGCGGCATTTGAAGCGATGATCTCTGACAAAACCTGTGCGGTAATGATGGAACCACTGCAAGGCGAAGGCGGCATCATTCCACCTGACGTTGACTTTGTAAAAGGCGTACGCGAGCTTTGTGATAAACACAATGCTGTACTTATTTTTGATGAAGTTCAATCTGGTGTAGGTCGTACTGGTCACCTTTATGCTTACATGGGTTTAGGCGTAACACCTGACATTCTAACCACAGCCAAATCGCTTGGCGGTGGCTTCCCAATTGGTGCAATGCTTACTACTGCGAAAATTGGCGCACACCTAAAAGCAGGTACTCACGGTAGTACTTACGGCGGCAACCCTTTAGCTTGTGCAGTGGCAGAAAAAGCGTTTGATATTGTAAACACACCAGAAGTAATGGAAGGTGTTCTTAAGAAAGAAGCGCTTTTCCGTGAATTACTTGGTGCTATTAACGACAAGTACAACGTATTTGAAGAAGTACGCGGCCAGGGCATGCTGCTAGGCTGTGCGCTAAACGAAAAATACCAAGGTCGTGCGCGTGACTTCATGATGGCGGCAACTAAAGAGCATCTAATGTGTCTGGTAGCAGGTATGAACGTTATTCGTTTTGCGCCGTCGTTGGTTATTCCTGACGAAGACATCAAAGAAGGTCTCGCACGTTTCGAACGCGCCGTAGCTGCCGTTGTAAACGCCGAATAATTACAACACGAGTAGCCTTCATGAATATCATTCGCCCTATCACAAAAGCCGATTACAATGCGCTAAAAGAGATAGCTGTCGAGTCGGGTATAGGCTTTACGTCTTTGCCCGTTAACGACGAGTTACTTCAGCGTAAAATTGATCGTGCCGAAACTGCGTTTAACAAACACAACGTAACCGAGCCTGGCGATGAGTCATACTTGTTCGTAATGGAAGATACCACCACGGGTCAAGTGGTGGGCACGACAGGCATTGAAGCAGCGGTTGGCATTGATGATGCGTTCTATCACTATCACTTGAGCAAGGTGGTTCACGCATCACGCGAGCTAAACATTCATAATACGGTAGACATTCTAACTTTCTGCAACGACTACACTGGCGTGACAGAAATTTGTACGCTGTTTCTACGCGAGCAAGCGCGCGGTGGTATTAACGGTCGCTTTTTATCGAAAGTACGCTTCTTGTTTATGATGGAGCACAGAGAGCGCTTCTCTGAAACGGTAATTGCCGAAATGCGCGGTGTGAGTGATGAAGAAGGTCGCTCGCCGTTTTGGGAGTGGCTAGAAACGCACTTCTTCTCGCTAGACTTCCCTACTGCCGACTACCTTACCGGTATTGGCAATAAGGTGTTTATTGCTGAGCTAATGCCAAAGTATCCCATTTACGTAAATTTACTTAGCAAAGAAGCGCAAGATGTTATCGGCGAAGTTCATGAGAAAACCCGTCCAGCACTTCAACTTCTTGAAGAAGAAGGCTTTTCTTGTCGCGGGTACGTAGATATTTTCGATGCAGGCCCGACAGTTGAAGCCAACTTAAGCCACATTCGAACAGCGCAATCTAGCTTGAAATTGCCTGTAGTGATTGATGATAGCGCCGCTGCACAAGGTCAGACGCATTATATTATCAACACGTCGATATCCGATTTCCGCGCGGTTGCTACCGAAATTGCGGTAAGCGAAGAACAAAACGTTGTGGTTTTATCTCGCCAAGCAGCCGCAGCACTTAACGTGAAAGAAGGTGACGAAGTTCGCTTTGCACCCGTAACGTTCAGAGACTAATAAAGGACACCCACTATGCTACATACACATTTTATAAACGGTGAATGGGTTGCCGGACAAGGTCACGACCTGAAGTCGATTGACCCTGCAAAAAACGAAATTATTTGGGAAGGCAAATC
Source organism: Alteromonas sp. MTD1 (assembly GCF_042848195.1). Taxonomy (NCBI): domain Bacteria; kingdom Pseudomonadati; phylum Pseudomonadota; class Gammaproteobacteria; order Alteromonadales; family Alteromonadaceae; genus Alteromonas; species Alteromonas sp. MTD1. The sequence continues at coordinate 125,659 of NZ_BTGG01000010.1, forward strand.
AGCAACGCCAGCTCAAATTGATGATGCTATTAGTGCAGCCCGCCAAGCGTTGCCTGCATGGAGCATGAAAACCGTTGAAGAGCGCCTAGACGTTATTAAAGTTTACGGTACAAAGCTTGAAGAAGCGAAAGCGCACCTTGCCAAAGTAATGGCAAAAGAGACAGGCAAGCCTGAATGGGAAACGGCTACGGAAGTAGGCGCCATGATGGGTAAAATCGGTATTTCTGAAAAAGCGTATTTTGAGCGTACCGGTAACGTTGAAAACCCAATGCCTGTAGGTAAAGCGTTTATTCGTCATAAGCCACACGGCGTAGTTGCGGTATTTGGTCCATACAACTTCCCTGGACACTTACCTAACGGTCATATAGTGCCTGCCCTTATTGCCGGCAATACGGTTGTGTTTAAACCTAGCGACCTAACGCCAATGGTTGCACAAGAAATGGTTAAACTGTGGGACGCTGCTGGCCTGCCTGCAGGTGTATTAAACCTAGTGCAAGGTGAAGTGGAAACAGGTAAAGCGCTTGCTTCTCATAACGACATAGACGGCCTGTTTTTCACTGGTAGTTCGCGCACGGGTAAGATACTTCACGAACAATTTGCTGGCCACCCTGGTAAGATTTTAGCGCTTGAGATGGGCGGTAATAACCCACTTATCGTAAAAGATGTAGCCGATGTAGATGCTGCGGTACACGACATCGTGCAATCAGCCTTCATTACATCAGGTCAGCGCTGTACATGTGCACGTCGCTTGTTCTTGCCTGCTGATGCCCAAGGCGACGCTATTCTTGCACGCCTTATTGAAGTCACTAAAAACATTAGCGTTGGCGACTACGACGCACAAGCGCAACCGTTTATGGGTGCTATGATTTCAAGTAATGCGGCTGCGCTAATGGTTAAAGCACAGCAGGAGCTTGAGAGCCTTGGCGGTAAAGTGTTAGTTCGACTTGAACAAAAAGACGAAAGCAAAGGCTTTGCAACACCTGGGATCATCGATGTAACAGAGATGCTGTCTTCACTGCCTGATGAAGAGCACTTTGGCCCGCTGTTAAAAGTGATTCGTTATACCGACTTCGACGCTGCCATTGCGGAAGCAAACAACACAAGCTTTGGCCTTTCAGCCGGCTTGCTTGGTGATAACGAAGAAGACTACCGTTACTTCTTCGCGCGCATTCGTGCAGGTATTGTTAACTGGAACCGTCCTATTACTGGTGCGAGCAGTGCAGCACCATTTGGTGGCGTTGGTGACAGTGGTAACCACCGAGCAAGTGCTTTTTATGCTGCCGACTACTGTGCCTATCCGGTTGCTTCGGTTGAGCTAGACAAAGTTACCATGCCAGGCAAGCTAAGCCCTGGCTTAACAATGTAAAACAGCAGTGGCCAACAAGCCAAATGCTGTTGGCCATACCTCTACCCTACCCATAATTACCATTTACTCCATTAGAGAGTAGACGACAGAAAGGACCCTATCCTTATGCATAGCAACATCGATACGTTGTTTAGCAACATGTGGGACGATTACGTGACTATTACTCCATCTGCGCACAAGATTCACGCGCTACTAGCCGGAGAAGAGAACACAGATGAAATCGTTAACGACCACGTCGCTTTTAGAACTTTTGCTCTTGATAAAACGCGCTTAGACAAGCTTGCCGCTCATTTCCTTGCACTTGGTTATGAGGATAAAGGCGATTATGACTTTGAAGCGAAAAAGCTAACCGCTAAGCATTTTGAACACCCTGACGACACCAAGCCAAAAGTGTTTATCAGCGAATTGCGCGTGCATGAGCTGTCCGATGAAGCACAGCGCATTATCAAGAAATTGGTAGGTCAGATGCCAGCGAGTGTTGTTGAAGCAGATAACTTCCTTTACTCGGGTAAGCATTGGGAAGTGACCAAAGCAGAATACGACACATTATTGAATGAGTCTGAGTATGCTGCATGGATGGCTGCATGGGGCTTTCGCGCTAACCACTTTACAGTAAGCGTTAACCATTTAACGCGCACTACAGAACTTACCGACGTAAACCTTCTGTTGAAAGAGGCTGGGTTCGTACTGAATACTTCTGGCGGCGAAATTAAAGGCGGTCCGGACGTATATCTTGCTCAGTCTTCAACAATGGCAGATCGCGCAGATGTAGTATTCAGCGATGAAACCGTGTCTATCCCAAGCTGCTTTTATGAATTTGCACAGCGCTATGACATGCCAAACGGCGAGCGCTATCAAGGTTTTGTAGCAGCCTCAGCAGACAAAATCTTTGAGAGTACGAACGTAAAATAACGTTTGTTACGAATAACAAAGCCCTCTTTAGATGCTTTATTATTAGTATCTAAAGAGGGCTTTTTTGTTTCTATCGTTTAGGCTCAGATGTGTGCCTTGCCAAGAACTGATCGTAAGGCATGGGCTGATCAAAATAGAACCCCTGCATTAACTGAACGTCTGCTTGCTCCATAAAAGGCAGATGTGACTCAATCTCAACACCCTCTACTACAATTTCTATTTGAAGGCTTTTTAGCATTGCAATAACGCCTAGAAATAATGCGTTAGCTCTGCTGTCTTCATGGATTCCACGAACTAAGCTTTTATCTACTTTAACCACTTGGAACTGGAAATTGCGCAGGTAACTTAGCGAAGAGAAACCGGTTCCAAAGTCGTCAAGGGACAGCCTGAAACCGCACTCGCGTAAACGATGCAGCGCTTTAAAAGCTGATTTTTCGTCGCGAATAAATACCGATTCAGTCAGCTCTAATTCTATATATTCGGGCGATATGTGGTTATCCTCACAAATTTTTACCGCTTGTTCAGGGAAGTCAGAGTCGAGCAGCTGATTTGCACTGATATTTACCGACAGTGGAATGGCTCCCCCCTGCTGTGACTCCATAATTGAAATGTAGTCACACGCCGCTTCAATTGCCTGAAGACCTATTGCGGAATCGAGATTTTGTTCTTCAGCGATGGGAATAAACACACCCGGCGGCACCACACCATGTAGCCCTGATATCCATCTACACAGCACCTCGCCACCTTTAAGGCGGCCGTTTAAGTCGTATTTTCCTTGAATATAAAAGTCGAGCAGATGTTTTTCTATGGTACGTCGCAAATCGTTAGCCATACTGACTTGCTGCGCCATGCTCTCATAAAGGCCGTCTTCGTAGATAAAGACTTGCCCTTTACCCAACTCTTTTGCACGATACATCGCGGCATCGGCGCACTGAATTAAACCATCAATGTTGTCTGAATGCAGCGGAAAACCTGCAATACCAATACTGGCAGACAGGCGTAATTCGTTGTTTTTAACAGAGATAGTATCTTTCTCAATGTGCTTAATAAGCTCTTCAGACTGTTCAACAATGCAATTTAAGTCTTGGTTAGGTAAAACAATAACAAATTCATCACCGCCCCATCGCCCCACTTTACCTAGCTCGCCAAATGCATTGTTTAAGACTGTTGCGACTCGTTTGAGTTCGGTATCGCCTCGTTCATGGCCTGCGTTATCGTTAATCGCTTTAAAGCCATCCAAGTCAACAAACACCAACACAAATGGCTTATTATCTGTGGCAAAGTCACTCAATGCTTCTCGCAATGCGTTTCGGTTAGACAAGCCGGTAAGGTTGTCATGCAATGCTAACTGCTTTAGCTTGGCTTCGTTGCGTTTTCGGTCACTAATATCACGAATGGTCGCAATTAAATACGATGAGGTTTGCTGATATGCTTCAAACAAAGCCACCGACACGTCAACAACAATATCATCGCCCCGCATAGATGTAATTTTCGACTCGAACCGGTACTGCTTATCTTTGTTTAGTTTGGCCTGGTTTACTTTTCCCCCCTGAAACAAGGCATTGAAATTGGTTTCTAATACGGTTTCTTTAACTGGCGCTGCGACTAATTGGACGAAGGCATCATTGCATTCAGTAATAGTGAAATCAGCAGACAGTACCAGCATAGGCTCACGCGAACTAGCAAATGCCGATGCCATTAAATGGAAAGACTGTTCGGCTTTTCTTTGTCTTGTAATATCTTTCGTTGTACCAACGATATGCATAGCCTGACCGCAGCCGCCGCGCTTTAGCACACGCCCACGAAGTCGCACCCACTGGTAGTGATTATCAACTTTTAAACGAAAGGAAAGCTCAAGTTGCTCTCTGTTTCCATGTAACGCCATTGCCCAGTGAAACTGAAGATTATCAAGGTCGTCTTCATGGACCAGCTGCATTAACTTTATCAGTGTGCCTTCCCAGCGGGATGCCGTTGCCGAATGCAAAGAAAACGATCTTATTTCTAATAAGTCGCTTTGTGCTTCCCAACTCCAAAACGATTCTTGAGACGCCCATAAAGCAAGCTCAAGGTTCTTTTGTGCAGTCTGGCTTTGCCGTAATGATTGAAACAAACTGGCACTTTTTTCAGTAAGTAATGATTCAGCTTGCTCTCTGGCTAGACGCTCTCGTTTCAAGCGCCGTTCCAGCAGTGCAATTTGCTTTTGTGGATCAGAGGCCTCGTTGGACATATCAGACCGCTACTGAACAGTAATATTAAATTCGTAGGTATAAGGGATATCGGTTTTAACCGTTTCTCGCTGTATTTTTGCGCCGTAAAAATCGGCGGCGGCATCCATAAGCCCTTCAGCTAAAGCAAACAACTCTCTTTCAGAATAATATTGAAGCTTCATGGTGGTGTCAGTTCGAGATAGTACAGAAAAACGAGGGAGGTCTGCATCGGGATAGAGCTTTTTCACTTGAACATGAATATCGTCATCTAGGTGCGCCAGCATATCTAATATACCACTGGTGTTTGCTAATACATCTCCGTGGACCGAGCCCAATTTACCAAATAAGAAAATGCCAAAATCATACAACAACTCGTTAGCTGACTTACCCGTTTTGTCTACCAATACAGTCAGCAATCGCTGCATGTCTTCAAACGGGTAATAACCTATAGCTGTATATGCGCCATCATTTTCAAGCTGTGCTTCAACAATGACATCATCAGCAAATTCTGGTGATACCTTCTCTTCTAGCATGTCGATTAACGATGTAAATACAATTCCCAGCATAACACTACCTCTAGTAATTCTTTATAAAGTGTAGCTCAGGTAAGCATAAGAACAACCTAGACTTTATAACAAAAAAGCGTGCAATAATTTGCACGCTTTTTGTCGTATTATTCGTGTTAATAACAGATGGGTTACTCGCCCAGTTTATTCACTTTCATTGTTAATTTGCTCAACGGGTTCAGCTTCTACAACCTCTACCATATCGACGCGCTGAAGCCCTCTTGGCAGTTTGTTTCCGCGCCTTCCGCGCTCGCCTTGATAATGAGTAAGGTCATCGGCTGACAGCGTCATGCTTCGTTTGCCCGCCGACACTTTTATCGACGCGCCGTCTGGCACAACGGCAAGCACTTTCACATATTCCTCGCGAGACTGTGCTTTAGCCGAAGGAATGTTAATTAACTTATTGCCCTTTCCTTTACCTAGACTTGGGAGGTCACGTAACGGGAACATGAGCATACGGCCTTCGTTTGAAATACTCAAACACCAGTCTGTATCAGGATTATTCACCAAAGTCGGTTTCATTACTTTCGCAGCCGTTGGTAGCGAAAGATAAGCCTTACCGGCTTTGTTTTTACTTACCATGTCTTTAAATGTGCCAACAAACCCATAGCCCGCATCTGAGCCAACTAAGAATTTGCTCTCATCTTGTGCCATTAACACGTGCTCGAACGACTCTCCGCCTACAATACTAAAGCGCCCTGTTAACGGCTCTCCCTGACTACGCGCAGAAGGCAGACCATGCGCATCACAGGCAAAGGTACGTCCCGATGTATCCATAAATACAGCAGGTTGATTGCTCTTTCCTTCAGCACTTGATAAATAACCGTCACCCGCTTTATAACTTAAACCTTGTGCATCAATATCGTGACCTTTGGCACAACGCGCCCAGCCTTTTTCAGAAAGAACAACGGTGACCGATTCAGCAGGTACTAATTCTTTTTCCGACAGCGCCTTAGCTTCGCCACGTTCTACAATTGGAGAACGTCTATCGTCGCCGTATTTCTCAGCATCGGCCAATATTTCTTTTTTAATTAGTGTTTTCAAACGACGGTCAGAGCCAAGCAACTGCTGGAGTTTATCTCTTTCTTCAGCTAGCTCGTCCTGCTCGCCTTTAATCTTCATTTCTTCAAGCTTGGCTAAATGGCGAAGTTTTAATTCTAGGATAGCTTCGGCTTGCGTATCACTTAGACCAAAGCGCGACATAAGCTCAGGCTTTGGCTTGTCGTAGGTGCGGATAATTTCAATAACTTCGTCAATATTCAAAAAGGCAATCAATAAGCCTTCTAGAATGTGTAAACGCGCAAGTACTTTGTCTAAGCGGTACTGTAAGCGTCTCGTGACGGTATCTTTTCTGTACTCTAGCCACTCGGCTAGGATATTGCGCAAATCTTTTACTTGAGGACGGCCATCAAGGCCAATCATGTTTAAGTTAACACGATAGTTTTTCTCAAGATCGGTAGTAGCAAATAAGTGCTGCATTAACTGCGTTACGTCAACGCGATTAGAACGCGGCGTTATAATTAAGCGAGTAGGGTTTTCATGGTCTGATTCATCGCGTAAATCACTTACCATAGGCAGCTTCTTCGCCTGCATTTGCGCTGCAATTTGCTCTAATATTTTTGCACCCGACGCCTGGTGAGGAAGTGCCGTAATCACCACATCGCCGTTTTCTTCAGTGTAAACAGCGCGCATCTTTATTGAGCCACGACCCGTTTCATACAGTTTATGGATATCTGACTTGGGCGTAATTATCTCAGCTTCAGTAGGATAGTCGGGGCCATTAACGTGCTCTAACACATTCTGTAAATCGGCTTTACTGTTATCCAGCAGCATTGCACAAGCGTTCGCAAGCTCTCTTACGTTGTGCGGTGGGATATCGGTAGCCATGCCCACGGCAATGCCAGTTACGCCATTTAACAGTATGTGCGGTAAACGAGCAGGCAACACGCTAGGTTCATTCAGTGTACCATCAAAGTTTGGTACCCAGTCTACTGTACCCTGACCAAGTTCATTAAGCAGAACTTCAGAGAAGCGCGACAGCTTTGCTTCGGTATAACGCATTGCAGCAAAAGACTTAGGGTCGTCTGGTGCCCCCCAGTTGCCCTGGCCATCAACCAGTGGGTATCGATACGAAAATGGCTGCGCCATCAGTACCATGGCCTCATAACATGCCGAGTCGCCGTGTGGGTGAAATTTACCTAAAACGTCACCTACCGTTCTGGCAGACTTCTTATATTTGGCGTTGGCGCTTAAACCCAGATCAGACATAGCGTAAATAATACGGCGCTGAACCGGCTTTAAACCGTCGGCAATGTGCGGTAACGCACGGTCCATGATGACGTACATGGAATAATTTAGATAAGCGTCTTCGGTAAAGCGTCGAAGAGGAAGTTGCTCTACCCCATCGCGATTAATGATGATCTCGTCACTCATGATATTTTTCGTTTTGTTATTAGTCTTGGTGCACGCGGCAGTTTTCACCTAGTTGGCTTATCTGCCCTTATAACGATGCTCTGCGATAGTACACAGCTTTGCGCATAAACCTTATTGTGGGGTAAACCGCATGTGTGTGCAATGCTTGAAAACAAAACTGTGAATTTGATACGAGTGGAAGCCCAATTTAATGCAGAAAGCGCTAGATTTTGTCATTCTGTTAAGACAATGGTTTAATGATAAAAATAATTAAGAAGTACAGACGACAATGCCTTTCATTCGCGCACTTTTTCTATTGCTTTGTTTTGCCGGTTTTATCAACACGCCGGGCACACAAGCACAACAAATAGAACAGCTTTACGATGAAACGCGCACGGTTGATTTATCAGATTCTTTTTACTATCTGTACGAAACCGATTACCAGCTTACCATTAGCGATGTCTCTCGCCGTCGCAACGATTTCCTTATGTACCCGTACGACAATCCGAACTTTGGATTTAGAAACAACGGTCTGTGGCTGCTTACTTCGGTAGCTAATGTGTCGAATGAAGAGAACTGGGTGTTCTCAATTAACTTTAGCCAACTAGACAGTGTCGATTTTTACCTTGTGCAAAACGGCAACGTCATTAAACAAAGTCATCAGGGTAAAGCCCAAAAAGAACAGCGTTTTAGAGTGCCCACATTGCGGGCACAGTTAAAAGACAGCGCGCCTGTTGATGTGTTTATTCGAGTAGAAAGCCATTCATCAAGCCTTATCACACCATTGAAAGTGCAGGCTGAGCCCGTTCACAGCAGTTATTTTCAAATGGATAGCTTACTGTGGGGACTGTTTTATGGTGGCCTGCTGATATTAGCTGTGTACAACCTAGCCCTCTATTTCGGTGTAAAAGAAAAAAGCCTTGTGGCCTATGTTGGATATATTGCTGCGGTGATTATATGGCAGTTTGTATGGGGCGGGCATACGCATTTAGTGTTTACACAAGGTATCCCAGCTTGGCTAGTCGGCCACTCCGAGCTTATCTTTGTCATTATCGGCATTAGCTCTGGCTTATTTGCTATGACGTTCCTAGAAACCGAACAAAATGCACCAACATCACACCCCGTTATAAAGTTCCTACTCGTTTGCCAAGGGATTACAGGGCTTGTCTGTTTTGTTGATTTACTCCCCCCTATCTGGAAAAACAACCTAGTTTATGGTGTAGGGCTTATTGCTATTTTAAGCTACATATACGCTGGGTTTGAGGCGTTTATAAACCGATTTAAACCAGCTCGTTACTTTATCTTTGCATGGACCATGCTCGCCACAGGCGCCATTGTGGGCATGCTTAGCCTTATGGGCGTTTTACCTTCAAACGACTTTACCACCTATTGTTTTCAAGTGGGTGTATTCCTTGAGGCAGGGCTTTTCTCTTTCGCCTTAATGGAAAAAAGTCGTAGCCAACTTGAGAATGAAGTGGAGCAAGCTACCAACGATTTACGCAATAACATGGAGCTAATCGAAGAGCAAAATGCGCGCTTAGATATTGCTCGTAAAGACGCTATTAAAGCCAGTAACGTAAAATCTCAATTCTTGGCGAACATGAGCCATGAAATTCGTACACCACTAAACGCCATCCTAGGCTTTAGTAAAGAGCTTAACAATGCGTCCCTACCTACCGACCAACAAGAACAAGTTCGCATTGTTAACACTGCAGCTGACAACCTGCTTACCATAGTGAACGATGTTCTCGATTTTTCGAAAATTGAGGCTGGAAAACTACAAATCAATAATCAACCATTTTCGCCAAACAAACTGTTTGAGGAAATGGTAACGATTATGGCGAAATCGGCGCACAGCAAACGCATAGAGTTTATCTTCGACCTCAACCCATTACCTGAAAAACTCATTGGTGACGTGTTTAGGATAAAGCAGGTGCTGAATAACCTTTTAAGCAATGCGCTTAAATTCACATCCTCTGGTTCTATAACATTAGCAGTAAGTGGGCACTCACTCGACCACGGCATGCACGAACTCAACGTGGTTGTGGAAGACACTGGTATAGGCATTAGCCGTCAAGATAGGAAAAAGCTATTCAACGCCTTTTCTCAAGTAGATGATGCGCTAAATAGAAACTATCAGGGAACTGGACTAGGCCTTGTGATTAGTCGTGAGTTGGTCCGGTTGATGAAGGGCGAAGTAACGCTTAAGAGTGTTTTAGGGCAAGGCTCTACATTTAGCGTAAGCATGCGAATGAACAGGCTAAGCCAAAAGTACTCGCCTTCATCAAACGACGATTGGTTAAACAAAACCGTGGTTCTGTTCGACCCTATACCTGCAACCCGTCGTGCCAGCGCAAAAATACTCAAAGCACTAGGCGCAAAGGTAACGTCTGTGGAATCACTTGAGTTTCTTCAGTCGTTGAAACAGCAGTATGACTTTTTAATGGCAACCATACCAGTAAGTAAAATGTCTAAGCGCGATGCCTTACTAAAACGCTTTATAACGTTCTCAGCGCAAAAGCGTGTTTTATGGTACTCGGGGCCAGAACCTTTTACGCAATACCCACGACTGTCTCAATACTTTCATTCGCAAGTAAGAATGCCAATGACAGTAGCAAAGCTCGACAGCATAGTTCATAACCAGTCTGCACCGGTGCAAAGTGCATTCCATGAAAAGGTCGCGCTGCTGCCCAAAGCTAAGATACTGGCCGTTGACGATATGGAGATGAATTTAAAACTACTGCAAACATGGCTCGATAGTTCTCCAGTTACACTCACTACTACTATTAGTGGCCAAGATGCGGTTAACCGATGCCAGACACAAGAATTCGACCTGATTTTGATGGACGTGCAGATGCCAGGCATGGACGGCTTGCAGGCCACACGAGAGATTCGTAAGTCTCCGCTTAACATGGGCACGCCCATTATTGCGGTCACCGCTCATGCTTTTAAAGAAGAACAGGAACGATTACTTGCTTCAGGTATGGATGATTACATACCAAAACCCATTGAGGCAGAAAAGCTAATCGATTTGATTAAATCGTGGTGTGTTCATATTGAGCCTGCAGAACTTGAGGTAGCATCGATAGATTGGCCACTTGCCCTAAAGCGAGCGAATCAGAATGAAGACGCCGCAAAAGAATTGCTGACAAGCTTTATTCAGCTATTGCCAGAAACATTAGAAACATTGACCAAGCAGTGGGAAGCGCAAGATTACAACGCGCTCAAGTTAGAAATACACAAACTGCATGGCGCATGTTGCTATACCGGCCTACCAAAAATGCAGCACTTAGCCAACGAGACTGAAACTGCACTAAAACTCGGTCAGCACCCTCTAGTGGAGGAGTTTTTGCCTTCGCTAATTGAGGAAGGTAATAAAATTGTACTAGAAAGTGCGCAGCATTAACGCTAGTTTAACTCTGGCGCTGCGTTTCTAGCTGCTTGGCATTTCATAATTAACGCAGCAAACTCATCGGCATCGCGGTCTAGCTCAGAGCTAGAGATAAAAATATCGAAGCCTAGACGTTTCCTAAGCTCAACCATACGATGCGCTAGCATGGCTTTAATACCTTTTATGGTTGTGCCATCGTCCATCACATAATGTTTGTCATCAAACATAGACTGTTGATAGCAGCTGCCAGACGCGCAGTTCTCATCCTCTCCCTGCATTAAAAGCGGACGTTGCTCCATGAGCAAATGCGTAGCTAAACGCGGTGAAATGGTATTTAAAAAATCGGTATAGCTTTTTATTTTAAAGCCAATAGTTTGTAGCGGTACATGCTCAAGGCCGTGACGAACACGAGGACAGTCGGCTCGCTGTAAATTATCCCAATGAATTCGCCAGCTTCCCAAGCGATGGCGATAAGTAATGTAGTCTTTTGCAATTTCAAGGCTGTAATCAGGCTCTCTTATTTTGAAATAGCCAATTAACAAGCATACTAAGGCTGCACTGGTAATAAAGATGCCCGCCAGAAATAACCACTCGGGTAATAAACTTAGCCAGAGTGCCGATACAACTAACCCCAGCACACCAAGCACAACGCTAGTGATACCGTTACTTTTTGATGCTGCTCGAATGAAAATAGAATCTGCGTTAGCGCCAGACATAAAAATACACCACTATCATAATTGCGGCCCACAGTACATAAAGACGAATTCGCCTACACTTAACACAATCTGTGTGCCACCAGCGTTTAATAAAATTACCCATAAATCACTCAGATATTCTGCGCCTTACGGTGTGTAGATACGATAAAACAGGCTGTAATTCACCTACCTACTTACCGTTTTACGCATTAAACGGGTGCACAGTTTACTTATAATACCGATGATGTCGAAGTGCTTTTTTGGCAGCAAATGCACTGCCAAAAAAGCATTGTGATCATGCTAGTTCGCTTTGAGCATAGTTGTCTTTAAAGCGGTAACGTTGAAACGCTGCAACTATAGTAGGTGTAAATACCAAGGATAAGATAACAGAGAAGCCAACGCCACCTGCTAACACAACAGCCAGTGGCGGCCAAAAACTACCTTCACTGAATAGTAGCAGCGGGATTAAACCGCCCACGGTGGTAAAGGTAGTGGAAAGAATGTGACGACTGCAGCTCATGGTTTCTTCAACAATGGCTTTTGTATCGCCCTGCTTAGCTTTAGGGTTGGCATTAATGGCCGCAATAACAACAATGGAGCCATTAATGGCCACACCGATTAACCCTGCACAGCCAAGTAGCGGGTTAAAACCAACCGGCAAACCTGAAATCCACAGGCTAAACATGCCTAACCCAACCGACAAAATGGCAACAAGCCCTATAACACCGGCCATACGCAAACTGGTAAAGGTGAGAATGAGCGTGGTAACCATTAACACAAGTAACACCGGTGCATAGGTGGCTAGTTTACCCAGCGCCTGCTGCTGTTCGTCGGCATCACCCGCCAAATGTATACGGTAACCCTTAGGCAAATCTAGCCGGCTTTCAAGTAGTTCTCGCAGCTGGTTACTGGCATCAACTGCAGGTACGCCCGGTAATAAAAACGCTTGAATGCGGTTAAGCCTTTCGCCATCTAGGCGCGTTATACTGCTTGTTGCTGGCTGAAGCGTTAACGAAGTTACTGCCGCAAGAGGCGACCAAGACATCGCACTATCGGTAGCAACCGGAATAGGCATGGCGTCAACGCCCGCTAAGTTTTGTCTAAATGCTTCATTAAGGCGCACTCTTACCGGGATTTCTTCGGTACTTTCCAGCACTGAACCACCCGTTACACCAGAGAAATTTACCTGCATTTGACTGGCAAGCTCGGTAAGTGTCAACCCTAGATAGGACAGGTTATCGCTATCGGCATTCACTTTCAGTTCTGGCTCGCCCATTGAAACACTGGCCGTAGATTGCGAAATACCATCGACTTCAGACATCAGCATACGCACCTTGTCGCCAAGGTCGTTTAGGATGTTCAAGTCAGGGCCAAAAATCTCTACTTCTACAGGTGCTGCTATCGGTGGCCCTTGACCAAATGAACGCACGACAATTTGCACCTCTGGATAGGCAATATCCAAATCGCGTTGCAGCTTTCCTATCAATAACGCGGCATTTTCCACAGTGTCGGTATTTACTACGGCATTGGCGAAGTATGGCGTGTTGTCTCGTGTCATAACTTGGTTGTAATATACCGAAGGTGCCGAACCGCCAACCAACCAACTTACTTGTGTAACGCTTTCCTCCGCGCGAATGGCTTGGTCGATACGTTTAACGTATTTTGTTGTGTTGTCAATGCTTGTGCCTTCTTTGGTCCACAGGTAAACCTCAAACTGGTCTCTGTCTGCACTTGGGAAAAACACGTTTGCAAGTGTTGATGACAGTACAAATCCAGACAAGCACAATACGATGGTTACTGGTAAAACAAGTACAGGCTGCTTTATCCAGCGTCCAAGCTGCTTGCTAAAGGCCAGACTAAGCGAAGGCGCCTGTATACCAACCCGCCACCATGATGACGATTTTTCGGTATTAGCGGGTGCGGCTGCACTATCGTGTTTTGGTAAAAAGCGGGCAGCCAGGGCGGCAATAATAGTTAGCGAGATAAACAACGACCCAATGAGTGCCATAACTACGCTAATGGCAATTGGGCCAACAAAGTCGCCGATATTGCCATCAAGTAAGAAAATGGGCATAAAGCCTAATATGGTAGTCAGTGTTGATGCCAATAGCGGTGCAAATAAGTGCGACACGCTTTTCGCCATTGCACCCACTCGTGTTAGGTTAGGATCTTGAAGGTTTATTCTTATTTCATCGGTAATAACGATGGCGTTATCAATAAGTAGACCGATGGCGATAATCATACCGAATATCGACATTTGATGAATTTGCTCGTTGTAAAAGCTTAAGCTAAACAGCGCAAATGCGGCACAAAGCGGAAGCGCTAGTCCTACTATCCATGCCGCTTTAAAGCCCATAAATAACAAGATAACAAACATAACTACTGCGCAGCCCATTAACAAATTCATCGACAGTTCAGATAAGCGCGATGCAGTATATTCGTTCTGTTCAAAGGCAACGGTAGCGGTTAGCGTGCCTTTAAAGTCAGCGTTAAATTCGTCAACCACCTTTAATGCATTCGCAGTCCACACATCTGAACGCAACGATGTTTGCATGCGCGCCGCAACAAATATGGACTCTTCACCATTTAAAAATGCAATTTCATTTCGCGGTGTGGCATAACCGCGTGTCACCGTTGCAATGTCTTCCACGCGCAGGTAACGCCCCTGTTGATTAACTAACGGGATAGAGGCAATCATGTTCACACCGTTTAGCCCTTCTCCAACGGTGAAACGCAAATCGTTTTGCTCGCTGTTTAACACGCCTGCAGGCAGCTTGGGATCGGCGCGACTAATGAGGCTACTTACATGTTGTAGGTTAAGACCCGTTGCCGCTAATTTAACTGGGTCGATGTTAACGCTTATTTCTTCTTGCGGTTCGCCATAAACGCGCACTAACTCGGTGCCATTTACATTACGAAGCCTATCGGTAAGCTCTTGAGCTAAACGCGCAGTCAGCGTAATAGGCGTGGTATCGGGGTAAGTAGCACGAAGTGATAAAAGCAGTGTAAATGCTGTCGCACCTCGCTTTTCGTCGAAAACGGGGGCCATAGCGCCCTCTGGGAATGACTCAGCGGCCGCACCAATAACATCGCGAATTTCGCTAAAGAGCTCTTCATTACTGCTGTTGTTTACCCAATCTTGCGTTTCGATAGAAACCACAGAAATACCGGCGCGAGAGGTCGATTTCACTTCTTTAATTTCATAAATTTCTCGAAGCCTGTCTTCAAGTACATCACTGACAAGTGCTTCCACACGCTCAGCTGATGCGCCCGGGTAAGAGGTGATGATAAGGGCGTTACGTGTGTCAATTCGCGGGTCTTCTAATCGGGGAAGAGAGCCTAATGCAGATAGCCCAGCTGTAATAAGGATAACGAGACTTAAAACCAGTAAGTGCCCACGCCGATAGAATAATGTGTACCAAGGGTAGGCTTTATCTCCATCTATGCCAAACGAGTTCATTAGCGCACCTCAGGCTGCTTTTTACTAGACAGCGACACAACCTGCCCCGGTGCTAATTTATGTGTACCTTCATTTACATAAACATCGCCGTTTTTAAGTGCGCCACGCACAAATGCATTACGCCCGTCGGTATATACCACCTCAACCACTCTGGCTTCTATTTCTGTTTCTTTACCGTCAGAAAGTACGAATACTCGCCATAAGCCTCTTAACCCGTTGCTTAAGGCATTTACAGGCAACCATGCGCCGGTTTCGGTGTGGTTACGAGCTCCCGAAAGCGTAGCCATATCGCCTGGGCGAACACGGTTGTTACTGTTAAGCGTAACCAATATATCGATAGTGCGAGTTTGCACATTACGAGTTGGTAAGCGCTGCAACACAGTGCCGTTAACTTCATATTGCCCCACCCGCATTAAAACCGATTCATTTACCTTGAACTGACCTATTAGATCTGCAGGGATAGCAAAGCGCGCTTGGTAATCATCCGTGCTGGTAATGCCCAGTACTGGGCTGCCCGCCATTACTACCGCACCTTCGTCGAACAAGCGCTCGTCTACAATACCGTCAAAAGGTGCAATAAGCTGTGCTTTGTCTATTTCGACTGAAAGTGACTGAATTGCCGCTTCTGTTTCATTAACCCGAGCAATGGCTACATTTAGCGCCGCCTCTGCTTCGTCTAAACGCTGTGCAGATTCAAGCTTTTTCTCGACTAAGGAAATAGTTCGTTGGTTATTCACCTTGGCAAGCGCAAGGTCGGCATTTGCGCGTGCTAGAGACGCCTTTAACTCTTGCTGTCTTGCCTCTAAACGCGCGATGTCTTGCTGCGCCAGTACATCGCCTTTCGATACTACATCACCTTCTTCCACCATCATTTGTAGAATTTGGCCGCCTGTGTCAAAGGAAAGCAATGTCGCGCGGGGAGATTCGATAAGCCCAAACACGTTTATGGGTGTTTCAAAGCCTTGTTGAATTTTTACTGTGCCAGTAGATACGGTCATAGGCACTCGCGCTTCTGGCGTTTGAGTTGCGTTCCCTAAACCAGCTGTAGCAAGTAGAACCACTAACACTGTGACAAAAGCAGCAATACAGATAATAAGTTTCGCTTTGCCATTAATTGAAGAATTCTGCGCAGCAGTCATAGTGTTTCCTTTATGTGCAGCCTTGAAAGTCGCTGCTAATCAGCCTTTTAAGCAGGGTTATCAATCACGTTTAACATTGATACTGCGAGGTACACCCTACGCTTACGTGTATTAAGCGACATTAACGTACTATTGTTCATGTTATGTGCTATGCTAGTATATTAATACTAGACCGTCCAGTTTGGTATTTATTTTTTGTTAAATTTGTGAGAAAAACAGTGACAACGCCTAGAAAACAAGGTCGCCCTAAAAGTGAAGAAAAGTACTTATTAGTGCTTAATGCCGCCTCGCACCTATTCCTACACGATGGTTTTTCTAAAACATCCATGGATACGGTTGCTAAGGCGTCTGGGGTTTCAAAACAAACCGTTTATTCACACTTCGACAGCAAAGACGCGCTGTTTCAGGCAGCCATTACCTCTAAGTGTCGGTCGTATCAGCTTGATGCCGAGCAACTTATCGACATAACTGACGGCACTTTGTCGCTGTATGAAGGTCTAAAAAAAGTAGGTGCACAGTTTGTACGCCTTATTCAAGACCAAGAAGCGGTTGCTATGTTTCGGGTTATCATTGCTGAAGCGGTAAACAATACGCATGTGGCGAAACTGTTTTATGAAGCTGGACCGCAGGCATCAGTAATTACTTTGAAGGACGTGGTAGAGCAGTGTGGCGCAGGCAAGCTAACCAGTGAGCAAGCCTACGAGTTAGCATTAGATTTCTGTGCATTACTTAAAAGCGAACTGCACACAATGATGCTGTGCGGCATTCGAAAGCCTATGACTGACAACGAGATAGAATTGCACGTTACTAAAGCAGCGAAGAAAACCTGTCTGCTATTTGACTATTATCTTCAGTAACATTCGTTAAGCTTTATCCACATATACGCGAATAGCCTTTGCACGTATGCACAGTTAATGACTTATACCAGTTGGTATTATAAACTAGCGCCGTTTTCGTTGATGATTGAGTAGCGCATGTCTAACTTTACCGGTAACCACATTCTTTCGGTTAATCAATTCGATCGCGAGGCCATTGAGAGAGTCTTCTCAGTTGCCGATTCCATGCAGCCTTATGCTAAACGCCAAAAACGCACCACCGTGCTGGAAGGTGCTATTTTAGGTAACCTTTTCTTTGAACCCAGTACACGTACTCGTGTAAGCTTTGGTACTGCCTTTAACTTGCTTGGCGGCGAGGTTCGGGAAACCACGGGGATGTCTAGCTCGGCTCTTGCAAAGGGAGAATCGCTATACGATACCGCTCGTGTGCTAAGTGGATATTCAGATATCATTGCCATGCGTCACCCTGCCGCTGGCTCGGTGGCAGAGTTTGCCGAAGGCAGCCGCGTACCTGTTATTAATGGCGGCGACGGCGCGAATGAGCACCCTACACAAGCGCTGCTAGACCTATTTACCATCAAGCGTGAACTTGAGTATAACGGCAGAGGCATTGATGGCCTGCACATCGCGATGATTGGCGACTTGCGCTACGGTAGAACCGTTCATTCATTATCGCGTTTGCTTTGCCTGTTTAAAGATATTCGATTTACACTTATCTCGCCTAAAGAGTTGGCCATGCCACAGCCCATTATCGATGCCATCGAAAATGCAGGGCATAAGCTCACTATTACCAATACATTAGAAGGTAATATGGATGCAGACATTTGTTATCAAACTCGCATTCAAGAAGAGCGCTTCCCGTCACAGGAAGAAGCCAATAAATATCGCGGTAAGTTCAGGTTAAATCACTCAATTTACACAAAACACTTCCAATCAAAGACCGTTATCATGCATCCACTTCCAAGAGATTCACGTATGGAAGCCAACGAATTGGATAACGATCTAAACCTTAATCCAAACCTTGCCATCTTTAGGCAAACAGACAACGGAGTGCTGGTTCGAATGGCACTGTTCGCTTTAACGCTGGGTGTTGATCACTTGGTGTCGAAATACGAACGCGACGTGGTTTGGTACAGCAATAAGAGTAAGTAATTACATGCAGAAATCTGAAGCATTGTTTGCCCGCGCGCAACAAACTATCCCTGGTGGCGTTAACTCACCGGTACGTGCCTTTAAGGCAGTTGGTGGTACACCTCGCTTTATCACAAAAGCAGATGGCGCGTATATGTGGGACGCTGACGGAAAGCAATACATCGACTACATCCAGTCGTGGGGCCCGATGGTATTGGGTCACAACAACGCTAAAATTCGCGAAGCTGTTATTGCAGCATCGCACAACGGTTTGTCGTTTGGTGCCCCTACTGAAGCCGAAGTGATCATGGCTGAAACCGTAAGCAAGCTAGTACCATCAATGGAAATGGTACGTATGGTTAACTCGGGCACTGAGGCCACCATGTCGGCTATTCGCCTTGCACGTGGCTACACCAGCCGCAACAAAATTGTGAAGTTTGAGGGCTGCTATCACGGCCATGCCGATTCTTTGCTAGTGAAAGCAGGCTCTGGCGCTCTGACGCTTGGCGTACCAAGCTCGCCAGGTGTTCCAGAGAATGTAGCTGAGCATACGCTAACCGTTGAGTACAACAACATCGACAGCGTTAAGCAGATTTTCGAAGCGCACGGCGACGACATTGCTTGTATCATTGTTGAGCCGGTAGCTGGAAATATGAACTGTATACCACCTGTAGACGGCTTTTTAGAAGGGCTTCGCGCTATATGTGATGAATACGGAAGCGTGCTTATTTTCGACGAAGTAATGACTGGTTTTCGTGTTTCACGCGGTGGTGCACAAGAGCGTTATAACGTTAAACCAGACCTTACCTGCTTAGGTAAAGTCATTGGTGGCGGTATGCCAGTAGGCTGTTTCGGTGGTAGAAAAGACATTATCACGCACATTGCGCCTACAGGACCTGTATATCAAGCGGGTACTCTATCGGGCAACCCTGTGGCCATGGCAGCAGGCCTTGCAGCAATGGAAGAAATCCAGCAGCCAGGCTTATACGATTCAATTTTTGAAAATACGCAAAACTTAGTAGACGGTTTTCAGGCCATTGCCGACAAGTACGGCGTGCCGCTTACCACGAACGTTGCCGGCAGCATGTTCGGTATTTTCTTTACCGATGTAGAAAAGGTGACAAACTACAAGCAGGCAATTAACTGTAACACGGCGCAGTTTAATAAGTTCTACCACGGCATGCTAAACGAAGGCGTATATCTTGCTCCTGCATCTTATGAAGCTGGGTTTGTATCAAAAGCCCATGACGCTAGTGTGATTGAGAAAACACTGGCTGCTGCTGACAAGGTATTTAGTACGCTTTAAAAGTGTGCAAGTTTAGATGTAGCTGTAGCTATACAATACATACTAAAAAGCCCCGATGATCGGGGCTTTTTTTGTTTGAAGGAACGTTTTAATTAGTGCTGTTTAAGACAGTTATTTGCTGGCTTTTACCTATTCACCCTGTAATAGCTTAGCCTGCTGTCTTATAAAGCTAATCGAAGGGGCAAAAAACGCAGCGCCGGTTTCTGCGCTGGTAAAATCTAACCAGCGGTCGTAGTCGCCCTCACCGTTTCCGTAAATTTGACTATGCAGCATATCTTTAAACGGTCTTGCGCTAGCACTGCAGCTTACAAACATTAGCCCCTGTGAAACCATATCACCATAAGGCATTCCTTGCTTAATAAGCCTTGGCTCGTCGCTATCAGGAGTAGCGCTACTAGCACGTACATTATGAGACGACGCAGACTGCTCGTTACTCACTAGGTTATGCTCTTGCGTTGTGCCCATTACCTGCTCTTTTTGACGAACAGACAAACTGTTCCAACGGCGTAAATCGTGGCGAAAACGCTGAACATGTAAATAACTTCCGCCCTCAAAATCTGGGTCGTCTTGCCCTATGATGGCAACTTTCCTGCGCTTCATGCCGCGTGGATTATCCGCAGCATAAAGAAAGCCGTTTAAGTCTCTTCCGTCCAGATAACGAAAACCGCGTATTTGCTCTACCAGCTCAACATGAATACGAAGTAAATCCATCACCTCAATACCTACAGCGTGACAGATATCTAGTCGATCGGCGCGTATTTGAATAAAGATATCGCATGGCATGGTTGGCGCGCTTCTGTCTTCGCACTGCATGTCAGGAAAAGGGGTAAGTTCAACGGGAATAAGGCCTGGATATACTTCGTTCCAATACCCAGTACCAATAGCAATAACACCGGTTACCATGGCTTCATAATGCTCATTTTCAAAATGCTCAAAAATGTCTAGCACTCGCGATAGCTTTGCTCGCACAGCCTCACTGTCGTCATCAATAACATTCAGCATGAGATATTGTGCATGCAAATTAGGCTCAGCGCAGATGCCTTTTTGTGGTTGTGTCATTGCAGCTCTTTTTAATTTTTTACTTGCTCGGCATATCTACCATTATACGGTACCGCCTTTTACCGCATGTAGATGTTTCTCATAGTGTGCTTAATAGCCGGCAGCTTGTCCATCTTTTCGACTTTCCGACGCACCAAAATACACGCCTTTTTGCTTATCCCACGCTATCGCTTGATACCCGCCAAAGGCGCCGACTACTCGTTGTAGTTTATGGCCTCGCTCCATCAGCTCTCGCTGAACAGTCTCACTAAAGCCAGACTCTAAGCTTACGTAGCCACCATCCATCATCAGTTCACCGGTTGGGCTACTTGAGCCACTGTGCAAAATGCGTGGGGCATCACCTGCTTCTTGTAAGTTCATGCCAAAATCTAAAACATTGACGATGATTTGCGCATGCATTTGAGGCTGAGTGCCGCCTCCCATCACCCCAAAGCTCATTACTGGCTCACCATTTCTGGTAACAAAGGCGGGTATAATGGTATGGAAAGGACGTTTGCCAGGGCGATATTCATTAAAATGCCCTTCTTCCAAAGTAAACATTTCGCCTCTGTTTTGCAAAATAAAACCAAGGCCTGGCGGTGTCATTCCCGAGCCCATACCACGGTAATTGCTTTGAATAAGCGACACCATATTGCCCTCTTTATCGGCAACGGTGAGGTAAATGGTATCGCCCTCGTATTTACCTGAATCAACTCGCGTAGCTGCTTTGTCGTTATCAATAAGCTGTTGGCGCTGCTTTGCGTACTCTTTAGATATTAACCAGTCTACAGGAATATCATTAAAGTCTGGGTCGGCATAAAACTTAGCACGGTCTTCAAACGCCAGCTTTTTCGCTTCAACGAACGTATGAATATAGTCTGCAGAGTTAAACCCCATACCTTCAATATCGTAACGCTCTAATACGTTAAGTATTTGTAGTGCCGCTATACCTTGCCCGTTAGGTGGAAGCTCCCAAACGTCATAGCCACGATAATTAGCCGATACGGGCTCAACCCACTCAGACGTGTGCGACGATAAATCTTGATAGGAAAGAAAGCCGCCTTGCGCCTTCATATAGGCGTCGATAGTGCGTGCAATATCGCCTTTGTAAAACGCATCACGGCCACCCGTAGCAATCTTTTCATACGTAACAGCAAGGCCTGGGTTTTTAAATACATCACCCTTTTGCGGAAGCTTACCGTCAATTAAAAAAGTATCTGCAAAGCCATCATAATGGCCGATACGTGCGTTATTCATTCCCCAGTAGTAGGCAATAAGCTCTGATACCGGAAAGCCGTTTCTCGCGTACTCTATCGAAGGTGTGAGTAAGGTAGACATGGGCAGCTTTCCGAATTTCTCATGAAGCGAAAACCAACCGTCTACTGCGCCAGGTACCGATACTGGAAATGGACCAAATTTGGGAATTTTGTTTAATCCGCGCTCTGCAAACACCTCTTTAGTGAGTTGGCGCGGCGAGCGGCCTGATGCGTTAAGCCCAAACAGCTTCTTTTGTTTGGCGTCCCACACTATTGCAAATAAATCACCGCCTACGCCGCACCCCGTAGGCTCGACAAGCCCTAGCATGGCATTAGCTGCAATAGCTGCGTCTACTGCGGTTCCGCCTTGTTTTAAAATATCTAGCGCAACTTGTGTAGCAAGCGGCTGACTGGTGGCTGCTATTCCGTTTTTAGCAATAACTTCAGAACGACTGGCAAAAGGCTTTCCGGTAATTCGATCGTAAGCGGCGGCTGACACACTAGTAAATGCTAAAGCAGCTAAAAGTAAACGCACAGTATTTCGCATATTTTTCCCTTCAAGAAATCATTTGCCGACAGCAAGGGGTATGGTGCTAAAAAGCCTAACTCAAGCAACCTAGTTTTTGTTTGGCTTGGCCTGCTTTGTTCAGACAACATCCACATTGCATTTGCATCAGACTAAGGCTATTTCAACGCTATGATGTAGCAATATTGTCATAATACGCACAGCACGCTGAAAAGTGGAATAAAAATAAGAAAAATGAAAAAAGCCCCGCGATTGCGGGGCTTAAGCGAGGTAATTAAGGCATTAAAATTATTGTTTTACATTGCCTAATCAAAACTCTGTTAAGAGCGGCTGCTAGTGAAGTCTGGGTATGCTTCCAAACCACATTCACTCATATCAACGCCGTCGAACTCTTCTTCTTCACTTACGCGAATACCCATAACGGCTTTAAGTACAAGCCATACAATTAAGCTAACTACGAATACCCAAACGAAGATGGTTGCTGCGCCAATTAGCTGACCTGTAATACTTGAACCGTCGTTAGTGAAAGGAACAAGGATAAGACCAAGTAGACCTACTACGCCGTGAACAGAGATTGCACCTACAGGATCATCAATCTTAAGCTTATCAAGACCAACAATTGAAAGTACTACCAAGATACCGCCAAGGCCACCAAACAGCGTAGCTTGAAGCGGTGTAGGTGTAGAAGGCTCTGCTGTGATAGCAACTAGGCCTGCTAGCGCACCGTTTAGTACCATTGTAAGGTCGGCTTTGCCAAACAGAATACGTGCAACGATAAGCGCAGCAATTGAACCACCTGCTGCTGCTGCGTTAGTGTTCATAAATACAATAGCAACCGAGTTTGCACTTTCTACTGTAGCGGTTGCTAATACAGAACCACCGTTGAAACCAAACCAGCCCATCCAAAGAATGAATGTACCTAGTGTTGCTAGCGGTAAGTTTGCGCCAGGGATAGCATTTACTTTACCGTCAGCAGTATATTTACCTTTACGAGCGCCAAGCACTAGTACACCTGCAAGTGCAGCTGCTGCACCAGCCATGTGAACAATACCTGAACCTGCGAAGTCAGAGAAACCAAGGTCGCCTAGCGTATACATACCGAATACTGCTTCGCCGCCCCATGTCCAAGCGCCTTCCATTGGATAGATAAAACCTGTCATAACAACAGCAAACGCAAGGAATGCCCAAAGCTTCATACGCTCAGCCACTGCACCAGATACAATAGACATTGCCGTTGCAACAAATACTACTTGGAAGAAGAAGTCTGCAGAAGGTGCATAGGTTGCTGGCTCTTCAGCAGCGCCAGTTGCTCCATCAGCCATAATGCCGCTTAGGAAAGGACCCCAATCGCCGCCGCCGTACATTATGCCGTAGCCACAAACCATATACATGGTGCACGCAATCGCGAATAGCGCTACGTTTTTAGTTAGAATTTCAGTGGTATTCTTTGCTCGAACAAGACCCGCTTCAAGCATCGCGAAGCCTGCAGCCATCCACATTACCAATGCGCCGCAAACTAGAAAATAAAAGGTATCTAGCGCATACCCAAGTTCAAAAGTGATTTCCATTATGGTTTTCTCCGCAAAATATTTCGTTGTGGCTTACAGCGCGTCGCTATCCGACTCACCAGTTCGAATACGAACGGCATGTTCAAGGTCATATACAAACACCTTGCCGTCTCCAATTTTGCCTGTTTTGGCTGCGCCAACGATGGCTTCAACCAGGCGTTCTACTTGATCATCCTGAACAGCAATTTCCAGTTTGACTTTAGGTAGAAAATCCACCTGATATTCAGCGCCGCGGTAAAGTTCAGTGTGCCCTTTTTGACGTCCAAAGCCTTTTACTTCGGTAACGGTCAAGCCATCGATACCGATTTCTGAAATGGCTTCACGAACATCATCTAGCTTAAACGGCTTGATGATAGCTGTGACTAGTTTCATGTGTTGCTCCCAGTTTTATGTGTTGTTATTCGATAAATCGCGTGATTTACAAGAGATAAACCAAGAGCCATGCCACAAATAATTATTCAACAAAATCATATATATAGTCATCGAAACCAGACATTGCGCACGAAATATCGCACCAACATGGTGCAGTGACTTGTTTTTGCCCAATGATGGCGCGGAAAAGCCTGCTCGCACGTTCAGTAAACTAAAAAGTGCGATGAAATTAGGATGGAACTATTTGTTAGGGGTAAGGGTCTGTTGATAACTATGACGACTATTTCTGACAACTTTTACGCCCCAAACCGTTTCGATACCAACGATAACGGCGGATTAAGTTCTGATAGCGCTACTCGACCTGCATTCGGGTGGCGGGCATTGTTCTCGTCTTTTTTCATTCATGTTTTAGGGGTAGCATTAATACTTTTCGCAGGCCAGTGGCATCTTGTTGAAAGAGAGCCTGCTGAATTAAAGCCATTACCTGCACCAGTGCAAGCTACGCTCTATTTCCCTCCAATACCCAAAACCCAATCACCGTCTGAACGCACGTCCAGCCAGGTAAAAAGCGACACGACACAATCAGAGACACCATCGGAGGCAGAAAAACCTGCACCTAAGCAGCAAGTTGTTGATGAAAAGTCTGTTTTAGATGCAGTAGCGCCAGTCATTAAACAAGCCAACGACGTTAATGAACCTCCGCCTGCTGCCACGAAGGTGCCGCCTCCCCCTAGCCAGGTAGCACCTTCACCAACAAATCTAAATCAAAGGGCGGGTCGCTTAACGCTTTCCCCCAAAGAAGCAGTAGCCAACTATTTTGATGGCTATAATCAACAGCAAATACAAGGCTTGGCCCAACAAGAATCTTCTGCGTATCAAAGCAAAAAACAAAGCCCAGACTTAGTCGATACAAGAAAAGGAGAGCCAGAGCCTTTAATACCACCTCGCCCAGTGAAAAACGTGAACTGCGCTAGTACAACTAACAAGGTTATAACGTTTTTAAGTGGAATGGCTGGCGGTACGTTAACGTGCACCAAAATGGACGACCATAACCGTTTTATTGATGCCAGAGTACAAAAAACGCCCAAAGAAGGGCAATAGGCGCATAATGAGAAGATACAAAAAGGTATGTGCTATTTTCTTTTATACACACCAGGCGACTGCCCAAATGTCATCTTAAAGCGTCGCGAAAAGGACGTAACGTCGTCGTAACCTGTCGCCAGGGCAACGTCAAAGATGGGTGTATCTGTGTTTCGTAGTAACGCACGGGCTTTTTCCATTCTTGTATGCACTAAATAGTCTCGTAAGCTCATACCAGTAGAGGCTTTAAAGCGCACTTTGAATTGAGTTTGTCCCATACAGGCAATAGCTGCAAGCGATGAAATTGTGTGAGCTTCAGACAAGTCATTGTGAATGTGAGAAAGTACTGGCGTAATGCGTTTATCGATCGCAATTCCAGCCTTCGCCTGTGCTAACAGTGCCCAAAACAAACGTGATGTTTCTTGCTGGGCGGTGCGCTCTGCATACGATAGATGTACTTCAATAAAATGCAAAAAAGACTGTAGCGAATGGTCAACTTGAAAAATAGGGTTGTGGGCATTTTTTAGTTGTTCGGGAACATCGTACATATCAGCAACAACAAACTTCGAAAGCTCATTGGCTCTAAAACTGTGCTGCTGTGTTGGTGAAATACAAATTCCTTCCCCCACACCAACGCTGCCACTGTAGTCGTCCAAGGTTATTTCTATGTGCCCATTTATTGGAAGCACAAGCTGGAAATGGTCGTGCGCGTGACTACACATAGCCTTTGTATAAGAGCGAATAGAAAGTGATGCGAAATCAGATGTATTCATGTCATTATTGCCAACGATAAACTGCTCAGCGTATGCTTTGCTTTACCTAACTAACGATACAAGGATATTAACGTGGCCGCAGCCAATTTACTTGCCCTACTCGACGATATCGCAACATTAATGGACGATATTGCAACTATGTCGAAAGTAGCAGCACAAAAAACCGCTGGCGTGCTGGGTGATGACCTAGCAGTGAACGCAGATCAAGTTCAAGGTGTTAAAGCAGATCGCGAGTTACCTGTGGTTTGGGCCGTGGCTAAGGGCTCGTTACTCAATAAAGCTATTTTAGTGCCGGCCGCTTTAGCAATAAGTGCATTTGTTCCAGCATTAATAACCGTGCTGTTGGTGCTAGGTGGCCTGTACCTTTGTTTTGAAGGTGCTGAAAAGTTGCTGCACAAGTATTTACCCCACGAAGATGAAGTTCAGGCACGAGAAGCACGTATTGAGGCACTTACTCAAGAAGACGTTGATATGGTTGCCTTCGAAAAAGACAAGATAAAAGGCGCTATAAGAACCGATTTTATTTTATCGGCAGAAATCATTGTTATTGCGCTTGGCACAGTAAGCGACGCTTCTCTAACTACGCAAATAGGTGTTTTGGTTGCGCTTAGCCTTGCGATCACCGTTGGAGTATACGGACTTGTGGCAGGCTTGGTAAAAATGGATGACGTCGGTCTTTATATGCTTCGCAAGTCGCTTACTGGAAGTATGAACGGACTGCAGCGTTTTATTGGAAGGGCGCTACTTGTTACAGCACCAGCATTAATGAAAACATTGGCGGTTGTGGGCACCGTGGCCATGTTTTTAGTAGGTGGCGGTATATTAACTCACAGCATTGGCTTTATGCATGTAATAACAGACTTGTTCGTAAGTGCTGCGCCAAATGCCGCATTGGTGATGTCTATTCTTGCTGATGGCATTGTAGGTGTTGTTGCCGGCAGCATTATCGCGTTCGTCTTTGCCTTAGTTTCCAAATTAAGAAAGTAATTATTTCAAGTCCCTTTAGATAGAGAGCGCATTTGGGCGCTTTCTATCTTTTTCTATTAACACTGACCTCTTAAGCCTTTCCTATTAGCCCTTTCCTCTTAAAAGCGCCAAAACAAACCCAAATCCCCCAAAAAGATCAACTTAGTGTTTTTGACCAACTTGGTTTCAAAAACACTAAATTTTAGCTTTCCTGTTTCTTTGAAATTCTTTAAAGATCTTTTTATAAATTAATAACCATTAAAATTCAGATACTTACAACAATATCAAAAAGTGGCACATCCCTCGCTATAAACTAATTGTTAATTGATAACGACTTAATATCGAAACCCTTAGCAACACGATAGCTGCCACGCAGTATGTTTCAGTGCAGTGTCTAACTTTACTTTTTGGAGATTATTATGCTTTTCGGTCGCAAACTTTTCACTGCACTTAAATTATCTGCTGTATTGGCTACTGGCGCATTCAGCGCATCGGCAATGGCAGACGCCAACCACAGCGTTGAAGCTTACACAGATATGATTGTTGAGAGTGCGGTTTATAGCGTTAAACAAGATTTGTCTTTAGGCGTAACGTACGACGTGCTTACTGCTGGTCACACATTTGAGCCAGAAGCCGACGACAACACACTGATTGCAGAAATCACGATTACGTCTATTGAGCCAGAAGTTGAAGATAAGAACGTAGACGACAACGACGCATAAGGAGCTTGCTATGTTAACCGCCGGTACACTGTTTATGTTAGTGCTTGGCCCGTTTATCGCCTTTATGGTTAGTGCCTTGCTATTTTCGACAGCGCGCATGTTCTTGCAAAAAGGTCATTAAGATTGCTAGAGCGTGTTGACCTTCGCGTTACGTTTTTAGCCGCTTTGCGGCACCACAATTTGTTCCCTTGCCTTCCCTGGGCACTTCGCTCCAGAGGGAGATAGAAAGCACGCAGTTATTGCCAAGTGATGGTGTTTTCTATCTTCTTACTGGAGTTTTTTTATCCAAAAATTCGCTCCCACCAGCTTTTCTTTTTCTGCTTACGTTTTTCTTGAACTGGCTTGCCTGCGCAGTCTTGCTGTGCCGGGGGAAGCACATCAAGAATGGCGGGAACGCTTAAGCTGCCAGCACATCCAGCCACTACTACTGCACCACTTTTAGCATCAAAGTGTGCTATGCCAAGACCTTCAGGAAAACGGCGTGACAATGACTTCGGCGCTTGAGACTTCATGTAATTGATAAACACGGGCAGCGCACCACCGGCTCCGGTTAAGTTAACCGGCTGATTATCGTCGTTACCAACCCACACCGTTACCACGTTGTTTCTATCGAAGCCACTAAACCAGCTATCGCGGTAGTCATCGGTTGTACCCGTTTTTCCTGCCATATTCACACGCCCAAAGTTTGCACCAACGCGCTTGGCAGTGCCATCTGTGGTTACTTTGTAGAGCGCATAATTTAATAAATAGGTAGCAGCTTCGTCGGTACGTTGAGAATAAAATTCAGCTTTCTTCCACAATAACGCGTTCTCCGCTGTCACCACAGAGGTAACCGTGTGTAGAGGCACATAACGCCCGTTGTTAGAAAGGGTTTGATACATCTGATTGGTTACAAACGGTGTAAGTTCAAAGGCACCTAACGTTAACGAAGGCACTTTCTCTACGGGGGTATTTACGCCTAAGCGCGCCAATGTGTCAGCAATTGCATCTAAACCAACCTGCATACCCAAATTAACAGTAGGCACATTTAAAGATTCAGTTAACCCTTGTAGAAGCGGTACCTGCCCTCTAAAGGTTTTGTCATAATTTTTAGGCGACCACTGCTTACCGTTTTTACTTTCTAAGGTAATAGGCTCATCCATCAAAGGGGTAGCTAAGTTGAACTGAGTAGGATCTTCAAGTGCCGTTAAGTAAACCGCTGGCTTTATTAGCGAGCCAATAGGCCGTTTGGCATCCAATGCACGATTAAAGCCTTTAAACGCATAGTCTTTACCACCCACAATAGCCCGTACTTCACCGCTGCTACTGTCGGTAACTACCATTGCGCCCTGCAAAGCGGCCTGCCTGTCTTTTTGTAGCCCATTTAATGTACCAGCAAGTGCTTTTTCGGCACGGCGCTGCGCCACTATATCAAGGGTTGTGAATACCTTAACCCCCGAGTCTCGCAAACTTGGCTCTGCAAGAATTTCATTTAACTCTTTGCGTACTCGCTCCATAAAGGCTGGGTGTTTTCCGCTTGCTAAGCTTGCGCCACTTGCAAGCCCTAAAGGCATGTTTATATATCGCTCATATTGCTCACGATTTATTTCGTTTTCGTCGAACAACATTCGCAATACCAAATCACGTCTTTCCTTGGTGCGCTCAGCATATTTACGAGGGTTGTAGTAAGAAGGCCCCTTTATAATAGCAACCAGCGTTGCAATTTCTGGCGTGCTTAGTTCGTTGGCAGGGCGGTCGAAATAGAAGTAACTCGCCAATCCAAAACCGTGCACAGCCATATCGCCATTTTGGCCCAAAAACACTTCATTTAAATAGGCTTCAATAATTTCAGACTTGCTGTAACGCGCGTCAATAATTACCGCCATTAGCGCTTCTTTGGCTTTTCGAACAATAGAACGCTCGCGAGTTAAGAACATATTTTTCACTAACTGCTGGGTTAGCGTACTACCGCCTTGCACAGTACGACCGGCGGCTATATTTGCCATTAAAGCCCGAATAATAGAAAGCGGTGCTACACCATGATGGTTATAAAAATTCCTATCTTCCACCAAAGTTAATGCCCGTGGCAGCATGTCGGGAATAGTGTCTAGCGATACCAACATTCTGTCTTCATGAGAGCCGCTAGTCATGCGGGTTACCAACCACGGCTCTAACTTCACTGAGCCGTAGGGGCGATCTTCCGATTTATCATATATCTCGCCAATGCGGGCACCACTCCAGGTAATAACCAAATGTCTTAATGGCTCGGCCCCTTCAGGAAATTGAAACGCTCTTCGCTGAACATTCAGCACGCGGTTTTGGTAGCTGTATTCGCCACTACTATTAGCAAACGCAACTTTTCGATAGCCAAGTAAGTTGAGTTCGTCGATAACTTCTTGAGGCGTAATTTCTTCGCCCTTACTAAGCTCTAGCGGACGAGCAAAAATTTGCGCTGGTACTTCCCATTTATTACCCGAAAATGAGTGCTTTATTTGCGCGTCTAAATAGAATGCATATGCCCCTAAAACAACAAACCCAATTAAGCACAAGCGCAAGAAAAGTTTAAAAAACCATGCGCGCTTTCCCGCGGTTTTATTCGCTGCAGGTTGTTTAGAATTACGCTTTGAAGGTGATGCTTTGTTTGATTGTTTTTTTGCCACAAAAATACGCCATGAAGAAAAAGTGATAACTTACTGTTAATCACTGAAAACAGATGAAAGTACTACCCTTAAGAGCGATAAACATTACCATTGGGCTTACCTGCCAACAACCGAATTGCCTAATTAATACAGCAGTACGCATCAGCTGCTTACTTTACACATTGAATTTTACTCGCGTTTAACAGTCACAATGCGATAGCATGCCTATACGCAACAAAGGAATAGTACTATGCGCTTAGCTTCTTTTCAGTCTTCTTTTTTCTCTGGTTTTACGCGCTCCAAAATTAGTCTGCGCGCCTCTGCCGCTTTTATCTTAACCGTGCTTTCAGCAACATCTGTTAACGCTAACGATAACTTCGCCACCTGCACAGCCGATTTGGCTAACAAAGCCAAAGAAGAAGGAGTAAGCCAGACTACCATAGACACGCTTTTTCCCTCGTTAGTTCACCAAGACCGAGTTATCGAACTAGATAGAAGCCAACCGGAGTTTGTGCAAACGTTCCCCGGTTACTTCAGTAAACGTGTAACACAGTGGCGCACCGATAAAGGCAAAGAAATGTACGCAAAGCATAAAGATTTGCTGCATAAACTAAGCGACAAATATGGTGTGCCCCCACATTATCTTCTTGCCTTCTGGGGTCTTGAAACTAACTTTGGCAGCTATAAAGGGAAAATGCCGGTACTAGATTCGCTTGCTACACTTGCTTGCGACAAACGTAGAAGCCAATATTTCACTCAAGAGTTTTTAGTGGCTGTTAAGTTGATGGAACGCGAAAAACTTACCCGTGAAGAAATGATTGGGTCGTGGGCAGGCGCCATGGGGCACACACAATTTATGCCGTCGGCGTACACACACTATGCCATTGACGGTGATGGCGACGGTCAAATAAACCTATGGGCTAGCGAAGAAGATGCGTTATCCTCAGCGGCCAATTTTCTAGCCAACTTAGGCTGGGAAGCAGGCTATAGATGGGGCCGAGAAGTACAATTACCCGACGACTTTAATTTCCAACTGTCTGGCTACAAGAATCGTCAGCCATTGTCTGAATGGAATGAGAAAGGCGTCAAAAAAGCAAACGGTAACGCATTAGGCGAAGGCGATACCAGTGCCTACGTTATTGTGCCAGCAGGTCATGAAGGACCCGCGTTTATTGCTTATAAAAACTTCCGCGTAATCATGCGTTGGAACAATTCAGAGTTTTATGCCATTGCCGTTGGCGTACTGGCCGACCGCATTGCGGGCGCGTCTGGTATCAAAGCTGCATTGCCAGACCTTCCAGCGTATAGCCGCAACGACATTATCACGCTTCAAAGCAAACTGAATGCTTTGGGCTTCGATGTTGGCAAACCCGACGGTATTATTGGCCCCGCTACCCGTGAGGGTATTCGCAACTACCAAATTGCGAATAACATGATTGCTGATGGTTTTCCTGGCCTTGCGCTAATGGCAGCACTCGAAGTTCCGCTTGAGAAAAAGCGCACTTAACAATTAGCTAAAGGCGCTAATAAGACGAGCTAGTAGTAAAGGCGTTCAATAAAGAACGCCTTGCAAACTACTGTAACCTTAAAAAGTGCTTCTTCTAATTACATATTCTTCTTAGTTTTGGCTGTTGGCGACGCCGTTGACGGGTCGTCTGGCCAAAAATGTTTGGGGTAGCGCCCTTTCATCTCTTTTTGTATTTCTTTGTAACTGCCCTGCCAAAAGGCCTGTAAATTACTGGTAGTTTGCAGTGGACGACCCGCAGGTGAAAGTAATTCACATACCACGGGCACCTTGCCATTAGCCACCGTTAACGGCGCAGCCTGTGAATACATTTCTGTCATTTTTACCGCCAGCACTACATCGCCATTTGCACGATAATCTAGCTTTGCCTTTCGACCAGTAGGAATGGTAATAGCGCTAGGTAACAGTTGAGCTAGTGCATCTTGCTGAGGCCATGATAACGCATTGTTTAATAGCGTGTTCCACGCAATCGCATTAAGCGCTTTTATCGACGTACAGGCCGCTAACGCTTCTTTTACGCTTTCAATCGACAACTCTAAAAGCGCTTTTAATGACCGCGGCCAACGTTCGGGCTCATCGAACGCTTTTTCTTGAGGAAGGTTTATTTGACCCGCAAGGGCTACGCGGTTCCACCATTGCCAATCGTCATCTGACAACGGCCACTGCTGAATAGGAAGTTTCTGTAAATAGGCCAGCCATGCATTTACCGTCGCAGACTTAATAAACGCCTTATTTTTCGCTTTTTCCTGCGCCGTAATTGGCGCACTTCTCAATACAATGTCATAAAACCCATAAACACTGCGTGATTCTAACTGCCCCGTTTCAGTGTTTATCATTACCTTAAAAGACTCGGTAAACGCATGCTTGAACACACGCTGTAATAAATCTTCTTGAACAGGCTGCGCTTGTCTTATGGCAACATTACTATTAATAAGCTGCCCATCAAGCACAGCCAGCCATGTGAGCGCGCTTGTATTGTTCGTTTGTATTGATAGCTCTGCGCCTTTACCGCTGGCCAACTTGTAGTTGAGCACTGCTGCGTTACTATTTTTTAAGTACGCCACCTGCATTGGATGCGCAATGGCAATACACAGACCCAAAGCCTGCTCGTCTATTGAAGACAGATCAATATCCGTTTTTTGCAGTCCAACATAGCGTGCATAACGCTGTGCCTGACGTAAAATCGTATTTCGCTCATTTGCCGAACAGCGCAATAAGACGTCTGCCACCATTGTTTGGCTAGAAGAGGCACTTTGTTTTAATTGCACTTGGCCTTCACTAAGCGCTACAACAATTGGCGCTGCTAGCTTCAACTGTTGGTTTAATTCATCAGTTAACCCGTTAATGCCATTTTTTACCGATAGAAGAAGGTGTGCAAGATGCACTTGGCAAGGTAAACCAGACAGCTCTCTTCCATAAGGTGTAACGGTAGACAGCAGTGTGTTTGCTTTATCAGAAACACCGCTAACCGCGCCAATACGCTGCAGTTTATGGCTAGCTGCACTTAGCTGTGCACTTGCTGGCTTTGTAAGAAGTGCCAATGAATTGGGCGTGCTTCCCCACGTATAAGTGCTTAATAAAAAGTCGCTTAAGTCTTCTTTTTCTATTTGCGCAAGACCGTGTTTAGCGAGTCGCTCGAAGCTCTCCTTGCTGCAAAGCCGGTAACACACACCCTCGCTCACTCGTCCCGCGCGTCCCATACGCTGTGTTGCGCTTGCTTGAGAAATACGCTGCTGGGTTAGCTGAGTAATATCGCTTGATGCATGATACTGAGCACTGTTTTCCCACAAGCTATCGATAACCACTTTAACCCCTTCAATGGTTAAGCTGGTTTCGGCAATGTTGGTGGAAAGAATAATCTTGCGTCGTCCGTTTATGTCTGTACTTATAGCGTTTTGTTGCGCCTCTTTACTTAACGCACCATATAAAAAATGAAGCGCAATATCTTCGCTTTTTACTAGTGTTTCTATATTGCTTGCAACGCTGTGAATACTGCCTCTACCAGGCAGAAAAACCAAAATATCGCCGTCGTCTTGCACAACTGAATGCTTTATTATTTCGGTGACTTTTGCATTAACATCTCGGGCAAGTACATCGTTGGTATAACGCACTTCTACAGGAAAAGTACGCCCCTCAGAATTCAAATTTTGAGTAGGCAACACGCTGTGTTGCTGCATTAGTTCGTTCAGTGGTTCTATATCTAACGTAGCCGACATTACGACTAATCGTAAATCGTCACGCAATCCCGCTTGTACTTCTAACGCAAGGGCCAGCCCAAAGTCGCTGTGAATACTGCGTTCGTGAAACTCGTCGAAAACAATTGCACCAATACCCGTTAGTTCTGGGTCTTGCTGTATCATTCGGCTAAGGATGCCTTCGGTAATTATTTCAAGCTTGGTTGACGCGGATGTTTTTGATTCTCCCTTAATGCGGTAACCCACCGTTTGCCCCACCTGTTCACCAAGTTGTTTTGCAAGAAAGTCGGCTAAATTTCTTACCACCACTCTTCTTGGCTGCATTAGCAGTACTTTTCCATCTATGTCTGCTTGCAGTAACGCTAGCGGTAATATTGTAGACTTACCGGCTCCCGGCGGTGCACCCACCACAACATTGCTGTTTGCTATGACATGCTGCAACGGCTCTACTAACTCAAATGCAGGAAGGTGGGAAAACATCTGTAACATAAAGACAATATTGGTGCGCTAATCTTGGCACTATTGTACCTGTTTTTATCGTATATATGTTTGCATGTTTGCTCGCATCACCAGCACGGTACACGAAGTTAAAATACAGAACTGATCGCATTGCCTATTAACCAAGGTAATATATAACCGTAACGTAAAGGCACGTGCTAAACGCTTGCCTTCTGAACATATGTCATTGCTGTAATTTGGCTTTCGACATTCGATTTAAAAAGGTGTGATATGCGGTGTTTTATTGGTTTGGATTTAAGCGCTACAGAAAAACTGGCACTAGACAGTTGGCGCCAGCAAGCTCTGCCCGAAGTCATGCCTCGTCAAATAACACCATCTTCCGCGAAAGGTTTCTTTAACAGTGGTCCTCAAGGCTCTACGCAGCCCTATGCTGTACCAGCGGCGAATTATCATATAACGCTGTGCTTTCTTGGCAGCATTACACATCGTCAGCACGAGGCGTTAATTTACGAGCTAGACAACCTTGTAGCAGAGCCTTTCAGCCTGACTCTTGACAATACTGGTGTATGGAATGGGCCAAAAATTTTGTTTAGCGCACCAGATAATCCACCTGAGCCTTTGATGTTGCTAGCAAAAGCATCTCGAAAGGCAGCGCGCCGTGCCAGCATTCAAGTAGAGAACAAGCCTTACAAACCTCATGTAACCATGGTGAGAAAAGCCACCGCGGCACTACCACTGCCGTTATACAGTCCGAGCGTTGAAGTACATGCGTCGGCGTTTCATCTTTTCGAGTCGGTGTCGACACCACAAGGAGTGACCTACCCTATCCGTCATTCTTGGGCGTTAAAGCACAGCATGTCGGTAAGAGAAAAGCTAAGACGCGGTATTACGGACGAGTAATACGCTCTAGCATGACTTATGCTTTTTTAGCCTGACATTGCGCGCCTTATTTGCCTTTACTTCTCTTAATGGCAGCGGTACAAAGATAGACCGTTTTTCGATTATCAAAATTTTCATGCAACAAACATTTAGATTAGTTATCGACTGCCCCGACCAAATAGGGCTTGTCGCCAGTGTTTCCCAGTTCTTAGCCGATCACAACGCCACTATCGTTGAAGCCAGTCATCACACCGACCTTCAAACGGGTCGATTCTTCATGCGACACGAAATTAGTACCGATTCGTTAAAACTAGACCATCAAAGTTTTGTTGATGCGTTCACGCCGCTTGCCAACGAATATCAAATGAATTGGAAGTTAAGTGACTCTGCAAAAAAACAACGCGTTGCGCTTTTAGCAAGCCTAGAGTCTCACTGTTTAGTTGACCTGTTACACCGCTGGCATACAGGCGAACTACACTGTGATATTCCGGTTATTATTGGCAACCACCCGCAAATGAAGCAGTTTGCCGACTGGTATAAAGTGCCATTCCACTGGGTTGATTTTAAAGCGTTAGGAAAAGAAGCTGCTTTCGCCCAAATAAGCACGTTGCTACAAGAGTACAAAATAGACCTCACTGTACTTGCGCGCTTTATGCAGATTCTTCCAGACTTGCTTTGCCAAGAGCTAGAAGGAAAAGCCATTAATATACATCACAGCTTCCTGCCTAGTTTTGCTGGTGCTAAGCCTTATCAGCAAGCCTATGATCGCGGTGTGAAACTTATTGGTGCAACCTGCCATTACGTAACGAAAGACTTAGATGAAGGCCCTATAATTGAGCAAAGCGTTAAACGTATAAGTCATAGTGACAGTGCGGCAGATATGGTGCGAAAAGGTAAAGATTGTGAAGTTACCGCACTTGCCCACGGCGTACGCTACCATTT
Organism: Alteromonas sp. MTD1; assembly: GCF_042848195.1. Taxonomy (NCBI): domain Bacteria; kingdom Pseudomonadati; phylum Pseudomonadota; class Gammaproteobacteria; order Alteromonadales; family Alteromonadaceae; genus Alteromonas; species Alteromonas sp. MTD1. Next base: position 161,999 of record NZ_BTGG01000010.1, read on the forward strand.
GGAAGACCGCGTTATTATTCACAGAAATAAAACCGTGGTATTTGCTTAGTGATATTTGCTTGGTGACATTTGCAATCGTCATTATTGCGTAAAGGGGCAAGTACCCGACGTTTTGGTATCTTAAAGGCCCAGTGTTATTTTAAATACTGGGCTTTTCACGAGTTACACACGTTATACATTTATCTTTGCTTTGTTAAAAGTTTTATCTCCCAACAGTTCCCGCAACCTCGCTTTAATCACTTCAGATTTGTACGGGTATTGAAAGTCGAACCCTTTACCGTTGTTTCCTACTATGTCATTGATATGTAGCTTTACTGAAAACGCCATTTAGCTGGATATGCCGTTGTAATGCATACATTAACGTTAAAGAGCATTTAACTTACATTTACATTACCTTAAGATGATATTTGTCAAAAAACGTTAAGATAAAAATAGACAGGAAAACTCATGGGTAAATTTAAATCATCACTCACCGCAATGGCGGTAGTGGTAGCACTAGGTGCCTGCTCAGAACAAAAAGCACCAGAAAACACCAGTACAGAAATGCAGAAAGAAGCGGTATCTGAACAAGCACAATTTGAAAACGTACTGTTGCAAGAGTTTAAAGGGCCGTACGGCGGCGTACCTGCCTTCGACAAAATGAACCTTAAAGATTTGAAGCCTGCGCTTGAACAAGCAATGGCACTTAACTTGAAAGAAATTGAAGCAATTGCAAACAACGAAGCGCCGCCTACATTTGAAAACGTAATTGTAGAAATGGAACGCGCTGGCGCAGAGCTTGGCCGAGTATTCACTTATTACGGTATTTGGAGTGCAAACAAATCTAGCCCTGAGTTCCGCGAAATCCAAGCAGAAATGTCGCCTAAAATGTCGGCATTTTTCACCCAAATCACACAAAACGAAAAGCTTTTCGAACGCGTAAAAGCGGTTTATGAGTCGGAAGAGCTAAAGAACTTAACAGCTGAAGAACAGCGTATTACGTGGATGACCTACAACGGTTTCGCACGCAATGGCGCTACGCTTGATGATGAAGCAAAGAAACGCTACGCTGAAATTAATAAAGAACTCGCCACGCTGCATACGAAGTTTTCATCGAATATTCTTGCGGATGAAGAGAATTACGTGACTTACATCACTGAAGACCAGCTTGACGGGCTTCCCGACTCTTTTGTAAAAGCAGCGAAGGCTGCCGCTGAGTCACGTGGTGAGTCTGGTAAGTATGCGATTACTAATACTCGCTCTTCGATGGACCCGTTCTTAACTTATTCAACCAACCGTGAACTACGCGAAAAAGTATGGCGCACATACTACAACCGTGGTGACAACGCAGACGACTTCGACAACAACGCCATTATTAAACGTATTCTAACCTTGCGCGACGAGCGTGTAGAGCTCTTAGGCTACGAAAACTACGCTCAGTGGCGCTTAGAAGATCGTATGGCGAAGAACCCAGAAAACGCCATGGATCTGATGATGAAGGTGTGGCCTGCAGCCATTGCCCGCGTTGAAGAAGAAGTGGCAGATATGCAGGCTATTGCTGATGCCGAAGGTGCAGATATTACTATTGCGCCATGGGACTATCGCTTTTACGCAGAAAAGGTACGCCAAGCCAAGTACGACCTAGATTCAAACGAAGTGAAGCAATACCTTCAACTAGATAAGCTTCGTGAAGCAATGTTCTATGTTGCAGGTCGCTTGTTCAACTTTAACTTCACACCTGTTGAAGAAGGCAAAGTCCCTGTTTTCCACGACGATGTGAAAGTATGGGAAGTTACCGACAAAGACAGCGGCGAACATATCGGCCTATGGTATTTAGACCCGTTCTCGCGCAAAGGTAAGCGTTCTGGTGCATGGGCAACAACGTATCGCTCGTACACGACCTTTGATGGTAAGAAAACGGTGCTGTCGTCAAACAACTCGAACTTTGTGAAAGGTGCAGAGGGCGAAGCTACACTTATTTCATTTGACGATGCAGAAACGTATTTCCACGAGTTCGGCCATGCGCTTCACTTCTTAGCTTCTGACGTTAAATACCCATCGTCTCATTCAGGCGTACGCGACTATACCGAGTTCCAGTCACAACTGCTTGAGCGTTGGTTAACTACCGATGAAGTGATTAATCAGTTCTTGGTACACCATGAAACTGGTGAGCCGATTCCAGCTGAGTTAGTAGAAAAAATTAAGAAAGCATCGACATTCAACGAAGGCTTCAAAACTACTGAATACATGGCTTCAGCCATTATGGACCTTAAGTACCATACTACGGACCCGAGTAAAATTGAGCCAGATGCCTTTGAACGTGACGAGCTTACCAAGCTGGGCATGCCTGAAGAGATTGTGATGCGTCATCGCTCTCCACACTTTGGTCATGTTTTCTCTGGTGAGGGTTATGCCGCAGCGTACTACGGTTACATGTGGGCAGAGGTACTTACCGCTGATGCTGCTGAAGCATTTATGGAAGCCCCAGGTGGTTTCTACGATAAAGAAGTAGGTGACCGCTTGGTGAAATACTTATTTGCTGTTCGTAATGCAATGGATCCTGCTGAAGCATACCGCAAGTTCCGCGGCAGAGATGCAGAAGTGGATGCCTTAATGCGAGACCGAGGCTTTCCTATTCCCAGCAGCACCGAAGAATAGTACGTAAAACTATTCACTTATGTTAAAGCCACTCTCTTAGAGTGGCTTTTTTATTGACCTAACAGTCAATTTTAACGCACAATTCAAAGCTCACGATCTATTACTCAAAAGTCTAAACTTTAATATGTTTAGGTCGATAACTAGACTGCGCAGATAACAATAATAATGAAATCGCGCACATTTCATCTGATGATAAATAACACTATGAGACGTTGCGGTGCCTGCAATGCCACGTCATTTTTCAGCATTAACTTACGTGGTCGAAAGTAATGACTTTCAGTATTAAACAAAAACTAATTATCTCTTTAATGATTGCGGTGCTTGCCGCTTCTATTTTGGTAGGCTCGATTAGCCAATGGATCGCTCGCGATTTGGTAAAAGAGAACGTTGAGACACAGCAACTCCCCTCTTTATTACAGCAAATTGGAAACCGCGTTGACCGAGAAGCAAGTGTGATGCTTACGGTCGCCCACGGTATCGCGTCAAACCCAGACATACTTGCTTGGTCCTCTGAGGGAGCAAACAAGGACGGAGAACAGAGACTACTGAACTTTTTGAACGATGTAGTCGCTTTTAACGATTTAACCGTTGCCTCGTTTGTCGATAGGCAAACCTATAAATATTGGAACCAAGACGGCTTTTTGCGGGTTTTAAAAAACGATGAATTCGACGGCTGGTTTTTCGCTTACAAAGACAGTGGTCAACCTATCTCGTTAAGCCTTTATAACGAACCTGGACAAGGTTATCGCCTATTCGCTAATTACCAGCAGCTTAATGGCAGAGGTATGTCGGGTGTTGCTAAATCTGTTGACGAGCTACTTGGCATCATTAACAAAGTGAAAATTGCAGAAAGCGGCATCGTTTACTTGGTTGATGGCAGCGGTACTATCATTGCCCACCCTGATACAAATCTGCTGGGCAAAGCTAAACTAAGCACTTTGAGTGACAACAAAGCGGCCGGCAGATTATTAACCAAACAAGACTTTGCCATGACCACGAGCGAACATGACGAAGGCACACTGCTCTTTGCGAGTACGTATGTCGAAAAAGCAGGTTGGTATGTAATTGCGCAGGTACCCGAAAGCGAGCTTTATGCCTCTATAAATGCTGGCAGTCGACAGATTATTCTGTGGTCGGTTGCTATCGCTGTCGGCTTTGCTCTGATTGGAATATGGCTAGCCGGCACACTTACTCGCCCGCTAGAATCACTGGCTGATGTTTTCCAACAGTTGGGACAAGGACAGGGGGACTTGCGCTCACGTATTCCTATGCCTGAACAAAAAGAAATTGCACGTCTTGTAGAGGGCTTTAATAGTTTTATCAACCATCTACACGGCACCATTTCTCAAGTGGCCAAAACCAGCCATGCATTAAAGGCATCTTCGCAAGACCTTGCACAGCAATCTCATCAAACTGAGCTTTCAACCAAGAGCCAGCGCGATCAAACGCTGCAAGCGGCAGCTGCACTTACCCAGATGGGAAGCACTGTACACGAGGTTGCCCAGTCTGCAACACAAGCAGCACAGAACGCGAATACTGCAACATCTAACTCTGCACACGGCCGAAAAGTAACGCAGCGCGCTGTGCATGCTATTACTGGACTTTCGGGGCAAATTGAAGACGTAAGTAACGTCATTCAGTCACTTGATGCGCACACCTCGGCGATAGGCGGCATACTAGATACCATTAGAGGTATTTCGGAGCAAACCAATTTACTTGCGCTAAATGCCGCTATTGAAGCTGCTCGCGCTGGCGACCATGGAAGAGGCTTCTCTGTTGTGGCGGACGAAGTACGCACGCTTGCTCAGCGCGCTGCACAAGCGACTGACGAAATTCAGGTTAAAATTGATAAGTTTCAGCAAGACTCAAAAACAGCGGTATCACAAATGGAGTCGAGTAGAGAGCGTACCGATGATGTTGTAGCTGCAACCAATGAAATTGATCGCCTGCTGCAAGACATAGCTGAAGAAATATCACATATTAATGACGTGAACACTCAAGTTGCTACCGCAACTGAAGAGCAGACTACTGTGGTAGAAGACCTAAGCCGAAATATTAACGATATTAGTGCATCAAGTGAAGAGACATTGAACGCTACACAACTGCTGGTGAACGTGAGTGACAGGCTAGACGAATTGGCCCACGAACTGTCTACCGAAGTAAGCCGTTTTAAATTGTAAAATATCGTTTAAAAAGCGACGGCGTATTGAAACGTGAGTTGATTATCAGTGCTTGTGCGCCACGGTAATGTGGCCGAAGCACTGTCTGAATCCCATGATTCTTGCAGTGCACCTATAGTAAGAATATGACTGTTATCATTAAACGGTACTTCAACGTACACCCCCGCAGTAGTACTCGTAGGTAATTGAATTGCACCTGCAATAGGAACACGCATTTCGTGTCGTGGCCGTACTTTGTGACTAAGGCCAACGCGATAGTCTCCCCTGTCCCACCAGCTTACCACCTCAAATTCATGGCTTCTCACGCGCTGAGATAGAACACCATCATCTAATTGCCCCTTGTTGTAATTAACCACAGCTTCTAAGTTGAACTGGCTGGTAAATTGTTGGCTAAAGGCCAGCTGATATTGCTTTTGCTTACATCCTTTAAACTGAATTTTGTTTTTGGTGAGGGTTAACGAGAAAGGATTATCATTGCCGCTGTAGCTGTTTAGCCACTGCTCGGCTTTTTCAATCACAGATGCTGTTGCAGCATATGACGTAAGTAGACTAGCGCCCAAACACAGCACTACCAATGGCTTGGTGAGTCGTTGCACTTCTGCTGCCCCTAGCGTTTAAAATAACGCGTTCGTTTAACCTTCGTTTGAGTATAGACAGGAAAGTACGAAGTTGGGTATTAGCCTAATGACGAATAGAGTGCAAAAAATAACTAACTAATTAAATAATCAAAAAATTTAATTTCTTACCATTTTCGACAGTGATGCAGGGCGAGAATCGATAGCTTCTTCACTAAACCAATAGTTGCCCTTAGTGTCTGCACACACGCCTTCAACCTGCTTGTAGTCTTCTAACGGCCACAAATTAAGCACTTCAAATTGTTCAGAAGTTGTTGCAAGAAATGCGGCAAAATTTCCAAACGGGTCTGAACGATAGCCAACTAAAACATACTGATTACGGGTACTATCGAAATCGGCCCCTGTTACCACACCAGGTAAGCCTTCAATAGTTGCGAAAGCAGAAAGCGTTTGTTGTGCATTGGTTTCGTCAACCTTGTAGATCTTCGTTACAAACGAACGCCAGCTTTTAGAAAATAGCAATAATCCGTTGCCTGTTTTTATCATTGCTTCAGCATCAAAGTCGTGTGCATACGGAATATTACTGGTGACGTCGTTCCCTTGGTACCGAATGTTAAGTACTTTAATGCTGTTAACGTTATCACGTTGTACTTTATATATTTGTACCACGTCACGTTTGCCTTTATTGTTGCCTACATCTGCAACGTATAAAGCGTGTTCATCTGCGGTAACTGCTTCCCAGTCTTTATTGGTAACCGCCAACTGGGTGCGATGAATTACATTGCCTTCATAATCTAATGTAAAAACAACTGGGGTATTGCCTGAATCGTTAATAGAAAGGAGTGTGTCGGTAGAGCAATAAAGCCCGGAAGTTTCCTCAAGTTCACTTGCAAGCTCAGCAACCTTAGAAATAGTGACGTTTTTAGATGATTCTTTATAAATACTGCTGCACGCCGAAAGGCAAATTGCTACAAAGCATATCAAAGAAACATTTATAAAATGGCGCAAACGTTACGCTCCCCAAAAAAAAGACAAAATAAATAACACTAACCAGAATAGTATCAGACCTTGCGTCCACAGTAGACACTTTAAAAGCGCAATTCGGCTTGTTGGTCTAAACTGAAAACGTCTGCGTATAGTTATTTAATAATTTGTAGCATAAAGTCTCTTTATCACAGTTATTTAGCTTTACGGACGATGCAATACCACTAAACACTTTAAGGATGTCATTTTGTCAGACCCGCTTCTATCCCTTGTAGCTGTTGGCCTACTTTCCATTGGTTGTCAGTATTTGGCCTACAAGATTAGGCTTCCTGCAATTCTACCACTGCTTATCGTGGGCATTATTGTAGGTCCAGTATTTGGCGTATTAAATGCAGATGCACTGTTTGGCAATTTACTGTTTCCTGTGGTGTCACTGTCGGTAGCTATTATCTTGTTTGAAGGAGCACTTACGCTAAAATTCAGCGACATTGCTGGCCACGGAAATATGGTGAGAAATTTGTGCTCAATTGGCGTTGTAGTTACCTGGATTGTTGCCGCTACCGCAGCGCACTTTAGTCTTGACCTTACATGGCAGCTTTCATTCTTGTTCGGTGCCATCGTTACAGTTACCGGCCCTACGGTAATTGTACCCATGCTTCGTACCGTGAGACCCAAGTCCAATTTAGCCAGCATCTTGCGCTGGGAAGGTATTGTTATCGACCCCATCGGTGCATTGCTAGCGGTATTGGTATTTGAATTTATCGTCGCTTCTCAAGACAACGCTATTACACATACAATCATCGCGTTTGGTAAAACTATTGGTATTGGCTCGGTGTTGGGTTTGGCATCTGGTTATTTATTAGGGCTTTCAATACGACGTGGTTGGATCCCTCATTACCTTTTAAACACTGCAGTCTTAACCATTATTTTAGGCGTATTTGCCGCTTCCAACTACGTTGCACACGAATCCGGTCTACTTGCGGTAACCATTACTGGCATGGTGCTGGCCAACATGAAAGACGTGGAAGTTGAAGACATATTAGAGTTTAAAGAAACCCTAAGTGTACTGTTAATTTCTGGCTTATTCATTTTGCTCGCCACAAGGCTTAATCTGCAGTCGGTCATTAATGTGGGCTGGGGCTCGGTTATTGTACTTGCTGCAGTTATGTTTGTAGCGCGCCCGTTATCAGTATTAGCGTCTTCTATTGGCACTGGCCTTAAACTTAATGAGCTTGCGCTGCTTAGCTGGATAGCACCCAGAGGTATTGTAGCGGCCGCCGTATCCGCACTTTTTTCTTTAAAGCTAGAGGAAATTGGTTACGAAGGTGCAGGTATTATTGTGCCAATGGTGTTTATGGTCATCATTGCAACAGTAGTGGTACAAAGCCTGACTTCGCGTTCAGTAGCACAGATACTTAAAGTACGTGCGCCAGCTCCCACAGGGTATTTAATTTTCGGCGGAAGCAAATTCAATCGCGCACTAGCGTGCGAAATGATGAATCAAAAGTTAGACGTCACCATTGCAGATACAAACTGGGATGCTATTCGCGAAGCTAGAATGATGAAAATTCCCGTTTATTTCGGAAACCCAATGTCTGACCACGCAGCAAGAAACTTGGACATCGCGTCGTTTGGCACCGTGCTTATTATGTCACCCTATAAGCAATTAAACCCGCTGATTGCCTATCACTTTGAATACACGCTTGATAAGGAAAAAGTGTGGGCATTAACCAATAACGAGCAGTCTACTCGACCTAGCCACCAAGTAAGTGAACAGTACGCTAAAAAATTAACACTGTTTGACGAAGGAGTAACGTACGCGTTTTTAGCGTCAGCCATTTCACGTGGTGCAGCAGTTAAAACCACAAGGCTGTCTGAAGAGTTTAGCTACGAACAATACATAAGCCAATATGGTGAACGTGCAACCCCCCTTATTGCTATTAACAGCGAAGGAAAAAGCTTCACGTTTATCAATGGCAATAGCATTGAGCCAAAAGCAGGTTGGCGCGTGATTAGCTTGATAGTACCCGAGCAAAACTCAGAGAATAAAGAACAAGTAGATAAGGCATAAAGTAAGAAAACCTCCTGCCCAATGGCAGGAGGCCTCTCCCTGGAGAACATGCGACACCGTGCTATTAACTATAGCGTTGCTGTTTTTGTTTTACGGAATTCACACTGTCGATGACATACTTAGCAAACAGTGAACCAGTTTTTCAAAAGCTTTATCGTTCATAGACTTACTTTATAAGCGAAGAAGAATTAGAAGCATCTTAAGCGGTGACTATATCTTTGTGGTGCACTTCATTATGTTTAACGCACCATTTTAGGGTTTACATTTCACACAACTAAAGTGCGCTATCAGCGCAATCATACTGCAATTGGTAACCAATTAGCCTTTTTCTTGTCTATCCAGATTGCTTTTAATGAGTGACGTACTTGCTTATACATTTAAGCGTTACATCAATAGCGCCGCTGTTTTGTTTTAACACTTCTTTCCCTGCACTGCCCGCCAGCGCTGCCGCTGAAGGGTTTTGAATCCAGTACTTTAAACATGCCGTCATATCGGCCGCATTAGTCACAATTGAAAGTGCACCACACTCAGCAAGGTGTTCGCAAATTACAGGGTTGTTATACCTATTAGGCCCCATCATGATGGGTAATGAAAAGGCAGCCGGTTCAAGTGCATTATGCCCGCCTTTATCAGCAATAGAGCCTCCAACAAAGGCATACGTCGCCACGCTGTAAGCGCTGTTTAATTTGCCCATTTCATTAAGCAGCACAATGTTTGTATCATCAGCTACGCTGTTGGAATCAGAACTTTTCACAAAACGTAACGGTGTACTTTCGAGCATTTTTTCCACGTGTGTAAAACGCTCAGGGTGCCGAGGTACTATGATAACTAATGGCGACGTTGACGCTGTAAATGGCAGCGAATCATCGTTTAATAATGCTAGTAGCGTTTCTATTACGACTGTCTCTTCACCCTCATGAGTACTTCCTGCAACCAATATAGGCCTAGCATTAGATGAAAGCCCTAAAAAAGTGGGCTGTGTATTTTGACCTGTATTTTCACCTGTACCCTGCACAGATGCAGCCTGATCGAATTTAATATTGTTTGTAAGTGTAAGTTTGTCTTCATTTATGCCAAGCAATTTGTAGTTATCGTAATCACGCTGCCCTTGAGCACACACATGACTAACTTTCGATAGCATTGGTAAAAATAGTTTACCTATTTTGTTATAGCGCTTAGCTGAGCGCTCTGTCATTCGGGCATTAATAACGATAGATGGAATATGCTTACTCCAGCACGCGTGAATCAAATTCGGCCATAACTCTACTTCAGTAATAAACACCGCTTTTGGCTTTACGCGCTTTAACAGGCGATTCATAGAGAAAGGTAAATCAAAGGGTAAATAGAAATGTTGTACGCTATCTCCAAAAATAGCATTCACACGAGCCGAGCCCGTTGCAGTGGTTGTGGTTATCGTTATATGAGTTGAGGGATTAAGCGCCATAATACGCTTTATTAAACAAGACGCCGCTACAACCTCACCAACAGAGACACAATGAAATAAATATCCGTTCTTTTGATTTGGACGAGGCACAAAGCCTATTCTTTCGAGAAATCGTGATTGATAGGCCGACTTTTCTTTTTTACTTTTTGCAGCAAGCTGAAAGTAAACCAAAGGAATAAGTACCACGAGAAGCAATGAATACAGCCAGCGGCATGCTTCTTCTAATAGTGATGGTTTATAGCTGAAATGGTCAGCATCAGACATATAGCGTCCTTGGGTTCTCTAGTTACTATTGAGCGCTGAATAACGATATAGGCGTCGACACGCAAACTTCTAATAAATACAGGATAAAAGAATACAATGCTTAGTACACCTATGTTTTTTATATAAACACTCAGTACATTAGTGCTTAGTAATATTCTAGTGAATAACACATACAAAAAAGCCGCTCGAAAGCGGCTTTTTTAAGACTTTGAAAAAAGTTAGCGATTAAACGCCAGCTTTCTCAACAACGTCTACTAGAGTCCAAGTTTTGTTCTTAGACAATGGGCGACATTCACGTACTGTTACTACGTCACCTTGTTTGCACACGTTGTTTTCGTCGTGGGCGTGAAGCTTAGTAGAGCGCTTGATGAACTTCCCATAGATTGGGTGCTTAACAAAACGTTCAACTACAACAGTGATGGTTTTATCCATCTTGTTGCTAACCACACGACCTTGTACTGTACGAATTTTTTGCTCAGTCATTACGCATCAGCCTTTTGAGTCAGAATGGTTTTAACACGCGCGATGTTACGACGTACTTTTCTCAACTGGTCAGTTTTTTCAAGCTGGCCTGTTGTGTGCTGCATGCGCAGGTTGAACTGTTCGCGTAGCAGGTTAATCAACTCTGCGTTCAGCTCTTCTACGCTTTTGTCTTTCAGTTCAGTCGCTTTCATTACATCACCGTCCGAGTTACAAAGGTTGTTTTAAATGGCAGTTTAGCCGCTGCCAATTCAAACGCTTCGCGTGCTAGAGCTTCAGGAACACCTTCCATCTCGTAAAGAACACGACCAGGCTGAATTTGGCATACCCAGTACTCAACGTTACCTTTACCTTTACCTTGACGCACTTCAAGAGGCTTCTCAGTAATTGGCTTGTCAGGGAAAACTCGAATCCAAATTTTACCTTGACGCTTAACGTGACGAGTCATAGCACGACGCGCTGCTTCGATTTGGCGAGCAGTCATACGACCACGGCCAACTGCTTTAAGGCCGTAAGTACCAAAGGCAACAGTATTACCCGCTGCTAAGCCGCGGTTGCGGCCTTTGTGCATCTTACGGAACTTCATGCGTTTTGGTTGTAACATGATTAGCCCTCTCGCTTAGCGTTGCGGCCTTTCTTCTTAGGTTGAGCAGCTGGTGCTTGCTCTTGAGTTGTAGGTAGACCACCTAGAACTTCACCTTTGAAGATCCATACTTTGACGCCGATGATACCGTAAGTAGTTGACGCTTCAGAGGTTGCGTAATCGATGTCCGCACGGAAAGTGTGCAGAGGAACGCGACCTTCACGGTACCATTCAGAACGTGCAATCTCTGCACCGCCCAAACGGCCGCTAACTTCAACTTTGATACCTTTCGCGCCTAGACGCATTGCGTTTTGTACTGCGCGCTTCATAGCACGACGGAACATAACACGACGCTCTAGCTGGCTAGAGATGCTATCAGCTACTAGCTGGCCATCTAGCTCTGGCTTACGTACTTCAGCGATGTTGATCTGAGCTGGCACGCCGGCTAGCTTAGATACGTAGTTACGCAACTTCTCTACGTCTTCACCTTTCTTACCGATTACAACGCCTGGACGAGCAGTGTGAATAGTTACACGGATGCTCTTAGCAGGACGCTCGATCACGATTTTAGAAAGTGAAGCGTTCTTAAGTTGTTTAGTCAGATACTGACGTACCTGATGATCGTTATACAGGTTGTCTGCATAGTCTGCAGTATTAGCGTACCAGGTAGATGTCCATGGTTTGCTGATACCCAGGCGTATACCTGTAGGATGTACCTTCTGTCCCATTATCTACTCCTAGTTATCCGCTACAACCACAGTGATGTGACTGCTGCGCTTGAAGATACGATCAGCACGGCCTTTAGCACGTGGCTTGATACGTTTCATAGTTGGACCTTCGTCAACGAAAACTTTAGACACGCGTAATTCGTCGATGTCTGCGCCTTCGTTGTGCTCTGCGTTAGCAATCGCAGATTCCAATACTTTCTTTACTAGCGCTGCGCTTTTCTTCGGGCTGTACGTAAGTAGCTCTAGAGCTTTCTCAACGTGCATACCGCGAATTTGATCCGCAACCAAGCGTGCTTTTTGAGCCGACGTGCGGGCAAAACGGTGTTTAGCTAATGCTTCCATCTTCTTACCCCTTAACGTTTAGCTTTCTTATCCGCGACATGGCCGCGGTAAGTACGCGTTGGCGCAAATTCGCCCAACTTGTGGCCGACCATTTCGTCACTAATAATGACAGGTACATGTTGTCGACCGTTATGGACCGCAATGGTCAACCCAATCATATCTGGGATGATCATAGAACGACGAGACCAAGTTTTGATTGGTTTACGTTCGTTCTTTTCCACTGCAGCCTCTACCTTCTTCAGCAAGTGAAGGTCAATAAAAGGACCTTTCTTGAGAGAACGTGGCATGGTGAATCCTCGCTATTACTTGTTACGACGACGTACGATAAGCTTATCAGTACGCTTGTTGCTTCGGGTTTTCTTACCTTTAGTAGGAACACCCCAAGGAGTTACTGGGTGACGACCGCCTGATGTACGACCTTCACCACCACCGTGTGGGTGATCAACCGGGTTCATGGCAACACCACGAACGGTAGGACGAACACCACGCCAGCGTGTAGCACCAGCTTTACCTAGTGAACGAAGCATGTGCTCTGCATTGCCAACTTCACCAATAGTGGCGCGGCAATCAGAAAGAACTTTACGCATTTCGCCAGAGCGTAGACGTAGGGTAACGTAGTTTCCGTCACGTGCTAGGATCTGAGCGTAAGCACCAGCAGAACGTGCGATTTGAGCACCCTTGCCAGGCTTCATTTCAATTGCGTGTACAACAGTACCTACAGGGATGTTACGCATAGGTAGAGTGTTACCAGACTTGATCGGAGCGCCCGAACCAGACTGGATAGCATCACCTGCTTTCATACCCTTAGGAGCTAGAATGTAACGACGTTCACCGTCTGCATACAATACTAGAGCAATGTTAGCAGAACGGTTTGGATCGTACTCTAAACGCTCAACTTTAGCTGGAATGCCGTCTTTGTTGCGTTTGAAGTCGATTACACGATAGTGTTGCTTATGACCACCACCGATGTGACGAGTCGTGATACGACCACCGTTGTTACGACCACCAGACTTGCTGTTTTTCTCTAGCAAAGGCGCGTAAGGTGCACCTTTGTGCAGGTCAGGGTTAACGACCTGAACAACGTGACGACGACCGGCAGAAGTTGGCTTAGCTTTCAATAATGGCATTTCTAATCCCCTTCTTACTCAGCACCACCGACAAAGTCGATGTCCTGACCTTCTTTAAGAACCACGTAGGCCTTTTTCCAGTCGCTGCGCTTACCGAAAGACATGCCGTGACGCTTGGTTTTACCCTTAACGTTCACAGTACGAACACCTTCAACTTCAACTTCAAACAGTTTTTCAACTGCAGCTTTGATTTCAGCTTTGTTCGCGTCTTTAGCTACTTTAAATACAACTGTGTTGTTCGCTTCAGCAGCCATTGTAGACTTTTCTGAAACGTGAGGTGCTACTAGCACCTTCAGTAGACGTTCTTCTCTCATGCTAACGCCTCCTCAAGTTGTTTAACCGCATCAGCAGTCATTAGCACTTTTTCAAATGCAATCAAGCTCACTGGGTCGATGCCTGCTACGTCACGTACGTCAACTTTGTACAAGTTGCGTGCCGCTAGGAACAAGTTCTCATCAACTTCAGGAGTAACGATTAGAACGTCATTTAGTTCATATTCGTTAAGTGCAGAAATAAGAGCTTTAGTCTTAGGTGCGTCAACACCGAACTTCTCTACAACAACCAAACGGTCTTGACGGATTAGTTCAGACAAGATGCTCTTGATCGCACCGCGATACATTTTCTTGTTAACTTTTTGATCAAAGTCACGAGGCTTCGCTGCGAAAGCACGGCCACCGCCAACCCAAATTGGGCTACGGATTGTACCAGCACGCGCGCGGCCAGTACCTTTTTGACGCCATGGCTTCTTACCGCCACCACGAACTTCAGCGCGAGTTTTCTGCGCTTTTGTACCCTGACGAGCACCTGCACCGTAAGCTACAACTACCTGGTGAACCAGGGCTTCGTTGAATTCACGTCCAAAGGTCGCTTCGGATACTTCAAGAGCGCTTTGCGCGTCTTTCAATGTTAATTCCATCACTTCACTCCCCAGACGTTACGCTTTAACAGCTGGCTTAACGATTACATCGTTGCCAGTTGCGCCAGGTACGGCACCTTTAACTAGGATAAGGCCGTTCTCTACGTCAACACGTACTACTTCCAAAGACTGAGTAGTCACTTGCTTGTTACCAAGCTGACCAGCCATTTTCTTGCCTTTGAATACTTTACCTGGTGATTGGTTTTGACCAATTGAACCAGGAGCACGGTGTGACAAAGAGTTACCGTGTGTCATGCGCTGAGAACTGAAGTTCCAGCGTTTGATAGCACCTTGGAAACCTTTACCTTTTGATGTACCAGTTACATCAATCTTTTTAGTGTCGTTAAAGATTTCAACAGTGATTTCACTGCCTACTTCAATATCGGCACCTTCGTTGTCTTCTAGGCGGAATTCTACTAGAGTGCGTCCAGCTTCAACACCCGCTTTAGCAAAGTGACCTGCTTCAGCTTTGTTGATGCGGTTAGCTTTCTTAGTTCCAGCAGTAACCTGAAGAGCGCGATAACCGTCAGTTTCCTCAGTACGAACTTGAGTAACGCGGTTTGGGGTCGCTTCAATAACAGTCACAGGGATAGACGTACCATCTTCAGTGAAGATGCGAGTCATACCCACTTTACGACCGACTAGACCAATCGCCATTGTTATAACCCTCTCTTATTAGCCCAGGCTGATTTGAACATCAACGCCAGCAGCCAAGTCCAAACGCATCAACGCGTCAACTGTTTTATCAGTTGGCTCGATGATGTCTACCAAACGCTTGTGAGTACGGATTTCATATTGATCACGCGCGTCTTTATTAACGTGCGGAGAAATCAGAACTGTGTAGCGTTCTTTGCGAGTAGGTAGAGGAATAGGACCACTTACCTGAGCACCAGTGCGTTTCGCAGTTTCAACGATTTCAGCCGTAGACTGATCGATCAACTTGTGATCAAACGCTTTCAAACGAATGCGAATTCTTTGATTTGGCATCGATTAAGCTCCAATCGAAAGAACAAAAAAATTCACCTTTTCTCTTCCATTAATTCCGGAAAGAAAAGATGTGCGTAAACCGATGGTTCCCAATTGGAACCCTGTTCTTTTTTCTAGCACGCTAGCAACAGGCTAATCTATGAAGATGAATCCGTTACTTCGGCAACCACCCTAAAAGCAGTGAGGTCGCGGCTAAAAAGTACATACCCTTATTGGGCAGTGGGCGCGAATTATACAGAAACGCTGAACTAATGCAACAAGAGAATGACTATTAATGTTCAGTAATTAATCATCGTATAATAGCACCAACTGATTCGTAGCGGTTACCCAATGGTGAGAGCTGGCGATACAAGGTTGTCTTGCTACTAAAGCTATACGATTGTATATGCGCTTTTATACGATATCTTGCGTAATTCATGTTATAACGGACACTTGTAATATCGTTTCGCTACACATTCTCTATACTTGTGTGAATGCAGTGATAACGTATGGAACCGCGATGAATAAAACCTAGGGAATGGGTGTAAACCTTTAAATAGAGTGAATATGGAAGTATTGAATAGCCAACAGGCATTTTCTCAAATAAAACGCATTCTTAATAATCATTCAACGCTTTTAGAAGCCTACAGCGTGTTAGAGCCCATTATCCTTGAGTTATTTGGCGCCCAACGAATGAGTATTTTCCAGCGTCGCCGTCAACACCAAGATTTAGTAGCCCGTTTTAAAACAGGTAAAGAAACCCTTGAGATAAAGGTTCCTATTAGCCCAATGTCTATCGCGGGTTATGTTGCACTTTCACAAAAGTCTGTGGTTATCGACGACCCATACAATCCTTCACTGCTTCACAATATTCATCCGCGCCTTAGGTTTGCAGATAAGTTCGATAAAGATAACGATTTTAAAACACAGAATATTCTTTGCGTTCCTGTTATGAATGCGGGCGTGCTAATGGGCGTCATGCAAATCATTAATAAGGAAGCAGGGTCGTTCAATAGCGACGATCTAAATTTGGGTAATGAGCTTGCTTCTATATTAGGTAACAAATTTAGGTTTGAATTGGGTGGCACCAACAACCCATTCGACCTTCTGGTACACAAGGGCTTATTAAACGAACCTACTTTAGAAGAATTACAATCCTCGTCATCAGATATACGTACTGTAGTACAACGTATTATATCTGAGCACCGTGTAGCTGAGTCGGAAATAGGTAATTCACTGTCTATACATTACCAAGTACCATTTATTCCCTATTTACCAGACAAATACCATAGATTTGAAAATGAAAGTCGCCTTAATGTTTCATACTTAAAGCGCAACTATGTGGCTGTGATTGCCGATGCTCACGATAAACCAATCGTGCTGATGGCAGAGCCAAACAATGCTGCGCTTCTAATGGAAATAGAAAGTGCAATGGGCATAGACAGCTATGAAATAGCGGTTAGTCTACCCAATCTTATTCTTCAGTATTTGGGCGAAAACAGCGGTGGCGGTGGCCCCGGTGAGATGAGCGATATCCTTGACGAGATAGGGTCGTCCACTGAAGATAATGACGAACACGTTGACGAACTATCAGATGACGCCCCAGCCGTTGTGCGACTTGTTAGCCGTATATTACACGACGCTAAGCGCCTTAATGCCTCTGATATTCATATAGATCCCGAGAAAAATGCCCCCACTCGCGTACGTATGCGTGTAGACGGCGTTTGTCGCGACATGAATCAGGTGCCCAATTCGCATCACAGTGCAGTAATAGCCCGTATTAAAATAATGTCGAATTTGAACATTGCGGAAAAGCGTATTCCGCAAGACGGTAAACTGGCATTTAGAATGAACGGCCAGCTAGTAGAGGTTCGTGTAGCCACTATCCCAACTGTGGCTGGTGAAGGCGTAGTGATGCGTATTTTGGCGTCAGGTGGCGCCATGCCAATTGATAAAATGAACCTTGCACCCAATAATCGTTCTCGCCTTGAAGAGATGATAAAGAAGCCGCATGGAATTTTGCTTGTTGTGGGCCCAACAGGTTCTGGTAAAACCACAACATTACACGCCATTTTGGGCTACTTAAACACGCCTGAGAAAAAGATTTGGACAGCAGAAGACCCGGTTGAGATAACGCAGCCAGGTTTACAACAAGTACAAGTAAGCCCTAAAATTGGTTTTACCTTTGCCAATGCGCTTCGAGCCTTCCTTCGTGCCGACCCCGACATTATATTAATTGGTGAGATGCGTGATAAAGAAACCGCACATGCGGGTATTGAGGCGTCGTTAACGGGTCACTTAGTGCTCTCTACACTTCACACCAACTCAGCACCAGAAACCATTACGCGTTTGTTAGACCTGGGCCTAGATCCAGTTAACTTTTCAGATGCATGTGTGGGAATATTAGCACAGCGACTTGTAAGAACCCTCTGCGGTAATTGCAAAGAAAAATACGTGGCGAGTGAAACCGATATGGCTTTCATTGAACGCCAATACGGTAAGGAACATCTTGCAGAATTGAATTTGCCCCCCTCGCTAGAACTGTATCGAGCCAAAGGATGTGAAGAGTGCGGCAACACGGGTTACAAAGGTCGAACCGGCGTACACGAACTACTGGGCATGACACCAGAATTGCGTTCACTGGTGTATAAAGAAGCCAGCGTAGCTGATATGAAACAGCAAGCAACCCACGATGGCATGCGTACGCTGGTACAAGACGCCATATTCAAAGTGCTCAAAGGTGATACCGACTTAGCGCAAGTGCAGATTGTTGGGGGCGATTAAACCTATGTGAATCACAAGGTGTGTTTGCAGATGTGTCTATCTGTTTCGATAGACACACGCCATTACACCTTGCGATAGAACATACATACTTTAAAAACTACATTACCAATGGATTGAACATTTATAAGGAAGGATTCTATGAAAAAACACTTCATAGCGGCTACCGCTGCCCTGTGTCTTGCGACGTCGGGAGCAGCATACGCACAGCAAAAGCAAACAATTGACGGCATGTGGCAATCTGAATATTTACTGATTGCTGAACAAGGTATGCGTGCACTGCATGCTAAAGATTATGAAAGGGCACTCGAAAAGTTAACCGAGTCTGCAAAGCTAGGAAATAAAGAGGCGCAATATTACTTGGCGCAAATGTACTTCCAAGGCTGGGGAGTGCCAATCAATTACGAAGAAGGTTGGCTGTGGATGAGCGTAGCAATTGAACAGCGCAATGCTGAGTGGAACCTTTCTTATCGTCGTATTAAGAAGGCACTTCCTGAAGAATACGTAAAAGCTCTACAGCCCTACGTGGATGAACATATCGCCTTATATGGTGCTGAAGCACAAGATCTTAGATGCGAAAAACGCGCAGCTGTTGGCTCGAATATAAAACAAGTTATGTGCGAGAAGCGCACATACTAATATTGTATTTTATAGATTTTGATTTATAAAAAAGGGGCTTAAGCCCCTTTTTTAAATTCGTAAAATTATTCAATTCTGTGTCACTATTTTTTCAAGTACTCTCGAATAACGTAGTGTAAAATGCCGCCATTTTCAAAGTAGGTAAACTCGTTAGACGTATCTATACGGATATCCATGGTAAATGTGTTCGACTCACCGCTATCAGTGGTCACTGTTACGTCTACTTCTTTTTGCCCACGCTCTATTTTGGCAAT
Source organism: Alteromonas sp. MTD1 (assembly GCF_042848195.1). Lineage (NCBI taxonomy): Bacteria > Pseudomonadati > Pseudomonadota > Gammaproteobacteria > Alteromonadales > Alteromonadaceae > Alteromonas > Alteromonas sp. MTD1. Next base: position 180,970 of record NZ_BTGG01000010.1, read on the forward strand.
TGAGTATTGTTCGTTTCCTTTTAAATCGAGTGAAGAAGCGCTATCTCCCTCTTTAAACTGCAATGGAAGAATACCCATACCAATAAGATTTGAACGGTGAATACGCTCATAACTTTCAGCCATAACCGCTCTTACGCCCATTAGTGATGGCCCTTTGGCAGCCCAGTCTCTACTTGAGCCGGTACCATACTCTTTGCCACCAATCACAACGGCAGGAACTCCGTCGTCTTTATAGCGCATTGCTGCATGAAAGATAGACATGCTGTCGCCACTTGGATAGTGGGTAGTAGCACTTCCTTTTGTTCCGGGCGCCAGTTGATTTTGCAGCCTCACGTTGGCAAAGGTGCCGCGCATCATAACCTCATGGTTGCCACGACGTGAACCGTAAGAATTGAAGTCACTAGGCTCAACACCCTGCGCTTTTAGGTATTCTCCAGCAGGACTGTCTTCAGCAATAGCGCCGGCTGGCGAAATGTGGTCGGTTGTAATTGAATCGCCCACTTTCACCAAGCAACGAGCATTGTCTATCGCTGAAAGCGCTTGTGGCTCTTTACCCATCACCTCGAAAAACGGCGGATGCTTTATATACGTAGATTCAGGCCAGTCGTAAACCGATGTTTTACTTACTTGCAACGAGTTCCACTCACCGCTGCCTTTAAATACGTCTGCGTATTTAGCCTTAAATAAATCTCCAGTAACGTTTTCTGCAATGTACTGCTGAATTTCATCTTCTGTTGGCCAGATGTCTTTAAGATAAACCGGCGCACCGTCGCTGTCTTTACCTAACGGTTCAGTAGTAATATCGATATTCATGTTACCCGCAAGGGCATAAGCAACCACTAAAGGCGGTGATGCAAGGTAGTTAGCCGCCACGTCAGGATGTATACGCCCTTCAAAGTTACGATTACCAGACAATACCGAAGTAACAGTAAGTTTTGCTTTTCGAATGGCATCAGTAATTGGATCAGGAAGCGGCCCAGAATTACCGATACATGTTGTACAGCCGTAACCCACTAGGTTAAACCCAAGTGCTTCTAAAGGCTTCATCAAATTCGCATCTTCAAGATACTGGGTTACTACTTGCGAGCCGGGGGCTAATGAGGTTTTCACCCATGGCTTACGTGTTAACCCTTTTTCAGCTGCTTTCTTCGCAAGCAAACCTGCACCAACCAGAACAGAGGGGTTTGACGTGTTTGTGCAACTTGTTATCGCGGCGATAACAATTGCGCCGTCCTCTAAATTGAATTTACTTCCTCTAAACTCTACAAACGAATCGTGCGATTCATCAATTTCGTCAGTTGTGCCAAGCCCACCTTCTGCAACAAAGTCTGCTTCTTCATCCATTATTTTTACGTCAATTTGGCTACGATGCCAGGTCTTGAATTCTTCGGCTGCTTTGTCTAGTGCAATTTTATCCTGCGGGCGCTTCGGTCCAGCAATTGACGGCACAACTTCGCCAAGATCTAGTTCAAGCGCTTCGTGATACTCAGCATCTTTGGTTGTATCGTCGTGCCATAGACCACTGAATTTAGCATACGATTCAACTAACTTTATTTGTGATTCATCACGTCCTGTTAGCTTCAAATAATCTAAAGCTACATCGTCGATAGGAAAAATACCGCATGTCGCACCGTATTCAGGTGCCATATTTGCTATGGTTGCTCTATCGGCAGTGGTTAAGTGCTTCAGTCCCGGTCCATAAAACTCAACAAACTTTCCTACTACGCCGTGCGCGCGAAGCTGTTGAGTAATGGTTAATACCATGTCGGTTGCAGTAACGCCTCCTGGCAATTTTCCAGATAGTTTAAATCCAACCACCTTAGGTAAAAGCATGGTAACAGGCTGACCTAACATTGCTGCTTCAGCTTCAATACCGCCAACACCCCAGCCAAGCACGCCAAGACCATTAATCATGGTTGTGTGAGAATCGGTACCTACTAATGTGTCGGGGTAGACGAAAGTGTCATCACCTTCTTGTTTTGTAAAAGCACAACGCGCCAGGTACTCCAGATTTACTTGGTGAACAATGCCTCGACCAGGAGGGACAACCTTAAAGTTATCGAAGCTCGACTGCCCCCACTTTAAAAATTGATAGCGCTCTTTGTTGCGCTGAATTTCAATGTCTGTGTTTTTCTCTAGCGCATTTTCTTCTGCAAAATGATCAACCATTACTGAGTGATCGATTACCAGCTCAACAGGGTTTAGCGGATTAATGGCTTGGGCATCTCCACCCAGTCTATCGACGGCATCACGCATTGCTGCTAAATCTACAATGGCAGGCACGCCAGTAAAGTCTTGTAAGATTACTCGAGCGGGAACAAAAGACACTTCATGATCGGCATGATTACTGACATCCCATTTAGCTACTTGTTCGATGTCTTCACTGCTAACAAACTCTTCGTCTTCGTGACGTATTAGGTTCTCTAGCAATACTTTTATACAAAAAGGTAATCTGCTTAGTTCGTATTTATCGCCAATGTCATTGAAACTAACTGCTTTGAAAGTGTTACCTTCCACATCAAGCTGCGAAAAAGACTTGTATGTCATTGCGCTATCCATCCTTATTGCCTGTTCAGTTTTTGTTTCTTACACTCACTACCTGTGCAAGACGCGCAGTAGTTAATACTGCTGCAATTGTGATGTATTTGTACGCACTACAGATGAAAAAAAGTTCACATTACCTCATAGTTAAAAACACTTAGGTTGCACTCAATACGTTATACTGGGTTTTGATTCACAATTTACATTATTGCAACATTACTATTCTCAAATAAACTAACAGAATGTATTCTGACTGTTGACTAGAACAGCTCTTAACATACTTATTTGGCACGCAAATCATGTAGCCAAAGTAGGATAAGGTAAAAAGGGCGCCCATAATAATAAAGATGTTGCTATGACCCACCCTCTTGTAAAAAGGTATAACCTAGCCCCGCATCCCGAAGGCGGCTTTTATCGACAAGTATTCCGTTCAGAGAATGAGACCTCTTCATATATACATGGTGAAACCAGACCGGCATTAACCCACATTTACTTCCTTCTTTTGAAGGGGCAGGTAAGCCGCTTCCATCGCGTTTTACATGACGAGGTATGGAATCATTACGAAGGAGCACCACTTCAATTGTTTCAACTGCATCAACAACAGTTATGGGAACGAAGAATTGGTGGCCAAGGGAGCGAGTATGCAGAGGTAGTCAATGCCGGTAACTATCAAGCAGCACAAAGTATGGGCGAATACTCTTTAGTAGGCTGTACGGTTGCACCTGGCTTTGACTTTGCCGACTTTAGCTTTATTGAAGAACCCGCTGTGAAGCAATGGTTAGAAGTAGCACACCCTGATCTTGCCAAATTTATTTAATATATGCTGTGAATTCCCACCGTGTTTTGCAGTTATGCCGCTGCACTTTTGTCAGTGGTCGAACTGGATTTTTTCGGCCTAATCAAGGATGATACGGAAAGTTTTTTAATATACGTCTGAACGTCCATTTACGGGCTACAAACAGACCTTCACTCTAACGCCGCAGGTAACCCAACTATGTATAAATTGGTACTTATTCGTCATGGAGAAAGTCAGTGGAATCTTGAGAACAGATTCACTGGTTGGCACGACGTTAACTTGACCGACACTGGTGTAGCACAAGCCAAAACCGCAGGTAAGCTACTTAAAGATGCGGGTTTCGCATTCGATCAGGCATACACATCTGTATTGCTACGTGCTATCAAAACACTAAATATAGCGCTAGAAGAAATGGGTCAACACTATTTGCCCGTTGAACGCCACTGGCGTTTGAACGAGCGTCACTATGGTGCACTTACGGGGCTAGACAAAGCAGAGACAGCTGCGAAGCACGGCGAAGAACAAGTTAAAATTTGGCGCCGTAGCTTTGATATCCCACCTCCTGCAGTAGAAGATGACAGCGAGCATTTCCCTGGCCATGACCCACGTTATAGCCATGTTGATGCAAACATTCTTCCTCGTGGAGAAAGTTTAAAACTAACTATTGAGCGTGTACTTCCATACTGGCATGACGTTATTCGCCCTGATATCCAAGCAGGTAAGCGTGTGATCATTGCAGCACACGGCAACAGCCTGCGTGCATTGGTTAAGTATTTAGACGGTATGTCTGATGAAGAAGTACTAGGCCTTAATATTCCAACAGGTGTTCCACTAGTGTACGAACTAGATGAAAACTTGAAGCCTATCTCAAAAGAATACTTAGGTGACGCTGACGCCATTAAAGCGATGATGGATGCAGTAGCCAAACAAGGGCAAGCAAAATAAGCTAGCCTTTTAAAGACACAAAAAAGCCTGCATAAGCAGGCTTTTTTATAGGTATTTGGGTATCTAACTAGCTTGGTACTTTTACCAACCAATTGTGAGTATCTTCAGCTTTACCCCACTGAATATCGTTAAGCGCCTGTCTTAGTTTCATAGTAACAGGGCCAGCTTCACCGCTTCCCACCTGATATTCTTTATCATTATGGATAAAGGTACCTACCGGAGTAAGAACAGCAGCCGTACCAGAAAGCGCAGCTTCAGTATTTGGCTTTGCTGAGCGCTCTAGTAGTTCATCAACTGTAATATCACGTTCACTTACTTTCATGCCGTGATCTTTAGCAATTTGAAGAACCGTTGCGCGAGTAACACCGTGTAAGAAGGTAGAGTCTAGACCTTTGGTGATTATCTCATCGCCATCAATAAGTAAGAAGTTTGCTGCACCCGTTTCTTGAACATCGCCATTCGGACAAAATAGAATTTGGTCAGCCTGAACTTCCGCACGAGCTTTAAGAATAGGAGGTAAAGCACTGGCGTAGTTACCGCCACTTTTTACCATTCCCATATGAGGGGCACATCGCATTCCCGTTTCATCTAATAGCAAGCGAAGTGGCTTAGCACCGCCCGCAAAGTAATCGCCAACAGGAGACAACAATACATATAACATTGAGCTTGCAGAAGGAGCTGCAGCCTTACCAATAGAAGCTTCTGTACCAATATGAGTAGGACGAATATACATAGAACCTGGAGGTTCAGGTACTTCTGAGGCGTACTTAGCAACAATATCGATGATCATTTTCTCAACTTGTGCTTTGTCTATTTCAGGCAAGTTAAGAAGGCGACTACTTTGAGCAAAGCGCTCAATATTCTTATCCATTCTAAAAATATTGATACTGCCATCTTCGTGCTTAAACGCTTTTAAGCCCTCAAAGCACGTACTTGAATAATGAAGTACATGGGCACCAGGGTGCATCTGAATACTGTCTGCGCTGACAAATTCGGTGTCAGTCCACTTATCGTTGACAAAGGTAGTTAGTGCCATTTGTGGCATAAATACTGTACCGAATACGGCCATTAGTTCGTCCTATTTACTTCACTATTTATTAATCGTGGTAGTTTACCAAAAAACAAACAGTTTTCTAAAAGTTAGTCGACTGAATTAGCGGTTTTATTTAACAACACTGTGTAGAAATACTGACGGCAGTTTGGATAACAGAACCAAAATGCATAAGACAACTTTATCCGCCTTTAGGCATTACTGTGTAAGCCGTGTTGCAGTTGCATCTATATTTCTAGATTTATTACCTTGGCACGGTGTTATTTACTCTCTAGTGCTTTCTCTAGTAAAAGCTCTATACGTTTTACGCTTTCTATCAACTCTTTCATATCGCTGCTTTCATCAGTGTTTTGTTCTGGTACTACACTAGTACTTGTTAACAACTTATCTTTTTGCGCCAAAATAGTTTCTCTAAACGTATCTGCGTCATTGATGCCAATGAGTGAAACCAAAGCCCCTTGCGCAGATTGCCCTGCAGTTTCAAAAGACAGCCGATACAAGTTAAACACTCGCATTAAAGGGCCCTGCACCATAGCAACATCTGTTATTTTCTCTAGAGGAATAGACTTTTCTTCTTTGTTAAACACACCACGCTTCACCACTATTTTTCTTTCGGTCACTGTGGCAGACATAGCAGAAAGCACTTTACTACTGATCAGGAAGAAAATAGGGATGGAGATAATTAAGAAAGGAATACCCACAATACTTACAGTAGATACCAACAATAGACTTATAAGCCAGTACGTTTTTACTGCAGGATTGAAAGTAGCATTCAGTATTATTTTTTCAGACATAACAAGTTCCGTTTTTAAGTCACTTCTTCGGTAGCTCGATAGCTATCGTCAATCTTTACGTGTAGTCAGCACATTTATAGCGAATGACTTTACGTATTTATTAAACCTATTACATTACTCTGCTTATGCCTGAAATGCCTAGCATTGTCTGAATAAGAAATTGAGATTTTTGTAGCGCAGAAAGCAAAAAACCCACCGTAAGGCGGGTTTCTTTAAATGGGACCTGGCAGTGTCCTACTCTCACATGGGGGTGAAGAACGCTGCACCGCAGGTGCATGACGGATGCCTAGTGGCATGCGGCAAGTGATGAACGGTCGAGCTCTGCGAGACCATGG
>NZ_BTGG01000011.1:0-160735 GCF_042848195.1 Alteromonas sp. MTD1
AGAAGCGCTGCTTCTTAGTGACTCACCCCGTTCGAGTGAGGTGCGCATTATACGCTGGAAGTTTTCAGTGTCAACACTTTTTGAAAATTTATTTTCGAAAGCGTTTCTTTCAAACTCCCGTCTTTACTGGCCTATAAAGGTAGTAGAGACTTACTCCAAGAGGTTTGCTGTTTTGCTTTACCCCCGAAGCGGATGCGCATTGTAGAGATCTATAACTAAAGGTCAAGCGCCATACGCAAATTAATTGATAAAAGTGAACTGAACGCTTATTTTCTAGTCAGATGTGATAAATAGTAGACAATATGGACTAATTACTAATAGGATGGTCGTTTAAAACCTATAAAGTAGTAACTCCTAAAGTCGCGAATCAATCTGCCGTTAAGCGTATAAATAACAACGCCTGGTGAATAAAGATGTTTCGGTTCATTGTTGTCTGTTAGGTTCATTTTAACGAAAACTGCGTTGCACGCAGCCATAAGTTAGAAACTACGCTATAACTATAAAAGGTGGGTTTATGTTAAAAACTCTTACATTGCTAACTACCGCAGCCATTACATTAAATGTAGGTGTAGTAGCGATGGCGCAAGATAGTGTAACTACACAAGCGACAGGCTCAGACTCAAGCACAACTAACTCATCAGATGACAATAGTCACTTTCAAACCACGTTCCTGAAAAGACAAGTTAATCAAACAATGTCTGTCGGACGCGCTATTAGTTCTATTGCGAGTCACTATCCACAAGAAATTGTTTCAATTGTAGGCGTTGCCCTTGATACTTACCCTGACAAGTATCGTGAAATCATATTTGCAGCCATTTCTGCTCAACCCGCGTTCACTGAAGAAATTGTAAAACTAGCAATAGAGAAAGATGTTGCTAGCTGCCCTAGCATTGTTCAACTGGCTATTAAAGCTGAGCCTACTTATGTTGACTTTGTAGTACACGCAGCATCTGTTGCAACACCGGAAGAATTAGATGAAATAGTGAGAGTAGCGGTGCTAACGCAACCGGACGCAGCTGACAGTATTGTTCAAACTCTATCTCAAGAGCACCCCAACAAGATTGTAGACATTATGACAAGTGCTCTTAACGCAGTGCCATTTGTTGGTGAGTACGTGGTAGATGCGCTACTTGCTGTATTTCCAAATAAAGCGCAATCGGTTGTAGAAACAGCTGTACGTGAATCGTCAGAACAGCGCGAACAGGTTATTCGTATATTGAACACAGCGCAAAACGCAGGTGTCGATAAAGTAAAGCTTAAGCAGTATGCATTGTCAGCAGGCTTAAGCGAAAAAGACTTCGACAGCGCAATTAATTAATAGAGCGTTAACGCTGTCATTTTACCTATTAGTGAAAAGCCGCTGACATTAAGCGGCTTTTTTGTGCGTTCGTATAACTCGTTTTAGGTGACTTAGTTTACCGTATAAAGCTGTGCGGCTTCTTTATAGAGCATTAACTCAGCTTTTAACAAGTCCACTTTTGCTTTGATTTCTTTAATCTGCGCTCTTATTTCACTTTGCATACGCGCATTAACTACAAACATGTCGCTGTCCCCAGCATCAAAGCGCGTTCGCTCTACTTGAGAAAGGGTTCTTGCAAGCTCTGCATTTTCACTTTGCAGCTTTACGATATCTTTTGCTTGAAACCAATACACATAAGCTTGCTCAAACCGCTGCGTTATCGACTGTTCGGTTGAAGTCAGTTTGTGCTGTAGCTCTCTTTGCTTTGATAACAGCTGCGATCTTTCAGCTTTCGCTTTTCTGTTCCCAAGCGGGTAACTAAAAGAAAGGCCCAGTTTTGTTTCAGTGCCTTCTAAAGTTTCAGAGCCAGAGCCTACATCACGTGCAACTGACGCCTTTAAATCTAACTTTGGCAATAAACTATTTTCAGCTAGTGCCGCTTTATTTTGAACCACCTGCTGCTCTAACTTCATGACATCTAGTTCAGGATGCTGACGTAGCGCTTGTCTTAACTTAACAAGCTGCCCTTCGCCTACCCAAAAGGGCCATTCTATTTCTTTCGGCGGTTGGTCTTCTCGAATTCGCAGCATGTCACCGCTTTCAGTTCGCCAATAGAATGAGAGTAGCTGAGCGTGCGCATCGCGCTTTTGACGAAGCTCTGCTAGCAATAACTGCTGCTGTAAAAGGTTTGCTTTGAATTCGGTAAGAACGATACTGGCGATATCGCCTTTTTGTACACGTGTAACCAGTGCCCTTTCTCTCTCTTCAGCGGTTTCTAATAACCCTTTCACCGCTTCTACCGACAGTGCGCTTTCATACCAAGAAATGTATTCACTTACACCTTTGTAAATAAACTCATTGATCATGCTAGTGGCAAGCGCTTGCCACTGAGATGTGGCTAAACCCGCATTGCGTAATTCAGTTCTTCTTTTATCAATTTCACGGCCTTGAAGAAGTGAAATTGCTACACCTACACTAGCTTCACCTGCTGATAGCGTGTCGTATGCGCCTTCATAAGATGGAAAGTCACCACCTGCTAAACGATATTCGGTAAATACCGTACCGTTAAAATCTTCTATAGGATTTGAAAAACGCTGCGCCAAACTTGTGCCATCGTAATAGCCACTTACGCGGCTATTCGTTTTTTGCTCAATAAACGGGTCAAAATTACTTCGCGCTATTTCGAGTTCCGCGGCAGCCTGATAATTACCTTCATTAATTGCTAGTACATAGGGGTGATAGCTCACCATACTATTAATAAGCGCATCAATTGTTGGTGCGGGCATCTGCACATTGTCTTTCGCAGATACAGGGGCATTGAGTATGACTAATAATGCAGCTGCGCCCATCGCACGTTTAAGCAATTCAAAATTCAGCCCTAGACTGTTTACTGCGTTCATTAATTGCAATGCTCTTCCTTTAGTAATTACCATGTTGCGCTGCTAACGCCTCCCATGGATTGAGGCGGTTCGGTAGGTAAAGGTGGGAAGTTGTTAAGCTGACGCCACATTTCATACCCAAGGCGCACTTCTTCTAGTAACACCCATGCTTTTACGCGGCTTCCCAAACGAGCTGAACTTTCGGCAGGCCAAGGGACATCATTTTCATCAGGGCGGACCCACACATTAAAGTCACCGGTAGAATTTGCTACGGGCTCAACGTATACCACTTCGCCACCAAAGGTACCGATAGCCGCACCAGGCCAGCCACTGAACTGAAATACAGGCCAACCTTCAAACTGTAGGCGCGCTTTAGCACCTGGCTTAACTAATGGTGCATCTAAACCTCTAACCGTTACGCGCACGCTTCGCTTTGCATCAGCCGGAATAAATTGGCCTAGAATATCGCCCGAATTTACGTAGGTAGATACGCCACCTGATAGCAGTCTTACCACCGTACCATCAACCGGCGCTTTTTTAGTTTGCGTAGACTGACGTGACAAGGTCATGCTTACTTCATTAATTTCAGACACCGAAGCTGCTGCCTTTGCGCGAAGCTCTTGCACTGTTATTTGTGCTTTTTCTACTTCTTTTGTCGACACCAAACCTTGCTCTTGAAGTGCCCTTTGACGCGCGAGGTTATTTTCAGCATTTCTTACTGCCGTTTCATTCGCCTCTCGTTTCAGATTAGCAGCTGATAGCTGTGACTGCAGTTTTTCAAGTCGCTGCGCATCAATATCAATAAGCGTAACAATAGGATCGCCCGCTTTAATTTGCTGGCCTTCACGAACATGCCATTGCTTAACTTGCCCATCTACCAACGCATTAATGGGTTGAGTACGATCTTTAGGGTCCAGTGAATCAACCATTCCAGTACCATAAGCTGTTTGGATCCAAGGCGTGAAATACAACACCAAGCCAGCAGATAGAACGAGAAAAATAATAATCCCGCTTACTACCCTGTGCAGTTTGGGTACATGCAAGGCTGGCAGTGTTTCAATGTTGTCGAGGAAACGTCTTTCTGCATTATTCATTTATGCATCCTCCCCTAACTGTTGGTCACCTTTCATAGCACATTCAACCTCATCAATATCATAAATGGTCGCTTGCGCATTATCATGCATGTGCAGCACACCGCTCAAACATTCAGACATTGGCATATTGGTAAAATACAGCACGGTGAATTCGTACTTTTTAAGCCGTTTCAGCAGACGTGAGCGCAGGTCGACTGGAATCGCATCAAAATGCTGATTCAGTATTAACAATTTTGGTTTTGCTACAATGGCAGCTGCTAATTTCAATAACAGAAATTCTAGCGGTTGTAGCGGTGCACCTAGCACAGTGACTTTCGTTTGTAGCCCTTCTGGCAAGGCATCGATAACATTATGTATCTCTACTTCTTCAAGCGCTTTACGTATGTCAGCAAAAGTAGCTTCTGGTTGTGCCAGCTTTAAGTATCGCTCTATAGATACTTCAACAATTAATGAGCGGTCGAGTATAGTTACTGCCTGGCGTAATTCGTGAGTGTCATAGTCGTTTAAACTCAAATCGCCAAGCAGGATGTCGCCGGCTGGCACGCGCTCATACTTCTTAAGATATCCCAGAAGTTGCTTTTGCACCCAGCTTTTATCGGATGTTACAAAGTATTGTGTACCAGGCTCTAACGTAACGTCTACCTCGCATCTATCATCGCCGTAGGCCAACGTCACTTTATTAAATACCAACTTTGAAGATGCCGGGATAGCCACTGAATCAGAATGCAGCACTTCCTGCGGTATTTTAAGTGCACCTCCTAGTTTCTCGGCAGCGCCGTATAGCTCGTAATACAGTTTTAAATACTGTGTAAAACGCGACAAGCCGAGGAATACTGCTGACATAACCAGCTCCGCTGCCACTAACTGACCAATAGACAGTTCACCTTGCACAACCAGCACACCACCTATGCCTAAAAGCGCAGCACTTGAGATGGCATACATAAGAAGGAACATGACAACTTGCGAGAACGTATAGTGAAAATGTGCTTTGTGCTTTTTCACATAGCTATTAATAAAGCCTTCGGTACTTCTTCCTGCGTATTCCACATGGTCGGCAGACTTAAAAAACTCGTGTGCGCTGGCGATATCGTGCAGCCATTTAGCAGATGCATATTTTGCATTAGAAAGTTCGATAGCGGTTCGCTTAGCGCCACGCCCCCAAATTTTCCACACAGCGTACATGGTTAAAAGCAACACTACGTTAAATGCGAACAGTGCTGGGTGATAGAAGGAAACGAGGGTAAAGCCCACCAGCATTTGAAGCACCAAAGCAAAGCCGTCGATCATCAACGAAGGAATGTTCTTTTGCAGTGTCATAATGTCGAAGTAACGTTGCGTAATACTTACATTCTGACGGCCCTCGAAAAAGCTATGCGGCGCCATGATAGTTTTAAGGCCTAGTTCAGACGTAAGACGGGCATATACTTTACGTTCGTAAAACTCCATTACTCGCATTCTTAGTGCACTAAAAACACCTGATATAAATAATGTAAGAAACAACACAACGGCCAGAATAACTACTGCGCGGGTTGAGCCAATATTTGCAATACTGTTTATAAGCGTTTGAACCGCAATAGGTACAGCCAACGTCATTAAACTAATTGCAACACCATACGCAATGGCTACCCAGAAAAAGCCAGATTCAGGTTTAAGGAGAGAAAAGAGCGTCTTGCGCGTTTCACGTAAGTTAATTGCTTTTGCCATAATAGTATCTTCAGTAACACCGCTAGCTTTATTGCACTTAAGTATAATGTAACACTTACTTAGAATAAATCTGTTATATTCTTCTTAGTTCATCGATAAAAGCTTAGTTATGCATCATCTAAACTATCATCACCTGTATTATTTCTTTTTAGTCGCCCGCGAAGGCAGTATTGCAAAAGCTGCGAAACTACTGCACGTTACGCCTCAAACCGTAAGCGGCCAACTAAGTACATTTGAAGCTCAGTTGGGTTATTCGCTGTTCGACAGAATTAATAAACGCCTTCATTTAAACACGAAAGGCAAAGTGACGTATCAGTATGCCAGTGAAATATTTCATAAAGGCAACCAATTGGCTGAAATACTTAACAATAGCGACGAAGTGAATACGAAGGAATTCGTGATTGGTATTACTAACGGCATACCTAAAGTACTTTTCTACGATTTTGTGCACACCACTATGCGACAGTTTTCAAATGTTAAGTATGTGATTAAGGAAGATAGCTTCGACGGCTTATTAAAAGAGCTAGCTGTTAACACCATTGATTTCATTGTAGCAGATAGAAGTATTGCACCCGGTACGCAAGTAAATGCAAACGGCCATTTTTTAGGTGAAAGCTCGTTAAGCTTCTTTGCCAAACAACCGCTTTCTGCAGAACAACACTTTCCTGAATGTTTAAACAACATGCCGCTGTTAATTCAAGGCAACACATCTGGTATCCGTAATGTGCTAACCAGCTGGCTGGAAACAGAACAGCTTTACCCTAAAATTGTTGCCGAGTTTGACGACACCGCCCTACTTAAACTGTTTGGCAGCGAAAACTTTGGCGTATTTTGCGCGCCTTCCGCTATTTCATCTCATGTAGAAGAACAATATGACGTGCATTGTATTGGTAATGCTGCAACCCTTAACGAACGCTATTACGCCATTACAGGCAGAAGTAGAGCTGACTATACGATTAGTGAGTCGATAATTCATGCGGCGAGGGCGATTTTAGCGTAGCGCACTAATAGAGGGGCCAGGCTACATTTTATGACCCCATTTAATTTAAGCCGCAACACCATCATTTATATCTTGTGAATAGGCGCTAAGTATTAGAATTTTTTCTAAAACAAAACGCAATGCGTCGTTAATTGGCATAAGCTTTTCACCCAACTCATAGTCTAACTGTGCAAGCTTTTGTCTGCCTTCTGCAATCATAGGCGGTTTTGCAGAGGTAATTAGAACCTCACTGTTTGCCGCAATATCACCCATCACTGGCAATTCAAAGGCATTGGAACGCTGTGGTTGTATAGCGATTAGCGCGGCCGCGTACTTTTCTGGAACGGCTTGCTTAATTGGTTTGCACACCGACAGTGTGGCTTCACCAGATTTTGTTTTATAACCTGCAGCGCCAAACATGCGGCAAATGCCTGGTCGATACTCGTAAATTCCGCAGTAGCCTTCTGTGCCGTCTAAACTTAAGCGCTCATATTGCTTACAAGCGAAGCCGCTGTAATTGTTTAGTTCATCAAACGCCTGCTCAGCTTGCCCCGTATCGAACAGGTGCAACGCAAAAGGCAACATTTCTAATGGTGACACTTCAATGTCAGGTTTATTGCAACACGCACCACATTTCTCAACACAGTTCAATGACTGGCTGGATTGGTATGCGCTGAATTCTTTAGAAAGAGATTGGTAAACATCCATCACTTGACTGGACAGCTCACGCAGCCTATTCATAACGACTCCGCTTATAAAAGCAAACTAAAACATATACATGTTCATGCTGGCAAAATGTAATAGGTAGCATGAACTCAAAACTCTGTTTGCTGGTTTTAAGGACCAGTTGCACAGAACGCATTGGGAACAAATAAGTACTCTGCCACCAATATTTTAAAGCATGCTTCTTCCCCGCCGGGTGTGGATAAGCTTGAAGCTTAATAGCAGGGGTTGAATTGACGCGAAGTTTATTTTGAATTTCGAGACTTGGAAAGTTTTTTTTCAAGCATATAAGTAATATTCAAACTGTACCAAAACAACCTTTATCCGTTTAAATATTCAAATAACTTAGTATACTGAGCCAAGAATAAGTATACGAAAATCAAGGAACGCTTAATGAAGCCAGTTATTCTTGCCGGTGGCACCGGAAGCCGATTATGGCCGAAGTCTCGTGCAGCGCTACCAAAACAGTTTTTAGCGCTAACTTCAGATAAAACAATGATTCAAGAAACTGTGCAACGTCTTAATGGCTTAGATGCCTTGCCTCCTTCAATTATCTGCAACGAAGAACATCGTTTCTTGGTTGCTGAGCAGATGCGTCAAATTAATATCGATAACAGCGATATTTTGCTTGAACCGGTAGGCAGAAATACAGCTCCGGCCATTGCACTTGCCGCACTACATGCAGCTACAAATGGAGAAGACCCTACTCTTTTAGTGTTGGCCGCTGACCATCTAATTCAAGATAGCGCTACTTTTCAGGCTCAGATAAAACAGGCCCAAGTTCTTGCAGAGCAAGGTAAATTAGTTACCTTCGGCATAGTACCAACACAACCCCACACCGGGTACGGGTATATCAAGGCCGGCCCTGCGATGGGTAATGGCTTCGAAGTAAGCCAGTTTGTAGAAAAGCCTGACATGGATACCGCAACGCAATATGTGAATTCAGGAGAGTACTTCTGGAATAGCGGTATGTTTATGTTTAAAGCAAGCGTATTTTTAAAAGCATTAGAGACACACGCGCCAGAGATGTTTGCTGTTTGTACAAAAGCTATTACTCAAACCGAAAGAGATTTAGACTTTATTCGTATTAGCGAAGATATTTTTGCCACATGCCCAAGCGATTCAATCGACTATGCTGTAATGGAAAAAACCGAAGATGCGGCAATGGTTACGTTAGATGCCGGATGGTCTGACGTTGGTAGTTGGTCGTCACTATGGGAGACAGGCAACAAAGATGACAACGGTAATGTTTCAATAGGTGACACGCTACTTGAGAGCACGACAAACAGCTATGTGAACGCAGAAGACTGCTTGGTGTCGGTTATTGGTTTAGACGACGTGGTAGTTGTACAAACCAAAGATGCGGTAATGGTTGCTAACAAGAAAAACTCAGAACAAATAAAAACCGTTGTTAACAACCTTAAAAAGAACAAACGCCCAGAGTTTGAATTTCACCGTGAAGTGTTCCGCCCTTGGGGAAGTTACGATTCAATTGATGAAGGCGGCCGTTTCAAAGTTAAACGCATAACGGTAAAACCTGGTGAAAAGCTGTCTGTTCAAATGCATCATCATCGCGCTGAACATTGGGTAGTGGTTTCAGGTACTGCAAACGTTACCGTTAATGACGGCACCACCATGCTTACGGAAAACGAATCTATTTACATTCCAATTGGTGCTGTTCATGCCCTAGAAAACCCAGGTAAGATTCCACTAGAACTTATTGAAGTGCAGTCGGGCGCGTATCTTGGCGAAGATGACATAGTGCGTTTTTCTGACCGATACGGACGTTCGGATAAATAGTTTTCTGAAAATATAGTTATCTGCATAAAATAAAAAAACCGAGCTTGAAGCTCGGTTTTTTTATCACTATTTGAAAAGGCTTCCCTAGTCAGCGTTAAACAAATCGCGGCTGTATACCTTATTCAGAACATCTTCTACATCCGCTGTTACGCGGTTAGCCACAATAACATCAGATACTTTCTTAAATTCTTCCAGATCGTTAATAACACGCGAATTAAAGAAGTCAGCTTCTTTTAATACCGGCTCGTACACCACAACTTCAATGCCCTTGGCCTTAATGCGCTTCATAATGCCTTGAATAGCACTAGCACGGAAGTTATCAGAACCAGACTTCATGATAAGGCGGTAGATGCCCACAATTTTCGGTTTGCGGCTAACAATTGAATCGGCAATAAAGTCTTTACGCGTGCGGTTTGCGTCCACGATAGCCTGAATCATGTTGTTAGGCACTTCGCTATAATTAGCTAACAATTGCTTGGTGTCTTTCGGCAAGCAGTAGCCGCCATAACCAAAACTAGGGTTGTTGTAGTGCTTCCCTATGCGAGGGTCTAACCCAACACCTTCGATGATTTGCTTAGTATCTAAGCCGTTTCTTTCTGCATAGCTGTCTAATTCATTAAAGTACGCTACACGCATTGCTAAATAGGTATTAGCGAATAATTTAATGGCTTCTGCTTCTGTGCTGTCAGTAAACAGCACATCAATATCTTCTTTTATTGCGCCTTGTTGCAACAGCTTTGCAAACACTTCGGCACGCTCGCTGCGCTCGCCCACAATTATACGGCTAGGATACAAGTTATCGTGAAGTGCTTTGCCTTCGCGTAAAAACTCAGGTGAAAAAATAATATTTTCTGTACCGAAACGCGCTTTTGCGTCTTTAGTAAACCCTACCGGTACAGTTGACTTTACAATCATGACAGCATTAGGGTTAATTTCCATTACTGTTTTGATAACCGCCTCTACGCTACCTGTATTAAAATAGTTCGTTTGAGGGTCGTAGTCGGTTGGGGTGGCTATAACCACATAATCTGCGTCTTTGTATGCATGCTCGGCATCTAACGTAGCTTCAAGGTTAAGTTCTTTAGTTGTTAAATACTCAGAAATTTCTTTATCTTCAATGGGCGATTTCTTGCTGTTTAAAAGCGCTACTTTTTCAGCAACCAAGTCGACTGCTTTTACATCATTGTGCTGGGCTAATAGTACGGCATTTGACAGCCCTACATAGCCTGTTCCAGCCACTGCAATCTTGTATTTTTTCACCCTGTTCTCCGTTACTTTTATATTTTGCCTTCTTTACGCATACTAACCACACTGTATTAGCTGCATTTTATTATGAGTAAACTACCGTTTTACGACTACAAATATTGCATTATTAGCGCGTTATTTACTAGTTATTGCTGCATTTGTTTTATTTGAAATTTTATATTTACATCTTTGCTGAATATTGACGCTATCAGAATGTGTGAAGCAAAAGAATAAATGAGGGGAAACGTGTAGCGCAGATACTAGCTACACGTTTTGCATATTTAGCTAGCTTTAATGCAATCAGCTAAATGATTTGAAAGATCAGTGGCAGTATTTGCGCATTCACTCTCTACCATTACACGAATAAGTGGTTCAGTGCCTGACTTTCTTAACACCAAGCGGCCAGTATTTCCCAATTTTTCCTGCACAGTTGCTACTTCGTGCTTAATCGAGTCGAGTGATAATACCGAATCTAGGTTGCTGTGACGCACGTTCACCATGCATTGTGGAAGCTTGTTCATACCTTGTTTAAGCTGGCTTAACGAATACCCACTTTTAACAATAATCGACAAAATTTGAAGAGCAGCAATAATCGCATCGCCCGTGAAGGTGTAGTTGAAGTTCAGTATATGGCCTGATGTTTCACCACCAATTTTCCATCCGTTTTCATTTAGTTTTTCAACTACGTAGCGGTCGCCTACTTTCGAACGAACAAATGGAATATCTAATTCTCGAAGGGCTAGCTCTAAACCAAGGTTACTCATCAAGGTTCCAACAACACCGCCTTTATAACCTTGTTGCTTTGCTTCTCTTGCCATTAAGAAGAGTATCTCGTCACCATCCACAACTTCGCCGTTACCGTCTACAAACATTATGCGATCGGCATCGCCGTCAACGGCAATACCCAAATCAGCTTTACATTCAATAACCGAAGCACTAAGTGCAGCGAGTGACGTTGCGCCGCATTCATAGTTAATGTTAACGCCGTTAGGTTTGTTACCAATATTAATAACCGTAGCACCAAGCTCTTCGAATACACTGGGAGCCACTTTGTAAGCCGCACCATTGGCACTATCTACAACTATTTTTAAACCCTCAAGGCTTAGTTCTGAATTAAACGTGCCTTTGCAAAACTCTATGTACCGACCAGATGCATCTTCAATTCGTCTTGCCTTACCTAGCTTTTCAGAATCTACACACTCAATGCCGTGCTGTAAGGCATACTGTAATTTTTCTTCAATTGCGTTTTGCTGTGCTGCGCCAAGTTTAGCGCCACTTCGCCCAAAAAATTTAATACCGTTGTCGTAGTAAGGGTTGTGAGAGGCACTAATTACAACACCCGCGTCTGAACGAAATGTTGAGGCCAAATAAGCTACCGCTGGGGTGGGAATGGGGCCCGCAAGCGCAATGTTAACACCGGCGGCTGACAAACCTGCTTCTAAAGCAGATTCAAGCATATAGCCACTGGCACGCGTATCTTTACCCACTAGCACTTCTTTTGTTCCATCTGCTGCTAGTACAACGCCAGCTGCCCAACCAAGCTTCATTACAAAATCGGGCGTCATTGGAAACTCGCCGACTTTCCCTCTAATTCCATCTGTGCCAAAAAACTTCTGTGGCATTTTAAACTTCCTTTAAGATTATTCGATAACACTTAAAACATTTATGCTAAATGCTTAAATGTTTGTTCATTGAAAATGTTATGTGGGACATGTAAAACAGAACGGGCAGTTTTACACCACCCGTATTTTGATATTTAAAGCTAGATACTAGTGTTTCAATTTAAGCACATCTGCTTTCTTTGACGAGATGACTTGTCTTTCCAACCATACTAAGTCACAAATTCCATCTGCGGGTTTAAAACCTGTAGGCGCAGCTAACAAAATTTCTCTTATTTTCTCATGTTGGAAGTTATGGCAGGCCAAGTCTAACTTAGATAAGATAATTTCTAGTTCACTCCAGCTCAGTTTCACTTCTTGCGCGGTCATAATACGTTCGTGCGTTGTGCCTTCAACGTTTTCGCCTATAAGGAGTTCTTCGTATAGTTTTTCACCCGGACGAAGTCCAGTACATACTACTTCAATGTCGCCATCTGGGTGTTTATCGTCTTTAACAGAATAACCAGATAAGTGAATCATCTTAGTTGCTAAATCTTTTATCTTTACTGGCTCGCCCATATCCAATACAAACACATCACCGCCCATGCCCATGGCGCCTGCTTGAATCACTAGCTGTGCTGCTTCCGGAATAGTCATAAAGTAACGGGTTATGTCAGGATGGGTAAGTGTTACTGGACCACCTTGCTTTATTTGCTTGCGAAACAATGGTACTACAGAACCTGACGACCCCAGAACATTACCAAAACGAACCATACAAAAACGTGTGGAGCTCTGTTTATCGGCTAACGCTTGTAGTACTAATTCCGACATCCGTTTAGTTGTGCCCATAACATTCGTTGGTCTTACTGCTTTGTCAGTAGACACCAATACAAATGTGTCAACGTTACTTTTTATCGCAGCCTGTGCCGTGTACAAGGTACCAAAGATGTTATTTCGTACTCCCTCAACAACGTTATGCTCAACTAATGGTACGTGTTTATAGGCCGCAGCGTGGTAAACCGTTTGAACACTAAAAGTGCTCATTACTGTTTCTAGTCTATTTTGTTTCTGAACAGAGCCCATTATCGGGATAATTTCAATGTGATGGCCTCGTTCAGCTACAAACTGAGAGAGCTCTCGCTCTATTGAATACAGAGCAAACTCTGATAATTCAAACAAAACAAGTTTTGTTGGCTCGTTCTTAACGATTTGGCGACACAGCTCTGAGCCTATAGACCCGCCAGCACCTGTAACCATTACCACTTTGTTTTTGATATCAGCGTGCATTAAAGCTTTTTTTGGTGACACGGGGTCGCGGCCAAGCAAATCCTCAACTTCAACATCTTTAACTTGGTCTACATTTACGGCACCTGCAACCACGTCTGCCATGCCCGGAATGGTTTGTACTTTTACCGAATACTTTTCAAGCTTTTGAAGAATTTTTTTACGCCTAGATCTAGATGTACTGGGTAGTGCAAGCAGCACTTTTTCTACGTTTTCATGGCGTATAATTGACTGTAAATCGTCCATGGCGTGAACCAAGTGCCCTTCAATTAAAGAGCCATGCTTAGCTTTGTCATCGTCGATAAATGCTACCACACGATATTCGGGTCCATGCCTTAGAGCAGTAGCTAGCTGCCTGCCCGCAGAGCCAGCGCCATAGATTATAACGGGGCGACGTTTTGAGGCGCTTACTTTGTTAACTAAAGCTCGCACAATAATGCGGCTTCCGCCGATTAGCAGTAAAGAAAATGAAATGAATATTATTGGGACAGTACGCGGAATAGGTATTTTCAAGAAAAATGCCAGGCCAATCAGAGCACAACAAGATGCAATAACCCCACCGATTACAGCTCCAAGTGCATTAATTCCTACATATCGAAGAACAGCTCTGTAAAGCCCTAACTTAACGAAAATAGAAACACTTACAGGAATAACTAAACCAATAAGTACCCAATGCTGTGAACTTAAAGCAGAATCAAACGAGTCTTGACGAATAAACATCGCCGCCCAGAATGACGCCAATATAAAAGAAACATCGATTAATACCGTTATCAATCGCTTTTGCGCTCTGGGCAATGAGAGAAGAGTTTTGATTAGAGTTTCCAAACAACAATCCTTGGTGTTACGCGTTAACGGCCGCTAAAACAATACTAAAGTACAAGATAATAGCACATTTTAGTTGTTTAGAACGCCACGAGCCGCTATTTAACACGATCTCCACTGCCTTTTCCTGCAAGCGTTAGAAATATATATTTGAAATAAGAAGACAAATTGAGTTCATCAATCATTTTTCTATCGGTTTCAGCAAGAAGTTTGGGGGTAGACATATCTATTTCATTTATTTGCGCCAAACCAGTAATGCCTGGACGAACACTGTAGACTCCACGCTCACCTCTTTCTTGAGTGAGTTCTTCCTGATTGAACAGACCAGGACGTGGACCAACTAAACTCATCTCACCCTTTAACACATTCCATAGCTGTGGCAGTTCATCTAGTTTTGTTTTTCTGAGAAAGTGTCCAAATTTTGTTATCGAAGAGCTGCTGGCAAGATGGCTTGCAACAGACGCCGTATCCACATTCATTGTTCTAAACTTTACTAGTGTAAAAGGCTTTTTGTAACGACCAACTCTTTTTTGTTTGAAGATAGGTGAGCCAGTATCAAACAAGCCAATGATAAAGAGAGTTAAAAAAATCGGGAAACCAAGAAGTAAACCGATAAAAGAAAATACTAAATCTAAAAAACGAATCATAAAGTAGTAACAACTATAAGCTAGTGGATAGGTGTGTTATTTGCAGTGGCTTCGAACGCATTCTTAATTGACTGTGGTGGGTACCATCCTAATGTTCCTTTTGTATGAGTAAGGTCGATTTGCAGTGAACCGGTTAACCGCTCGACTATGTCTTTTTTTCCGAGTAGTCTGGCTAATCCTTCGAAAAAAAATGGAGGGATTGGTATTGATCTATCTCTCATTCCAAACGAATAAGCCATCAGCTTAACCATTTCAGATGTAGAGACATCATTGTCATCACTGACTAAGAATACATTATTCTTAGCTAGCGGATGAGTGGTACATACTCTAATTAAGTCTACTAAATTAACAACAGACACCATACTTCGCCTGTTTTTCTTAATCATTCGAAAAGGTAAAGGAATACCTTTTTTTACCAATCCCATTAAAGCGGCAAAATTTGCTTTCACACCGGCCCCATACACAAGTGGTGGACGAATAATAACGTACTCCATGCCGGTGCGCTCCGCAAGGGCGATTAAGCCTTGCTCGGCTTCTGCCTTCGAAATTCCATAAGGATCTTCTGGCCTTGGCTGATCGAAGGCTGTAAAAGGAGCTTTGTTCGTAGTGCTCTCACCATTAACTTTAATTGTACTGAGAAAAATAAACCGCTTAACGCCGTTTTTCGCTGCCTGTGTGGCCAATTTGAGCGTAGCGTCTACATTAAACGCACGGAACTCAGAAAGAGGATCGCTGGCAGTTTCCTGCATCACATGCACGCGTGCCGCACAGTGAACGACAGTATCGACACCGACTGTTGCGGCGCTCAGCTCATTTTCATCATTAAAATTACTTTCAAAAAAAGTAAATTTATTAGCATGAATATCTCGCCTACCTAAGACTCTTACGTCGGCACCGCTTTCGTGTAAACAATCAACCAAATGGCGACCAACGAAGCCGCTTGCACCAGTAACTAAAACCGTTGCCATTTATAACCCCTTTAACTGGGCTATAGACTTAGCCATATCATTCATAATGTTCTGTCTTGCAAACCTAATTACAAAATCCTTTCGGTCGGTATGCTCAAGCTGCAAAGAAGAAAGTGCTTTTAAACCATTATGCGCATCATTTGGAAAAAATACTTGCGTATTATTTAAGTTTTGCACAATGAACTGCGACGCATAGCCTTGCACTCCTGCTAATATAGGTTTGCCCATAGCCGCATATTCAAACAATTTAGACGGCAAAACTTTTCTGAACGCAGGGTAATCGTTTAAATGTAGAAATAATACGTCTGCGTTTAAGTATTCAGAGACGAGGTCTGCTCGAGACACCGGCGGATGGAGTGAAACATTCTGTAAACCTACAACTGCTTCTTCTAAGTTCTTTTTCCTCCCACCGTCACCGATAATTTTAAATTTATAGCGATTACCTGCTAACTTCGCAAGCGCTGGCAGAATAGTGTGTAGGCCTTGCCCTTCGCCGATATTACCGGCATAAAGAACCGTTATTGGCTCTTCAGCAGTTTTTTCGACAAACGAGTAGGTACGATTATCGCTCAGAAATTCACCATCAATACCGTTAGTAAAATAACTGTACTGGGGACGCGGGTATCGTGCTGCAAAATAAGGCTTAAACCCTTCAGACACCAGGTTAATGTGGTCAGCTTTTGCAAACGTACACCGTTCGACTAAGACAAGCAGTGGCTTAACGAACCACGTAATTTTTGGACTGAGCACATCTTTTATAGTGTCGACGAAAATATCACGAACGTCCAAATACAGTGGTAATTTTTTTTGACGAGCAACTTTTGCACCCAGAAATGCTGTAAACAGCCTTGAACTAGTTGCAAAAACAAGTTCGTAATCTTTGTTTTTAATAATCTTCTGTGCTTGTTTGAAGTAAGTATAAAAAGACTTAATTTGATCCATCATTCCGCTATTATGCGAAGGCAACTCTATGCGGTGGATAGTTACATTTCTCTCATTCTCATAACACAATGCTTCAGAAGCAAAGCTTGCATATCTATTCGGCATTGTAGTTACTATCTCTATTTCCACATTGGGAATATTTTTCAGCTGTTCGACCAACGCTGTCATGCGAAAAGAACCAGCACAAAGGTCTGGTTTATAATAAAAAGAAAATAATAAGATTTTCAATATACTAACCCTTTAAAAATCCATACGGGTCACTAACTGCCCATTAATGAAAGGTATAACAATTTTTGTGCTGGATATTGCAACACCAAAATTAGGGTGATAGGTTGATGGCATAAGCTTTATATCAAGTTCGCTAGTGAACGTAATAGTGCGTTTAGATGGCGTTATTAGTTCAACTGTTTTAGCGTTAACTTTATTAATGTTTACGCTTGGGTGGATATGCAAATGAAAAACGGCTTCAACTTGCTCAGACAGTGTATCTTCAATTTGACAAAAACCTGAAGTTGCTTCAATAGCACGTTGATGAGTGACTTTCGGTCTTAACCTTTTATATCCATCATGACTTGCAACAAGCTTAACCACATCGCTATCAGCAGACGAACTAGTAAGTGAAGCTTTTGCACGCTTTGCAACTCTAAAACCCGACCATACTTCAGAAGAGCTTTGCCCACATACCTCGACAGTATTGTGAGCTGCTGTTTGTCGCTGTCTTAACCGCTCTTCACAAACCCCGTAAAGGGAAGTCCCTGAGTTGACAAACACCCTGTCGCTTCCTAACGAAAGCTCGATACTTAACGTATCTGCGTGAGCATGGCCCGGAAGATAATCTGGCCCGACTTGGGCGTGATCCATAAATAAACAATAGTTACCAAGCATCACCCGGCTGTAACCGGTATCACTATTCGTATGTAGAGGAGCTAAAGGAGTTCCCCACTTGATATTCAAATTTTTTGCAAATTTAAATATTTCTTCAGGGTTATGTGCAACTCCTATCGCTGCATCGTTAAAAAAGCTTATTTCGCCGTCGGTATGCAGCATCGATTCCAACCAAAGCAGCGCCTTTTGAGCAACGCGTTTCCAGTGAGCCAACCTAGTTATTAATTGTTTATTTTTACTAATCTCGGCAAGGTGAATTAACTCAAGCAAATCCCATAGCAGTATGCAGTGATACATTGGTGAAAGTTCAAAATGCCCACCGTCTGAAAGAAACTGCTCTTCTATTTCACCGTCGAGTATTTCGAGCCCCTTTTTCAAACAGCTTTCAGCAAACTCACCAGTCAAAAAAGCGCCAACGAAAACTAAAGCTTTGCCATTAGCAAAAAGATGATTGCCAAGAATATGATATTCAAGCTGTTGTCTAAGCGCTTGTGCTTGCAATGCAATACTAGAAAGATAACGAGTATCTACATCACTCTTTTTACTGAACCACTTAATCCAATTTACTAATCTAAGTGACGTTGGATATGGCTCCCAACCATTTCCTACAGTCGGCTTATTGTCTACAATCCATTTTTTTAAAAAACTGTAATGTAACTCTTTCCTATCTTGATAATCAATAGAATTAAGGTCATCAAAATAGTGCAGATTATAAAGCCATAGCTTGCTTTGCTCTGGACTATTCCAGTCACAGGAAGAAACTACTTTTCCGCTTCTGTTTAAGAAGCAAACATCACTTTGGCTAAATATACTTTGCTTGTTAAGAGTTGGACCTTTCCAACACCAATCTCGCTGCTCTTTGACCTTTCTTTTGACAACTTTAGGCTTTTTAACTTTGTAGTACAGTCGATAAAAAATTTGACGTAACGTCAAAAATCGTAAAGTGAAGAACAATTGTTGACAGTAAGCTAATTTACTTTTCATTAGAAATAATTTTCTCGGAATTGACTATATGTTAATTCAGCACGGCACTTTTTCAAACAGTTCCAGCCAGAAGTAAGTCACTTGTTCGAAAGTATAAATCGACGTAATGATGCAAAATTCAAATATCGAAAGAACTTTACATTGTTTCTTCGAAAATAAATAACGGTCCTAGCGAACTCACTCAAACCATAAATAAGACTCATTCTGACCAAGGATAAAGGTGACATCCCGATAATCTTCTTAATATTGGATGGTAAAAAGTGATACATTCGAGTAAAAACTTCGATACGTACTCTAAAAAATTCAACATTTTTTATTTTGGTCAGGCTATCGCTCGAAACAGTGACGGTGTAAATTTCATTTTCATATGCTTTAGTTTCTTTCGACAGTAATGAACACTTTGCAGAAAACATTCCATCATTTGCGATAATTGTCTCATCAAAATGGATATTGTTATTCTTGATTAAATCCAGCTTTATAAATTTGCTCCAAGGAACATAATGTGAAAAAAGAAGCTTCGTTTTATTAATGTCCGACGATTCCCGGATAAAATCAGCTACAAGTTCTGCATACTTTTTGTGTCTAGTTGCTTTACGTTCTTCGTTAAGAAAAACCGACGAAGGTTTAAAGAAAACAATATCAGCATTGACATCTTTTTCACTAATCAGAGCCAAAACATTCTCCAGCTCTTTTTCACAAAAATAATCATCAGAATCTGCAAAAGTCACCCATGTGCCACAAGCAAATGTAAGCCCAGTGTTCCTTGCACCACCGGCACCTTTTCCCCTCGTATTGATATGAAACTCATACTTCGGATAAGCTTTCCTATAATATTCTATATCAAAGCTATCGCTATTATCATCTACGACTACGACTTGTATATCATTGGAAAGAGGTATAGTTTCAAGTAATCTGACCAAAGATTTTTCAGAATTGAAGTGCGGAATGATGATGCTCAATTCAGTCATGATTTTTCTCAACATAGGTCATTAGTTTAAAAACTTGAGTGTCACTCCAGAGGAGTTGCTCTAATTTTCTTTCATTTACTGTGTATTCCTGGCTTTTATGTTTCATTAATAAAACAGCAGAAGTAAGAGACTCAAGATCGTCGCCAAAGTCATCAAGGACAACTCCGCATTTTAAACTCATAACCAATTGGGCCATCGGCGGATTCGCACCAACTATGACCGGGACACGAGAAAGAATTGACTGATATAAGCGATTAGCTTCGCAGTATCGATTGTTAGGAGTTGAGTCATCATATAAAACTATAGTGAACTGTGCGTCGATCAATAAATTTCTGATCGCCATCTGTTCTATCATCCCTGTCAAAAAAAGTCGCCTTTGGACTTCTACCTCCCCAAATTCCTCCTTAAGGCGTTCCATAACTCCTTTTTCAATATTACCCACGATTACAGCTCGGCACTTCGCGGTTAAAACAGCTTTGAGAGTGTTATACGGAAGGCGCTTACTTGTCGTGAGTCCTTGAAGATAAACGTAGTTGGATTGTCCCTTCCATTTTATAAAATCGTCGTTAACGGAAGACTTAATGGTGCTTTTCAAAAATCTATCATCGGGATAGTTATTAATCACAAAGTTCTTTTCAGTCTTTCTCACTAAACCAGTGTTTTTCAAAAACTGAAGCCTATACTTATTAGCATGAACAATTGATAAACATCTTGCCTCTATCGCTCGATAAACTATTTGCATGAACTTTGTGTTAAATCTGATAGGTAACTCATGCAGATCCCAAATGACCTTGTTTTTTGCAATAAGTAATGGAAATATAAATGTGTACTCTTCGTGGCACCACACATAATCGAACTGATTTAACCTTCCACGTAGTCGTAGATAAAATTCGAATGCTTTAATCAATAAAAAGCGGGATGATGGCAAAAAATTTCTAGTCTCTAATTCTATGGACTCGTAAGCTATCCCATACGAGGTAGTACCAGTCTCCTTTAAATTTGAATTCAACTGAACAAAGATGGTCACATCATAGCCGATCGAACGTATTGACAAAGCCTCTTTTCGTACCCTATCGTCAAATTCTAACCCTGCCGTTTTTACAACGAAAGCAATTCTCTTCATGATACTTTTCTCTTATAGGTATAGATAAACAGGCTACAGATCGTAACGCAAATCATATGAACTAACTTTATCCTAGTATGTGCGTCGCCAAGGGAAAAAAGAGTATAAATACACACCCAGGCGAGTGAAAATGTGATAAAAATCTGAAGAAGCTTTATTTCGTTTTGCGGAAAAATTTCGCGCTTTGTTAGAACAAATAAAACTTTTAAGTTACAGACCAAATAGGCAAATAATATGTAGTATAGGAACTGCCCAATGGCTCTTACAGTGTCATCAACTGCACCAAAAACCTCATGACCTCCATCTACGATGACCCTCTCAAGCAGCGAGGTGGGTAATGGAGCAAACAAGAACTTGCCAAAATATCTAATTACACTGCTCGTGTTTAAAGAAAGTTGCTCACCTTGAAGCGATTCGTTTAAACCACCATCGATCAAAAAAGAAAGTCGATAAATATAAGAGTTCGCTTTGTCGAAAAACAAAAAGAGAAGACTAGAAAAGATCAAACCTACTAGAAATATTGTAAATAAACGGCTTGAAAACCCTACACGGCTATCGAAAAAAGATACTATCACTATAGGTAGAATTATTAAGGGAATAACAAATGGTCTTAAAAAAATCAAAAGCAAACACGCGACCAAAAAAAACAGATACTTTCTTTGAATGAAGCAATAAAAAGCAGAAAAACAAATCGAAATAATTAAAACGTCACGCAAATCCATAATTGAAATAAAAATGAGATATGGAGTGAAAAATATCGCGTATGAAATTTTATCGATAGTTGGAAAAGAGACGTATAAAATATAATTTAAAAACAAAAGAGAGGAAATCGGAAGAAGTTTACTTTCCATTCCATACACACCTGAATAAGCGTAAACAGAATCGTTCAAAAAATACCATATCAAACGGCTACTTTTTCCCTCAAAATCGAACAACTTTCCTCTATCTAATGTGTACACGAGTTCATCTGAATTAAGAAGCAAAACACCTGTTAGTGCATGCTCAAAAAGAAAAGCCGAGAACATAATTAAAGACAAAAACAGCAGTAAAAGCTGCGTTCTGAATAATTTATTACTTCTAAGAAATGACAAGATCAGCATCAATATTACAGATGATAAGACTATCAAAACCAACCCTCAAAAGAACAGTGAAAATCGACAGTAACGAGTATTACTAAACAGAAGAGAGTTATTAGTATTATTACACTATTCACAATTATTCTTATTTAATAGTTTAAGGTAAAGCTCTATAGTAGCGGCTCGCAGAACCTCGCGACTTTTGTCACAGTCACTTCCATGCACATCAAGATACTTTGCTTTTAAATCATCAAGCGTTAACTTACTGTATTCGGACTGTTCTCGTTTTAACAACCCTGAGAGATAGCTCTTGGTTTCATTTGTAAGTATCCAATTTTTGTAATTCGTATAATTATTTTTATTTTGTCCCCCGCTAAAGTTGATAAAAAGTCTGTGGAACTTTTTTAACAAACGATTGTACAGGTTCCATTGTGGCGTTTCACCGGCAGGTTTACCTGTTTGCTGCCATGGAATATTTTTGAAGAAATCAGGAAAAAACCTTTGTAGCATTGTGGAGTACAATTTGTTATTGACTCGGAAATGATCGGGCAATGAGTATATTAACTCGACACACTCATTATCCATGAAAGGTTTTCTCTGTTCCAACGATACTAGACTGTTAACGGTGCCCATATTGATAAATCGCCGACCTCGTGACATGAATAGATAAGGATCAATGTGGTTAATGTCAAAAAACTTACTTTGGTAGAAAGTTTCCACATCATGAAGCTTATAAAACTTCTCAGCAGTTTCCCTATCTATTCTTTTATCAATATGCTCCTTGTGCGGAATATAACTACCACCAAAAATTGCATCACCTAAATAACCATTTAAATTGACATCTACATGGGTAGCCATATCATCAACAAACTCACCACCATGCATATGCATCATGTCCTTCATACCATCTGTATTCCAGACCTTTTGAATTCGAGGCTTAAACCAATTATCATCTGTAAAGTGGTAGCACTTGTGTCGCCATTTTGTTTTTTCTATCACTTGCCTTGCTATCTCTATATCGTCACATCCTTCAATACCAAAAGTAAATGCTTGACCACAAAAATTGCTGCTTAAATGATCTATGGCTGCTACTATTGCTCTTGAGTCCAGTCCTCCACTGAGTGTGACACCAATTCTCTCTGTTGGGCTAAATCTTCTTTCCACAGCCCTTATGAATCGCTTGCCAAGTTCATCAACTGCCTCGTCGAACTTTAGTGATGATGGTAAAATTTCAGCCCAGGTCCAATAATGATGCTGACTTACTTCTTTTGTTATCAAATCAAATGATAAAATACTGGCTGGATTAATTAACTTAATCTTGTCAAACCATGTACTTGTCCCCAATAAATGCCCAAGTTCCATAAAGCAATTGAAGCTTGCAGAGTCAATTGTTTTGTCTATTCCTTCAAGAGCAAGAATACCTTTCACTTCACTAGACCATAAAAATTTTTCATTATGGAAATACCAATAAAGCATGCGCATACCATACCGGTCAGAGATTAACTTTAGTTTTGAGTTTTGTCTGTCGTATATTACGGCGCAAAAATAACCATCAAGTCGATTAAGAAAAGAATCGAGCGTTCCACGTTGATAGTTTATTAATAAAGCTTTACTAAATGATGTTCCAATCTCTAGATCGAAATCGTTTGATAATTCAGAAACGTTGTAGGATTCGCCTTCAACCCAAACACAAATATCGTCAAGTACATATGGTGAGTTTTTTTCTCCAATCTTGTTGAGATGGACGCGTGAGGCAGCTATCTTTTCATCCTCATAGATTGTGTCCCTCTTAAATGAAGGATACAGAGACATAGCTTTTTGCATACTTTTAATGGAGAAAGCGTCAATACCTTTCACAAAACCGAAAACACCTGGCATTTTTATTCCTTTTTTAAAAGACGGAGTAAAGACCTTTCGAAGGTTATTACGAACATCGTATACAAAATTACGCAAAACAATCCCCCAATGAGAACTCTCATGAGTGCGGTTTCGATGTGGAGGAGGAAGACAACAACTATTGAGAGTAATACTATGACTCCTGTGCTTACTACAGTCTTCATTATTTGAACGAAAATATCGAAGTAATGTATCTTGCCTACTTTCGCCACAATCAAATGCCAAATAAGTCCAATAGTAAAGTTCAACAGAAGTAGTGCAAAACAAACGGCATCAACTGTCTGAAAATACAAAATCGAGAAATATAGAGTGCCGGCTATGCTAGTTACCCAAAACACGTTCCAATAAAAGCCGATATCGGCTCTCCCGAGCGCAAGTAAAAGAGCGCCACCAGGGTTTGAAAGAGCCTTGTATATGCCAATGACCGCAAGAAGTCTCACTAAACTCGCTGACTCTTCCCAACCATAACCAAAGACTATAAAAACTACATCATTAGAATAAGTCGCCAAGAAAATTAAGATAGGAACTGTAATCAAGCCGAGAAGCCTAATACTTAAACTATAATACTTATTTAGCAAGGCGTTATCATTCTGAATCTTTGAATAAATTGGAAACGCAACCTTATTCACTACAGGATTAATTTTAGCTAATGGAAAAGCTACCAACTGCCAAGCCATATTATAGAATCCAACTGATTGCAATCCAATCATTTTCCCAATCAGCATCTTATCGAGATTTGCACTAACGTAATTGATTGAACGCTCTCCCATTTGGAAAAAACCAAAAGAGTAAAAGCTTTTGACTTCACTATGATTGAATCGAAATTTTGGTCGTTGATAATTCCTAACGCCAATAAAAAGAAGAAGTATGCTTGAAGAAACTGCGTTTGTAAGCATAGCATATACAAGAGCATCAACCCCCCCCCCATTTACGGCAAGCGTTATGGCAACACAAAAAGAGAGTACAGCCGATGTGAGGTCGATGAACGCTAGTAAATTAAACTGCAATGTCTTCTGGCATAGCACACGATATTGATTACCAAACGCAGTTATTAGAAAAACAGGTGAAAGCTTATATATTAGCTCAGAAATATCGTTGTTTTCATAAAAACTCCCTAGAAGTGGAGCTGTGGCAAAGACAACGATACTTAAAAGGCAACCAGAAAAAACATTCAACCAATAAAGGCTAGATAGTTGATTAGATGTCACGTCTTGACGCTGTACTATTGCTTTACTTATACCCATATCCATAAAGGCTTGCGAAAAACCAATGACAACCACTATGATTGCCATAATCCCGAATTCATCGGGCCGCAAATATCGCGCCAGGATTGAAAGCTGTAAAAATTGAATCAATGTAGCAATTATTAATGATACGCTTGTCCATTTGACACCTGCAATGGCGCTCGCTTTTAAATTCATAATCAATTCACGAAACGACGAAAATACTTTGATGCTTTTGAGTATTCTTGACTCACTACTTGCAGCGATTCCGACGCCGTTTTAATCCTTCGTAGTTTTTATAAAAATATTTTTTGTAGCTGTTTATGATAATTTTTGATTGAAAAATAATTCCTGATAATTTCTATATTTTCGTTATTTTTCTCTAGTTCCAAAGAGTCAAACTTATCAATATCGTTAACTTTGATCCCTTTGTCCTCAAAAAATTTCCATTGAGTTGTAGAACTATCGACATATACAGTTTTTCCTAAACCAAGTAGCGTAATAGTGTTACCCATCGCTTGTTGTCTTTTATGATTAAACAACGCAATATCGATATTACTTAACAGTTGCAAGTATTCTTCAAACGGCATGAAACTGGTCAACGGTTTAAATTTGTCACCAAACCACTCTTTCCCTTGTTTTATCACTTTTTGAGCGTGCTCTTGGGGACCATATGATAGTGGTGTGTAAATAGTGATATTTTGGTTTTTGAAATCTAACAGCTTTTCTAGTGTCGCTATGTGATTGTTGCTTGATGCGGCTGAATTTCCTAAGAGAATATTAATGCCCTCATTGTACTTCCTTTCAAATCTTTGACATTGAAAAAGGTTACTGGTGTACATCAAACATTCAAAGTGTAGCCCTTTTGCCCCATACCATTCACGAGCCAGATTTACATCTCCTTCAAGATAGGTAACTAAAAAACCAATGTTTCTGATGACATGCCTTCGTAGAAACTCTTTTACTTTCCACTTAAATGTCTTTTTGCCAAATTTGTATGTATAAAGATCGCCACCCCAAATCACCCAGTGGCACTTTTTCAGTAACCAAGGTGCAAAAAACAAAATCTTTACTATGTTAATGTCAAATAGACTGTGAAGAATTATTTTTTCTGATAAATGCATTTTTATAATTGCATTCAAATAGTATGTAATATTGGAATTGCGCTTTTTACCTATTAACTTTACGTTTTCGTGAGGTAGGAGCTCCTTTTCTGCCATTCCTGCCTTAAGCAAAAACAAGTGTTCTTCGAAATTAAAGTTTGAGTTTACAAACTCTATAAATGGTGGGATAAACTTGTCACATTTGCCTATGTGCAAAATTCTTCTAGTCATAATCTGGTCCAGAAACCGTTAAACTTAAAAACTAACGCTCTCTTGAACCAAAAAATTCAAGAACGCTTTCAATAACTTTTTCTTGATTCTTCTTCGCCATTCCGAAGTAAAGAGGTAAACGGACTAATCTTTCGCTTTCTCTCAAGGTATTCTTATCTTCTCCAACAAACCTTCCGAAATTTTTGCCGGCCGGACTCGTATGCAGCGGAACGTAATGAAAAGGGGTCTGTATACCAAGCTTTTTCATCGTTTCTATAAATTCGCTGCGTTCAATAAATGAACTCAGTTTAATATAAAACATATGAGCGTTATGCTGTACAGAAGAAGGAATAGCGGGTAACTCTTCGACATTTAAATGTTTATTGAGTCCTCTATAGTATTCATTCCACAAAGACAAACGAAACTCGTTAATAGTGGTTGCCGCGTCTAATTGCGCACATAAATAAGCCGCCTGCAACTCGCTTGGCAAAAAGCTGGAACCAATATCTTTCCATGTATATTTATCAACACTTCCGTTCAAAAACTGACTACGATTTGTTCCTTTTTCTCTTATAACTTCAGCTCTTTCTACTAGTCTTGGCTCATTTATTAATATAGCACCGCCTTCACCACCCGAAGTATAGTTTTTCGTTTCATGGAAACTGTAACAACCAATATGGCCGATAGTACCGAGAGCTTTGTTTTTGTAGGTAGACATAACTCCTTGCGCAGCATCTTCAATGACCCACAGATTATGCTTTTTAGCCATAGCCATAATCTCATCCATTTCACATGCTACTCCAGCATAGTGTACTGGGACAATCGCTTTAGTTTTTGTTGTAATCGCAGCCTCAATCAACGATTCGTCAATATTCATTGTGTCTTTTCTAACATCAACAAAAACAATTGTTGCACCTCTTAGTACGAATGCATTTGCAGTTGAAACGAAGGTGTACGATGGCATGATTACTTCATCGCCTGGTCTCACATCTATAAGTATTGCTGCAAGTTCCAAGGCCGCAGTGCAAGAAGGTGTTAGCATCGCTTTGTGGGAAGAAAACTTTTGTTCAATCCAATGTTCACATTTTTTTGAAAAAGCACCATCACCACATAGTTTATCTGAACCAAGCGCTTGCTCGATATATGCTATCTCAAGCCCTGTTTTAGGAGGGATATTGAAAGGAATCATTTTTATACCTGCTTGTAGAACCAATAAGACTTTTCCGTAGTCGAAAAGCCAGTTTTAATGTAGAGATTAGTGGCCGCAATATTACTTTTTTGAGTTGATACACTGATGCTATTCACGCCTCTTCTCGCGCAATATGCTTCAACTATATCAATCAATTTCTTTCCAATACCCTTACCATGGTAACTGGGTGCAACTCCGATTAGCCCTATTGTCGCTTCCTCTTGCCTTATTCGCAAAGTTACAAAGCCCGATATGTCCTCGTTAGTTTTTATCACTAAACAACAATCATCAAACTTAGCTAAAATCGCATTTCGTAACCAACAGCGATAGAAGTCATCTCTTTCATTCTCAGAAAACCAAGGCTCTTTAAAACGACTGTTAATATACAAGCCGGTTACGATTTTTTTTAAGTCATCTAACAAGGAATCATCAGCAAGATGATATGAAACCAAGTCAAATCTTGACTCGCAGCTGCTAAGTGATTTTGAATATGTGATCTCACCCTCAACGAAACCAAACCCACTTTTACTTACAAAATCAAGTGACATGGCGTCATCTGAATTCAGTTTTATAGAGATTAGAGCATTATGTATAGCATGAGTTTGCACAACTGAATCAAGTGGGGGGGAAAGCGAATATATCTGTCGTCCGAAAAAAGCAGTTTCCCACTCGT
Organism: Alteromonas sp. MTD1; assembly: GCF_042848195.1. NCBI lineage: Bacteria > Pseudomonadati > Pseudomonadota > Gammaproteobacteria > Alteromonadales > Alteromonadaceae > Alteromonas > Alteromonas sp. MTD1. The sequence continues at coordinate 27,975 of NZ_BTGG01000011.1, forward strand.
TCAGTACAAGGTTACCAGTACTCACTTTTTGATTAACTCAGTTAGGTATTGACCGTAACTATTTTTAGACATCAAAGATGCTGCATGCATTATCTGGGACTCCTTTAGCCACCCATTATTGAAGCCTATTTCTTCAAGGCATGCGATTTTAAATCCTTGCCGCTTCTCTATTGTCTCTACGAATTGTGCTGCCTCTAATAAACTTTCATGCGTGCCTGTGTCAAGCCACGCGAAGCCCCTCCCCAGAATTTCAACCTGAAGTTTTTTGTCTTGTAAGTACATCTCATTTATACAAGTTATTTCTAACTCACCTCGTTCAGAAGGCACTACGCTTTTTGCAAAATTCACAACAGAGTTATCATAAAAGTAGAGTCCCGTCACAGCCAAGTCAGACTTTGGTTGTTCTGGCTTTTCTTCTATTGAAACAACTTTTTGGTTCTGGTCAAATTCTACTACTCCAAAACGCTCAGGGTCCTTGACTTGATAACCGAAAACAGTCGCACCATTTCCGCTTTCAGCATTTTCAACGGCATGCTTCAATTTAGGAGTAAAGCCTTGCCCATAGAAAATGTTGTCCCCTAGCACTAAACAAACATCATCTTTACCAATGAACTCTTCTCCAATTATGAAAGCTTGGGCTAGCCCATCAGGTGATGGTTGAACTGCATAATGAAGTTCGATACCGAACTGAGAACCATCTCCTAACAAGCGTTTGAAGGAATCACTGTCTTCACTTGTTGTAATTATTAGTATTTCTCGAATACCCGCTAACATGAGCACGGAAAGCGGATAGTAAATCATTGGTTTATCATAAATAGGCAGTAACTGCTTCGAAACGCCCATTGTTATTGGATACAACCTCGTACCTGAGCCGCCCGCTAGAATGATGCCCTTCATAATTCACCTCCGTCTAACGAACCTAAACGTTCTCCTTTGTATGCTCCATTAAGAACGCGAGACCACCACTTCTCATTACTCAAATACCATTGAACAGTTTTTCTTATACCGCTTTCAAAGGTTTCCGCTGGCTTCCAACCAAGCTCTTTTTCAATCTTGCTTGCATCTATTGCATAGCGCACATCGTGCCCCGGGCGATCGCTCACAAAGGTTATTAACTCTTTGTATTCTTTTATCCCTTCTGGCTTTGCAGGGACAAATTCTTCAAGAAGTTCGCAAATAATATTTACTACTTCAATATTTGCCTTTTCGTTATGTCCACCAACATTATAAGTTTCTCCAACTTGGCCTGTTGTTACCACGGTATAAAGGGCATGTGCATGGTCTTCAACAAAAAGCCAATCTCGGATTTGCATTCCATCCCCATAAACCGGAAGTGATTTTCCCTCTAATGCGTTTAGAATCATTAGCGGTATAAGTTTCTCTGGGAAATGATAAGGCCCATAATTATTAGAGCAGTTTGTCACAACTGTCGGTAAACCATAAGTTCTTTGCCATGCACGCACTAGATGGTCGCTAGACGCTTTAGACGCAGAATATGGGCTCGATGGCGCGTACGATGTTGATTCTGTGAATAGATCATCTGTACCTTCTAAGTCTCCATATACCTCATCGGTTGATACATGATGAAAACGGAAAGCATCTCTTTGTTCACTCGGCAACGAGTTCCAGTATGCACGTGTAATTTCAAGAAGGTTATATGTGCCAAGAATATTGGTTTCAATAAACTCACGCGGGCCGTCTATTGAACGATCCACATGTGATTCCGCTGCCAAGTGCATCACAGCATCAGGTTTGTGACGCTCAAAGACGCTTCGGAGTGCTTCAAAATCACAAATATCGACATGTTCAAACTCGTAACGCTCTGAGTTTTTCACCTCTAATAATGACTCGAGGTTGCCAGCATAAGTTAACTTATCGACGTTTATCACTGAATCAGTTGTATTGTTGATAATGTGTCGAATAACAGCAGAACCGATAAAACCAGCCCCACCTGTAACTAAAATTCTCACTTCCAAATTCCTTTTGTATCAACAATAGCCTGAATTTGTGGTGTTCCTTTAGCTTTGAATTCTTTGTGGTCTACTAACAGTACAGCGACGTCAGCTTCTTTTTCGGCGCTAGCTTGCGACACAAGCTCAAAACCCTCATTTGCTATTTCTATGATGTTCGGCTCCACAGCAATCACACGCCCTGTATGCTCTTTTGCTATCTGCCGTGTAATGTTCATTGCCGGGCTCTCTCGCAGGTCGTCAATATCAGGCTTAAATGCTAGTCCAAAGCACGCGACAGTTACGTCCTCAATACGTTTTTCTGGGTTCGCTTTTACGAAATCGAAAATAGCAGCTTTTACCTTATCAATTACCCACAATGGTTTGCTGTCATTAACCTCTCTAGCAGTGTGAATTAGGCGAGCTAAATTTGGAGTTTGACTTACAATAAACCATGGGTCTACCGCGATACAGTGCCCGCCCACTCCAGGTCCCGGCTGTAAAATATTTATACGAGGGTGTCTATTGGCTAATGAAATTAGCTCCCAAACGTTGATATTTAATTCATCGCAGATAACAGAAAGCTCATTAGCAAATGCTATTTGAACATCTCGACATGAGTTTTCCGTAAGCTTGGCCATTTCAGCGGTACGCGCATTAGTAACAACACATTCACCTTGCACGAAGGTTTTATATAGCTCGATAGCGCGCTTTGAGCATTCTGGAGTCATGCCACCGATAACGCGGTCGTTCTCTACTAGCTCTCGTACAACATGCCCCGGCAATACGCGTTCAGGGCAGTGTGCAATATTTATATCTACGGTAGCGATGTCAGCGGTAGTATTTGCTGATGGAAAATTCAATTCAGGCCTTTCTTCTGCCAACCAAGCAGCCATTTGTTCTGTGGCACCTACCGGAGAGGTGGATTCTAATATTACTAAATCACCTTTTTTGAGTACCGGTGCGATTGCTTTTGCAGCAGCTTCAATATATCGCAAATCTGGCTCAGGAATTTCACTTCCATTATTTTTGAACGGTGTAGGAACTGCTATTAAAAAAGCATCGGCAGGTTCAGGAGACAAAACCGCTTTAAGATAACCTTCTTTAACTGCAGCATGTACTATAATATCGAGTTCAGGCTCTACGATATGTATCTCACCACGATTGATGGTGTCGACCGCCGTTTGGTTTACATCAACACCGATAACCTGCTTTTTACGAGACGCAAACATAGCTGCAGTTGGCAAACCTATGTAGCCCAAACCTACAACTGATATAGTATTAAAAGACATGAAAATCCCTTGCGCTTTAAATATGAAATATTGAGTTATTTACTGGAAGCCAGTATATCTAGAATACGAGTACAGGCTTTGCCATCCCCGTATGGGTTGTGAGCGAAGCTCATAGTGTTATACGAGTCTTCATCTACTAATAATTCGCGAAGTGTTCTAGCTATTGCTTCTTTATTTGTACCAACCAGTTTTACTGTGCCGGCGTCAACTGCTTCAGGCCGCTCAGTCGTATCACGCATTACAAGCACAGGCTTTCCTAAACTAGGAGCCTCCTCCTGAATTCCGCCTGAATCTGTTAATATAATATGAGCACGATTCATAAGATAAACGAAAGGCAAGTATTGCTGTGGCTCAATTAATTTTATGTTTTCAATACCAGTAAGCAGCCTATTAACTGGTTTCTGAACATTTGGGTTGAGGTGCACAGGATACAGAATCTGGGCCTCTGGATGACTTTTTGCCACCTCGACTAATGCTTCACAAATACGCTCAAAACCACCACCGAAGCTTTCTCTGCGATGCCCGGTTACCAATATAAGCTTCTTACTAGAGTCAATAAATGGAAACTGAGCGTCAAGTTCCGCCTTGAGCATGCCATCGCTTTCAAGCCTATGTTTTACCATAAGCAGTGCATCAATAACTGTGTTCCCCGTTACGCTGATAGCTGACTCGGGATGATTTTCAGCAACCAAATTTGCTTTACTTTTTTCTGTTGGTGCAAAATGAAACTTTGTGAGCGAGCCCGTAAGTTTTCTATTTGCCTCTTCTGGCCATGGGCTATATATATTACCAGTGCGTAAGCCAGCTTCCACATGACCTACGGCTATCTGTTCATAGTAAGAAGCTAAACTTGCTGCGAAGGTAGTAGCGGTATCCCCATGTACTAATACGACATCAGGCTTAAACTCTTTGAGTATAGGAGTAAGCTCAAGCAATATTCGACTTGTAACCTCAGGTAAAGTTTGGCCCGCTTTCATGACATTTAAGTCATAGTCAGGTTTAATTACAAACAGTTCTAGAACCTGGTCCAGCATTTCTCGATGCTGAGCCGTAACGCATACTTTTGATTCGAATCGATTATCGTCCGATAAAGCATGAACTAAGGGCGCCATTTTTATAGCTTCTGGACGAGTACCAAAGACAGTTAAAACTTTCATTAATTAAAACCTAAGAATTTCCGCGTTAACACTAACGCGACACCAATGAGACCACCAAAGAATACTGAGATCACGCACATCAACGCACGTTTAGGCCCTACTTTTTCTTCAGCTACTATTGCTGGGTCTATAACCTCTAAGACGTATTCATCACGAATACTCGCCAGCATTTTAGTTTGTTGTTGCTTTTCTATTAGTTGATAAAACACTTGCTGCATGTCAGCAACACTAGTCTTAGTTAAAGCGTCATTTAAATAGTCAATACTTTTTTGAGCATCAGCAATGTCGCTTTGACGCATACTTGAATTCACTGATTCAATAAGTTTTGTCAAAATGCTTTGAGCAATTATTGGAGAAACATGTTTTACCGAAGCAGTAATTAAACCAGTTTCTTTATCTCGACCAACGGAAAGGACTTCCTTTACGAAGTATTTATGAGCTTCTAAGTAACTTGGTTCTGGCTTTTTAGGCGCCTTGACGTCCCTTACCCATAGATTTTGCTCGACATCATAAACGCTGGTATCAAAAATCAATGTGTTAGTTTGCTGGTCCCAGCCTTTTACTGCTAATAAGGTAGCTTTTAGTTCATACGTATCTATAAACTCACCAATGAACTGCCGACTCTTAAGTAGCTCCAAGGCAATTGTAACTTTATCTCCAGATGCATTGGAAAGATTAACGCCAGCAAGTGATGCAAGGCCACCAAACTGATTTGCTATACCGCTAATTCCACCGCTAGTGGTTTCTTGAACGGGAGCTAGCAATACCTCACTTTTGTATATATTGGGGATACTCAAAGAGTAGAAAACTGTTATTAATGCGGTTAAAACAGTAGAAGCAATAATTATCCATTTTCCTTCCCACAAGTCGCTAACAATTTCTTTTATATCTACTCTATTGGCTATATCTTTTTGATCAGACACAGTATTTTCATTATTAATTTTCATATCAACACATTACCCCATCATTACCTAAGGCTAATAATTGATTTTGAACAGTCTTTCAGAGTCAATTCACAATTCCTTAAATCTTGGAAAAACTACAAACCATTAATCGCAGCAATAGCAATCGCTGTGTTATAAAGAATACCTGTCGCCGTACTCCACAGGCTCAATGTATCTCTGTATTCAGTATCCAGCGGAACAACAATGGTATCGCCAGGCATTATTTCGTTGTTTTTAAACCAGCCAGAAGATGGTCTGAATACTGAGCCGTTGGCTCTAACTACATAAATACGATCATCATCGGCACGTACTTTCAAACCACCAGAGCTTTCAATATATTCTTTTGCATTAAGGTCTGGGTCGAATAGGTGAGATGTTGGGAACTGCACCTCGCCCATTACCGTTACCGACTGCGAAATTTTAGGCACATACAACTCGTCACCATCGTTTAACGTAAGGTCGAAACGCAGGTCGCCGTCCCAAAGGGCTTGTAAATCTATGACTAAGCGGCCGATGGCTGTAGTAGCGGTTAGGCGGTCTTTCAAACGCTGTGCTTCTGCGGCACTTACACTCTTCGTATCGTCGCTTTTATCAACGCTTAAGGTTGCTAGTTCCGACTCTAGCTCCTTAGTAAGTCGTTGAATCTGCTCTTGCTCACGTATTCTTAATGATTCACGCGAGAATACTGCGCCCATTGGGTACGCTAAGTCTGTTAAGCCGCCTGCCCGTTGTATAACAGATGAAAGGGTTTCACCTTCTTGCAGCACGTACATTCCTGGGAACTGCACTTCGCCCGCCAATTTAATAGTTCTGCGTTCGCGCCACTCAGGTATACGCTTTATAAGCAGGGTGTCTAACGGCTGCAATACTACTTCTTCATTAAGCTCTATAACGCTGTGTACAAGTTCTGCGCGCGTAGCATCGTCTGACTTAAAGCGCGTAAGCTCTGCATTTACCATGTAGCTTGATGCGTTTAAATCGCCCGCTAATTTGATTAGCATGTCCTTGGTCATACCTTCAACGTACGGGTACACACCAGGGAAACGCACATCACCACTAATGGTGACCAGCTGCTGAGAAAACCCTTTGGTAGCTTGTAGTCCAAGCTCTTCTATCAAGTCTGCAATAAGTTCATCACGAGGTTCGTTTTTACTGAACACAAATAAACGGTCTAGCGGTGCAAGTTTTAACTGCTCACTACTGTTTAGGTCAATGTAGCGAAGCTCTGTTTTGAACGTATTTTGATTGATGCGCGCAAGTAAAACGAAATTCAATTCTGCTTGCTGGGTATAACCCATAGCAGCGCGTAAAACGTTGTTTACTGTCGCATCAACACTCAGTGGATAATGCCCTGGGTTTCTAACTGCCCCAGAAATCTTCACAACCTTTGGTGGCTGCGCTAGCGTAGTCTGCTTTTGAAGCTGCTCGATAACAGAACGTAAACTAAACGCTCTTTCTTCTTCACGGTTAAAAACGTAAATCTTGTCCTTAGCGCCTAACGTGAAATTTGACTGTTCGCTCTTATAACGTAGGTAATCGGCATAATTTACATCGTAAGCAGTAATTGCGCCTGTTAGCGGATCTTCACGTGTAATAAGAATGTAGTTTAAATCGGGCTGCGGATTAAAATCGTGAATACTTGGCAGTAATTCACTTAGCTGCATTCCTTCATACCAGCCGTACACTCCTGGGCGGGCAACATGACCAAGTAACGTTACACTTTGTTCTACAGTATCTAATGTTGAACTTACCTCAACTACATCACCATTTTGAACAGGTTGAATGCGTTTGTTTCTAAGGTTTACGTTAACAACCTGCTTTAAACCTTGTGTGGTAATGCGCTCTAGTTTAACAATGTCACCAAACGCGGTGGGCAACAAACCGCCGGCAAGTTTTATAACTTCTCTCACCGAGCTTTCTTGTTTCACTTCATAAATTGCCGGGCGCGTAACCGAGCCTTTAACCGCTACCGTTTTCCCGCGTGTAGGAATAAACACTACGTCACCAGCCATTAAACTTACATCGCCACTGATATCGCCTTTTAGCAGTAGGTCGTACAAATCAAGCTCTGCTACCACGTTGCCTTGTCTTTTCACTTGAATGTTACGTAGTGAGCCGATATCGCTAATGCCGCCAGCGGCAAAAATGGCTTGTGTAACCGTAGAAAGTGAACTTAACGTGTAGCTTGCAGGCTTGTAGGCCTCACCCAAAACGAAAACACGAATAGAGCGCAGTTCGCCCATTGAAATGTTGCTGCGAACACCGATGATTCGATTGCTAATTTCTTCGCTTAATTCTTTACGCACATCAGAGAAGCTTTTTCCAACAACTGAAAACGGGCCAAGCTTTGGTATATCAACATCGCCCTCGCGATTAACTACTAATGAGTAGTCTTGTGCTTCCTTCCCATAAATTTTTACGCGAATGGTATCGCCAGGGCCCAAAACATATTCATTTGGCACGGGCACATCTGAAACAGGTGCAAAAGTGCTAGGTTCGCCAGCGAATAAATCATAACCGAATGGTTTTAGCGCTTCTTCAGCGTCGTTTTTAAGAGAGAAACGTGTTTGCTTATTTTTTTCCGCGAAGCAGTAGAAATCGTCACTGAATAATGGCTCTTCTTGTTCACTCTTACGGCGCTCAATATCTTCTAACATCGCTATTTTGGGCTGCATTACACGCGAACCTAGTTCAGCCTTTTGCTCTTCAGTTGCTTGAGTACGTGGTACACAGCGAACAATCTGATTGTCACCAACGTTTATTTGAGAAATCTGTACTGAGCTCTCATTGAAGCCCATTGACTCTGCGAAGCTTTGATTATTGTTAGTGGTGCTATCTTCGTTGGCAGCTGATCTATTTCGCTCACCATTAAGCTCGTTAAGCGAGGGAGATGCTTGTTGAGTTTGTGAGGTTTGCTTCAAAGAATTTAAATCAACACCGTACTGGGCAGCCAACGCTTCTTGTTGCGCTTTGGGCAACTGCATAAACATGTTGAGTTGTTCTGGTGTTGGGGTAACCGCTGAAACTTGCGAGGACATCGTCATTGATACGAATGATGCAATGATAAAACAGATTTTCTTCACATTGATTCCCTTAATTATGCGTGAGCGTGCCACTACTTCAGTCCAGATGATTAAGCACAGGCGCGGGATTCTACCTGTTTAGCCTAAAAATTTCCAATACCAAAGTATTAAATTTGACGAAATGGATCACACTCTAGTATGAATTTTTTAAAAGGCAGTTTCAATGGTATTAACGGTATGGATAGGCTAGGTAAGCGATATGCAATGGCAATCTTGTACTTTTACTTTTTGTAACAACTTGTGTGTTTTTGCAAACAACAAAAAACCCGGCCTAAGCCGGGTTTTTCTAAAGTTCTGATTATTCAGAACTAAGAGTATTTATTACTCTTCAGTTGCTTCTACTGATTCTTCTTCAGCTTCTACAACTGGACGGTCAACTAGCTCAACATATGCCATTGGGGCATTGTCGCCAGCACGGAAACCGCATTTAAGAATGCGAGTGTAACCGCCTGGACGAGCTTCGTAACGAGGACCAAGCTCGTTGAATAGTTTACCAACAACCTCTTTGTCACCAGTGCGGGCAAAAGCTAGACGGCGGTTTGCAACGCTGTCTTCTTTAGCCATAGTGATTAGAGGCTCAATTACGCGACGTAATTCTTTCGCTTTTGGTAACGTAGTTTTGATCACTTCGTGCTTGACCAAAGAACCGGCCATGTTTTTGAACATAGCTTGACGATGGCTGCTGTTGCGATTCAACTGACGACCACTCTTACGATGGCGCATAGTTTTATCCTTCTCTACAAATCAGTTTGATAAAAACCTGATTAATCTTTTTCAGCGATGCTCTCTGGCGGCCAGTTTTCTAGGCGCATACCTAGAGAAAGACCACGAGATGCTAGAACATCTTTGATTTCAGTTAGCGATTTCTTACCAAGGTTTGGCGTTTTAAGTAGCTCAACCTCAGTGCGCTGTACCAGGTCACCAATGTACTGGATAGCTTCTGCTTTCAAACAGTTTGCAGAACGTACTGTTAGCTCTAGGTCATCAACCGGACGAAGCAGAATTGGATCGAATTCTGGCTTCTCTTCCTTCGCTTCTGGCTCAGATACATCACGTAGGTCTACGAATGCGTCTAGCTGCTCAGCAAGGATGGTTGCAGAACGGCGGATCGCTTCTTCAGGATCTAAAGTACCGTTCGTTTCCATGTCGATGATTAGTTTGTCTAGGTCTGTGCGTTGTTCAACACGAGCAGACTCTACACTGTAAGCAATACGTTCAACTGGGCTGTATGAAGCGTCAACTAACAAACGACCAATTGGACGATCATCTTCTTCAGAGGAGCGACGGGTAGAAGCTGGTACATAACCACGGCCCATTTCTACTTTAATGCGCATGCTGATTTCAGCTTCGCCAGTTAAAGTACAAATAACATGCTCAGGGTTTGTAATTTCTACGTCGCCATCATGCTGAATATCACCAGCAACAACAGGGCCAGCGCCAGATTTCACTAGAGTTAGGGTTGCCTCAGTTTTACCTTCAAGGCGAACCGCTAAACCTTTTAGATTTAGCAAGATTTCAATTACGTCTTCCTGAACACCTTCTTTGGTGCTGTACTCGTGAAGAACGCCATCAATTTCTACTTCGGTAACTGCACATCCTGGCATAGATGACAGTAAGATACGACGTAGGGCGTTACCTAGAGTGTGGCCAAAGCCGCGCTCTAGTGGTTCCAAAGTTACTTTGGCACGAGTAGGAGAAACGTTTTCGATCTCTACTAATCTCGGTTTTAGGAATTCAGTCACAGAACCCACAATGCTTCCTCTTTAGTTAGCTTTACTTAGAGTAAAGTTCGACGATCAACTGTTCGTTAATTTCCGCAGACAGGTCAGTTCTTTCAGGAACGCGCTTAAAAGTGCCTTCCATTTTGCTGCTGTCTACTTCAATCCAGGTTGGCTTCTCACGTTGGTCAGCAAGTTCCAAAGCAGCAACGATACGCGCTTGCTTTTTAGCTTTCTCACGAACAGAAACCACGTCTTCGGCAGAAACGTTAAACGATGGGATGTTCACAACTTGACCATTTACCATGATCGCCTTGTGGCTAACTAGCTGACGTGCTTCAGCACGAGTGCTAGCGAAACCCATACGGTAAACTACGTTATCAAGACGCTGTTCTAAAAGCTGTAGCAAGTTTTCACCTGTGTTGCCTTTTAGACGTGCAGCTTCTTTATAGTAGTTGCGGAATTGCTTTTCCAGTACGCCGTACATACGACGAACTTTTTGTTTTTCACGCAGCTGTACACCGTAGTCAGACAGACGGCCACGACGGGCACCGTGCTGACCAGGCGCTGTATCGATTTTACATTTAGAATCGATTGCGCGAACGCCGCTCTTAAGGAACAGGTCAGTTCCTTCGCGACGGCTAAGTTTGAGTTTTGGACCCAAATATCTTGCCATGATCTTTCTCCAACTGTCCGTCGATTAAACGCGACGTTTTTTCGGTGGACGACAACCGTTGTGAGGAATAGGGGTCACATCGGTAATGTTTGTGATCTTATAACCTGTAGCGTTAAGAGCACGGATCGCAGACTCACGGCCTGGACCTGGACCTTTAACGAATACTTCAAGGTTCTTAAGACCGTATTCTTGTGCAGCAACACCTGCACGCTCAGCAGCTACCTGTGCAGCAAAAGGGGTAGATTTACGTGAACCACGGAAACCTGAACCACCAGATGTCGCCCATGCTAGTGCATTGCCTTGACGGTCTGTAATAGTCACAATTGTGTTGTTGAAAGACGCATGGATATGAGCCATACCGTCTGCAACCTGACGTTTAGCGCGTTTACGCGTGCTACGAGCTGGTGCTTTAGCCATAACTTACTCCCCGCTTACTTCTTAATTGGCTTACGAGGACCTTTACGGGTACGCGCATTAGTTTTAGTGCGCTGACCACGTAGAGGCAAGCTACGACGGTGGCGAATACCACGGAAGCAACCCAGGTCCATCAAACGTTTGATGCTCATAGAGACTTCACGACGCAGATCACCTTCAACAGTGAACTTTGCCACTTCGTCACGAAGCTTATCAATAGTAGCTTCGTCTAGCTCTTTGATTTTTGTATCTTCTGCAACACCAGCGCCCGCACAGATGCTTTTCGCACGTGTGGGACCGATACCGTAGATCGCTTGGATAGCGATTACAGCATGCTTGTGCTCAGGAATGTTAATGCCAGCGATACGGGCCATTAACAGCACTCCTCTTGTTTATTTGTCGACGACCTAAAAAGCCCGATAGGATACTTACCCGTCGACTAAATTGCAAATAAAGGTTCAGAATACCCAAAAGCAAAACTGCAGAACCTGATAAGTATTGTCAGGTTCTGCTTACAGTCTTGCCAATATTCTGTACCGCTTAGATTAGCCTTGACGCTGCTTATGCTTAGGGTCAGAACTGCAAATTACACGCACAACACCGTTGCGCTTGATAACTTTACAATTACGGCAAATCTTTTTTACTGATGCACGAACTTTCATTACATCTTTCCCCTTTCTATCAATATTAAGGGGCTAACTTATCGGCCGTAGCCTTTAAGGTTAGCTTTTTTCAGCACAGACTCATATTGACTCGACATCAAATGTGTCTGTACTTGTGCCATAAAGTCCATGATAACCACTACTATAATTAGAAGCGACGTACCACCAAAGTAGAACGGCACATTCCAAGCAATTAGCATGAATTCAGGCACTAAACAAATAAAGGTTATGTACAGTGCGCCAGCCAGTGTAAGGCGAGTCATTACCTTGTCAATGTAACGCGACGTTTGTTCACCTGGACGAATACCAGGAATGAACGCACCAGACTTCTTCAAGTTATCTGCTGTATCACGCGGGTTGAAAACCAACGCCGTGTAGAAGAAGCAGAAGAAGATAATGGCTGCTGCATATAACATCACGTACAGCGGTTGACCAGGAGATAGCATAAGCGCTACGTCTTGCAACCACGCTGTTGATTCATTCTGTCCAAACCATCCTGCGATAGTACCCGGGAACAGAATAATGCTAGAAGCAAAGATTGGTGGAATAACACCAGCAATGTTGACTTTCAGCGGTAAATGGGTGCTTTGCGCAGCAAAAACCTGACGGCCTTGCTGACGTTTTGCGTAGTTTACCACAATTCTGCGCTGTCCGCGCTCTACAAATACAACTAGGTATGTAAGAGCAATAACAATCACGCCAATCAACAGTAGGAACAACATGTTAATGTCGCCCTGCCTTGCTTGTTCCGCAGTCTGACCTATCGCTGTTGGCAGACCGGCAACAATACCAGCAAAAATCAATATAGAGATACCGTTACCAATACCTCGTTCGGTAATTTGCTCACCTAACCACATTAGGAACATAGTTCCTGTGACTAGGCTCACTACTGCCGTAAAGTAGAATCCGAAGCCAGGGTTTATTACCAATCCATTAATCAGGTTAGGCAAACCAGTCGAAATACCAATTGATTGGAAGATAGCCAATACTAGCGTTAGGTAACGCGTGTACTGGCTAATTTTACGACGGCCTGCTTCGCCTTCTTTTTTAAGCTCTACCATCGGTGGATGAACCACCGAGAGCAACTGCATGATAATGGATGCAGTAATGTATGGCATAATGCCCAAAGCCAGAACGGATGCACGCTCAAGCGCACCACCAGAGAACATGTTAAACATTTCTACAATGGTGCCTTTTTGTTGCTCGAACAAGTCAGCAAGTACCGCTGGATCGATGCCAGGAATAGGAACATAAGAACCTAGTCTGAAAACAACAATCGCACCAAGTACGAACAACAATCTTGCTTTTAGCTCACTCAAGCCGCTTTTAGCGCCTGAATCCAATCCTGGTTTAGCCATCTAGCTTATTCCTCTACTTTACCGCCAGCAGCTTCAATCGCTTCTTTAGCGCCTTTAGTAACCTTTAAACCGCTTACTGTAACAGCGCGTGATACTTCACCGCTCTTAACAACTTTAACGAACTGGATTTCTTTCTTAACAAGTCCAGCTGCTTTTAAAGTTTCAAGAGACGCTGTATCACCGTCAACCTTCGCGATTTCAGCAAGAGTTACTTGATCAGTAACAAAGCTCTTGCGTGAAGTGAAACCGAACTTAGGAAGACGACGCTGGATAGGCATCTGACCACCTTCGAATCCTGGCTTAACACGGCCACCTGAACGGCTTTTTTGACCTTTGTGACCTACGCCACCTGTTTTACCAAGACCTGAGCCAATACCACGACCAGAACGCTTACCAGTAGGCTTTGAACCTTCGGCTGGAGAAATTGTATTTAAACGCATGTCTTACTCCTCCACTATCTCAACCATGTAATTTACACGGTTGATCATGCCACGAACGGCTGGGGTATCTTCCAGTTCACGAACATGGTTGATTTTACGAAGGCCTAAACCTTTAAGCGTAGCTTTGTGCTTTGGCAGACGGCCAATTGCACTTTTAGTTTGCTTTACTTTAATCGTTGCCATGTCTGATTACCCCAAAATTTCTTCTACAGACAATCCACGCTTCGCAGCAACTTTCGCCGGGCTGTTCATTTCTGTCAGCGCGTTGATTGTTGCACGTACAACGTTGATTGGGTTTGTAGAGCCGTAACATTTTGAAAGTACGTTTTGTACACCAGCTACTTCAAGTACTGCACGCATCGCACCACCAGCAATAATACCGGTACCTTCTGATGCTGGCTGCATGTAAACTTTAGAGCCAGAGTGACGACCTTTAATAGGGTGCTGTAACGTGTGACCGTTAAGGTCTACGTCAACCATGTTGCGACGTGCCTTTTCCATTGCTTTTTGGATTGCAGCAGGTACTTCACGTGCCTTACCGTAACCAAAACCAACGCGACCGTTACCGTCACCCACTACTGTCAATGCAGTGAAACTAAAGATACGACCACCTTTAACCACTTTAGAAACGCGGTTTACAGCGATCAATTTCTCTAGAAATTCACCATTTTGAACGTCTTGTTTAGCCATTATAAACTCCTAGAACTGAAGACCAGCTTCGCGAGCTGCATCAGCTAATGCTTTAACGCGACCGTGGTATTGGAAACCACTACGATCGAAAGCCACTGCTTTAATGCCTTTCTCAAGTGCGCGCTCTGCGATTGCTTTACCGACTACCGTCGCTGCTTCAGCGTTACCTGTAGACTTAAGACCTTTTGCAAGATCTTTCTCAACAGTTGAAGCTGCAGCCAACACTTCAGAACCGCAAGGAGCGATTAACTGAGCGTAGATGTGGCGAGGTGTACGGTTAACTACCAAGCGATGCGCGGCCAGTTCACGAATTTTTGCACGTGCGCGAGTAGCGCGACGAATGCGAGCTGTTTTCTTATCCATCGTATCACCCACCTACTTTTTCTTAGCTTCTTTACGACGTACGTTTTCGTCAGCATAACGAACACCTTTGCCTTTGTAAGGCTCTGGTGGACGGTAACCACGAATGTTCGCCGCAACCTGACCAACCACCTGCTTATCGGCGCCTTTAACGACGATTTCAGTTTGGCTAGGAGTTTCAACCGTAATGCCTTCTGGCATTTCGTATACTACAGGGTGAGAGAAACCTAGAGTAAGGTTTAGCTTGGCACCTTGTGCTTGTGCACGGTAACCAACACCTAACAATGTAAGTTTTTTCTCGAAACCTTGTGAAACACCTTGAACCATTGCATTTAGGATAGAACGAGCAGTACCTGCTTGTGCCCAATTGTTTGCAAAGCCTTCACGTGGAAGTGCTTTCAATTGGTTATCTTCCTGTGCAATTTCAACAGCGTCATTGAAAACGCGAGTCAAAGTGCCTTTACTACCTTTAACAGTAACTTCTTGACCAGAGATAGAAACTTCTACACCTGATACAACGTCTACTGGGGCTTTTGCTATACGTGACATTTCAACTCCTCCGTTATGCTACATAACCGATGATCTCACCGCCCATGCCAGCGTTACGCGCTGCACGGTCAGTCATCACACCTTTAGAAGTCGACACGATAGCGATACCTAAACCACCCATAACCTTTGGAAGCTCATCTTTTTTCTTATAGATGCGCAGACCTGGACGGCTTACACGTTCGATAGTGTCAATTACTTGCTTGCCTTCGAAGTACTTAAGCGTAACTTCTAAAACAGGCTTAACGTCACCAGAAGCAGCGAAGTCTGCAATGTAACCTTCTGCTTTCAATACTTCACAAATAGCAACGCGAAGTTTTGAAGAAGGCATAGTTACAGAAACTTTCTGTGCCATCTGGCCGTTACGGATGCGGGTAAACATATCCGCGATAGGATCTTGCATGCTCATTATCAGCTACTCCTTACCAGCTGGCTTTCTTAAGGCCAGGGACTTCACCGCGCATCGCAGCTTCGCGAAGCTTGATACGGCTAAGACCGAATTTGCGTAGGTAACCATGTGGACGACCAGTTACACGACAACGGTTACGTTGACGTGATGCACTTGAGTCACGTGGCAGTTGTTGTAGCTTCAGAACAGCGTCCCAACGCTCTTCTTCAGAAGCGTTAACATCGCTGATAATCGCTTTAAGTGCGGCGCGCTTTTCAGCATACTTAGCTACTAGCTTAGTACGCTTAGCTTCACGTGCCTTCATTGATTCTTTTGCCATAACCCTACACCCTTACTTTTTGAATGGGAAGTTAAACGCGTCCAGCAGAGCACGTGCTTCTTCATTAGAGCTCGCACTGGTAGTGATAGTAATATCCATACCACGAACTTTATCCACTTTATCGAAATCGATTTCAGGGAAAATGATTTGCTCACGCACGCCCATGCTGTAGTTACCACGACCGTCGAATGATTTAGGATTCAAACCACGGAAATCGCGGATACGCGGGATAGCGATTGAAATCAAACGCTCTAGGAATTCCCACATACGCTCGCCACGTAGGGTTACTTTACAGCCAATCGGATAACCTTCACGGATTTTAAAACCCGCTACTGATTTTCTTGCAACCGTAACAACAGGCTTCTGACCGGCGATAGCCGTCATGTCAGCTTGAGCATTCTCAAGTACCTTTTTGTCAGCAACTGCTTCACCTAAACCCATGTTTAGAGTGATTTTTTCAATCCGAGGGACTTGCATGACGCTTTTGTACCCGAACTGCTTAGCAAGTTCAGCTACTACTGTTTCTTTATAGAAATCATGCAGTTTCGCCATCGTACTCTCCAATATAATTAAACAAGTTCGCCGTTAGACTTGAAGAAACGTACTTTCTTCTCATCTTCGAAACGGAAACCAACGCGATCTGCTTTGCCCGTTGCCGGGTTAACAATCGCAACATTAGAAACGTGAATAGAAGCTTCTTTCTCAACGATGCCACCAGCTACGCCCAGTTGTGGGTTTGGCTTAGTGTGCTTCTTGATAAGATTTACACCTTCTACAATTACACGGTTATCAGCAATAAGCACTTTAAGGACTTTGCCTTGTTTGCCTTTGTCTTTACCCGCTAATACGACTACTTCATCATCACGACGAATTTTATTAGCCATTATCGTGACTCCTTATAGTACCTCTGGGGCCAATGAGATGATTTTCATGAAGTTTTCACTTCTCAACTCACGGGTAACCGGGCCAAAGATACGCGTACCAATTGGTTGCTTGTTTGCATTAAGCATAACAGCCGCGTTACCGTCAAAACGGATGGTTGATCCATCTGCACGACGAACGCCTTTTCTAGTACGCACCACCACTGCGTTCAGTACGTCACCTTTTTTAACTTTACCGCGAGGAATTGCTTCCTTAACAGTAACTTTGATGATGTCACCGATACCTGCATAACGGCGATGCGAGCCACCAAGAACCTTAATACACTGAACCCTGCGAGCGCCGCTGTTGTCTGCAACGTCCAGGTTAGTTTGCATTTGGATCATGTTAGTGCTCCGCTCTTAAAATTAAGACTCTCCCGAGTCGTTAGTGCTGCTAAAAACAACTGGATATCGTTGCTTTTATGTACATACCCCCATAAAAAGGGCGCGAAATAATAACAGAAAACTTTGGGAAGTGATAGCGGTAAATTGAATTATTTTTAAACTATGCGAGCAATAAAAAAGCCCCGACTAAAAGCCGGGGCTGATAACCACGTCAAAGGTTATCATGCAGGAGCCTTTAGGCCGTTTTCCCTATCGGAAAACGCAGTATTTATATGTCGAGAAATGCACTTCTTTAAACTGTCAGTGCCAACGGGTTTAGATATGAAGTCACCCATACCAGAATTCAAGCATTTTTCTTTATCATCTGCCAACACATTGGCCGTTACTGCAACAATAGGAACGCGCTTGGTATTACCTTCCAACAATCGAATTTGCTTGGTGGCTTCTAGCCCATCCATCACAGGCATATGACAATCCATCAAAATTATAGAATAGATGTCGCCAGTTTGATAAGCATCTTGCACAAATTTAACCGCTTCTTCGCCATTTTCTGCAAGGTCGGCAGGTAACCCTATGTCTCTTAATTGCTCTCGGATAACGAGTTGGTTAATTTCGTTGTCTTCCACAATAGGTACTTTGTGGTTTTCAAAGGTTTGTGGGATATCAGCAAGTGGAAAACGCATTCCTGGCGTTATCACAGCATCGGGAGTGTGCACGTTCAGTACTTGGTAAGAATCACCTCGTATACTGCTTACTATTCCCGTTTCTAAGTTAAGCAGTGTAGTACCTGTTTCTAGCAACCTATCTAAACGTTCGTCAAAAGACAGCGCTTTATCGTTGGATATGTTGTGAAGATCGCTAATGATGCTCATAAGGATTGATGCCCCTTAAGGCCAAGTTTACTGCTACTAACGTCATAAAGATTTACAACACAAAAGGCTGAGCATTTTTTACTCAGCCTTTTAAACCTATAACATCTGCTTATTTATGAAAGTTTTTTTACTTATCAATTAGTCTAAGCTAAACGTAACCCGTTAATATAAAATGCTAATTTTATAACCTGTTGGTGTATCTGCAGGCTCCACAGTTACGATATAGTTCTGTTCTTCAGTAAATCCGAACAACGCAGTTCTATCCAATAACACCTGCTCTCCATTGTTGTCTTCATACACTGCAATGACTTCATAGAAATCAGACGGCAGAACTTCATCTTCACTTTCAGCAAACGACAAGTTCTGAACGTCATATTCTGCGGTATCAATCGTTTCGTCATTACGAACAAGATAAAAATCAACATCGTCATAGTCGTCAACCAAATTGACGAAGTTAACGGTTTTGTCATATGCCTGTGGAAGACCACTTTCTACCAACGAAGCCGCACCTAACTGCCCATTACTACTGTATATAAGGATAGCTTTGCTCTCGCCTTGATTCAGCGTAATCAACTTGTTGTTGATAGGTAACACCGTATTACTTGGGTCTATCACCGTAACGCGATAATCACCATAACGAATTGCACTGAACGAAGACAACTCGTTAGATGCCAGTGTGAAAGTCACATCTTCTTCATCAGAATTACCGCCAAACGTCACTGACAACGGTGTGGTTAAGTTAGTTGAGTTATAAATGCGGTATTGTGAATCGGCTTCCACATCGGTCAGTGCAGTGACTGACGATGAGTTCAAGATGGTATCTACTACCAACCCATCTTGAATTGCGCCACTAACATCGCGGAGTGATAGCAAATACTCAGTTTCATAAATAAAGTCGAGGGTTTGTGACTCGAATATTACCGTATCGCTTCCTGGCTGCGTTAAAAAGATAGTATATTCACCTTCATCGAAGTCGCTACTATCGTCATCGGCGTCCCAGTAAGTTAACTCCGAAATTTCTCCGGCTGACACCGTACCCAAAAAGTTTGCTGCTTCAAAAGGGTCGCCAGCTTCACTCATATAAAAGTCATACTGGCTTTCATCAATTACTACAGATGTCACAAATAAGCGAAAATGACCATCAAGTGTTTCACGCTCATACTGATACGCTGTAAATGAAGGAGAATTAAAATCGCCATTCATCACTACAATCGTTTTGTAGCCGTCGCGCAAGTTTACCGTAAGCTCGTCAATGAAAACCTCTTGGTCATCCGCATCAGTTCGAATAAATTCAAGCTCTATCTCGCCATCATCCATTGAATACATTGATGTGGCATCACCAAATTGAGCAGAGCCAAAGCTGTCGCCGTCAACTTCACGCATTTCAACGTTAGCACCGTTTGGTGAGCCGTTGTAAAACTGCAAATAGGCAAAAGTGTAGTCGGAATTATTGCTGTCTGAACTTCCGCATGCTGAAAGTAGCGTCAGAACAGCAATGGCTGAAATTAAAGTGCGCGCCTTTGAAATAAAAAAGTGGTGCATATCAGTGAATGTGATTTGCATTGTTGTGAAGGTCCTTAGAAGTATTCTTTATTAGCGTTGAAGGTAAAAAACACACAAGCATGTGCGTCATTGCTCTATGGCTAAATAAAACGACTTCCGTTCAGGCCTTTACACTAACTTTGCAAAACTGACACTACACCCTTATTTGTTGACACTTCACAGGGGTAGTAAAGGGTACTGAAATGAAAAAAGCCTGCACAGAGGCAGGCTTTATATGGGAACTAAGAGAAGTTTACTCGTAAGAGTAGTTCAGCGTTACGCCGCTATACGAAGAGTAAGCGCGAATACCGATGTGCCATGTACCTGCCGCTGGCGCGTCAAAAGTACATACTTCGTTGTTACCATTTTGATATGGACGACAATCGTAGCTATTTGTTTCTGGTTGAGAACCAAACTTCATGTATAGGTCAGCATCGCCTGAACCACCGCCAATAGTTACTGTCATGCGTGATACGCCTTCAGGAATAGTCCACTGATAGCGATCCCAGTTACGACGTGTACCAGAAAGACCCGTTAGCTGACCTGATACAGGCTCTACACCTGGCTCAGAACCGCCACCGCCATTACCGCTTCCATCACAGCCATTGGTGTTTAGGTAGTTATAAGCATCAGCAAGCTGCATTAAACCGTAACCATAGAAGTTATCACGGCCTGCGCTACCCTTGTCTTTTGCTGTCGCGTTTAGTGCATTACGAATTTGCGTGTTAGAACACTGCGGGAAGTAGCTCCATACTAGCGCTGCACCACCAGCAACGTGTGGTGTTGCCATTGATGTACCGCTTAACGATGCATAAGTGTTAGTTGGGTAAGTAGACTGAACCGCAGAGCCCGGCGCTGCAATTTCTACTTGGTCATTGTATTGGCTGTAGCTCGCGCGGTTCTCGTTTGAGTCTACCGCAGCAACAGACATAACAGCGTCATATGATGCAGGGTAAGATTTAGCGCTATTACCGTCGTTACCCGCAGCCGCTACTAACAGCATGCCAGCGTCGGTGAAGCTTTGCATAGCATTACGTTCTGCAGTAGACGAGCTACCACCACCCAAACTCATGTTAACAACGTTCGAGCCTGCGTCCTGACACTGTTGAATTGCATCGATAAGGTCTGAAGCAAATGTCCACTGACCGTTGTCATCGAAGATTTTAACAATGTGCATGCTAACGCCTGGGTAAACACCGATAACACCTTCGTTGTTATCGTATGCGCCAATGGTACCCGCAACGTGAGTACCGTGACCGTTACCATCGTTATACCAGTTGCCTACAGCACTGTTGTTAGCATTACCAGAAAGGCCGTTGTTAATGTCCGGCAGGTCTGGGTGACCGTAGTTGTAGCCAGTATCGATAATACATACTTTACGTGCAGTGGTATCACCTTGGCCAAACTGGTTTGCTTGCACCATGGTGTAACCGTAAGGAGCAGTTTGTGCCATAAGTGAGCGCTTAGCATCTACTTCAACACTTGCAACGTTTGGATTTTTACGCAGTTTATTTAGTGCTGATTTGTTAAGCGTAGCAGCAACCATACGACGTTTGCCGATTTCTTTCTTAATTTTACCGCCTACTTTCTGAACTTCAGAACGTGCAGCAGAAATGCTGAATGGACGCTTTTTAAGGCCAAGTTTCGCACCGCCGTTCACTTTTCCAGCGCGGCTGTTGTTTAGTGCAAGACCTGAGTCGCGACTCACAGACATGACCTGTGCATCGCCCTCTCCCATAATAACTTCACCGCTGCTCATTTCGTCTTTAAACGTGATGATATAGCGCTCATCAGTTTCAATTTCAGCAAATCTTTCGCCTAAACGACCGCGAAGTTTCTCCTGAAATGATTTTGGTTGGGCTTCAACTTTTACTAAACCAGTCTCTGCTGCAATTGCTGAATTACCCATTAAGCCAAGTGATACAGCAAGCGCTGCTGCTGTCATACATGTGTGTTTCTTATTTAATTTTGAGTTCAAAATTTATTTCCTGTTTATCTGTCTTGTTGTGTTTCAGCACTGTTTTTGTTTTTTCGTGCTTTTGAAACTTTTGTTATAAATTGACATACAGGTGTAACCGTTACCTTATACGAAATGCTCATCCATGACTACCGACGCAACTGCGTTGCAACGACTTACCCGTTTGTCAGGTAAGTAAGTAGTTTGAAATTCCACAAGCCACTTACAAGGTCTATATTAGGCAGTTTATCAATGCGTTAGGTATGTTGCCTTACCCTGGAGGTGCGATTTTTATACGTAATATTTGCGCACATTTGAACAACATCGCTATGAAAAACTGTGCGCGTTGGGCGCTACAGACGAATTCATATTAGGAATAAAAATCTATAATTAACATTAATTACTTACTCGCAAAATGTAACAAAATATTAAACAACTTCTGTTTTGCACAAACATGTAAATAAGGACTTACCCTTAAATACCAAACAAACCGCGGTGTTCACAATTTGATCAAGCGGTTTCGATTTTCGCCGAACGGGCTGTTATTTTTTGGAAAAAAACTAAGAAATGAAACGTTAGAAATAAAAAACGCGCACTTTTTAAACGAAAGTGCGCGTTTCTATTTCAATTTTGAGAAAGTACTGTGACAAATACTTTTGATGATGGTAGTTACAGAGTGCGCCATTCACACATAATGAATTTAGCGCACAACAGAGAAAGTACATTGACTAAAAAAGGAAGTCGCTGCTTACAAGCTGCGTTGCCTTACAATTTCATAAAGACATACGCCTGTAGCCACAGATACATTTAAGCTAGTCACACTGCCCGCCATAGGTAGTTTAACCAGTTCATCACAGGTTTCTTTGGTCAGTCTACGCATACCCTTACCTTCCGCGCCCATCACTAATGCAGCAGGCCCTTTAAGATCTACATCATAAAGCATTTTGTCGGTTTCACCTGCCGTACCCACAACCCATAAGCCTTTGTCTTGCAGGTGTTTCAGTGTTCTAGACAAGTTAGTAACTTGTATTAAAGGCACAACCTCAGCAGCACCACAGGCCACTTTTCTTACTGTGCCGTTCAAACTTGCTGATTTATCTTTAGGTACCACTACCGCGTGAACGCCAGCCCCATCTGCGGTACGCAAACATGCACCTAAGTTATGCGGGTCTGTAATACCGTCTAACACTAACAGTAGTGGCTGTGATTCATTGGCTAAAATTGTGTCTAAGTCTGCTTCGTCTAGAACACGCGCGGGCTTCGCTCTTGCTACTACGCCTTGATGCTGTTCGCCATTCACTTTGTCGTCTAGCGCTTTGCGTTGACAAAACTGAACAGAAATACCGAAACGGCGTGCTTGGTTCACAATGTTGTTTAGACGTTCATCATTTCGCCCTTTTAACACCATTACTTCCATTACACGCTCGGGCTCTTGTTCAAGTACCGACTGCATTGCATGTAAACCATACAACCATTCTTGCTGCGCCATTTAACGCTTACCTCTTTTATTCAGCTTTAATGTTTTGCCACTATTCGCGCCATTTTTACTAGCGCCTTTTGAGCCGCTTCTGGTTTTTGAACCACGTCTCGAACTGCTTTTTGAGTTAGCCTTGCCCTTTACCGGTTCATTAAAATCGCGTTGTTTTTGTCCTCGCGACTTTTTAGCAGTCTTAACCTTTACCTTCTTACCAGAAGTGCCGCGCAGCATAGACTTATCCAACAATAAATCAATCTTTCTTTCATCAAGATTTACCGCAGCAACTTTCACTTCTACGGTATCGCCTAATCGGAACTGGCGATG
Source organism: Alteromonas sp. MTD1 (assembly GCF_042848195.1). Classification (NCBI taxonomy): domain Bacteria; kingdom Pseudomonadati; phylum Pseudomonadota; class Gammaproteobacteria; order Alteromonadales; family Alteromonadaceae; genus Alteromonas; species Alteromonas sp. MTD1. Next base: position 51,429 of record NZ_BTGG01000011.1, read on the forward strand.
CCCAGACTCCCCTACTAACGCCTGTTTTACATCGTCGTAGTGATAAAAGTCGTCATCGAGTGATGTGATATGTACAAGCCCGTCTATGTGGTACTCGGTTATACGAATGAACAAGCCGAAGTTCGTTACTGAACTTACAACGCCTTCGAAAGTATCGCCAACGTGGTCAAGCATAAACTCGCACTTAAGCCAGTCGGCAACATCACGGGTCGCATCATCGGCACGGCGTTCAGTCATTGAACACTGTTCACCTAACTGCTCTATTTCTTCAACGGTATAGCTCTTCGCACCGCTAACCGCTTTCTTGCCTTTTTGCTTGGCAATAATACCTTTCAAAGCACGGTGTACGACCAAGTCGGGATAACGTCGAATTGGAGACGTGAAATGCGCATAGGCCTCTAGTGCAAGGCCAAAGTGACCTACATTATCGCCATCGTAAATAGCCTGTTTCATCGAGCGTAGCAGCATGGTCTGAATAAGCTCCTCATCTGCTCGCCCACGCGTTTTCAGTACCACATCAGTAAATGCAGCAGGCTCGGCGTCTTCATTAATACCGTGTGGAATACCTATTTCACTTAAATAGCTTGTGAATGCAGTAAGTCGGTCGGCATCAGGCTTGTCATGCACGCGATACAAGGCGGGAGCCTCATGCTTTTCAAGCATTAGCGCCGCACTTACGTTAGCCATAATCATGCACTCTTCAATAAGCTTATGTGCATCATTTCTAACCAGCGGTACGATGTTTTCTATTTTACGCTGCGCATTGAACACAAATTTCACTTCTTGTGTTTCAAACTCTATAGCACCGCGCTTGGCTCTGGCCTTTTTGAGCGCGCGATAGAGGTCGTGCAAATTACGTAAATGAGGAACGTGTGGTTCGTAACGCTGATGCAGTTCTTTATCACCTTGCAGAATATTCCATACCTTGGTGTAGGTTAGTCGCGCGTGAGAATTCATCACGGCTTCATAGAACTGGAACTCTTGCAGCTTACCCTGTGCGCTAATAGTCATTTCGCACACCATACACAAACGGTCTACTTCAGGGTTAAGTGAACATAGGCCGTTTGAGAGCACTTCAGGTAGCATGGGTATAACTTGGTCTGGAAAATACACCGAGTTACCACGCTGCTGCGCTTCATCGTCTAACGCTGAACCAGTACGTACATAGTGACTTACATCGGCAATAGCTACCCAAAGCTGCCAACCACCGTCATCAAGTGGCTCACAATAAACCGCGTCATCAAAGTCTCTTGCATCTTCTCCGTCTATGGTTACCAATGGAAGTTGGCGTAAATCAATGCGCCCTTCTTTGGCTTCGTCGGGCACTTCACTGGTTAAGCTTTCAATTTGCTTGGTGACGCCTTTAGGCCACTGATGAGGAATATCAAAAGTGCGCAGGGCCATTTCTATTTCCATACCCGGTGCCATATGCTCGCCAAGTACTTCCACAATTTTGCCCACTGGGCTCATTTTACGGCGCGGTCGCTGCGTAATTTCAACCACTACCACCTGGCCCATGCGGGCACCATGCGTACTTTCTGGCGGAATGACAATTTCATGCTGCAATCGGCTGTCGTCGGGCACAACCATGCCGAAGCCTTGCTCAACGAAATATCGGCCAACAATAGGCTCGCTGCGCGGCTCAATAACTTGAGTCACGAACGCTTCTTTGCGCCCACGACGGTCAGTACCACTAATACGTGCTTCGACCACATCATCGTGCATAAACAAGTTCATTTGCCCTGCACTTATGAATAAATCGCCGCTTTTATCTTCTGGGCGCAAGAAACCGTAACCGTCACGATGGCCAATAATACGACCTTTAATTATTTCATCACGGTTTTGAAGTATGTACTTTTTGTGTTTTGTAAATTGAACCTGCCCTTCGCGCTCCATTGCACGCAAGCGACGTTGAATGCCTATTCGCGCGTCTTCGTCGAAAGCATTGACCAAATTACAGATATCTAGAAACGACAGTGGTTTGTCATGTTCTTTTAGCAAGCTCATTAGATATTCTCGGCTTGCTACCGGATTTTCGTACTTCTCTTTCTCGCGCTGATAATGCGGATCATCACTCATGTATTTATAAATTACCTTTAAATTAAACTAGTGGTCGTTTGGTGCACAGTATAACAGTATTGACGCAAAACATTGCGTAGTAATTACGTTCACTGTTGCAATGGCATTAATGTGCTACATCTTAATGAGAGCTATAGTCATTCTCATTAAAAGCATGTACTCTTCAGGTATAAAATATATTGACCTGATACAGCTGGGAACAATGTATCAAGTAACGCTTAAATAAATCTTTAGGGAGATTGCGATGAAAAAAACAATGATGATGCTAACTGCGGTTGGCGCAGCCACACTGTTGAGCGCTTGTAGTGCAGAGCATGGTACAACACAATGTACATCAGCACCTCAGTCTGACTGGCAAAACCAAGAAGCGTTTCAAGCTACGCTACTTGCGCAAGGTTACAAAATTAACGAATTTAAAGTAACTGGCGGCAACTGCTACGAAATTTATGGTTTTGACAAAGAAGAAAACAAAGTTGAGATTTATTTCAACCCTGTTGATGGCAGCATTGTTAAGAAAGAAATGCACTAAGCCTATATATGTATACATTATTGCTTAAAACGCCACGCTTTTACTGTGGCGTTTTTTATTTCAGAAAACATGCGCTATCTTGCGCTTATGACGCTCCGTAGTTTTTAAATAAATGAACCAACAACCTTCACATCAAACTTCTATTCATACAGACCACGTAATTGTTATCTGGGACATACTGGTTCGATTATGCCATTGGGGATTGGTTGCCGCTTTTATCACTAATTATTTTATTGTTGAGCCAGGCAGGCAAATTCATGAAATTGTAGGCTACATCGCAACTGCACTTGTTGCAGTCAGGTTGTTTTGGGGTTTCACCCGCACAAAAGCGTCTTTGGCTAGTTTTAAACACATCGACTTAAGTAAACGTGCATTCAAAACCCACCTTTCTGAATTAAAGGAAAGAAGAGTAAATCCAGAACACGGCCACAACCCGTTCGGTTGGCTAATGGTTTGCCTTATTGTTGTTTTGCTGCTTGGGCTAGGTGTTACCGGCTTTCTGATGGAAGAGATTGATGCTTTGTTTGGAAACAGCACACTTGAGTGGATACACAGCATTATGGCTGATGTGTTGTACGGCTGTGTGCTAGTACATATTATCGCAGTGTTTGCCGTACAGCATGCGGGAAACATTCAGTTGCTTCGCCCTATGCTTACGGGCAGAAGAAAGCGTTAAATCCAGCTGAAGATACAGATGCACAAATTAGTAGCAGGCTATTAATGCTTATAAGGCTCTTTCCTCTGCGTTATTGCCGTCCGCAGAATTAGTTAAAGAGCCACCTTTAATAACGTTTAACTGTCTAAAGGGCGCTTGGCCTCACGAACTGCTTTAGGATGCATCAGCTTTTCAAGTTTGGCTAAATAACCTGCTATTTGTTGGTGCTGCTGTTTATCTGAAGTCACCGAATTGTATAACCAGTGGTACGCATCGACGTAATCGTACGGGCTACCGTAACCCTCTAAAAACAATTCAACCAATCGTATTTGCGCATTTAAATTTTTAAGCGCAGCCGCCTCTCGCAAATAAACCACAGCGCGTTCTTTGTCTTGCTGCACTAAAGTGCCTTTTGAGTAATAGCGACCAAGCTGTTCAAGTGCCGCGGGCAAACCTTGATTAGCAGCATCTTCCATGTAGCCAATACCGCGCTCGGGCGCTTCATCTATACACACGCCCCACGCCAACATATCACCCCAAAGGAATTGATAAGCAGGAATTTTTAGTACATCGGCACGTGCCTCAATGTCTTGTACAAGCTGACAACGATCCTCAACAACCTTATCTAAGTGAGTATTGGCGTTTATCATCTCAATAAGTGCATCTTGACTGTATAACTGCACTGCACGCAGTTCTTCAATGGTTTCACCTTCTAACGCGAAAGAGGGCCTTGTTACAGCGAACAACAAAACGCCGGCAAAAATCATGCTAGCAGAGACATTAGCAACCATCGAAGTAAACAGATTTTGTTTCATAACAAGCGCTCAAACACGAAATACACATATACAAAGAGGGTATCGGCTAAGTATAGAATAACTTAACGCAGTATTGCAGACGAAGCGCTTAAACGAATATTACGCACCCAAGCGCTTCAAATATTTTTTTAAAGACGTATTGTGGTCTATTGACCCTAATGACTGCTTTTACGTGGACATAATGCAGACTGGATATGACGCGCATGGTCGGCAAGGTCAATGCCCAAATCGGTTAAGTAGCCACCATCAGATTGCGTAATTAAGCCTTTTGCGTACAGTCTAGCTGCAGCATTAACCATTGTTTGACTGGCATCGTGATGAATTTTAAGCCCCTGAAGCAGGCTATCGTTTGGAAACTTAAGCAGTAAATTTAACTCGTCGAGCATGTCTTGATCGAATGTTGTCATGTAACCACCTTAGGCAAAGGGTTTAGAGAAAGCGCATGGTCTATGATTTGTTAATGATAAGTTAAGCGCATGTCTCTATATCACACTCAATTGACAGCGCTGTAAAGCGTATTTTTATCTGTAAAACGTTTAATCTCACTTTCCTGCCGCTAACTGATCGGACTTTCGTTTCAAATAGTATATTCTTGCCATAATTACAGATTGTGGATACACCTGCCCAGATGAAGTACAAAGATTTACGCGACTTTATTCGTCAGCTTGAAGCGAAAGGCGAATTGGTGCGCATTAGTCAGCCTATTGATACTGACCTAGAAATGACCGAAATTGCCGACCGCACATTGCGTGCTGGCGGCCCAGCGCTTTTGTTCGAAAACCCTAAGAGCCACGATATGCCGGTACTTGCCAACTTGTTTGGTACGCCACAGCGTGTAGCTATGGGTATGGGACAAGACTCGGTAGAGGCCCTGCGTGAAGTGGGTAAACTGCTTGCGTATTTAAAAGAGCCTGAGCCACCCAAAGGTATAAAAGACCTGTGGGAAAAGCTTCCCGTATTCAAGCAAGTGCTTAATATGCCGGCGAAGGTACTGAAAAAAGCGCCATGCCAAGAAGTGGTATTAACCGGCGACGATGTAGACTTGTCGAAAATTCCGGTTCAGCGTTGCTGGCCTGGTGATGCTGCACCACTAGTAACTTGGGGCTTAAGCGTAACAAAAGGCCCACACAAGAAACGTCAAAACCTAGGTATTTACCGTCAACAGGTTATTGGCAAGAATAAGCTGATAATGCGTTGGTTATCACATCGTGGCGGCGCATTAGATTTTCGCGAGTGGTGTCAAACTCATCCTGGCGAACCTTACCCAGTATCAGTAGCCCTAGGTGCCGACCCAGCTACTATTTTAGGCGCAGTTACACCTGTGCCAGATACGCTTTCTGAATACGCGTTTGCAGGTTTGTTGCGCGGCGATAAAACAGAAGTAGTGAAGTCGATAAGCAACGATTTACAAGTACCGGCAAGTGCTGAAATTGTGCTTGAAGGTTATATTGCGCAAGATGAAACCGCACCAGAAGGGCCTTACGGCGATCACACAGGCTACTACAACGAAGTAGACGACTTCCCGGTGTTCACAGTAACGCACATTACCCATAGAAAAGATCCTATTTATCATTCAACGTACACAGGTCGCCCGCCTGATGAACCAGCCATTCTTGGTGTAGCGTTAAATGAAGTGTTTGTACCTATATTACAAAAGCAGTTCCCAGAAATTGTAGATTTCTACCTTCCACCTGAAGGTTGCTCGTACCGTATGGCGGTAGTGACTATGAAGAAACAATATCCGGGTCATGCAAAACGCGTAATGATGGGGGTTTGGTCTTTCTTGCGACAGTTTATGTACACAAAGTTTGTTATTGTGTGTGATGACGACGTTAATGCGCGCGATTGGAACGATGTTATCTGGGCGATTACCACCCGCATGGACCCTGCACGCGATACCGTAATGATAGAAAACACACCTATTGATTACCTAGACTTTGCATCGCCGGTTTCTGGCCTTGGGTCGAAAATGGGTATGGACGCGACCAATAAAATGCCGGGCGAAACGGACCGCGAGTGGGGCGTACCTATTGTGATGGACGAAGATGTTAAAAAGCGAGTAGATGATATCTGGGACGAACTTGGTATTATGTAGCTTTGGTATTATGTAGCTTTGGTATTATTTAACTACGGCATTAGCTTTAAGTAGTTGAAGTATTTAAAAGCGCTGCATCGCAAATAAGTGCACTACATAGCATGCGCTAGAAAAAGCAAAAGGCGAGACGCTAAATACAAGGTAAAAAGAGAAACCATGTCAGAAATTAAGTGTAAGGTTGCAAGCATCACGCCTTTAACCGACGTTGTATATAAAGTTGAATTAACACCTACCTCACCTGCTACGTTTAAGGCGGGTCAATATGCTATGGCTGTAATGGGTGAAAAAGATATGCGGCCCTTTTCAATTGCCAATGCAGCATTTGACAAAAGCCGAGTAGAGCTGCATATTGGCGCTGAACCAGGCAACAATTATGCTGGCGAAGTGCTTGCCCGTATGCGCGAAGAGGGCGAAATTACGCTTAGCATTGGTCATGGCGATGCGTTTCTTCAAAGCAATGGGCTACCTATGGTGCTTATTGCTGGTGGAACCGGTTTTTCATACACCTACTCTATCTTGCAAGAGCACTTAAATAGCGGCGACAAAACCCCGTTAACGCTATATTGGGGTGGTAAACACGCTTCAGATCTTTACTTAGCAGACGAACTAACTGCGCTTGCTCAAGCACATTCGCACTTTACTTTTGTGCCTGTAGTTGAGTTTGCCAACGACGATTGGACTGGCCGCACAGGCTGGGTTCACCATGCCGCAATGGCCGACCATGCAGACTTTGAAAATGTGCAAGTGTACGTTGCGGGTCGATTTGAAATGTCGAAAGTAGTGCGCGATGACTTCACGCAGCGCGGGCTGAAGCCAGAAAACTTATTTGGCGATGCTTTTGCATTTATTTAGCAAGTAAGGCTATGTTTGAGCCTTCAATAAATAATTGTCAGTAGCCAGCATCATTGCTGGCTTTTTTGTAGGCCTGTTTTCCTTAATACATATTGTTACGTGTGAATTTTTCTATACATTTCGTTTCAATCGACAAACCGCTGAATTCCCCTAAATATTCTCTAAATCGCTGCATTGCGATGACTTGCGTTCTCATACGTTTACTCTAATTGTTCGCTTTGTTCGTATTGGTTATGGTTTGAGCATATACAACGGAGAGAACAATGATAAAAAACCTAACCTCGAAAAAGCCACACAACCTAATTAAAAAACCAGCCATGATGGCTAGCGCCTGTTTAGGTGTATTGTTTTTGCAAACAACGAGTGCTGCTCAGAGCGAGCAAACACAAACGCTTTACGATATAGCCAAGGAAATCTCGCCAGAGCGTATTGAAAGCGACGTTACCACATTAGTCAATTTTGGCACTCGCCATACACTTTCTGAAACAGAGTCAGACACGCGTGGTATCGGTGCAGCAAGGCGGTGGATTAAAGCTGAGTTCGACAAAATATCTGCAGAGTGCGGCGGCTGTCTTGAAGTGTATTTCCAATCGGATGTGATTAGCGGCGAAAAGCGCATTCCCGACCCGGTAGAAGTAAAAAGTGTTATCGCTATTCAACGCGGCACCACCGATCCGGATCGCTACGTAATCATGTCAGGCGATATCGACTCACGTGTTAGCGATGTAATGGATTACACGTCAGATGCACCAGGCGCTAATGACAATGCGTCGGGCGTAGCAGGTACTCTTGAAGCGGCGCGCGTATTAAGCAAGTACAAGTTTAACGGCAGTATTGTATACGCAGCCCTTGCAGGTGAGGAACAGGGCTTGTTTGGTGGCCGTATTATGGCAGAACAAGCAAAAGAAGACGGCTGGCGCATTAAGGCCGTATTAAATAACGATATGATTGGCAATATTGAAGGCGTAAACGGTGTTATTAACAATACCACTGCACGCATTTTTGCAGAAGGCACCCGTGTTACTGAAACCGAAGCAGAAGCGCGCCGTCGCCGCTTCACAGGTGGTGAAGTAGACTCTCCTAGCCGCAATTTGGCGCGCTACATCGATAAAATTGCCGACCAATATATTGAGAACCTCGATACCATGGTGGTTTACCGCCTCGATCGTTTTGGTCGCGGTGGGCATCATCGCCCGTTTAACGACTTAGGCTACCCTGGCATTCGTATTATGGAAACGAATGAAAACTACACGCGACAGCATCAAGATTTGCGTACCGAAGACGGCATTAAATACGGCGATACGTTAGACGGCGTTAACTTCGATTATGCAGCTAAACTTACAGGATTAAATGCGGTATCACTTGCAGCAATGGCGTGGGCGCCAAATCCACCTAAGGGCGTTAAAATAAAAGGCGCGGTACAGCCATCTACCACCTTGAGTTGGGATGCCCTTGACGAGACTCAAAACCCACAATTGAAGGGTTATAAAATTTACTGGCGACACACCGACGATCCACAGTGGGAGTACAGTAAATTTGTGGGTAACGTGACCGAGGCTACGCTGGAAAACATTGTTATCGACAACTATTTCTTCGGCGTTGCTAGTGTAAACAACCATGACGTAGAAAGCGTGGTGGTCTATCCTGGCCCTGCTGGCAGCTTTGGTGAATAGGGCATTTTTAACCAGAAAAGCCATTAAAAAAACGTGCGGCTACAAGGTGTAGTCGCTTACGTTTTATTAATACTCTCGCAAATAGCGCCATTGGATTAAACCATCCATCTGCATTACAGTGTACAAAGTGCATGTATGCAGTATGGAGACAACATCTTGCCCCTTAAATCGCTACTTATCTTTACATCAAGATCAATTCAGGCAATGACAGTGTTAGGCTTTACCTTATGTCTGTTGCCAGCAATGTCTGCTCAAGCCAAAACGCAATTAGCCGCTTCCCCTTTCGAAACTTACGTAAGTGACAATGGCGAGCCCTCAAGAGCTACCGATATCGCAGCAGACGCCTTTCGCAGAGCGGGTATAGATGTAGAACTTAAGATAATGCGAGATGCATTTTTAGGTAGCGCGGTGCTTACTGGCAAGGTAGATGGAGAATTTGCATTTATAGATTTAGGAAAAGATAAAGACGATTTTTTATTATCGGATATCTATCTACCAATTTACTTATACGCGTTAGGTAAAACCAGTAACGTACAGAATGTACAACGTTTTTCTCATTTAAAAGACAATCGTGTGGCCATTGAAAACCGCTTCGCGAACACACCCAATTTCCGCCTATTGAAAGAGGTAAAATGGTCGCGTAATCCTTCTTCGTTCGATGCTTTCAAGCAGCTTGCCGATGACCGTGCTCCTTACCTTGTAACCACCGCGTTGCTGGCAACAGAATTCAATAAACTATTACTTAACGACAATGAAGAACTACTTCATTTTTCTGCTTCACCTTTGGCCACGACAGGTTTTCAAATCGCCCTTCGCAAAAATGTGAGTAATGCTAAACAAATCATCGATAGTTTTAACGCAGCCATTGTTGATATGCAGAGACAAGGTGTTATGAATCAACATTTAGCACTTGAATGGTTAACGAAAGATATCGATGGAGACGGTACCGCAGACTTTATTGGTCATTCATCAATAACACACAAGAACAGTGAATTGACGGGTGCTTATTCACTTGATGGTGTACCAACTTCAGACGAAAGCCACTACTATATTGATGGTAAAAAATTTACGTCTATAAAGGCCGTTCAAGACGTGCTCAGGCAACAGCCCCCAATTAATCGCCAGTTGTCATTGCTTGATGCCACCACCTACAAACAGCTAATTCAAAGGTGGTAGCAACACTAAGCGCTATTTGTTCTTAAAAAAACAGCAGCTAAAAGCAAAGCGCTTAGGATAGTAAAAGCCTAGCGCCGATTTTTATCCGGCGAATACATCTCCAAGATGGTGAGTAGCTCTTCACCATCAACAGGTTTCGATACGTAGTTGGAAAACCCAGCTTTCAGTGCCTTCACACGGTCAGAGGTATAGGCGTATGCAGTCAGCGCTACAGCGTTAAGCTTTGCTATTTCCGGAATTTGGCTAGCTCTTACTTTGGTAACAAGCCCAAGGCCATCAAGTTCAGGCATACCGATATCGCTTAGTAATAGGTCAAATGCACCTGGCATATCGTTTATTTCTTTCCAAGCTAAAAGGCCATTTTTCACCACGTTTACACGAGCGCCGTTGGACTCTAAGAACAACTTTATAAAGTCGCGCGCATCAGCCTCATCTTCCGCCACCAAAATACGCAGCCCTTCTAGGCGAAGCGATTTCGTTAAATCACTAATTTGCGAGTTCTTCGTCTCAATAATGTCTTCTTGCAAACTAAGCGGAGCTATGGGTAGCGACACAAAGAAAGTCGTACCACTGTTTGGCCCGTCACTGTGTGCATAAATTTCACCGCCGTGCATTTCAACAAGACTTTTAACGATAGATAAGCCCAGTCCTAACCCATGACGGTTATGCTCATTTTTCCCTTGATAAAATCGCTCGAATACATGCGAAAGCTGTTCCTGAGTCATGCCTTTGCCGTTATCTCTCACTCGGAACAGGTAATTTGAGTGCTCGCGTTTGCCTCGCACGTGCACCGTGCCGCCCTTGGCAGTAAATTTGAGGGCGTTACTAAGCAAATTATTTACCACCTGCTTTATACGCAGGCTATCGCCGAGTATTTGCGTATGGCTGTCGTCGCAGTGAATAGAAAGCTGAATATTCTTACTAGCAAAACCCGCTTCAAACGACTTTGACACTTCCGATATGGCGTCTGCAATATTAAGCGAATGCGTGCTAAGCTTCATGGTGCCTGAAATAATGCGTGATAAATCCAATATATCGTTTATCAGCGCTGCCTGTGTTGATGCAGCGCGCTTGATTACACCTAATGCGTCAGTCATACGCTCAACATTGGTTACATCCATTAGTGCTAAATCAGTCCAGCCTACAATGGAATTTAAGGGCGAGCGCAGCTCGTGAGAAATACTGGCAAGAAAATGGTCTTTTGCTTTATCAAGCTCTTCAAGCTTACTAATTTGTTTATCAAGCGACGCTTTTAAGCTCAACGCGTAAGGAATAAATAAGTGGTCGAAGCCTTCAATAATTAGTTTGTCGTCTTCAGTCCAGTCGAGGGCTTCATCGGCTACACTTTGCAAATAAGTATCAAATGAATTTCTTGGTGTAAGCGACTTTGACACATCTTTATTCGCGGCTTCTTTACCCGCCCAACGAATGGTTTTGTCGCGCTGCTCTCTAAACCATACGGTGTAATAACCAAGTTTAGAGGATACGCATGATATGTAGATTCCCCGTATGCCGTTCAGGTCGTTATTTTGAATGATATCGTCAGTTAAACGATTAATAGCAACAGACTGTTCTGGCTGCGTTATCGCAAATTTGTCTAATAACAACTCAAGGGTTTTATCTGAAGGTGTAATACCAACACTGTAGCGACCTGACGGTGTTACCACGGCCATTCCGCACGACTCAGTAACAGAGAGCAAGTCGCCTTCTTTTTGAGTAATTGCCTCAAGAGGGTTTGCAAACGTAGTTAGCTGATGAACAATACTGTTTAATTTGCGCTGCCTAGATTGAAATTGCTCTTTCTTTTCGTGCAGCGCTTTTGTGTGCAGCTGCCATGCGTAAAGATGCCCTAGCGATTCGCACACCAAACGCTTCTTTTGGTCGATATAAATAGGTTCATGATTGTGACAGGCCAATAAACCCCATAATTTACCTTCAAATACCAAAGAAACCGAGAAGGACGATCTTACCCCCATGTTCTTTAAATATTGGATATGGAGCGGTGATACCGAGCGAACCATCGACATGGACAAATCCAGTGGAGCACGATTTCCGTTATCGATTTTTGGCAGCAAACCAATAGGCGCTTCTTCAACATCATAAACGCATCGTACCCGGTTACTCAGGTAAAGCTCGCGTGCTTGTTTCGGGATATCCGACGCGGGAAACTTTAACCCTTTGAAAGAACGCTCGCTTTTAGTTGCTTCCCCAATCACTTCACCACTGTATTTCTCGTCAAAACGGTACACCATTACCGAACTAAACCCGATGTAGCTTTGAAATACCTTTGCTATAGCGTCTGCCACATCACCAATAGCCTCGCAGTTTTCAACATCAGGAAGTAACGGACGAACATCCATATCCATAGGCACCCACTGCTGGGCCGCCTCATGAGTTAATTGCGGTGTGGGCTCTAGTTCAATCACTAATAACCCATCAGAGTCAAATGCAACACCACTTCCTTCTTTATCCCAATCTTCAAGGTGCAGTGCGTTCTCTGCGAATTTCCATTGGTAAGCGCGGCGTAATTTTCCACCTTCAATTGATTCGTAAATATTTTGAAACGTGCGAGAATCGGGCGTAGGAATGTCGATAAGCTCTGTAATTAGCGTTTCACCAGGCACGATATCAACTTTGAAAAGCTCATTGATATTGCTGCTAACAACCTGAATGCGCTTGTCGCGTGGGTTTAAAGCAATGACATAGCCAAAACTTTGCACGCTTTCAATAAGGTGTATGGCTTCGTCTTCACAATTCTGAAGGGTAGGTTTATTGTGCACGCTCATTTTATACGCCGTGATCTATTTTTAAGTGTCTATGGTGAAGCAGAACACTGTTTTGTTCAAACAGTATCAGCTAAGCTTTTGAATTAGAATAACAATCAAGAATTTCTAATATACGCCAGATTTACTTACTAATGGTAAATGTCGTATTTTTTTTAGAATATGATTACGCTATAGAGAATTTTAAGCTTTAATACTTTAGTCTAAAATTCAGTCTGCACTTTTAATAACAATTATAGATATTACAGACACTTGGCTACGGTTTGAAATTATGTTGGTGCATGTAGCTTTAAAAAAGCAAAAAGCAGCACGCGACCTCCCTCTAGCGCTGCTTCTGCTTGTAACAAGCGGGTTTTATGATTTTACTCACGAGATCCCACAAGCCCTAACGCACTGAGCATTAAAATCAACAGACTAATTGGCTCCAACACTTCAGTAGCATTAGGGTTAACAAAAGTACTGCTATTAGATAACGTGTTCCAGATTGAGAAACTTGCACTGTCGTCTATGCTGTTTAGCATGTTAGTGACTGCATCTGAAATGAACATTCTGTAGGAAATCGTTAATGAATCGAATAGCTTCGTACCATCAAAAGCTATAGAGTCTGGCCCTGCATGTGTGAAACTAAAAAGGAGCTAACGACCAAGTTCGTATTCATCAAAAACCTAATGGCGATGAACAAGAAGAGTTATAGCTGCGACAATAACCGTAGTTATACGCACACAATATGGAGCAAGTATGGAGCCGTGTTCTCACTGCCAATCGGCACTATATGTTTTGTTCGCTTTAAAAGCTTCCACTTCTAGCGGCGCGTCATCGTAACCATATTCAGCCATATCGAAGAAGTGCTGAGTCACCACGCTATCTAAACTCGCCCTCTCAATTTGCAAAACGTGAACTAATTCATGCGCCAACTTAGGCCTGTTGAGTTCAAAATCTTTACGGGAGTAAATTGAGTATCCAAATACTTGAGCATTATTAATAATACCCTCACCCACAAGGCCAACGGCTTCACCGAAAACTTTTAATGCATAATTTTCGTACGGGTAAGGCACTTCATCAACATACACAATACGTACTTTTTCAGGGTGCTTGATGCCAATTTCAGCTGCTAGTAGTAACTCTTTTTCATTTAATGGCGTACCTTTTTCTTGGCCCTTTAGCTCTGTTTCATGTGCCCATTCAATATATTGCGGCAATAAAACACTCGCTATTATCCTTTTATAGGAAAATACAGCAATTACCACTAAAACAATGAAGGTAACTGCTAAAATTTTAGGTGCTTTCATGTTGTTCAAAATCCTTTTTTATGTAACAAGGCTGGCTTGCCCCTAATTACTTATCCATAACAAGCTTATTACTTTCCCGTCTAACTCTTGGAAAAGATAGAATGTTAAACGGTTCATAAGCACCACAGGCATTCAAAAATGCATTTACCTGCTCCTGCTTTTCTTCATTTAACCCATTGAAAATATCAAGAATTCGCTGATACTTCCATACAGAAAACGTCGTTATCGATCTACTACCTTCAGCTCCATTAATACAGAAGGGATGCTGACCAATCATCCGTGGAATAGCTGTATCAGCGTTTTGTTTTGACCATACTGAAAACGCAGACAGTGTATCTTGCACAACGGGCCAGTGATCCCTGAAAAGCAACTGCAGAATAGGCAAAAGCGTATCTGGAATGGCATCATCAGCTAGCCAGTCGCCTACCTCGGTGGGCGTAACATTCATACGATTAATCCAAGCTTCAACGTTAGGCGCTTTCGCTTTTATGAACTGACTGGGATATGGATCTAAATACAAGTGCGCGTACAAAGGCCCCATAAGCCCAAAATCACCCACACTGGCAGCGCTACCAAGTAAATAGTCGTGCTTAGCAAAGTGAGCATCCAGCAACGGGAGCAATTCGCTCTCGTACCATTGCTCCAACGCCGGTATTGTTTTCTCAGTAATACCAAGAAGGGGCACAAACCCTTTAAACTTGCTCCCCACTTTCTTACCCAAAAATCTTCGGATAAACGCTGGCCAACCAGGCAACACTACAGAGCCAAAATGACCATAAATATAATCGTCGTTATCTTTATTCCATCGGTAGTGCATGGCGGGCAAGAGAAGCCATTCGTCGCCATAAAACTCAAATAGTTGAGACACTATGCGCTGCTTTGGTGTGGGTGGGTAAACAGGTCGTTGGGGGAGCTGAGTTTCGATAGCGTCAATTATTTCTGCTGTATCTTGAATATATTGCCCGTCAGGCGTTTTAACTACCGGAATAAAACGCACGCCGGTATTGGGTACGATAATGCGCTTGTAGACTTTTAATGATGAAAAAACCTCTTTATAGGGGACGTTTTTGTAACGCAAATACGCACGAGCTTTGCCGGTATATAAAGAAAAAAGTGCGCCATAAAGGGTGTAGTGCTCTGTCATTACAAGTACCTGAAACTAAGATGATTTCTTATTGTTATCAGAAAGCGCGAAACAATACTATTCACATGCTGTTATGAAGAAATATTCAGCGTTTCTACAAAAAGAGTGCGGAAGGTTTTATCGACGGAGCTGCAGGCAAGGTCGGCGCTTACAAAAGCAGCGCTGACAAAAAGTTTGAAGTGATAGTGCGCTAGGCATAAAGAAATATCAAACTATGCAAAACTAATAAAAAGTCGGTTAACTTTTTCTTCGACAGTGCATCTAGAGAAAAGGTAGTGCTGCGGAAATCACACAATTCGAAACATCAAAATATGTAATTTCTACAGCATTTAAGGCATAGCGTTTACCGTTTTGCTGGGCAATTGGCGCTATCAATAATTATCTACCAAGATGTCTAATTACTGGCTAACTAGCCATGATATCTCCGCCCTCTCCTAGCAGCGATAATTATGATTAGTAACAAAACACTCATACTACTAAATGCCCCTCCCCCTGACTCAGATGCAGAAGAAACTGGTTGGGTAGCAGGATTTTGGGTTCTACTAGGATCCAAAGGATACGCGTCACTGCCATCTGCTACACCATCCCCATCATCGTCAGTATCTTCGTTATTTCCAATGCCATCGCCGTCGGTGTCGGTATCTTCATTCGGATTTAATGGAAAAGCATCTTCCTCATCATTTACACCATCGTTGTCATCATCGGTATCTTCGTTGTTTCCAATGCCATCACCGTCGGTATCCGTATCTTCATTCGGATTTAATGGGAAAGCATCGTCCTCATCATTCACACCATCGTTGTCGTCGTCAGTGTCTTCATTGTTTCCAACGCCATCACCGTCGGTATCCGTATCTTCATTCGGATTTAATGGAAAAGCATCTTCCTCATCATTCACACCATCGTTGTCATCATCGGTATCTTCGTTGTTTCCGATGCCATCACCGTCGGTATCCGTATCTTCATTCGGGTTTAATGGAAAAGCATCTTCTTCATCATTCACACCGTCGTTGTCATCATCGGTATCTTCGTTATTTCCAATGCCATCGCCGTCGGTATCAGTATCTTCGGCGGCGTCATATGGGAAAGCGTCTACTTCATCAGCCACGCCATCATTATCATCATCTGGATCATCTACATCAATGATACCATCGAAGTCAAAATCGACATCAAGCAGATAAGATGAGTGCGATTTTAACGTAACAGTGCGTCTTTGTCTGAATGAGCGACCTACTTCAAGTCCGATATCATATTCAACCCCCTCAAGATAATTAGGAAGGTCTCCATAATTAAACTCGATAACGCTTTTGTTCTCGTAAAACACAATCTGTAGAAATGGCGATGATTGATTTTCGTGGTAGTGCGTTGCGCTATATTCTGCGATTAATTGTCGATTACCTTCATCACCCTTCATATGCAAACGAGTGTAAACATTATCCGACGTATTCTTAGGTGCTGCATATATTCGAAAACTATTAAGTCTTTTATCAACCAGAATGTTGGAATCGTAAATCGCGTTTGACGTTTCTGGATGTTCAAATTTAGACGTACTGAGAATATTGCTTGTATTAGAATTTTTAATCGATAACTCGAACCGACTTTCGTTCGTCCCAACCTCTGAGCTAATTTGCCGCGTCGTGTTTATCCCCAAGTAACCAAATGGATACTCGTAAAAAGACTTGCTAATATCAGTACCTAACCCGCCTAGCCTTAAATTTTCCGTATCTTGCCACATTACATGCCTTGCATCTGTGGTATCCACCCAGGATGAATCTTCCTGTCGCACGGGGTGGTAGTCATAAAAAACAAAGACGGGTAAGTTGTCATCAAACTCGTTTTTAAGTATTGTTTTACCAACATTATTTGGTTGATAGGTGAGTATTCCTAAACCATCCCCAGCAAATCGATCACCAAAGCTACCGTCGTCAACCGAGATAAACGTATTACCCGCTATATCATCAACCAGCGTGTAAGCATCTCCTGGCTCTTCACAGTTTAGACTTTTTGTTCTGATTCTTAATTCTTCATTAACAACCATGAATACTGCTTCATTGGTTGCTGGTAATAACCGTCTCTGTAGTAATTTATTGCGACAATCTAACGCGCCTTCTCCCTCATTCAATAGACTAAGAATTCCAGCACCTGAAGTGTTATGCGTGCGCACAGGACTTAGAACATATTCATCAAATGAACCGCCAGATGTAATAGCGTTGGCGATTTTCCAGGCCGGCCAATCGTTATTGTGTGATTTGATTATACCTGCTAAAGCGGAAAGAATTGCCTGCCCAGCATTGGGTGGATAAGTGTAGTCATAACCGTTTTTCCACACGCTATCTTCAATAGCCCAAACCTTCAATCCATCGATATAGGTCTCATTCCCGCTAATACTCAGTCGAAATTGAATTTTGGAATCAGGCAAAATTGGCGTATCAAAATTACGTTCTAGGTCTAATTGCGCCGTATACAGATCCCACACCCCCCGTGCACTCAAAAAATCAGAATTAAAATATATCCATTGCTCTGAATCATCTACCCTGAACTCTATCCTAACTTCCCCTCCCCTTTGATATATTGGGTTACCGTCTTGGTTGTAACCATTCAATGCTTTGTTTCTTTTGAGACTTACATCAATCATCAAAGAAGATGTAGTCACCGTTGATAAATCGACGTGAGGAAAGATAATTTCTGACTGGCCGCCGTCGTTTGATAAAGCGGGTATATGCCACGCCAACAATTGCGGATTATCAGGATGCTCAACAATGTCAATAAATGGAGACTTAATAACGCGTTCATCTTCAGGCGTTACATCAAAAATATATGTTCCGTTTGACTCTATTTTATCAAACGGTGTGGTGGTCATGACATCTCCGACAATGACAGAAGTTGTGGCAACTTTACCGTAGTTGCTAGCCAGCTCAAGAGACCGGCTTAACCTAGTTGCCGCCACCATGTTAGGGCTATTCAGTCCAAGTGGATAGGTTGGTAAATAATCAAGGGTCAGTTCAGTGTTATCTATGGGTTCAGGTACACCATTGATCCAAAGAAAGTCATTTTCTTCAATTTTTTCAATCAATTGCATAAACAACTTGAGATTTTTTTCCACCTCAAGAAAATAGTGATATGGATGTTCAAAGTATGTGCTTGAAATCGCAAAGATGTTAACCGAGTTTTTCTTCAAGCTAATAGCGTAATTGATACATTCATTTAGAATGGTTATCTGCTGTGCCAACTCCAATTCATTGAAGTCTTCGTTCACTTGACAACCAACAATTTTGGTATTTGGCGCAATACCACGTATACCGACTCCGTTATCTACGGTAGCGCCTATTATACCGGCAACATTTGTTCCCCACCCATTTTCATCGGTAAAGTTTCCATTTTTCGTTCCGGTATTTATGCCGTGTATATCGTCGATGTAGCCATTACCATCATTATCTATACCATCACCAGGGACTTCTTGTGTATTGGTCCAGAAAGCCCCCTCCAGGTCTTCGTGATCGGTTTTTAATCCATTTGTGATCAGCATCAGAACATTCTCTTCGCCAAGACCTAGTTGAGCTTCGGCTCTAAGAACCCCTAAGTTAAAATTAGAGAAATCCGATGGTACGCTGTTTCCCTCGAACTGCCACTGCCTGTAAAACAAAGGGTCGCTTGTCGCGTGGAGAGTTTTTGGGGTAACAATTGTTAGAAAAGAGAAGGAGAGTAAACTAAGGGAGATTAACCGTTGTGCTAGTGACAAAACAAAGTCCTTTTTATATATACCAATGCATGGGTTTCTATTAAACCCACAGGAAAATACAGCAAAGCTAAAATCATTGCCAGTTTAGAGCTTTGGTTATTGCTCAAAACTTGTAAATGTAAAGAAATGCTGTATCAGCCAAACTTCATAAAACGCCTGTAATAAACACCAAAAATAGTTGATCTACATCAAGCTCCATAATAAACTTTCAGTAATTTCTGAAACTTCAGCAGGTAACAAAAATGAAGATGACACCACTAATCACATCGGCCGTTATGCACTTTGGTGAAATGGGCAGTCGCTGGGGCTTTAACCGCACCGTTGGTCAAATACTCGCATTAATAGTATTAAACGAAGAGCCTATCACCGCCCAGGAAATTTCGGATGCGCTTAATATCTCACGCGGCAATACCAGCATGGGGTTAAAAGAACTTCAGTCTTGGCGTTTAGTAAAACAGCATTTAGT
The DNA here is from genome assembly GCF_042848195.1 of Alteromonas sp. MTD1. Taxonomy (NCBI): domain Bacteria; kingdom Pseudomonadati; phylum Pseudomonadota; class Gammaproteobacteria; order Alteromonadales; family Alteromonadaceae; genus Alteromonas; species Alteromonas sp. MTD1. The sequence continues at coordinate 70,721 of NZ_BTGG01000011.1, forward strand.
GCCAGGCGAACGTAAAGACTTCTTTATTCCGGCAGGCGATATATGGACATTGGCCAACCGCGTATTCGAAGAACGCAGAAAGCGTGAAATAGACCCAACCATGAGTTTGCTTCGCGACCTGTTACTAGACACACCAGCTACTGATAAAGAAGCAAATGCCCAACATAAATTGAACGAAATTCACGATTTACTCGAATCAATTACTGTGTGGTCTGAAGAACTTCAGAACCTTGGGCCAGAAAAGTTAAATACGCTGATGAAGTTGGGCTCAGGCGTGGGCCGTATGCTTGAACTTAAAGACAAGCTTCTTCCGGGGAAAAACAGCGTTAACTAAGGGGGCCCTCTATGGATGCATTCTTGCTGTCTCGATTACAATTTGCGTTAAACATTAGTTTTCACATTTTATTTCCTACCATAACCATGGCGATGGGCTGGTTTTTGTTTTACTTCAAACTACGCTCTAACACATCGGGGCATCCTGTTTGGATGCGTATGTACCGTTTTTGGGTACGTGTTTTCGCTTTAAGCTTCGCGCTTGGTGTGGTGAGCGGCGTTACCATGTCATTCCAATTCGGAACTAACTGGCCCGGTTTTATGGAAAAGGTAGGCAACGTAGCTGGTCCATTGTTAGGGTATGAAGTGCTTACTGCCTTTTTCCTAGAAGCTACCTTTTTAGGGATCATGCTATTTGGAATACGACGCGTACCCAACTGGCTTCATACAACATCAACTCTGGTTGTAGCCATAGGCACAACAATATCTGCGTTTTGGATTTTAGCTTTAAACAGCTGGATGCAAACGCCGCAAGGTTATGAAGTAGTAGACGGCGTATTGTACGCAACTAACTGGAAAGAAATTATTTTCAATCCTTCTTTCCCGTACCGCTTTGCTCACATGATGCTAGCATCTGGCTTAACAGCTAGTTTCCTTATTGCCGGCCTTTCGGCTTATCGATTATTGAAAGGCGACGACAAACTTGCGCCTAAACTAGCATTGAAAACAGCAACCTATACCGCTGCCATCCTTATTCCGCTGCAAATTTTTGCAGGCGACATGCACGGCCTTAATACTCTGAAACACCAACCCCAAAAAGTAGCGGCAATGGAAGGACTGTGGGAAACCACAAAAGGTGCTCCACTGTTACTGTTTGCTATTCCCGATGAAGAAAGCAGAGAAAATCACTTTGAAATTCCCGTTCCCTACGGCGCTAGCCTTATTCTTACCCATAAACTTGATGGCGAGATAAAAGGGCTGAACGAGTTTGAAGGCGAGCACCCGCCAGTTGCTCCAGTCTTCTATGGCTTTAGGGTAATGGTTGGCGTAGGTATGCTTATGCTTGCCGTTTCATGGATTGGCAGCTTCTATTTGTTCCGTAAGGGCGCGCTACCAATGTGGCTAAAGCACACGTTTGTAGGAATGGCTTTTAGTGGCTGGGTAGCCACACTTGCAGGATGGTATGTCACAGAGATTGGACGCCAACCCTATTTGGTAAGTGGCGTATTGCGCACAGCCGATGCGGTAACGCAATTGCCGCCAAGCAATATCGCACTGTCGTTTACGCTGTATCTAGTTATCTATTCAGTGCTACTAGTGGCCTACATAGGCACTTTAATGCTGATGTGTCGACGCGCTGTGGAAATTGAAGAAATAACCACAGAAGAAAGAGAGGTCGCTAAAGCGAAAATGCAGCCTCGTAACCCAGACCCAGCCACGGTGTAAGGAGCGACTATGTTTGAAAATGTTTCAGCAGAAATGCTTGGTAATATCTATGTGGGGTTATTGGGGCTATCGGTTTTACTTTATGCCATTTTGGACGGTTACGATTTAGGCGTAGGTGTTTTAATCCCGCCTCGTACCGAGACATTTCGAGATGACATGATTGCTTCTATTGGCCCCTACTGGGACGCTAACGAAACGTGGCTAGTATTGGCCATTGGATTACTTTTAATAGCATTCCCTGAGGCGCACAGTGAGTTCCTTCAAACGCTATATTTGCCTGCTACCTTTATGCTTCTGGGCCTTATTTTAAGAGGTGTGGCGTTCGATTTTCGCGCCAAGGTGGTACAAGTGAAAAAGCGTAAATGGGACTTAGTTTTCAAGTATGGTTCTTTGTTAACTACACTGGCGCAGGGCTATATGTTAGGTATATATGTAACGGGGCTGCGTACCGATATGTGGGCACAAGGCTTTGCCTTACTGGCCGCTTTTGGTGTTACGGCTGCGTACGCGTTTATCGGTGCGTGCTGGTTAATACTAAAAGCCGAAGGCGAACTTCAGCAAAAAGCGTATTACTGGGCACAGCGTGGCTTATACGTACTGGGCGGCGGGATAATTGCAGTAAGTATCGCTAACCTAACCCTTCACGATGACGTTCGCGCCCTATGGTTGTCTGCACCTTGGGGGTATGTGTTGTTTGCTATTCCAACCATGTGCTTTGGACTGCTAATACTGTGCGCAACTCTACTGAAGAAGCTCCCCCATGCAAATGGTAAGGGCGAATGGCTTCCGTTCTTTATTGCGCTGCTAATCTTTATGCTCTGCTTTGCAGCATTCGGGATTAGCTACTACCCCTTTATCATTCCCGGCACTATGACAATTAATGAAGCACTAAGCGATGCAAGTTCGTTACGCTTTCTCTTAGTGGGTGTTGTTATTGTTGTTCCCGTTATCTTAGCTTACACCGTTATGGTGTATAAAATCTTCTCAGGGAAATCAGAAAAGCTGTCTTATTACTAAAGCGTGTTATGGCGGGCTACCTTTATTGTTGCAAACATTAGGTAGCCCGCCTCCTTAACATTCGACTCATTTCCATCCGCTTTTGCCCATTCACTCATTATTCGCCGCTCAAATAGTAAACATCACAAGAGTGTGTTAGATACTTCACTTGTATTCACGTATTCTACAATTACTTTACCAGCACTGTGCTTCTCCGCCTTATATTTATATTTGCTTCTATGCCATCTCTCTTAGTGGCTAGTGTAAAAAGTGATCTAATATTGTTTGCCAACGCTACCAATTAACAGAAGATCCAAATCAAAGTTGACATTAATCTGTAATATTACTATATTTTATTTGGGGAATTTTTATTAAGAAGGAGCCTAAGTATGGAAAATGTTTTTCATTCGTTTTCACGGTTCTTCAAGCGCGCACACCCCTATACGGTAGCCCATTATATTGGCCGTAAGAATGCGCAGCGTATCCTAGGATGTAAAATTAAAAAGAAATCCAAGATATTTGCAGATCAGCACATTGAAGAACAAAATCACTAATTGAAAGGGGCCTATAAAATGGCCCCATTTTTTTGCCTGCTATTCTTACTAAGTTAGTTTGAATGTATTCACATTCGACTGTAATTCTTTTGCTAACTCAGATAGCCCTTCGGCTTCTGTACTAACATTAATATTTGCCTCTTTTACCTTGTCACCTAACATTTGAAAATCTAGTGCCCCTTCTCTTGCTAGCGACACTTGGGTTTTGGCATGAGACACCAAATCTGACGCTTCCGTACTTACCGCAACTAAAGACAAAATACGTTGCCTTCCTTCTTCTAGCGTATCAACCAATTCATTCGCCATACTCAGAGCAGTGTGCGCTTTGTCCTTCTTAGACGTCATATTCTGCACCGATGTTCTAATTGAGTTCACGATGGCCTCTAACATGGTATTAATTTCTTCAGTAGATTGATGTGTGCGTGACGCCAACGTGCGCACTTCATCTGCTACTACCGCAAATCCACGGCCAGACTCCCCTGCCCGCGCTGCTTCAATAGCAGCATTAAGCGCAAGTAAGTTAGTTTGTTCGGCAATTTCGGCAAAATGGTTGTTATATTAAAAACAATAAATGAAAGATTCGCTCTGCATTCCAGTTAGCACGAAACGAACAGTAGACATTCTTATAAGTGATTAAGTGGAAGTGCAGTAGTGTACTTTATTTGCTCCATGGCAAAACTTGACGTTACATCGGAAAACTCAAGCCCATTTACCAGTCGCTTGTAAAAATGATCAAAACAGTCCATGTCGGTCACAAGCACTTTTAACAAATAATCGTATTCTCCCGACATTCGATAACATTCAACTACTTCATCAAAAGATGCTGCATGCTTAGCAAAGCTCTCAAGCCACTTACCGTCGTGCCGTCCTGCCTTTACCTGAACAAAAACGGTCATGGTTAACCCCAAAGCACGGCCTTGAAGCAACGTAACACGCTTTGAAATAATGCCCCGCTCTTCGAGTTTTTGAATTCTGCGCCAACAAGGCGTTACGGTTAGGCCAACCTGTTCAGCTATTTCTGCTATGGGCTTTTCGGCATTTTGCTGAAGCAGCGTAAGTATGGCGCGATCTGTTTTATCTACCAGTGAAGACTTCACGTGGCCTCCTTGCTATTTAACACTTCTTTTTACGCTTTTTTTAAAGCCACCATGGCGTGCTGAAATCTACGTTCTCAGCAGGTATTTCAAATTGAAAAGGTGGAGCAAAAGACTGCCAAAAGGACGATGCGAGTTGGATGTCGTTGAAAGTTAACTTCCCAGATACTTGGTAGCTTTTTAGCAACGCTTGATACGCATCAATGGGCATTTGAGGGTTTGACTGTCTAAAGATAACGCGACCACCAAACTCCTCATACATTGCTCTTTCGGTTTGAAACAGTAACACCTGCTTTTTTGCAATGTCTTCAATATTGGTTGATGCCTGCTCGGTATCAGACACCTCACGGCCAAACTTTGTTTCAAACTGCTTTACCCATTGCTGGTTTAATGCAATGTTCTTTTGTTTGGCATAGTCATCTAACACTGCCTGAATTACTGCGTTCGATGCATTCACTTTAATAATATGATCAAGCACCGCATTGTAGTTGTCGCCAGCATCTTCGCGTAGCTGAACTAAATCGTTAATAGACGGTGTGGCTTTCTTTACGGTAACGAGCTGCCCCAATACAACAGCAAGCACAACGCTATTTTGTTCATTGTTATCTTGTGCATTTTTGGGATGTTGAGGAGCTGCTGTTTGAGCATTTGGCGCAAGCGCGTAAAAACAACTTAACGAAAAAACAATAGCACTAAGAAAAGAATGACTGCGGTTACGCAAAAACATGATATCGACTCCCTACAAGCGATGAGATTTCTCAGTACGTCTTAATAACGCTGCTGAGGAAGAAGTAGTAAAGCATTAAAATATAGGGAAAAGCAACTTAAGGAAGGTAAAGGGAATGACATAAAAAACGGCGGTCAATGACCGCCGTTTTGGAATTCTTTCGTTCTCGAATTCTTAGATAGCTTGCACGTTTGCAGCTTGAAGACCTTTTTGACCTTCTTCTACTTCAAATTCTACTCGCTGACCTTCTGGAAGCGTTTTGTAACCGTCAGAGATGATTGCACGGAAGTGAACGAAAACGTCCTTGCCGCCGTTATCTTGAGTTAGAAAACCGTAACCTTTGTCAGCGTTGAACCACTTAACTGTGCCTGTAACTTTAGACATGTCGTATAGACCTCAAATATTGTATTAAAGTGCGCTTTCGCGCGTATAACTAAGTTCGTTTAGAGTCTTCAGATATGCGAAGTATTGGGTCTTACTTACGAATGGACAAACAACTTACAACAAATTACCGGGTAACTCGAGCGGTTTTAACATATAGCAAATAATACAAAATCGCGTCTATCTAAAGACTTTGACAATAAAGCCACGTGCACTATAACACTCTTCGGGATGATTAATATACAAATTAATTAATAAACCGCGGATTTCATAAATAATTCACCGAGGTGTCACAATTATTTTTGGCCATGCCGCCAAGCTAAAAACCAAAACATGACACCCAACGTCGCCGAAAAAGCTGGGAAATACCAAGATAATTCATACATTGGCAATACAGCAGACAATAAGACCAAAGTCGCACCTACTACAGTAAGGTGAGTGGTCTGAGTTGTGCGCTTTTGTGCCAATAGTAATGCTTCTGTTGCTCGCTGCTGTTGCAATGGCATCCGCTTTAACTGCTGCAAGCTGTCGTAAAGTAGGTCTGGCATTTCAGGTAACTTTTCTGACCAAAACGGTAAGTTATCTTTCACCTTGCCCATCATGGCCGAGAAGCCAATTTGTTCCTTCATCCAATTTTCTAAGAAAGGCTTCGCTGTTTTCCACAAGTCTAATTGTGGGTATAGCTGTCTTCCTAGCCCTTCTACATAAAGTAGCGTTTTCTGCAGCAATACTAATTGAGGCTGCACCACCATATTGAAACGACGCGCCGTATTAAATAATTGAAGCAGCACGTTACCGAAGGAGATCTCAGCAAGAGGCTTTTGGAAGATTGGCTCGCACACCGTGCGTATAGCCATTTCAAACTCGTCGATGTTGGTATCTTGCGGCACCCAGCCTGAGTCGGCATGAAGTTGCGCTACTTTGCGGTAGTCTCGATTAAAGAACGCAATAAAGTTTTCCGCCAAATAACGTTTATCTTCGCGGTTTAATGTACCCACAATGCCAAAATCTATCGCAATGTATTTTGGATTATCAGGGTGTTCTGTAGACACAAAAATATTGCCAGGGTGCATGTCTGCATGAAAAAAGCTGTCGCGAAACACTTGGGTGAAAAACACTTCAACACCACGTTCAGCCAACTTTTTCATATTGGTATTCTGCGCAAGAAGTGCATCGATATTAGATATAGGGAGGCCGTAAATGCGTTCCATTACCAGCACATTGCTTCTGCAATAGTCGCTGTAAATCTTGGGCACATAAAGCGCATCAGATCCCTCAAAATTGCGCCCTAACTGAATACCGTTAGCACTTTCACGTAGTAAATCCAGCTCGTCTACAATGGTTTTGCGGTACTCTACAACCACCTCTATGGGCCGTAGCCTTTTGCCGTCAGGTAAAAAGCGTTGCACAACTGAAGCTAGGCTAAATAGCAATTCCATATCGGCCACAATGGTATCGCGAATATCTGGTCGTAAAACCTTAACCACAACATCTTCATTGTTGTGTTTTAATTTGGCTGCATGTACCTGTGCTATTGAAGCCGACGCCAATGGCGTTTCATCGAATTCAGAAAAAAGATCGGATAAATGTGTAAGTTCAAGAGACTGTTTAATTATTGCCTGAGCTGCCTGTGAGGAGAAAGGCGGGACCTTGTCTTGCAGCCTTGCAAGTTCATTCGCTATAGCAGGCGGAAGTAAGTCTCTTCGCGTAGACAGCATTTGCCCGAATTTAATAAATACGGGCCCTAAGTTTTGCAGTGCAAGCGTTATACGTTCGCCTGCCGACTTTCCTTTGTGTTTGTTGCGGATCCAAAAAATCGCAAATCGTAATATACGCACATACCAAGGTAGCCACTTTGCCGGAATGAGTTCATCTAACCCATGCTCAAGCATTACCTTGTTAATTTGATACAACCTTACTATTCGCATGTGCAACCCGTGCTTATTTAAATTTTTCTTCCATTGCGCGCAAGCGCGCGTCTAAACGCTCGGTGCTATCGCGCAGGGCGTTAACTTCATCGCTAAAGTGCAAAACGGCTAGCTTGTGTGCCGCTACCTTTTTTTCTTCTACCAAGGCATTACCAAATACCCGCGCGATGGATGAAATTGCTGCCGCTGATTTGTGATGAATTGACTTCGCTGTTTTCACACTTTGATGCGCCAAAACGTCATTTGTTTTCTTTGCCAACAATTCTTCAATGTCGATATCAAGCTGTTGAAAAAGCCCGCTTACTTGCTGCGCGATATTCAACTCACCTTCAAGAAACAGCTGTTTTTGCTGAATAAGTCGGGTCAGTTGGCTGGTCTCTTTCAGTGCAGGCAGGGTTTGCATTGACGTTTTAATGCAGCAGTCTTGCCTACCCAACGATTTCACAACGTCATCAAAGCTTTCCTGTTCAATCAACACATCAATTCGGTCGGAAAATGACAAGGTTATGCCATAGGGTAATGGCGAAACAAAAGCAGTCAGTCTGGCACCGTTTAACCCTTTCAAACGCTTCTTGCTTTCGTCGTCTAACGAAAGCAGCTTGTTCAACGCGGTTTCAACAGTGGCAGAAATCAGCGCAGAGGTTGGCATTAAAATTTATATCCACGGTGAAGAGCAACAATACCGCCGGTTAAATTTTGATAGTCACACTGTTCAAAGCCAGCGGTTTCAAACATGCCCTTTAACGTTTCTTGATCGGGGTGCATGCGAATACTCTCAGCAAGATATTGATAGCTTTCTGCATCGTTCGCAACTAATTGCCCCATTTTTGGCAGAATATGAAACGAGTACATATCGTAGATTTTACTTAATTGCTCAGAAGTTGGCTTTGAAAACTCAAGTACAAGAAGGCGGCCACCTGGCTTTAACACACGGTAAATTGAATTAAGTGCGTTTTGCTTTTCGGTTACGTTACGTAGGCCAAATGCCATAGTCACTACATCGAAATGATTATCAGGAAAAGGCAGTGCTTCTGCGTCGGCCTGCACATAGTCGATGTTGCTTACCAAACCACGATCGCGAAGCTTATCTCGCCCTACTTTTAGCATCGATAAGTTAATATCGGCAAGTGTTACACGACCCGTTGGGCCAACTAAGCGCGAAAACTTTGCCGTTAGGTCGCCCGTACCACCAGCAATATCAAGTACCTTATTGCCTGCACGCACACCGCTACAATCTATAGTAAATCGCTTCCAAAGGCGGTGAACTCCCATCGACATCAAATCGTTCATAACGTCGTACTTTGCCGCAACCGAATCAAAAACATTAGCAACAAGCGACGCTTTCTGGCCCTTATCAACTTGTTGAAAACCAAAGTGCGTGGTTTGCTCTGCAGCGTTGTCTACTTGTGTAGCGGAAGTCTGATTGTCGCTCATGACAGTCCTGTTCTGTGGAGTATTTTTATAAAGCTGAAGTGTATCGGATTGTGGGGGCAAGCAAAAGCTTTATGCCAATCGGTTATTGGTGCCCCAGCTAAATGCAAGAATGGCGCTTATTTCTTGAAGCGAACGTCCGCTCTCTTTGCGCCACATTTCAAACACCTCGTTTGCAGCCGTTAATGACTTTTTAGACGTTAGGCCACCGTCAATAATGTCGTGCTTTCTTAGGTAGTCTTCAACATCACGTGAGAACAAAAAGGTGTCTATTCGCAGCGAACGTAACATATATGGTCCGGTGTTACCGCCTAACCGAGCGCCTCGCTTTTTAAGAAAATCCCAAAGATGCGTGATATTTTCAGGCTCAAAAGACGCCACGAATTTGCCGAAACTGCCGTGCTCTCGCGCAACATCTTTAATCATTATGGCATTGTCGCGCACCGTCATTACTTTTTTGTAGTTGCGCACAATGCGTTTATCTGTGGCTTTCTGCTCTAACATCTCATCAGGCATTAACAGCACTTTATCAATATCGAAGTTAAAGAATACTGTTTCAAAATCAGGCCACTTTTGTTCAATCACGCGCCATACAAACCCCGACTGAAACACTTTTTTTGTTATCGCGGCTAGAAAACGATCGTCAGGTATTTTCTGTATTTGTGCCTTTGAAAGCGGTGCTTGAAGCATCGCCTCAAGCACCTTTTCACCGCCTTTGCGCTCGCACGCACGGCGGTATATAGACTGGAAAGACTCTGCCATTACTTACTAGCCTTTTATACCGCTATGACGCAACAGCGCATCTACCTGCGGCTCGCGCCCCCTAAATGCAACGAAAAGGTCCATCGGCGCTCTGCTTCCCCCCATTTCTAGAATGTTTTCTAAAAATGCGTTACCCGTTTCGCGGTTGAAAATGCCATCTTCTTCAAATTTGCTGTATGCATCTGCAGATAATACTTCAGCCCACTTGTAGCTATAATAACCTGCTGCATAGCCGCCTGCGAAAATGTGGCCAAAGCTGTTTTGGAATCGGTTAAACGATGGTGGAATTACCACAGCAACTTCTTCACGAACGGCATCTAAAGTACCTTGAACGTCAACCGTACTGCCTTTTTCGCTATGCAGTAAAAAGTCGAACAAGCTAAACTCTAACTGTCTAACCATTTGCATCGCAGACTGATAGTCTCTAGCCGCTAGCATACGTTCTAGTAAATCAGCAGGCAGCGGCTCACCAGTTTCATAGTGACCTGAAATAAAGTTAAGCGCGTCTTCCTCCCAACACCAATTTTCTAAAAACTGGCTTGGTAACTCAACAGCATCCCACGGTACGCCATTGATACCCGATACGCCGGCCGCTTTCATTTTTGTCAGCATGTGGTGAATACCGTGACCGAACTCATGGAATAAGGTTACTACCTCATCGTGAGTAAACAGCGCAGGTTTGTCGCCAACAGGTGCGTTGAAATTACAGGTAAGATAGGCAACAGGTAACTGCAGTTCACCGTTGGCTAGTTCACGGCGTACACGACATTCATCCATCCATGCACCGCCACGCTTTTTAGCTCGTGCATATAAATCAAGATAAAAGCTGCCGCGCATAACGTCGCTGTCGTCGGTAATCGTAAAATAGCGCACGTCTTTGTGCCATGTATCAACACCAGGCTGCTCAGCTATTTTCAAGCCGTATAAGCGATGCACTACCTCAAACAGGCCAGACAATACTTTGTTTTCAGGGAAGTAAGGGCGCAGCATTTCATCTGAGATAGTGTATTTTTCTTGTTTCAGTTTTTCACTGAAGTAAGGCAAATCCCATGCTGCCAATTCGCTCACGCCATGAGTGTCTTTTGCATAAGCGCGAACTTCTTCTAGCTCTCTCTCTGCTTGAGGCTTAGAGCGCGACGCTAAGTCGCGCAAAAAGGTAATTACCTGCTCGGTAGAGTCAGCCATTTTCGTAGCCAATGAGCGCTCAGCGTAAGTAGAAAAGCCCAATAGCTCGGCAAGTTCTGTGCGCAGTGCCAACGTTTCTTTGATAATTTCAGTGTTATCCCACTTCCCTGCATTAGGGCCTTGCTCAGAGGCTTTAGTAGCGTAAGCACGGTACATTTCCTCTCGCAATTCACGATTATCGGCGTATAGCATTACAGGAAGATAAGAAGGAATATCCAAAGTGAATAGATAGCCCTGTAAGTCTTTTTGATGAGCAGCTTGCGCTGCGGCATCTAGCGCCGACTCAGGCATGCCGGTAAGCAGCGTTTTATCAGTAACGTGCTTGGTCCAGCCCATCGTGGCGTCCATTACATTATTAGAAAATGTTGATGACAATTCACTGAGTTTGGCTTGAATCTGTGCAAAGCGTTCCTTTTCCTCTTTTGGAAGGGCAACACCAGATAGCGTGAAATCACGCACGGCATTTTCTACTACTTTTTGCTGCTCTTCAGACAGACCTGAAAACTCATCAGACTGTTTTAGTTCAGTATACGCATTGTAGAGCCCTTCATGCTGACCTACCCATGTGCCATATTCTGAAAGCAACGGCAAACATGCGTCGTGCGCCTCGCGCAGTTCATCACTACTGACTACACTGTTCATATGTGACACAGGAGAGAACATTTTGCTTAATCTATCGTCCGACTCTTCCAAACGGTGAACCAGATTGCTGTACGAATAGTCTTTTGACGCCACCACGTCTTCAATTTCTTGCTTACACTGCGTTATTGCTTTTTCAATTGCAGGCTTTATTGATTGAGCATCAATAGAAGAAAAAAGAGGTAGTCCATCTACTAATTCAATTGCGGGTGTTGTCATATTCGGTCACTCTTAACTTTTGTTTACATTTATGATGGGGCTTGCCAAGTTAAATACAAGTTGCGATTGGCCTGAATTAAGCGCCGCTTCTTCTAAATTCGCCCCTTTTCAACATTAAAAATGTCGCAATTGTCACATTTAATCCTTTTGTCTACTTTGTCTCATGCGGGATCTGCAACTATAATTTGGTCAATTCTTCTTCAAGGCTAAGTTATGAAAACATTAACCTCGGGCGAAATCGCTGAATATTGCGATGTTAACCTGCGTACCGTAATCAGATGGATAGAAAGTGGAAAGTTAAAAGGTTTTAAGCTGCCCGGTAGAGGAAACAACCGAGTACTCGTTGAAGACTTTATTGAGTTTTTAGAGCGTCACGACATGCCTATACCTGATGCCCTAAAAAGCACAGCAAACCCTTCTATCCTGATTGTAGATGACGAAATGCCATTGGCCAAATCGATTCAACGCGTTGCGCGGCGCGCCGGCTATGAAAGCCACATCGCTATCGGCGGTTTTCAGGCTGGCATAATGTTAAGCCAGTATCAGCCCAAAATCATGACGCTTGACTTGAGCATGCCGGGCATGGACGGTTACAGCGTTATTGATTTCACGCGCAAACAAGACAAATACAAAGATCTGAAAATTGTTGTCATTTCAGCGCTAGATCACATAAGTCTTGAGAGAGCACTGGATTTAGGTGCCGATGCAACCTTACAAAAACCATTTTCAAATCATGATTTGACCATGGTTTTAGAACAATACATGTCGATGTAAAACGCCAAAACAAGGAGCGGTATATGCAAGTATTTCGACACCAAATTTGCCTTTTTATATTGTTGTTCTCTTCAGCAACAATGGCGAGCAATACGACAACAACATTAACGCTAGGGGTGGTTCCGCAACAGTCGGCTAAAAAAATGGTAGAGCGGTGGCAGCCGCTTATTCACTATATTTCAGAATACTCTGGGCTAAATATCGAATTTCAGACAGCCAAAGACATCCCTACTTTCGAAAACAACCTGGCCGAGGGAAAATACGATATTGCGTATATGAATCCCTATCACTTTGTAGCGTTTAGCGATGCTGTTGGCTACAAAGCATTGGCTCGCCAAAAGAATAAAGTTATTAAGGGCATTATTGTTACACGCAAAGATAGCGATATTACTTCGCTTGAAGATTTAAACGGCACTGAAATGGCCTTTCCGGCTCCGGCAGCATTTGCCGCAACCATTATCACTCAAGCAGAACTCAGGAAACGAAACATCAACTTTATTCCTCGTTATGTGAAATCTCACGACTCAGTCTATCTAGCCGTGAAGAAGGGCTTCTTTCAAAGCGGCGGCGGTATTCTACGCACGCTAGATGCAGTACCTGATGATGTTAATGAAGCACTGACCGTGCTGTGGGAAAGCAATGGTTACACACCACATGCGCTGGCAACGCACCCTAACATGGCGCAAAACCACAGAGAGGCTATCCTTAAAGCATTAATAGCAATATCGGACGACACCAGCAAGTCATGGGTTCTAGAGGGATTAGGGTTCAACGGTTTTATTCAATCAAGCGATAGTGATTGGGACGATGTAAGAGCGCTGGGGATTGTATCATTATCTCGGCCTAAAATTTGAGTGGGTAACCATGCGACTGTCTTTACGAACGAAAACCATTACAGGCATAGCCTCCATAGCAGCTCTTCTGCTATTGGTGCTAATCATTACTGTATTTCAACTGCTCAACGACTTAGTTGATAACAGTGTAAAAAAATCGGCAGACACCACCGTAGCGCTTTTTGTATCAACTACGAAAAATGCCTTTCTAAGCTATGATATTTCAGCGCTTGATGCAGATGTAACAGAGATTCTTACCAACCCCAATATTGCTTACGTTCGCGTTATTGATAAAAACGGCAAGGTGTTTGTTGAAAAGAGCAATACAGACTTATCAAGCGAAGGTTTCGTTCAAGAAACAGCAGCCACAGAATCAACAGATGGTGTCTACGACACTCGCGCCCCTATTATGGTAAACAACACTGTTTATGGCTTCGTTGAACTAGGGTTAAACATTGCATCTAATACCGAATCCGTCTCGCGCGTACGAAGCTGGACACTCTTGCTTGCTCTCCTTGAATTCATTCTTATTGGACTGCTTTCTTACTCTGTAGGTTCGTATTTAATGTCGCAGCTATCAAGACTTCATCAAGGCGCGCAGCGATTGGGTGATGCAGTCGAGAACAATAATTACCAAGATATCTATATTGAGGTAAAAGGAAAAGATGAGCTAAGCGATCTAGCGGAAGCTTTTAATAGCATTGTAGAGCGTCTAAAAGAGGAGTACAGCCACAGACAGCGAATACAAGACGAGCTTAAAGAGCTTAACACCTTGTTAGAAGAAAAAGTGCAAGACAGAACTGCCCTGCTCCACAAAAAGAACTACCAGCTTGAAGAAACCAATAAAGATTTAAAAGAAGCTCAAGTGCAGTTACTGCAGGCTGAAAAGATGGCGTCGATTGGTCAGCTTGCCGCAGGGGTGGCTCACGAAATAAATAACCCCGTGGGCTTTGTAAGCAGTAATATTGCGACGTTAAGCGAGTACGTTGCCACTTATCAAATGGTTTTTTCTCAACTTAAAGCTGTTTTGGAAGAAAGAGACGAGGATCGGCGTCAAAAAGCTATTAAAGACTTGGAAATCCTGCTTGCCAATCAGGACATCGATTTCGTAAACAATGATATCACAGACTTATTAAAAGACTCAAAAGAAGGTTTGCACAGGGTTGCCGAGATAGTTAAAGGGCTGAAACTGTTTTCGCGAGTAGACAGTGACGAAATGCATTTGCACAACATTAATGACTGTGTACGCACAACATTAGCGATGGTGAACAATCAGCTCAAATACACATGCACCGTTGAGACGCATTTGAGTAACGTACCTGATATATCGATGAATGTCGGCAAAATCTCTCAGGTAATTACAAACTTATTGATTAACGCAGGTCAGGCTATCGAGAGTACTGGCAAGCACGGCACAATTATTATAACCACCTGCACGGTCGGGGATCACCTTGAGCTTCGTGTAGAAGACTCGGGATGTGGCATACCTGCCAGCCATTTGGATAAGCTCTTTAATCCGTTTTTCACAACCAAACCTGAAGGCCAAGGAACAGGGTTGGGACTATCTATTTCGTTCGGTATTGCGCAAGAGCATGGTGGAACCTTGTTTGCTGAAAGTAAAGAAGGCGACGGCAGCTGTTTTACATTGTCACTGCCACTGGTAAAGGAAGAAGATGAAAATGCTGAGGAGCAATAAACATGCTTTTCAATACCGCGGAAAAATTAACGCGAGCATGATGCTAATAAAGGATATGTATTTATGACAGAGTTGAAAGCTGATAAGAAGGCAACATACACAGTGCTATTTGTGGATGATGAGCCAAATATCCTTCGCGCTATAAAGCGTGCGCTTTTCACTATGGACATCACGCTACTGCTTGCAGACAGCGGCGAAAAGGCACTCGAGTTACTTAGTACCAACGACGTGCACGTGGTTATTTCAGATATGAAAATGCCTCAAATGTCGGGAGCCCAACTACTTGAACAGGTCGCGAAGCTATACCCGGATACTTTTCGCGTGGTGTTAACGGGATACGCTGATATTGAATCAACGATAAAAGCAGTTAACGAAGGTAAAATTCACCGCTATCTTCAAAAGCCCTGGGATAATCAAGAACTCATTCGCGTGGTTGAAGAAGGGCTAGAACGAGTAAAACTAAAAGCGGAAAATGAGAGGCTACAGAAGTTAACACGCTTACAAAATAAAAAGCTGAAAGACGTTAATACACAACTAGAGCAGATGGTGCATAAACGCACGCGCCAAATTAAAGCGGCGCTGCAAAAAATTGAAAAACACAACCTTGCAATGGAGCAGGTTTTGTTTAACGTAATCAGTATTAACCCACACATTAATGGGAAATTCGCCATTGAGGTGAGTGAGCTTGCGGGAAAATTGGCGCGCATTGCACGGTTAAGCAAAGAAGAAATTAAACTCGTTCGCTATGCAGGGTTAATTTGTGAGCTTGGTTTGCTTGGCCTTAAAACAGAGGACTTTCTTGCGCCCTTCGCAAAATTAAAATATCAACAACAGCAAGATTATCTAACACAGACAAAGCAAGCCGCACTTATACTGGCTCCCGCTCATGAACTACATGGTGTGTCTGACATTATTGAATATCAATTCGAACATTATAATGGTTCAGGGCTATACAAAAAAGTGGCTAAAGAAATTCCTGCAGGTGCCCGTATTTTAGCAATAGCGCGTGACTACTGGCGCTTGGTAACCGGCCGTTTAAGCGGTATTGAACTATCACCTCGTGACGCCAAGCTTGAGATGAAGAAACATCGCAACACGCGTTATGATGGCGAGTTTTTAGACTTGTTATTGGAAGCTGAAGACGTTACCACCAGCACGCTCCTGCACACATCCATGAAAGCAACTCAGTTAAAAGCAGGAATGGTTTTAGCGCAAAACCTTTACAACGACAGTCACATATTAATTCTGCCAGAAGGGCATGTTTTTACTGACGCAACCATTCACAAACTTATTCATTTTGAAGAAGAGCGTGGCAAGGCATTCAGTATACAAGTAGAGCCACAGACGGCAAAAGAAACCAATGACCAAAATGAGCTGTCAAAGCACGCCGATTGAAAATGGCTATGAGCTATTGATCGTAAGCTACGTTTACATTTAGTTCGTTGGTGTTGTTTTAACAAGCGTCACCCCCATGATCATATACATTGAAATATTCACATGCCAATGTCGGTCTTGTGGATATATGATTAATTAGCGCGTCAAACGCGTGCAGCAGGGCTTTTTGTTTAGCACGTCACAAGCCAATCACGTGAAACCAAGCTCTTGCCCAATCCACAGAAAAGGCGTTTTAAATGGAACATTTTGACTATATCAGTATTGGTGGTGGAAGCGGCGGTATTGCGTCAGCAAACCGAGCAGCCAAGCACGGCAAGAAAGCAGCAATTATTGAAGCAAAAGATATTGGCGGTACCTGCGTAAATGTAGGGTGCGTTCCCAAAAAAGCTATGTGGTACGGTGCGCAAGTGGCCGAAGCAATACACCGCTACGCGCCAGAATATGGGTTTGATGTCTCGCTAAACCACTTCAGTTGGGAAGGACTAATTGCCAGTCGCCAGGCATACATTGAACGCATTCATGCCTCCTACGATCGCGTGCTTACTGCAAACGACGTAACGCTAATTCGAGGTTTTGCTAAGTTCATCGACAACAACACCGTTGAAGTTGATGGCAAGCAATATACCGCCGATCATATTACTATCGCCGTTGGCGGCCGCCCTGTTTTTCCAAATATTGAAGGTGCTGAATACGGCATCGATTCAGACGGTTTCTTTGCACTTAAGCAGCAACCCAAACGCGCGGTGGTAGTGGGTGCAGGCTATATAGGTGTTGAACTTGCGGGTGTTCTACACGCATTGGGCACAGAAGCACATCTTGTGGTAAGAAAGCATGCACCGCTTCGTAACTTTGACCCTATTATTCATGAAACCTTGGTAGACATGATAAACGCCGAAGGCCCTAAACTGCATACGCACGCAAGCGTTGAGAAAGTGGAAAAAGCCGATGACGGTGAACTATCAGTTTATCTAACCAATGGCGAAGTACTAAAAGCAGATTGCCTTGTGTGGGCTATTGGTCGCGAGCCATCAACCGATAAAATCGGCCTTGAAAACACCGACGTTGAGCTTAACGACAATGGCACAGTGAAGGTCGACAAGTATCAAAACACGACTGCCAAAAACGTTTATGCTGTTGGCGATATCACCGGTGAGGCAGAGCTTACCCCTGTTGCCGTTAAAGCGGGCCGCCTATTAAGCGAGCGCTTATTCAATGGGCAGAAAGATGCACACATGGACTACTCGCAAATACCTACCGTGGTATTTAGTCATCCACCTATTGGTACAATTGGTTTAACCGAAGGTGAGGCAATAGAAGAGCACGGCGAAGACAACGTAAAAGTGTACACGTCTAGCTTTGCATCTATGTACACCGCCGTAACGCGCCATCGCCAAATGACCAAAATGAAGCTGGTATGTGTTGGTAAAGATGAGAAAGTGGTTGGCCTACACGGCATAGGTCATGGCATGGATGAAATTCTGCAAGGCTTTGCGGTTGCCATTAAAATGGGTGCCACAAAATCAGACTTCGACGCTTGTGTTGCGATACACCCAACCAGTGGTGAAGAGTTCGTCACTATGACCTAAAAGGGTACCTAGCTAATACACGTTTATTAACCGAAGTTCTGATTAAAACAACCGGGGTTTATTCTTAAGTAAAGCCCGGTTGTTTTATTCTGCTTAGCTAACCTTTTCTAGTTTAACCGGCACGCCATTAAGCACTGCATTTCCCGACAGCTCATCAACTTGTAAATCGTCGGTAAGAATATTGGTATTAACTCCAGGAGTTTGGCTTGCCACAGAGAGCTTTATACCTTTCTTGTTGTGCCCCCAACCATGAGGTATGGACACCACGCCCGGCATAATGGCATCGGTAATTTCGGCCTCTATACTTAGCTGCCCTACGCGCGATGTAACACGCACCTCATCACCATCTTCAATACCGTGCGTAGCGCCATCATCGGGATGAAGCTGCAAAGTACAGCGATTGTTTCCTTTCACCATTCTTGGGCTGTTATGCAGCCACGAGTTATTAGTTTTAATATGCCTACGCCCTATTAAGACCAATGATTCTTCTTGATTCTCGGCATCAAAAAACCGCGCATTCACTCTGCCTAAGTCCGACATAAAGTAATCAAAATCTAAATGTATTTTCTTATCTTCATGGAACAACGCGTTGGGTAAAGACGGTTGAAGCGGCCCTAAATCAATGCCGTGGGGGTGTGCTTTTAACTTCTCAAGTGAAAGTCCTTGCGCTAAGCTTTCGACGGTATTACCTGGTTTACCGCCATACAACCCAGCTTGTAGTAAATCGTCTACCACACCTTTAGGTTGCTTATCCCAAAGTTCCGCGTAGTGTGCTGTGTTTTTTCCATTTAATGCATCTAACCGCTCGGCTAAAGACAAGTAAATTTGCCAATCGGTCAGCTGGTCTTCATCTGTTTCCACTACCGCTTCAGAATAAGTAGCAAAATTACGTACCGCAAAGTTGTGAAATACAATGTCGTAATGGTCGCGTTCTAACGCAGTCACCGGAGGAAGTATGACATCGGCATGGCGAGAAGTTTCGGTAACGTAGAAATCTACCGCTACCATAAAGTCGAGTTCAGAGAATGCTTTGTCGAGTTGCTCTGCATTTGGCGTTGTAACCACTGGGTTGCCCGCACCAATCACCATGGCTTTAATTTGGCCTTCGCCTGGGGTAAGTATTTCTTCGGCCAAGCAGGCCACCGGATACTCGCCGGCAAATGCAGGAAGCCCCCTTACGCGAGAAGTAAACCCACCCATACTGCCTTTACCTGATACTGGAAGCACGTCGGCGGCTGGCTGCGTGAACATCATGCCACCTCGCTTATCTAAGTTTCCGGTAAGCATATTAAACAGCATGATTAGGTACTGCGTTAGCGTGCCAAATGCCTGCACGCTTGCCCCCATTCTGCCATAGCAAACTGCGGAATCGGCATCACAGAAGTCGGTAACTAACTGCGTAATGTGTGAAGCCGGAATTCCCGTAGCTTCGCTCACTTTTTGCGGAGAATACGCCTTAACGTAATTTTCTACCTCTTTAATATCTTCGGCATAAGGCATTATTGCATCCATTTTATGTAGCTGCTTTTCAAACAGCACATGCAGCATTGCCAGCAAAAGTAATACGTCGCTTCCCGGGCGAATGAAATGATGCTCGCAGCTTATGTCGGCGGTTTCGCTGCGCTTAGGGTCGATAACCACCACTTTCCCGCCTCGCTTTTGAATGGCTTTTAAACGCTTTTTCACGTTTGGCACTGTCATAATGCTGCCGTTCGATGCCAGCGGATTTCCGCCAATAATCATAAAGTGCTGGGTGTGGTCGATGTCGGGAATTGGAATTTGTGAAATATGACCAAACAGCCTTCTGCTCACAATATGATGCGGTAACTGATCAACAGACGTAGCGGAATACCGGTTATGCGATTTAAGCGCCCTGTAGAAATACGGCCCAAACAATATCGACCCCATATTGTGTGCATTAGGGTTACCTAAATATACGCCTACCGCATTGTTGCCATGAGCTTGCTGTATGCTATGCAAATTATTCGCAACTAAATCAAACGCCTCATCCCACGTGATCTCTTGCCATGCGCTCTCGCCTCCTTCAAGCCTCACTTTTTTAACAGGACGCTTTAAACGATCGGGGTCGTCGTACAAATCTTTCAACGCACTGGCTTTCGGGCAAATATAACCTTGGCTAAAAGGGTTATCTTTATCCCCTTTTATTGACAATATTTGACGGCCCTTTGTTGCTACCTCAATGCCACACATGGCTTCACAAAGCGTACAGGTAGAATAATGCAATTGTTGTTCGGCGTTGCTCACGGTAGTTCTCACACAAGTCACTTGTTAATATCTTGTTATGAAAGTAGCGATTATTGCTGTAATAGACAAGCATCATTGAAAGTGATGGTGTGCGCATTAGGCGCTTAAATCGTACATACAATCGCATTATCGCAATGTGTATGAAGCTTTACGGTAAGATATTACACAATGCCACGCTTACATTGAGTTGAGTGGAGATAAGGCATACTGTTATTCAAATAATAAAAGTACAAGCAAGAAAACAATAAATAAAGTGTTTGGAACCACCACTATGATCAAAACATCTAAGAACTTGCTAACCGCTGCGTTAGCAAGCGCACTAAGCTTAAGTGCAATTGCACCGTTTGTTGTGTCAGCCGAGACAGAAACACAATCGGAATACGACGTCGAGAATTGGGAAGTGACTAACCCGCCTTATTCACTCAACGAAGTCACCATTAATACAACAGAAACCACGTGGTCTAGCCTAGATATTGCACCAAATGGCAAATTTATGGTGTTCGATATGCTGGGCGACTTGTACAAGGTTGATACCGCAGGCGGTAAAGCCACCCCAATCACTCAAGATTTTGCTTGGAACATTCACCCTGCTATTTCTCCAGACGGCAAACAGATTGCGTTTGTGTCAGACCGCGACGGGCTTAGCAATATTTGGGTAATGGACATTGACGGTTCGAACCTACGCCAAGTAACAAAAGAGAAGAGCAACCTAATTCACTCGCCTAAATGGAGCCCAGACGGTGAATATTTGGTGGTAACGAAAGGTATTATGTCTAGCCGCAGCATTCCTGCTGGTGAAATTTGGATGTACCACAAATCAGGCGGTGATGGCCTTCAAATAAAAGCGCGTAACAACGGTAAGCGCGACCAGCAGAACATTGCTGACCCTGTATTTTCGCCTGACGGAAAATATATCTATTTCACGGAAAACACAGTACCCGGCGCGCGTTTTGAATATAACCGCGACCCACTTGAGGGTATTTTTGCGGTTACTCGATACGACCGTGAAACTGGTGAAGAAAGTCGCTACATTAGCGGTACAGGTGGCGCAGTAGTGCCTACTCCATCGCCAGACGGTAAGTACGTTGCCTTTGTCCGCCGTGTTAAAGACCGTACAGCCCTATTTATCAAAGATGTAAAAACGGGCGTTGAAACACCACTCACCCTTGAGCTTGAGCGTGATATGCAGGAAGGCTTCGGCTCAGAAGGCTATTTTGCGTATTTCGACTGGATGCCAGATAGCGCTAAAATTGTTTATTGGACTGGCGGTAAGTTCCACGCCATCGACATTAAAGACAAAACCACAAACACCATTAATATTAATGTTGAAGGTACTGTGAAGTACGCTGATGCACTGCGATTCGATGTGGATGTAGCGCCTGACGAATTTGATGTACGAATGATTCGCTGGTCTCAAATGTCGCCAAACGGCAAAACGGTTTTATTCCAAGCATTAGGTAAGCTTTATGTGCGCGATGTAAAGTCGGGCAAAATTAAACGCCTCACTAAACAGAACGACCACGACGAATATTACCCACGTTTTTCTAACGACGGTAAGAAGATTGTTTACACCACGTGGAACGACCAAAACCTAGGTAGCGTTCGCGTTGTGTCTGCACGCGGTGGTAAGGGCAAAGTCATTTCATCACAGCCTGGCCATTACATTGAGCCGTCGTTTTCTGCCGATGGAGAAAAGGTCGTTTTCCGCAAGTTTACCGGCGGCTACTTGCTTGATCCTAAATATTCAGTGGAGCCTGGCATCTATGTGGCTGACCTTGAAGAAGATACCGTTAACAAAGTGACCGAAGGTGGTTACAACGCGCATTTTGCGGGTGATGGTGACCGCGTTTACTTCACTGAATCGGCTGGCGGCGCTGCGTATTATGAAACTCAACTTTCGAGCGTTAACTTACAAGGCAATGACAAACGCACGCACCTTTACGGCTCAACCAAGGTAAGTGAGTACAAACTTTCACACGATAAAAAGTGGGTTGCGTTTGTGTATCAATTTAAAACCTACGTAGCACCGTTTGTTGAAAATGGTAAAAAGATTACCATTGGGCCGAACATGACATCGCTGCCGGTTACCCAACTTTCAAGTCGTGCTGGTGAATACCTAACGTGGTCGCCAGATAACAAAACGGTAAGCTGGTTTAATGGCCCAACACTTTATAAACGTTCGCTAGACGAAGCTTTTGCTTTTGTAGAAGGCGCACCAGAAACACTTCCAGAGCCTGTGGCTGAAGGTATTGATTTGTCTTTCAGTACCAAAGCAGATAAGCCATCGGGTTATAAAGCGCTTGTAGGCGGCAAAGTAGTTACTATGCGCGACGCCGACAATACGCAAGAAGTGATTGAAGATGGCGTAGTATTAATTAAAGACAACCGCATTGAAGCCGTAGGCAAGCGCGGCGAAGTTAAAATTCCCGACGACGCTATGCAAATTGATACCAGCGGTAAAACCATTATTCCTGGGCTGGTAGACACACACGCACACGGTTCGCAGGGTCGAAACGAAATTATTCCACAGCAAAACTGGAGTCAGTATTCAAATGTGTCGTTTGGTGTAACCACTATTCACGACCCGTCTAACGATACAACCGAGATTTTTGCTGCCTCTGAATTACAGCGTAAAGGCGACATTGTTGCCCCTCGTATTTATTCAACCGGTACCATTTTGTACGGTGCAGAAGGTCTTGGGTATAAAGCCATCATTAACAACTACGAAGATGCGTATTTCCATGTTGAGCGCTTAAAAGACGCCGGCGCTATTTCGGTGAAAAGCTACAACCAGCCTCGTCGCGACCAGCGTCAACAGGTACTGTGGGCAGCAAAACACCAAGAAATGATGGTAGTGCCAGAGGGTGGTGGTAAGCTTCAGCAGAACCTAACTATGCTTGTAGACGGTCACACCGGTCTTGAGCACAGTATTCCTGTTGAAAAAGGCTACAGCGATGTTACCCAACTTTGGCGTGCTACCGAATTTGGTTACACGCCAACGTTTGTTGTGTCGTACGGCGGCATGATGGGTGAAGAATATTGGTACGACAAAACAGAAGTATGGAAAAACCCACGCTTACTGCGTTATACCCCTTCAACCATTTTGGATAGACGTGCTATTCGCAGACCAACAGCACCAGAAAACCAGTACAATCACCAAAATGTAGCAGCCTACGCGAAAGAGCTTCGCGACAATGGCGTAAGTGTTCACATTGGTGCGCACGGTCAACGTGAAGGTCTTGCTGCACATTGGGAACTTTGGATCATGGAGCAAGGCGGCTTTAGTGCGTGGGAAGCACTGCGTGGTGGCACCATTGACGGCGCGAAGCACCTTGGTATGGGCAAAGATATTGGCAGTATCGAAAAGGGTAAATTGGCAGACTTAGTGGTTATCGACGGCGATGTATTAAGCGACATCAAGAAAAGTGAATACGTTGAGTACACCGTACTTAATGGACGTGTTTACGAGTCGGCAACCATGAACGAAGTGGGCAGCAAGAAAACCCGTAAGCCGTTCTTCTTCGAGCAAGACAATGCTACCTTTATGCCTCAGCAAACCGCAGATGAAGTGGAAGCGAAAGCGCATCACTATCATTGGGAGCACTAGGCCTTAAAAGCCTTAGGTAGAAAACGCACAAAAAAGCCAGTGAAGCATAGCTCACTGGCTTTTTTATAGGTGTAACGCTAGTACTTTTATACTAGCGATAGTAAGACGGATTAGCGATTTCGACCGTACTGTTCGTGAGACGATACCCAGTCAGACGAACTGATCGCTGATGCAAGTGAGATTTCGCCTGCCAGAACTACCGACGCTACAATTTCCGCGAACTTATAAACGCGGTCACGTCCGTAACAATCAAGTAGCTCCAAACATTCACGCTGTGTACCAATACCCGTACCGCCGCCGTAGGTAGCGACAATGAGCGATGGAATAGTAATAGATAGGTATAAATCGCCTTCTTCGGTAAGTTCAGAGTACATCATACCCGCAGACGACTCCGATACGTTTGCTACGTCTTGACCGGTAGCAATAAACATAGCGGTAATGCCGTTTGGTGAATGAAGACCCGTGTTATTTACACCCGATAAGAAAGAGCCTACACCTGCTACGCGCCCGTGGTAGTCAATTTGTTTAGGATCTACGCGCATAACTTCAAGCAGATGCTCACGCTTAATAGTCGCTTCTGCCGTAACACGCTTACCACGCGTACGCATAATGTTAATTTGCGATGCTTTTTTATCGGTTGCGAAGTTCGATTCTAAGTAGAAGTTTTCAATGCCTTCATAGTGGTCCAAAATCCACCCGCACGCAGCAAACGTCGCTCGCCCCACCATGTTTTGGCCTGCTGCATCGCCCGTTTTGTAATTAAAACGCAAGAACGCGAACTTGTTTGATAGGAAATGATCGATATAAGTAAGCTGCGCAACACTCGATGTTGCTTCAGCTTCTTCTTTAATTTTGTCGAAGTTTTCTTTTACCCACTTCACAAAATCTCTTGCGCCGCGAGCATTTTCGAAAATGAATACCGGAGCGCGCTGCATCGCATCATCAACAACGGTAGCCGTTACACCGCCACTCATGTTCAAAAGCTTCATTCCGCGGTTGTAAGACGCAACCAGCGTACCTTCTGTGGTAGCTAATGGCACAACGAATTCGCCTTTCGCATGCTCACCGTTAATTTTAAGTGGCCCCGCAATACCAATTGGCACCTGTGCCACGCCGATGAAGTGCTCGATGTTGCCTTGAAGCTCTGTGGGATCTATTGAATATTTGCCCACATGATTCACTTTCTTTCCAGTGGCGCTTTCAAAATATTCCTGACGTGTTTTTATAATTGACTCGCCATAGTCGTCCATATCGTCACGCGGAATAGACGCACTGCGCTGCCCTTCAGCAGTAATGTTGTCATCTACTTCAAACTTAAGTTTTCCAAAAGGCGATGCTGAAAAACAAATGCCAAGTTTACGCTTTTCCGGGCACGGCCCTTCGTTAATATCAAGATGCACCGTAATGCTTTGACGTAACCCGAATGGTTTACCCTCTGACTTATTCAGCTCTGCAACTGAAATACGTGTATCGCCAGTTAATTGTATCGATATCTTATCTTCGGGAATTTTCTCACCATCCAATGAAATCCATTTCACCTCGTTAATTGTGGCGTCTTTTAAACGGTTTTTAAGCGTAAACGTTAACCCGTTACCGGCTTTTGTAAGGCTGCCACGTGTGTAAAGTTGCTTTAAGAGTATGCTGGGTACAAACATGAGTATTCCTTCTTTAGTACGTCTTTTTTACTGTTTTTTCATATTTCTTTGTTTTTTATAGCACATTCTTTAGTCAGTTCTATTACTTATTCATTTCAATGCGCGAAATAATTGCGCCAAATCAACTTACACTTTTGAGCCAACCACTTTAAAAATTGCGCCACGCCCTTTGTTTTAGTGAGCTTCAGAAAATTCGACCTCGCGACAAATACGAAACAACACAATTAGACATAGTCTTGTTTGCGTCACTCTGATGATGTGTTTCACAGGGTATCTGGCAGTAACAACGGAGGCGTCAGGGATTTGATGCCAAGGATAATGCGTCGTCATGGAAGCGACACCAGATACCTTTCTTTTTCATCAAAGGGCAACCAACGTTCAATGCAAATAGGGAAATTGTGGGGATCAAATGAGAAAAGGACTTTTTCGACAAGAAGCGGTTAGCGCCCAAAACAGCAAAACGCAGGGGCGTTTATTAATGACACCTAAACCTGCATTTATGCTGTTAACCACCGCCATTTTCATATGGATTCTAGCTGTTATCGTTTATATGAACACCACATCATTCTCGCGCAAAGCTTCGGTGCTAGGTTGGCTAGAGCCCGCCACTGGTGTTTTCAAACTGTATCCAGATATGCGCAGAGGTACAGTAATCCAGGTTTTAATTAATGAAGGTGATGTAGTTGAAGCGGGCGCACCACTTCTTGAAATTACCTACAGTAAACAAAGCGAAACCGGTGAACGTGCCAGCAGTATGCTTTTGAAAGAATTAAATGCGAAGCAGCAGCGACTGCAAAACACCATAGATAGACTTGAGGCGCTGCATATTGCTAATACCATCGCGAAGAACGAAACACTTGCTGCATTACAGCAGTCGTTCGAAGCGCAAAGCAACATTACAGCATTAGCACAGAAGCAATGGAGCTTAGCCAAAGTAAGCCTAGAGAATGCACAAACACTGCAACGTAAAGGGCATATTAGTGCGTCGGAATTTGATAACCAAACGCTGCAATATTTAAGTGCAGAGCAGCAATTCAAGCTAGCTCAGCAGGATAAACGCAAAGAATTCATAGCAATTAATACCTTACAGCGGGAAATAGAGCGACTTCCACAACAACACGCTAATGAGCTCGCGAATTTCAAAAATACACTTAGCGACGTAACGCAGCAAATTGTACTTCACAACGAACAAACAAAAGAAACGGTATACGCACCTAAAGCAGGCATAGTATCGGGTATGCACTTGCAGCCTGGACACATTGTAGATGGTTCTAATTTATTACTTACATTGCTGCCCCAAGACAACGATATTCAAGCAAAAATCCTAGTTCCCGTTCGTTCAGCTGGGTTTGTTGATGTTGGCCAAGCGCTACATATTCGCTACGACGCGTTTCCCTATCAAAAGTTTGGCGTGCAGCAAGGACTGGTTAAGTCGGTGTCGCATACCGTGCTTATCCCAGGCGACCTAAATAATGCACCTATACCGATAAATGAACCCACGTATTTGGTTACCGCAACTATTGGTAGCCAAGAAATACTCGCTTACGGAAAAGCCGTTGGTCTGCGCGCTGGAATGACGTTTTCAGCTGACGTTGAACTAAGTAACAGGACGCTTATGGAGTGGTTGCTTGAACCCCTGTACAGCGTAATTGGGAAGCTTTAATAATGACCACACTAACCTTTACCAATCCCATTAAACAGCTAAACAAGAAAGCGCGCGTGCCCGTTGTGCTTCAAAGTGAAGCTGCGGAATGTGGTTTGGCTTGCCTTAACATGATTGCCCAGTTTTACGGTGATAAGCGTGATCTCACGGCTTTACGACAGCAGCTATGTGTTTCGCTACGAGGCGCCACATTAAAAGATGTTATGCATATAGCAACGTCGATGGGGTTTCAAACTAGAGCACTTAAAATTGAAATGGACGACTTATCGTCATTAACCTGCCCGGCTATTTTGCACTGGAACATGAATCACTTTGTGGTGCTAACGCGGGTTAAAAATAAAAAGGTGTGGATTAACGACCCCGCAGTAGGCTTGCGTCAACTTTCACTTGCCGAAGCTTCTCGCAGCATTACGGGTATTGCCCTTGAGGTGAAACCCAGTGATGACTTCACGCCAGAGAAAAACTCACCGCGTTTACGCCTTGCATCTTTTTTTAGTAAAGCCATAGGATTTAAGCGCAATCTGGCCACGCTTCTAGCGTTGTCTGTTGTTCTCCAAATTTTTGCATTGGCTACGCCTTATTACATGCAAACTGTTATTGATGATGTGCTTACACACAACAATGACGCGCTGCTTAAAGCATTAGCGATTGGCTTCTCTTTTTTACTGTTTATCGAAGTTTTTACGGGCATCGTTAGAAAGCTACTGGTCCTTTCGGTATCAACCCGAGTTCAATTGCAGCTATCTGCTTCAGTATTTAAACACCTTTTATCACTGCCGCTAGACTACTTTGCCAAGCGACATATTGGCGATATTGTCTCGCGCTTTGGCTCATTGGCTCACATTCGAGAGTTCTTAACAACAGGCGTAGTCACTGCAGTACTTGATGGTGTTATGGCAATTGTCACGCTAGTTGTTATGGCAATGTACTCCATAAAACTTAGCGCTACTGTACTCGTTGTTATGGCACTGTATTTAGCTATAAGGCTGTACTTGCTGCCAGTGATGAAACGCCTCACTACCGAGAAAATTGCGCTGTCTGCAAATGAGCAATCCCATTTTATGGAGAGTGTTCGCGCCATTCTCCCTATTAGAGTTTACCAACAAGGCGCCGTGCGCCACAGCGATTGGCAAAACAAACTCGTAGCATCGCTAAACAAAGACATTCTTCTTGGAAAAATTAACATTGGTAGTGCCTCCGCCAATCAGGTTTTGTTCGGTGTAGAGAACCTTATTGTTGTGTACATCGGTGCCACGCTGGTTATGGATAACGAACTAACTATAGGCATGCTTTTAGCTTTTATTGCCTATAAAACTCGCTTTGTAGGGGCAATAGACGGCATTATTGGAAAGCTTATAGAGCTAAAAATGCTGAATGTTCACTTTGCACGCTTGAGCGATATTCTGTTCACTGCGCCTGCAACATCCCAGACAACTGTTGATCAAAACCAAAGACTCTGCCTTTCCACAAACCAGCGCTCTTTAAACGCTATGACGGCAGAACACATCGGCTATCGCTATAGCGAAAACAGCGAATGGGTATTTCGCAATTTAAACATAGCGGTAAAAGCGGGAGAGATAATCGCAATAGTTGGAGACAGCGGTAGCGGAAAAAGCACACTATTGAAATGTTTGATGGGGCTTTACCCGTTAAACGAAGGAAGGCTGAAGCACTTTCACACTGCAGAATGCAAAAAGCCAGAAAACGTGTTGTCACAACAGGACTTGTCTGCACCTTACTCGTCAGAGGCTAGCTCATCTGAAGGCTGCTCTTCTGAAGCATGTCCACCTCAATATCATTCTATCGGTGAAAGAGCCCCTATTAAGGTAGCGTCTGTACTTCAAGAAGATACCTGCTTAAGCGGCACAATAGCTGACAATATCAGCTGTTTTGAAGACAATCCTTCGATAGAAAAAATTGTGCGCTCGGCGCAACTGGCCTGCCTTCACGATGAAATAGCGGCAATGCCTATGCAGTACTTCACGCTAATTGGTGACATGGGTAGCAGCTTAAGTGGCGGACAGAAGCAACGTTTACTTTTAGCAAGAGCCCTTTATCAAAACCCCGACATATTGTTTCTTGATGAAGCCAGTAGTCATTTAGATATAGAAAACGAAGCCAAGATTAACGCTCACCTGAAGTCGCTGAATATCACCCGCATTATTGTGGCACATCGACCTCAATCTATTGCCATCGCAGACCGCGTGCTATGTCTGCGCAACGGGCAACTACATTCATACTCTCCCTCTGAAGTACCAGGGAATCAAATGCAAGACCTTCCAGGAGAAAACCAATGACACATAGAGAAAGACAAGAAACGCCGCAGCTTATGACGGAAAAAGAACGTCTGTCTATTGAAGAGCAAGGCATAATGCCAAGCGAAGACTTATTGCCAATAAATTGTTTGTCTAAACGCGAACTGCAGGTAGCGCACAAAATAATGGAGGGCTGCTCAAACAAAACTATTGCGCAAGACCTTTTCATTAGCGAGCGTACCGTTAAGTTTCATTGCGCAAATATTTATAAAAAGCTGAATATTTCTAGCAGAACAGCGCTTATTGCAGGCTGCTTTAGAACCCTTTACCACGAAGCGCTGTCGGCTTAACGGCGGCGCATTTTAAAACTAACGCTTACAAGGAGCGTAATATGAAAAACACCACACAAGACTGTGTTGAATTAGCTGAAAACCAACTTTTTGAAATAGCTGGAGGAGTATCTAAAGCATACCTCTGCGATGAACCTGAGCGCTTAGGACCTCCCAAAGAGCCGGTTTACATAACAATGGCTATTGGAGAAGACGGCGGTAAATTACCTGACATCCTGTCTTAATTAACCAAGCGCGCTTGGTGAAAAGGATGTCCAAGCGCGCAGTTTGTAAGCTTTACACTTTATCTTGTATCGACAAGGACAAACATGCACATTGCGTTATTGGGTAACGAAAAAGACCCACAAATTCAGCACGTCGCCTCTGCTATCACGCAGTCTGGCCATCAGAATTTTATCATCAATACCTCACAGTTTGGCATTTCTTGGAACCTGAGTTACGACCCCGACTTTAACGATGGATGCATTCACTTTAATCATGAAGTATGTGAAATAAACCAGTCTATGCCCCAGCGTATTACGTTTTCATCTACGCATTCTGCCTACTGGCACGAGTATATTGGGGGTGAGCCAATTACGTCTTCAAATCAAGAGGCTACTTATGAACAAAGCTGGATTGAACAAGAAAAAAGTAGCGCAATGCTGTGCTGGTTTAGCTTTAACGACATTAAGTGGGTTAACTCAATTGACGCGGTTCGCTCTCATCAGTGTAAACCCGCTCAGCTAAGAGCAGCGGCCAAGTTAGGCGCTAAAGTACCTTATACATTTATCGGCAACGCTGCAGATGTCGCTACTCAGTTTTGTAATAACATGGAAAACATAGTGTATAAGCCGGTTAGAGGCGGGAAAACGGCACAATTCGTTAATAAAACGCCTGAGTTAAAACCCTTGTTAACCACACTGCTTCAACAGCGCCCTGTTACTTTTCAAAAATATATTGGTGGCACCAATATTCGAAGCTATGTTTTAGGTAACGATGTATTAAGTGTTGAGATCCCCTCTACCGAACTAGACTTTAGAAACGATAAGAACGCTACACCTGTAATCACACTCGTTCCAAAAGAAACACAACGTTTAGCGGTGTCTATTTGCAAAGCATTAGGTATGCACTGGTGTGCAATAGACTGGCGTAAAAGTGCTAAAGGTAAGTACTTTTTCTTAGAAGCAAACCCTAGCCCATTTTTCATGAAAGTAGAAAAAGACACCGGCCTTGATATCACGGGCCGCTTAGTGTCATTACTGACTAATTAAGAGCGCAGCGGAAGGTTAAAGAAGTAGGTAATACTGAAAATACAAAAAAGCCCAGCGTGTGAATATCACATAGCAGGGCTTTCACTAGGCTAATATAGCGCTACTACCTACGCTGTAAAACACTTATTTATAGAATAAAACGCGATAAGTCTTCGTTGTCTACCAGTGTTTCTAAGTGGTTATTCACGTACGCTGCATCAATCACAAAGCTTTCACCGCTTTTCTCAGAAGCATCAAACGAGATATCTTCCATTAAGCGTTCAAGCACCGTATGCAAACGGCGGGCACCAATATTTTCAGTGCGCTCGTTTACCTGCCACGCGGCCTCAGCAATACGTTGAATACCCGATTCGTCGAAACTAATGTCAACGCCTTCGGTTTTCATCAACGCAATATACTGTTGCGTAAGCGATGCGTTTGGCTCGGTTAGAATACGTTTGAAGTCATCTACTTTAAGTGCTGATAGCTCAACACGAATAGGTAAACGACCCTGTAGCTCTGGAATAAGGTCAGACGGCTTGCTCATTTGGAAAGCACCAGAAGCAATAAACAGGATGTGGTCGGTTTTAACCATACCGTGCTTGGTAGATACTGTTGAGCCTTCTACTAATGGCAATAGGTCACGCTGTACGCCTTCACGCGACACATCGCCAGATGTATTACCCTCACGCTTACAAATTTTGTCAATTTCATCAACAAACACAATGCCGTGCTGCTCTACTGCTTCAATCGCTTTTTCTTTCAAGTCTTCTTGATTGACAAGGCGGGCAGCCTCTTCTTCAACAAGCAGTTTGAATGCGTCTTTAATTTTCAGCTTCTTCTTTTTCTTTTGCGAACCCGACAGATTTTGGAACATGCCTTGAAGCTGATTGGTCATTTCTTCCATACCAGGAGGCGCCATAATTTCTACGCCCACCTGCGGCTGTGCCACATCAATATCAATTTCTTTGTCGTCTAGATCGCCCTGACGAAGTTTTTTACGAAACGCTTGGCGCGTACCGCGATCTTCAACATCTTCTTTGTTGCCCCATGCGTCTTCTGGTGGCGGAATAAGAACATCAAGAATGCGGTCTTCCGCTGCTTCTTCAGCACGGAATTTTACCTTCTTCATTTCGTTCTCTTTCGTCATCTTAACGGCAATGTCCGCAAGGTCACGTATGATAGTTTCTACTTCTTTACCTACATAACCTACTTCAGTAAATTTTGTTGCTTCCACCTTAATAAATGGTGCATTGGCTAACTTTGCCAAACGGCGCGCAATTTCAGTTTTGCCTACACCGGTTGGACCAATCATGAGAATGTTTTTAGGCGTTACTTCTTGGCGTAATTCTGGCTCAAGCTGCATACGGCGCCAGCGATTACGCAGCGCAATAGAGACTGCGCGTTTTGCGTCTTGCTGACCAATGATATGGCGATCCAGTTCATGGACAATTTCTCTTGGTGTCATTTCAGACATGAATAAACCCTTTTCTAACAGAGCGCTTCGCGTTGGAAGGTATTACAAAAAGCGCCAACGCGGCGAATGAGTTTTTGCTTAGGCAAAAACTGAGTAATTTGGTGATTTAATAATCTAGTACATCAACAGTTTGGCTGTGGTTGGTGAATACGCAAATATCACCTGCAATCGTGAGCGATTTTTCCGCAATTTCCTTTGCACTTAATTCGGTGTTGTTTAACAGCGCGGTTGCTGCTGCTTGCGCATAGTTACCACCAGACCCAATGGCAATTAAGTCTTGCTCTGGCTGAACCACATCGCCATTACCTGTAATTATAAATGACGCGGTTTCATCGGCTACAGCTAATAATGCCTCGAGCTTTCGCAACATTCGGTCGGTGCGCCAGTCCTTTGCCAGTTCAACAGCCGCTTTGGTTAAATGCCCCTGATGCGCTTCTAGCTTCGCTTCAAAGCGCTCAAACAACGTAAACGCATCTGCAGTACCACCAGCGAAGCCTGCTAAAATTTTATCGTGATACAAGCGGCGAACTTTGCGCGCATTGCCCTTCATTACGGTATTGCCTAGCGATACCTGACCATCTCCGGCCATTACTACCTGATTTCCACGTCGTACAGATACAATCGTTGTCACGTTAATTCCCCGTTTTGCTGGGTGCTATCGCCAAACTATCTAAAACAGTTTCACTAAAAACGTCTCGCTGCGATAGCCTATAAGTCCAATACTTCTTAAAGTGGGGCAGCACGCCTTATTTTCAAGGGTATTACCACATGCTGTTTCACTGTAGTGGGAAAAAAGATACCTGTGTTTAAAAAAGTACATTGAATAAATGTGCCCTGCTTCACATACTCTGTGCTTTTAATAAGTAGTTTAAAAGGAAGATAAATGAAGTATCAGGGAAGAATTCAGCATTGGGATGACGCCAAAGGCTTTGGTTTTGTAGAGCCTAATGGAGGCGGAACCCGTGCCTTTGTTCATATCAGTAGCTTTTTGAAACGATCTCGGCGCCCAGTGAACGGCGATATTATCGTTTATGAAATGAAAGACGATGGTAAAGGCGGGCAAAAGGCGGCTTCTGTAAAACTATTAAAAGACTACAAAAACGTGCGCTCTCAACACAACGCAGGTAAGTCAGGCTCAAAAGTGGCTAAATTAGTTGTAACAGTGTATTGCAGCGCGTTGGTGTTGCTAAATTTAATAGGTCAATTGCCTGTTAATGTCACTTATTTCTGCGCAGTAATAAGCGCTATTGCATTTGCTTGTTATGGCATCGATAAATCTGCCGCCAAACATCAACGATGGCGCATATCTGAAAGTAAACTTCACATACTTGGGCTTTTAGGTGGATGGCCCGGTGCTTTTATTGCTCAGCATGTTTTTAAACATAAACGTAGCAAGCCGGCTTTTATGCGTGTGTTTTGGGCTGCGGCTTCACTTAACACTTTCGCCATTGGTGTATTGGCGTCTAACGTGCTTGCAGAACGCTGGGGTATAGCTATTCCGTTTCTTCACCAGTAATTAAAGAACCATTGCTACCGCGCAATCAATGTTTGTTACAAATTGAAGTTGATGGGTTACATCATGTAGTTCTTAATGGAAATCAGTAGCCCTGCTATATAGGAGCTATGTAAGAGCTGAGTAAGAACCGAGCAAAAGCCAAGCAAGAGTAGAACACGAGTATAAAAATGGAATTAAACCCACACACATCTGAAGCATCTACCCATGAGACAGTAACTTCTGCACAACGCAAAGCGGGCGGCATAGCATCACTCGTTTGTGGACTTACTTATATCTTCGGCTTCGTGCTGTTTTTTGGCCTAATTGAAGCACCTGCAGATAACACTGAGACTTCTCGCCTTACGTTCCTTTTGTCACAGCGCGATACCTTTTTTATGGGCTATATTGTTATTGGCATTGTGTTTAGCTTAGGCCTTATTTTGCTGAACCAATCGTTGTTAAAGATATACAAAAGCACGAGCCCTATCACAGCACAATTTAACAGTTCATTAGGCAACATCTGGGCAACCTTTGTACTCGCTAGCACTTTTATTTTTTTAGTAAGCCTGCCGTCTCTTGCAAACTATGCTAACACCAGTGAAGACAATGCAGTTGTGGTCTTAAACAGTGTAGATATTGTGATAGATGCGCTTGGAGGAGGTATCGAACTTCTCGGAGCGCTTTGGGTGCTGCTTATTAGTTATATGGGCATAAAAGCCAATAAGTACGCAAAAACCATTCACATTATCGGTATTGCAGTGGGTATCGCTGGGGTCTTCACACTCTTTTCAGGCTTATCAGCCTTAGAAGGAAACATGGTATTTGAAGCCTCAACGTCCATTTTTGGCTTAGGGCAAATAATATGGTTTTTGTTGCTGGGAGTCGAGATGGTAAAAGCTTCCCGTCAGTAATTAAAGCTGTAGGAACCTTAGGGCGCTTTCTTACGTGTTAATAAATTGAGATCCCGACACATTGGTGTCTATACTGAGAAGTACGAATAACAAAAATTTAAGGCTGCGGTATATTGCGAAACCGTTTGTACTTTCCAATGCTCATTTCGAGCCTTTTTGTGTTGTCATTTTTATTAAACAGCACCGCGTTTGCTGACACGAGTGAGCGCCCGATTGTAGTATCGGCAGCTCACTGGGAGGGCTTTACGAACAGAGACAATACAGGCGTGTACTATGAACTGCTCGACGCGGTATTCGACGGTTACACTATTTCCCATCAAACCAGCACTTACCCTCGAGCACTGAATCAGTTTAAACAAGACAAAGCCGACATTATGGTTGGCGTGTATCAACACGAATTACCTGATGCAGTTTATGCCAAGTGGATATTGGATACAGACCTTGCCATTCATATTTTTTATCGACCTGAGTCGCCGCCTTCGGACGATGTAGACGATATTTTTACGGGGAAACAAGTTGCTTTTCGTAACGGCTATGGCTTCAACAAGCTATTTCATAACATTGAAAGCGCCTACCCAGTAGACACAATAGAAGCTGGTTTTGAGCTTGTGCTGAATCGCCGCCTTGACTACATGCTTGATTACGACATTAATTTTTTAGAGGCTTACCGCGGCCGTATTCATCACAAAGCTATTCGTGAAGGAGACGAGTTATTTTTGGCATTTAGAAATACCCATCGAGGTAGAATGCTGGCTGCACACTTTGATGCCAAAATGCCACTTTTGCGTGACAGCGGCAAACTTGAAGAAATATATGGAACGTATTACGCCCTCTCGGGATTAGCTGAATTTTCTGTGGATAAGACCGGAGCTATTGATTAGAGACGCGCTATAAGTTGCCTACACTGTCATTACAGGTTTACCAGATAGAGCATTATAGGGTTAACAGATGGCAACGACGATAGACCTTAAACCAAACGGTGGAGCTGTTAGCTCCCCCGTTTATTTTAAGATCATTTTTATTATTCGCGTAGTGCTCTTCTTGCCCCTACTTTTCATACGGGCAGTGGCCTACAAATTCCAGTACCAAATTTGGCAAGTCGCTATATTCACTTTACGCAGGCTATGCTTTGCTTTTTCAGCATCGCGCTTAGACTCAAATGGCCCCAGAATAACGCGGAACCAGTCGCCGTTACTGCCACTGCTGTGGCGAATTAGCGCTTCTAAACCTTGGAAAGCAATTTTAGCTTTCATTTCTTCAGCTTGCGCGCGAGTTCTGAATGACGCGCACTGCATTAGGTAGCGTTTATCAGACTTTTCCTGCTCTTGAACTTCAACTTCTACTTCGTAACCTGGAAGTGTTTTAATATATTCCCACTCTTCTTCCGGCAACTCCGGTAATGCCTCTTCGGTAGGCGCTACAGGCCTTGCCGCCTGTACATCTACTTGTTCTTCAACATTGTCTTTTATAGACCATAGAAAAACACCAAAACCTATAACCAAAGCAAACACGCCCACAAGGCGAATGATAGGTAGCTTACCTAACGCTGGGGCATTAGATTGGGTTTGTGAAGCGGGTTTCCTGCCATTATTCGCAGGCTTCTTTTTTTGTGTAGAGCGTCCACGAGAGACATAATCGCGTTGAGCCATAGTTGGCAATATTCCTACTTGTTATCATTGTTCGTGGTCGTAAGAAAAACGTCTTATACCAAGGCTTTATTCGGCCATTTTTTCAAAGTACCAGCTTTTTTTTGAAGCTGCCAACATACCTTATTCGTGTATATCCGCGATAAAAAATAGCCGGCGTAATTGCTAAATTTTAACGTATTGCACGCCAACAAGCTAACTGAAATCGGTAGGGTCAATATCTACCGACCAGCGCACTTTTATAGCTTGGGGTAAGGCTTGCAAAAAAGGAAGCGCTAAACGCAACGCTTCATGAAGCGGTGCTCGCTTTTGGTGGCTGCATACCAACATAAAGCGAAACCTTCCTTGTCTCTTCTCTATTAAGCAAGGGAATGGTCCGTTCATTTCCACAGCCTGATGCTGATTGAAAATACCTTTACAGCCTTGCAAGAAATTATAAGCAAGATGACTGTCGGTAGCCTCGGCGCGAATAACAAACTGACTGATATAAGGCGGTAAGCTAGCAGCCTTTCTTTCCATTAATGCAAGTCGTGCAAAATGGCCATAACCATTATTCACAAGGTCTTGCAGCAAAGGATGATGGGGATTGTGTGTTTGCAGCCACATTTCGCCTGGCTTGCTAGCCCGTCCCGCTCTACCGGCTAGCTGTGTTACCAGCTGTGCAAGCTTCTCGGGGGCGCGAAAATCGGCGCTAAATAATGCACCATCTACGTCTAATACAACCACCAGCGTAACGTGCGGAAAATGATGCCCTTTCGATAATATTTGCGTGCCAACTAACAGCTGATATTCCTGTCGATTTATGGCTTCAAGGGTTTGGTGTAACTTGTCTTTACCGCGTACCGAGTCACTGTCTATACGAACTTGCTTAACACCGGGAAATAATGCACTTAACCCCTGTTCAACTTGTTCGGTGCCGGTACCGGCGGTAACCAATTCACTGCTGTGGCAAGCCTCGCAGCTTGACGGCATAGCGCGGGTACCGGAGCAATGATGGCACTGAAGGCGATTTTGACCTTTATGCACGGTGTACGGTCGGTCGCAGCGCTTACACGTTACAGTTTCACCACAATGGTGACACAGCATTGCCGGTGCGTAACCACGGCGGTTAACGAACACTAGCACTTGATTGCCAGCACTAATATGCTGACGCATTATGCTTAACATGCCTTGGGCAATACCGTAATGAATGGGCTGATCGCGGGCATCCAATAAGTGCTGATGGGTACTTTGAGCACCACCTGCTCGTTTAGTTAACTGCAAATGGTGGTACTTATTCGATAACGCATTATTCAGTGACTCTAATGCTGGCGTTGCACTGCCTAACAACAAAGGGATGTTATGCTGCTTGGCCCGCATCGCAGCGAGATCTCGTGCGTGATAGCGTAAGCCGTCTTGTTGTTTAAACGACTCGTCATGCTCTTCATCAACAATCAACATACCTGGGTTTTTAAGGGGGGTGAAGATGGCCGAGCGCGTTCCAATGATGATACCTAACTCGCCAGCCCTTGCTCGCTGCCACACTTGCAGCCTTGCTTTATCAGACAGCTGAGAGTGAAGTACGCCTACATCAATGCCAAAACGCTTTTCAAAACGCGATACGGTTTGAGGTGTTAACCCAATTTCAGGAACAAGGATAAGAATTTGCTTGCCGTCTGCCAAAAGTGGCTCAATTGCCTGCAGATACACTTCGGTTTTACCGCTACCGGTTACACCTTCCAGCAAACTAACGGCGAAGCTGTTGTGCTGACGATTAAGCGCTGCAACTGCGACAGACTGCTCTTTATCAGGAATGGGCTTTTCACCCACTTCCATGGTGTTAAGCCAACCGGCACATTTAAACTGAGGGATAATAGCGGTAATGGTGGCAACGCTTTTTTCTACCAATGCCTTAACTGCTGGTGCTCCGAAGCGTTTTCTTGCGGCAGACGCAAGCATGTCGCCTTTTTCAAGTGCTTCAGCACACGCTCTTTGTTTTGGCGCCTTTGATAAAATACTTAAATCGATACTTTCAACATCGCTTGTTAACGACAACATATCTTCGGGTTCAGGGCTGGGCGACTCGCCTTTTCTTAGTAACACCGGCAGCATGGCATGCAGCACCTCACCTGGTGCGTGGTGATAGTATTGCCAGAGCCACTGCGCCATTTTAAGCAGCACATCATCTATAACGGCGTTATCATCTAAAACACTGTCTATTGCTTTTAGCTTGTTAACATCTTCAACATCGCTTTCAGGCACAGTACCTATCACTACTCCAACCAACTTACGTGGCCCGAAAGGCACAGAGACACGCACCCCACGATGCAACGTAGATGTGTGGGTGTAAGTAAATAACTGCCTTAGTGGAACAGGTACAGCAACTTGAATATATGCCATGGTTGAAGAAAAATGCCTTAACGCATTGAATGCGCACGTGAGTCTTTTATTTCCGC
Source organism: Alteromonas sp. MTD1 (assembly GCF_042848195.1). Lineage (NCBI taxonomy): Bacteria > Pseudomonadati > Pseudomonadota > Gammaproteobacteria > Alteromonadales > Alteromonadaceae > Alteromonas > Alteromonas sp. MTD1. Next base: position 109,628 of record NZ_BTGG01000011.1, read on the forward strand.
GTTTGCCCTGATGCCCGTCAATAAGTGCAACAAGCCAGTATGTACAAATATTTAATCACACTTTTTTATTTAACCCTAAGGAGAATCACAAGCTGCCTATTCTGCGTACAAAAACCGCTTGATAACAGCGGGCTCATCTATTATTATGCGCCGCTCTTTTGCGATGGGCTGTTTAAGTAAACGACTCATCATTTGAATTTTAAGTTACGTATGGTGTGCGGCTTCGGGCTGTATAGCGATACGGCCTTATTAATGAGGTAATCCCATGAAACAAGGTATCCACCCAGAATACGCTGAAATCACAGCAACATGCTCTTGCGGTAACGTAATGAAAATCCGCTCTACTATGGGTAAAGACATTAACCTAGACGTATGTTCTTCATGTCACCCATTCTACACTGGTAAGCAACGTAACGTTGATACCGGTGGTCGTGTTGATCGCTTCAAGAAGCGTTTCGGTGCATTGGGCAAAAAGTAAGCCCATTACCTTTATCGGTATCCAATCTAAAAAGCGCCTATACGGCGCTTTTTTATTACCTGAAAACCATTTTATTCTCTTGTTTGCGCATGTTGTATTGTTAATGCAAGTCTATTTGCGACAAATGGCTGTCCCAATCTCCACCATTTTTCGTTCTACATGCCTCCTCACTTGTAAAACGACAGGCATGTGCAGATGACTTTACCGTATCAAGCGCTATATTCACGCGATTTATAAAGTCTATATCCCACTTTCGTGATAGAGCTGCAGTTAGCTGAGCTTGTGTATTGAACACAGCAATAATGGTAGGCAAGCGCCAATGGCCAATATGAGTAAGCCAACAAAAACCGTTATCATCTTGTTTAAGCTCTTCGCAAACCTCGGTAAGCGCTGCAACCAGCTTTCTTTCCGTCATTACTTCCTCTTTTTTAACGCTCAATAGTTACCGTATTTATTGACAGATTTAACCGTTAAATAAAATACAGAAACTATATATCTAACACAACATCAATAAATAGCATGAATGGCAATTATAGCCGTATATTACTGGTCTAATAACTGAGCGTCACCTAAATTGATATATGAGAATTCTGATCAGATATGTACACAGTGAAAGGCTGTGTTAGAGTTGCCACCGTCACCGTAATAGTGAGTATTAATTTCATGAATAATGATATCTGTTTACGGCGCAGACTAGTGCTGCTGGACGAATTCTAACAACGTCGAACATGTGCTTTAGCAATTTAAAACAACAATAACAACATTAACTGCATCGCACAGACGAAAAACACCGATGAACCCTACGTCTTAAGGATATTAACTTACATGTCAGATTTTAGACAACGCGCCCTCGATTATCATGCCAAACCAACGCCGGGCAAAATTAGTGTAGAGCTTACTACGCCGGCTGATAGCGTTGACGACCTAGCATTAGCGTACAGCCCAGGTGTGGCTGAACCAGTACGAGAAATAGCAGAAGACCCAGATAACGCCTATAAATATACCGCCAAGGGCAACATGGTAGCGGTTATTAGTAACGGTACAGCTATTTTAGGCTTAGGTAACTTAGGCCCTCTTGCATCGAAGCCCGTAATGGAAGGTAAGGCGTTTCTGTTTAAGCGCTTTGCAGGTCTTGATGCCATTGATATTGAAGTTAAGCATCGCACAACAGAAGAATTTATTAATACCGTAGCGAACATTGCAGACACGTTTGGTGGTATTAATCTTGAAGATATTAAAGCACCTGAATGCTTTGAAATTGAGCAAGAGCTAATTAAGCGCTGTAACATTCCTGTATTTCACGATGACCAGCACGGCACGGCTATTGTAACTGCCGCAGGCATGTTAAACGCCTTGGAAATTCAAGGGAAAGATATTGAGACTGCTAAAATTGTTTGCATGGGCGCAGGCGCTGCAGCCGTTGCATGTATGGAGCTTCTCATAAAGTGCGGCGCACAACGTGAGCGTATTTATATGCTAGACCGCAAAGGCGTAATTCACACTCGCCGCGATGATTTAACAGAACACAAAAAGCTGTTTGCCAATAATACCGATAAACGCACGCTTGAAGATGTAATGGACGGTGCAGATATCTTTGTAGGCGTTTCAGGCCCAGATTTGTTACCACCGGAAACGCTGGCGCTAATGGCAGAAAACCCAATTGTGTTTGCCTGCTCAAACCCAGATCCAGAAATTAAGCCAGAGCTTGCTCACGAAGTACGTAAAGACCTAATTATGGCAACAGGGCGCTCTGACTACCCTAACCAGGTAAACAACGTACTGTGCTTCCCATTTATCTTCCGCGGCGCACTGGACGTACGAGCAACTGCTATTAACGATGAAATGAAGGTTGCCGCCGTTGAAGCGCTTCGTGCAATAACCAAAGAAGAAGTGCCGGCTGAAGTTCTTGCCGCCAGCAAAAGCGAAAGCCTAACCTTTGGTAAAGACTATATTATTCCCAAGCCAATGGATCCGCGGCTTTGCCAGCGCATTGCTTCTGCCGTATCTGAAGCAGCTATCAAATCGGGCGTTGCTCGTATTCCTGGAGCTGAAAAAGAATAGCTGCTTGCCCAGCAGACTAAAACGGCGCTTATACAGCGCCGTTTTTTATTTGAAGTAAAGCGTAATTAGTCTTCTGATACGTCGTTTTCTAAACTTGGGTCTATGCCCATTTCTTCCATAATACGGCGCGCTTCAGCAGGCACACGGTTAGGATTGTCTTTGCGTAAATCATCATCGTTGGGTAGCGGTTGACCCGTAAACGCATGTAGAAATGCTTCACACAGCAACTCTGAGTTGGTTGCGTGACGCAAGTTATTAATTTGTCGGCGCGTGCGTTCATCGGTTAACGCTTTCAGCACATTAATAGGTATGGAAACAGTGACTTTCTTTACCTGTTCGCTTTTTTTACCGTGCTCTGCGTAGGGGTGAATATAGTTGCCGTTCCATTCTGCCATTGTACTAACTCGGTTTACTCTTTTTTATGTTATGAATAGAAATTCTAAACAGATTAACGAAAAGGTCAATTGAGCAGTGTAAACCTCTTGACGTCTAGACATATATTCTTTAGTTTAGACGTCTAAACGTCCATAAGATTTTAATTTTGAGAGAATAAGCCATGGTTTCTTACGCAGAAGGTATCGATGCCCTAAATCAGTCTCTGTCTGAGCTGCGAGATATTGATGTGTCGTTTGAGTTTTTCCCCCCGAAAACTGAAGCTATGGAAAAAACCTTATGGAAATCTGTAGAACGTCTTGCGCCATTAAAGCCTAGTTACATGTCGGTAACTTACGGTGCTAATAGCGGTGAACGTGACAGAACCCATGACGTTGTAAAGCGCATCCAGCAACAGACTGGCGTGGCAGCTGTTCCACACTTAACGTGTGTTGATGCCAGTAGAGAAGAACTAAAGCAAATTGCTCAAGATTATTGGAACTCTGGTATTCGCCGTATTGTAGCCCTACGTGGCGACCTACCCGCAGGTGTAGATAAAACGGAAATGTACGCGTCAGATTTGGTTGCCCTGTTAAAAGACGTAGCCGATTTTGATATATCGGTAGCAGCGTATCCTGAAAAGCATCCCGAAGCCCCCAACGCCCAGTTCGATTTACTTAATTTGAAGCGCAAGGCAGAAGCAGGCGCTACGGAAGCTATCTCTCAGTTCTTCTTCGACACCAGCGTATTTTTACGCTTTAGAGATCGCGCCGCCGCAGCTGGGGTAGACTTAGACCTTGTGCCCGGTATTTTGCCAGTAACTAATTACCAAACATTAGTACGATTTGCTGGCTTTACAAACGTGCACGTACCAGGCTGGCTACATAAAATGTTCGACGGACTAGATGAAGACGACCAGGCCACCCGCAACCTAATTGGCGCTAATATCGCCATGGATCAGGTAAAAGTACTGGCGAAAGAAGGCGTTAAACATTTTCATTTTTACACGCTAAATAGAAGCGAACTTAGTTATGCCATTTGCCACATGCTTGGCGTTCGAGGTAACAGTTAATCACCCTGTTTAATACCCCTCTTTGAATAGCTGTACTGCGGGTTTGCAGTTCAGCTATTCAAAGTTAACACTCTCCTTACTGTTAAAACCAGCCCCCTTTTTAATTAAACCAGCGTTATTGGCATTCACCCTGTTATTATTTTTAAACAAACCTTTTGCTACCTATCGTCTGCACAGTTAACATTTAACTTTTGATATACCCATCCGCTTAGCCAAATGAAAAACTAAAACATGGCTGCACTGGTATTAAATGCAAACCCATGGACGTCGTCAGGAGAAATCGAGTGGATTTAAACAGGGTTAAAACGGTTTACCAAAACGTTAAGCCTCAGCTTAAAGACTTAAGCAGTATCTTTGTAAAGCGCTGTAAAGAAGACAATATCACCATTTCGGCTGGCCACTTGGCCTATGTAACCCTGTTATCACTTGTGCCTTTCATCATGGTGACCTTTACAATCATGTCAGCATTCCCCGCTTTTGCCTCTGTACGCAGTAAGCTAGAGCACTTTGTATTTAGCAACTTCGTGCCAACCGCAAGCGATGTAGTTCATAAGTACATGACGGACTTTGTGGGTAATGCATCGGAAATGAGTGCCATCGGTATTTTGTCTCTGCTTGTAGTGGCACTTATGCTTATATCGAATGTAGATAAAACACTAAACCGTATTTGGCGCACGCAAAGCGACAGACCCGTTGTCTATACATTTGCTATTTATTGGATGGTCATTACTCTTGGTCCAATGCTTATAGGCTCTAGCGTGATAGTGAGTTCTTACTTAGCCGGCCTAGCCGCCTTTACTGAAGAGTATACACCAGGCCTTGGCACCTTTTTATTAAGCTTAGTGCCAAGCGGCGCTGCCATGTTGGCGTTTGCTATTTTATATATGGTGGTGCCCAACAGACGAGTATATGCGCGCCATGCTATTGCAGGTGCGGTAGTTGCTACCATCGCTTTTGAAATTACCAAATCTGGCTTTGCCCTTTACGTCACTAATTTCCCGTCGTACGAACTTATTTATGGCGCACTAGCCGTTGTACCTATTCTGTTTTTGTGGGTGTATTTATCTTGGATTATTGTGCTGTTTGGCGCTGAATTCACATGTAGTTTGGGAGAGGCATTAGAGAATAAAAAAGCAGAGCACGCGCCAAGAAAAGTGCCTGAAGAATGAAGAGATCGCAGAGTAAAGAGCGATACTACGCTACCAAGCGTATGACAAGAGACTATGCGACCAAAAAGGGAGCACTTGCTCCCTTTTTTCATGAGAATTTTGCTTCGAAACGTTAGTTTTTCATCGACGCAATAAATGCGTCAGACTCTTCAATAGCTGCATTCATTTGGCGAAGCAGCTGCGCCACGTTGTTTTCAATGGTAGAAAGCTCGCCTTGTAATGCTCCAATAGCACTCGCATTTAGGTTGTGCTTTAAATACAAAACGTTGTCTTGTAAAGCACTTAACACAGGAGCCATTTTGCTTTCAGCGTTACGCATGGCCTTCATCAGCGATTTGTAACGACGCTGTGTTTCACGAAGTTTGCTTGCACTGTCGCGTTTAAGTGAGGCATTTTGATACTTTTCAAGCTCTTCCTGCCATTCATCAAACAACGCTTCAGCTACACCTTCAACTTTATCTATACGCGCAGTAACATCCTCGGCTGCCGCAACACTATCTTCATACTGGCCGTTCAAGCGGTCGTAGACTTCTTCAAGCTCGCCACCATCAAACGCTACCACGGCACCAAATGCTTCAAGCGCTGAACTAAACTGCTCTTGTGCCTCTTCTTGCGATTCTTTGGCGTTCTCTACTCGGTCTACCAAGATATCACGTTTCTCAATGCCTACTTTTTCCCATGCTGCATAATAAGCAGACTGGCAGCCAGTGAGCATTAACATGGCAACAAATGCTGAGGCTACGAGTTTCATGCCACAACTCCTGCTCTAAAACGGGCGGCGCTGATAATGCTAATAAGGTGCAATAATGCACCTAAAGGCCAAAATACGATAGCAAGTACCACTGTTGCTGCTAGCGCATAACAAACACCAACAGTTACAAAGAAAAATAACGCACCTAAAATGCGTCCTTGAACTAAATGCCCTAAACCAGGAATAAAGAAATTACAAATTGCAGCAATTACGTTGCCGCCTGAACCTTGACCTGCCATAAATAAACATCCTCGCATTTGTGATCATTATGTGATTAGCTAGTACAACGTAATGGCTTTGCTACAATATAAGATGCTGAATAAAAGCACACGTGTAATGAGTTACAAAATACACACTGTATAAAGCACAATAAGTTACGTACGCGTAAGTCCTTATAACAGTAAAGTAAACCAAAACAGGCACTCGCACAACGCGCAGAAATAAAATGAAACGACTTTACCCAGACGTAACCTACTATAAAAATGGATTTATTGACGTGGGAAGTGGGCATTCGCTGTACTTCGAGCAAAGTGGTAATCCAGACGGCATTCCCGTCATATTCATTCACGGCGGCCCAGGCGCTGGTCTTCCGCCCAACTACAAGTGCTTTTTTGATAGCAACAAATATCGCATCATAGGCTATGAACAAAGAGGGTGCGGGCGTTCGACACCACATGCAGATACTAAGCAGAATGATACATGGTCGAATGTAGAAGACATTGAAAAGCTCCGCTCATATCTAGCAATAGACAAAGTACTTTTGTTCGGCGGCTCATGGGGTTCAACCCTTGCATTGCTTTACGCTATTAAACACAGCAACAGAGTCACTGGGCTAATTCTTAGAGGTGTGTTTTTAGCACGACAAGAAGACAGGGATTGGTTTTTGTCGCCGCAAGGCGCAGCTTCTCAGCTATTTCCCGAATACTATAGAAAGTTCACCAAAGGCATCCCCAGTCCTATTGATACAGCTGCAGTATGTGATTTTTACAGCAGTATGATTCATTCAAATAACGAAGTACTTCGTCACGCCGCGCTTAAGCGATGGTATCAATGGGAAGAAAGGTTGTCTCGCGTTTCACTGCCACCCGGAGTGGGAGACAGTACATCTCATTATCCCATGGGCTTAATCACTTGCCTTGCTACGCTAGAATGCCACTTTCTTTCAAACGCCTGCTTTTTAGAAGAAAACTATATTCTTAACAATATCGAGAAAATACAGAGTATTCCCGGTACCATTGTGCACGGTCGCTATGACATGATTTGCAAGACTGAAGCAGCAGAAAGGCTTCATAAGGCTTGGCCAAATAGCCAGCTGCAAATTATACCCGACGCCGGTCATAGCACTTCAGAGCCAAATATTGCTTATGCATTGTGCAGGGCTACGAAAGATATGTCACGCTACCTTCAGGAGTTAATTTAAGTGATAGGATTGATTCAACGTGTACTTGAAGCCAACGTCACCGTAGATAATGAAGTAATTGGAGAAATTGGTCACGGTATGCTTGTGTTGCTAGGCGTTGAAAAAGAAGACGGTGATGCTGAAATAGAAAAGCTCGCCAACAAACTATGCCGTTACCGCATGTTTAATGACAGTGACGGAAAAATGAACCTTAACGTTGAACAGGTCGGCGGCGAAATATTGGTTGTATCTCAATTTACGCTGGTTGCAGATACCCAAAAAGGTAATCGCCCAGGTTTTTCTCGTGGTGCAACACCCGAACATGGAAAGACTATCTATCTTAAATTTATAGACGCACTTAAAAGCAAAGATATACCCGTTGCTACAGGTCAATTTGGTGCAGATATGAAAGTTGGGCTAATTAACGATGGACCAGTAACATTTCAATTCAACGTGTAAAAAGATTCTGCCCGCTAAATTCACTTACATATTTAAGCTTGTACGCTAATCACGGTTACGTTTAAATATGACGTTCACTCTTTCAAAAAAGGTCGGTTTATTGTGTACAAGGTTGTAACGCCAAAAAGCGATGCCGAGTTCGACGCCTACTATCTCTTTAGGTGGGAACATTTAAGGCAACCGTGGAACTTTCCTCCCGGCTCAGAGAAAGACGAATACGAGCAAGTTGCCGAGCACCGTATAATAACTAACCGCAACGGCGATATTGTTGCTTGCGGGCGAGTGCACTTGAACACAGCCGAAGAGGCACAGATTCGTCATATTGCTGTTCACAACGAACATCAACGTAAAGGTCTGGGCCAAATGATCATGGCTGCACTTGAAAATGTCGCTAAAGATCTGGGTGCCGTTCGTGCAGTTACCAATAGTCGTGAAATCTCAATCGACTTTTTTAGTGCTTGTGGTTTTGTCGTTGAACGAGAGGCGCCTAACGAGCTTGGCATGTTAAAGCGTCAGCAAATGGTGAAGAAATTTACCGAAAACAATACGCTGGTTTTACATCCAAAGTGGTGTAAGTCGTTACAAGAAACCTGGTCTGAGACCATTCCCATAACTGAACATATGGGAATCAAGCTTTATCAGTACACAGGCAGAACGCTTGAAACCCGGGCGTCATTGAATAAAAACATCAATATTCACGGCACAATGTTTGCCGGTAGTATCTTCTCACTCGCCACATTAACGGGTTGGGGAATGATTTATCTTCAGCTTAAAGAACGCGGCCTGGACGGTGACATAGTGCTTGGAGATGGCAACATACATTATCACAAGCCAATAACGATGAAGCCAAGGGCAATATGTAATATCGAAACCTTATCTGGCAAGTTCAAACCATTAGAAAATAATAAAAAGGCCCGCTTTGAACTTACCGTGGCTATTTTAGATGGTGAAAACCCTGTGGCTGAATTTGAAGGTGTATTTTGGGTGTTGCCTGTGAAAAAAGGCGAAGACGAATAATTTCGAGCGTTAGCATATCCGTGCTCCATAAAAAAAGCGCCATATAGGCGCTTTTTTTATATTCAAAACAAATCAATAAACGCTACGCGATCATTGCTGCCTGTAATTTCTTCATTGCGTTCTTTTCTATTTGACGCACGCGCTCAGCAGATACTTGATATTTATCAGCTAAGTCTTGCAGAGTGATTTTGTTATCTGCTAACCAACGCGTTTCAATGATGTCTTGACTGCGATCATCCAACGTTTTAATTGCAGAGTACAAGCGCTTGCTTGCTGCTGCGTCCCAGTCGCTGTTGATAACGTCAGTCTCAACATCTGAAGACTTGTCTTCTAGATATTGAACAGGTGCAAAATTGCCGCCAGTTTCATCTTCGTCAGCAGTTAGATCGAAAGCTTGGTCTTGGCTACTCATGCGCGCTTCCATTTGAAGCACTTCTTTCGTACTTACACCTAGCTCACTTGCTACTGTTTGTACTTCATCGTGAGTAAACCAACCTAAGCGCTTTTTCGCTTTACGAAGGTTAAAGAAAAGTTTGCGTTGCGCTTTGGTAGTCGCAACTTTAACGATGCGCCAGTTTTTGAGCACAAACTCGTGAATCTCGGCTTTAATCCAATGAACAGCAAAAGATACCAAGCGCACACCCACTGTTGGGTCGAAACGCTTCACTGCTTTCATCAGACCAATATTACCTTCTTGAATTAAGTCTGCTTGTGGTAAGCCGTAGCCTGAATAAGACTTCGCAATGTGCACAACAAAACGAAGATGCGACATTACCAGCTTACGAGCGGCTTGTAAGTCTTCGTCTTCGCGAAGGCGCACTGCCAACTCGCGCTCTTCCTCTGCGCTAAGCATATCAATGCTGCTTACAGCTTGAATGTAGCCTTCGATGCTACCGCTGTGTGGCACTGACAGGGCCATGGTTTGCAAATTGTTACTCATTGTTCACCTCATGTATTGCCGCTTCATGTTACCAAAGTACTAGAAGCCGCGCGAGACCTAATTGTGATATGAAGTCATACCGATATGTAGGTATAGTGACTATTTCTACAATATCAAGACCAAAAATCAAAAAAAAAGTTCGGTATTCGAAAAAAGATTAACTTCAACACACATCGTGCATTTCGGCATTGCAAACGCTCTGCTATGCCCTTTTCAACAATACGACACGATTATTCTACTTTAATGACAGCACAATGGTTGTTCGCTTATCCCGTACTTATGACACCTACCGATTTAGTCGCTAAATGAAAAGCCGCAAAAAGTTAACGTTCCGTTAATAAGCGTAATCATATATCTTGCTTTTCAATGAAGAAACTGAAAATAATAGATTGATACAATCGATTTTTGCACTACAAACACTGCAGTCATTTGCTAGACAATAACGAAAACTAAAATAGTCGATGTAAAGCCAATGTTTATCATGCAGTTAAGAGGAACGTGATGTTTGCATACGTCGCAAGACAACCCATATTCGACGTAGACCGAAATGTTTACGCATACGAATTGCTTTTTCGAGTTGGCGAAGATAACTGCTTTCCCGATGTGAACCCTGATGAAGCAACCTCAAAAATTCTAACGTCTACTCACTTAAGTTTAGGTATTGAAGAAATTACTGGTGATAAGAAGGCGTTTATAAACTTTCATCGCGACACCCTAATGTTTCGTTTTCCTACCTCACTAGATGCCAGCAAGGTAGTGATTGAAGTAGTGGAAACCGTTGAAGTAGACGATGCACTGGTAGCTGCATGCAAACATATTCGCGGATTAGGCTATCCTATTGCCCTTGATGACTACGATATGAAAGGTAAGTGGGAAGCCTTTATTCCTTTCACTAGTGTAGTAAAAATAGATATTACAGAGATAGCACACGATAAAATTCCCGCGCTAGTCGAAAGGTTTAAAGCAAATAGAATAAAACTCGTTGCCGAGAAAATTGAAACCTATGAAGAGTTCAATAAGTTCAAAGAGATGGGCTTCGACTACTTCCAAGGATATTTCCTAGCAAAACCAGAAATAGTGCGTCACAGAAAACTCGGGCCTAGTAGCTTAACCATGCTAGAGCTTATGGCTTTAAGCAGTCAAGCTAAGCTAGATTTCGACGAAGTGAACAAAATTATCGAGCGCGATCCCTCTCTTACTTATCTATTGCTTCGTTTTATCAATAATCCGCTAGTTAACAAACGCAATAAAATTAATTCGTTAAAACACGCACTTAATTTCATGGGTGAAGTGGAGGTGAAAAAGTTCATCTCTTTGCTCGCGCTCGCGAACTTAAGCGATGGCCAACCCACTGAGCTAATGCAAATGGCACTGGTACGCGCAAAGTTTTGTGAACTGGTTTATATGAATATCCATGAAAAAGACGACCCTTTAAAAGGTTTCCTAACGGGGCTGCTATCGTTGTTAGATGCCATGATGGAACAGCGTATAGATGATTTGGTAGATAAAGTGCCGATTAGCGATGATGTTAAAGATGCACTTTGCGGCCAGCCTGGTACGCTAAGAAATTGCTTATTGCTTTCGCAATACTTTGAGCGCGCAAAGTGGGCAGGCATACACAAATTTGCTGCCAAATATGATTTGAAGCAAAGCCAACTACATAGTTACTACAACGAAGCAATAAAGTGGGCAAAACATATCCACAAATCGGCTCTGCCTGAAAAGTAGTCACTCGCCAACGAAAAATTATCCCAAATAAAGGCGCTAAATGGTTGTGAGTGTGTGTTTCTTTGTCATAGACTAAAATATGAAAAGTGAACACGCACTTTAAACGGTGCATGCAAGAATAAGAAACTTAGGGCTTTTGTTATCGGCAAGCCTGCCGATATACTGTTCAATGGCAACAGGATGTTAGTTGTAACAGTTTTTCAAAGCACCTTCTCAACCATGTTGGATCAGGAATGAATATGTTCGCCTTTATAGCTCGCCAACCTATTTTGGATAAAAGCAAAGATGTCTTTGCCTACGAGCTGCTGTTTAGAGATGGCAAAAGTGGTGCTTACCCAGAACACAGTGCCGAGAAATCGAAGTATATTAGCGAGCAATTTCATCCTTTAGGCCTCGATGATATCTGTGGTGAAAAAACGTCATTTATAACATTTTCATCCGACACCCTTATTTCGCGGTTCCCAACTACACTTAACCCTTCTTCTGTTGTGGTTGAGTTAGCCGATCCAACCGAAAACACCTCCGCACTGTTTCAAGCATGCGAGCACATAAAGCAGCTCGGCTTTAGGCTTGCCATAAGCGACCCTATGATGGTGGGCTCGCAGCACGATATTTTTCCGCTTATCGACATTGTAAAAGTAGATGTAACCAAAACCCGTTTCGAAACCATTGAAAAGCAAATTTCACGGTATCACGGCGCCGACGTAAAAATGGTAGCCGAGCAGGTAGATTCACAGGAACACTTTTCAACCTGTGTTGACCTTGGTTTCGACTTCTTCCAGGGCTATTTCTTCTCACAGCCAGAAGCACGTATTTTAAGGCAGCTACCTGCTTCTAAAATGAACGTTGTTGATTTGATGGGCGAAAGCTCAAACAGCGACTTTGATATTAACCGTATTAGCCAGATAATAGAGCGTGACGCCACGCTCAGTTTTTTACTTCTTAAATTTATCAACAACCCAACCATCAACAAGCGCTATAAAATTACTTCGCTAAAACACGCGCTTAATTACATGGGTGAAGTGGAAATCAAGAAGTTTATTGCACTGCTAAGCCTGACTAATCTAGGCGATGAAAAGCCACTTGAAGTTATTCATATGTCTTTGGTTAGAGCGAAGTTTTTCGACTTACTTGCAGAGCGCAGGGGCGTTAAGAACAACCCGCCAATTTCGTTTTTGGTAGGTCTATTCTCGCTGCTCGAAGCGTTGTTAGATCAGTCTATGACTGACATTGTAAAACAACTACCGTTATCAGACGAAGTAAACGAAGCTTTGTTAGGTAAGAATCTTGAAATGAACAGTTACATGACGTTGGTAAGGGCATTTGAAGGTGCGCTATGGATGAACGTTATCAAGCAGGCAAAGTTATTAAACATCGACCAAAAGCAACTTCACGTTCTTTACAACCAAGCTATTGTTTGGGGTAACGGCGTAAGAAGCGCGATTTCCTCTCACTATCCAAGAGCGATTGCCAAAGCGTAACTTACTTCCTACCAGAGCCATGCGTTTATGGAGAAAATAAACATAAGCGCACGGGCAGTGCATTGAATCTTTTTTGGCTTTTAAGTTCAGATCTGATTAGGTTAATCGCAGGTCGGTGCTACTTCGGCTCGATGTCTCGAACGTGACGCTGCACTGATATTAGCGACCCTAACAACCCTAACGCAATTGATAACCCTAGCATGGTGAGTAGCGCACTACCTGTAAGACCGGTTATGTTGAAATCTTTTTGATACATCGAAGCAAAGGCAGTAATACTGCTGTCCATCCACCACAAAATAATGATGACGGCAAACCACGCCATTAGTCCGCCCAGTAATCCGTACCAAAACCCCGTATATAGAAACGGACGATGGATAAAGGCGTCTGTAGCACCCACTAATTTCATCACTACAATTTCATCGTACTTATTTAAGATGTTTAGGCGAATAGTGTTCCCAATAATAAGCACCACTGCGATGAATAACAGCAGACCGATAAGTGTTACTAAATCTCGCGCAATATCGATAACCGCATACAAGCGCTCTAGCCACTCAATATCAAGCTTACCAATGTCAACCTCACGCTGTTGTCGCAATTTATCAAGCAGTGCTTTAGCGGCAGTGGGCGACCCATGCTTTTCTGCTGGTGTTATCAATACCACATCAGGCAACGGGTTCTTTTCTAAATACGCAATAGCGTCACCCAAGCCAGATAAATGCTGAAACTCCTTTAAGGCGTCATCAGCCGGAATATAAACCACACTTTCAATCTCTGGCCACGTGTTTAACCGTGCAACCAATTGCTGCGAACTTGTAGTCGTTACGTTTGGTTTTAAAAACAAGGATATTTCAGACGCTTGATCCCACCCAGCGGTAATTTTTTCGGTGTTCTTCACCATGATATAGAGCGTGCTCGGCAATGTAATACTTAAACCTAACACGCCAATGGTCATCATTGATGCTAACGGCTGTCGCCAAAGTTCACCTAAACTCGACAAGGCTTGTCGGATATGACTGACAAAAAACATGAAAAATGCTTGTGTCACGCTCACTTTCGATGATGACGCGCCCTGTGCCCTTCCTTTAAAAAGAATGCTCATGACCATTCTCCTTCAAGGCTATTTGCATCCGCACCGTCAGTTAAACCATCAGTAATCATTTGACCGCTTTTCAGTGTAAGGGTGCGATAGCGCATACGCGCAATAAGGCCAAGGTCGTGCGTGGCAATGAGAACGGATACGCCCGCTTGGTTAAAATCTTCAAACAAGCGAATAATTTCCATAGACAACTTGGGGTCGAGATTACCCGTTGGCTCGTCGGCAAGTAAAAGGGGCGGCTTGTTAACCACCGCGCGGGCGATACCAACGCGCTGCTGCTCACCGCCCGATAGCGTCATTGGTAAATTGCGAACTTTATCACGCAACCCCACCATTTCTAGGGCGGCTTCTACGCGTTTTCGAATTTCTTTGTGAGTGTAGCCTTCAATAACAAGCGGCAAAGCCACGTTGTCGAATACGGTTTTGTCCATTAACAACTGATGGCTTTGGAAAATCATGCCTATATCACGACGAATATAGGCGATGTCTCGCCGACTTATGTTGTTTAAGTCGTGCCCATTTATTAAAACGCGACCGACAGTGGGGCGCTCCATAATGCTGATAAGTTTAAGCAGTGTGCTTTTACCTGCGCCAGAGTGGCCAGTTAAAAAAGCCATTTCTCCTGGCGCAATGTGAAAGTTAACTTTGCTAAGCGCTCTTTGACCGCCGGGGTAGGTTTTGCTTACCTGCTCAAACTTTATCATTATTATTCCCTACTGCATTTCCTAACGCCGCTATGTATTAACTCTCTGGAGCATCCATTTCGCTAAACAAGGCATCAATAAATTCTTGGCCATCAAACTGACGCAAATCGTCAATGCCTTCACCCACACCTATATACCTTATAGGAATTTTGAACTGATCGGCAATAGAGAAGATAACACCACCTTTCGCCGTACCATCGAGCTTGGTTAGCGTTAATCCTGTTAATCCAACAGCTTCATTAAACAACTTAGCCTGACTAACTGCGTTTTGTCCTGTACCGGCGTCGAGCGTAAGCATAACCTCGTGAGGTGCATTAGGGTTTAGTTTTTTCATAACCCTTACTACTTTCTTAAGCTCTTCCATCAGATTATTTTTGTTCTGTAAACGACCAGCCGTATCAGCAATGAGTACGTCAGTGCCGCGCGACTTAGCAGCTTCTAATGCATCATAAAGTACTGATGCACTGTCGGCACCGGTGTGCTGTGCAATAACAGGAATATCGTTGCGCTCACCCCATACTTGCAACTGTTCAACAGCGGCAGCACGGAATGTATCACCTGCTGCTAACATCACCTTTTTGCCTTGCTGCTGGAATTGTTTTGCAAGCTTACCAATAGTGGTAGTTTTACCTACACCGTTAACACCTACCATTAAAATAACAAAAGGCCCTTCAGACGCATCATGAGCCTGCATAACCTCTGGCAGTGGTTGGTTTACTTCAGACAGCATTCCTGACATTTGCTGCTTCATAATATCTAGAAGTGCTTCGGCATCTTTTAAATCTTTACGCGATGCGCTGTCGGTTAGGTGGTTGATGATTTTCTGTGTAGTGTCCATACCCACATCGGCAACAAGAAGCTGAGTCTCAAGATCTTCGTAAAGCTCATCGTCTATAGCCTTACCTTTGAAAAGGCTAACAATACCGCTGCCTAAATTTTCTTTAGTGCGTGAAAGGCTCTCTTTTAAGCGAGAGAAAAGCGACTTTTTCTCTTTAGGCTTTTCAGCTTGGGCTTTCGCTTCTGCCTCAGCTTGAGCTCTCGCTTCTGCCTCAGCCTGGGCTTTCGCTTCTGCCTCAGCTTGCGCTTTTGCTTCTGCCTCAGCCTGAGCTTTTGCTTCTGCCTCAGCCTGGGCTTTCGCTTCCGCCTCAGCCTGGGCTTTCGCTTCCGCCTCAGCCTGAGCCTTCGCTTCCGCCTCAGCCTGAGCCTTCGCTTCCGCCTCAGCCTGAGCTTTAGCTTCTGCCTCAGCTTGCGCTTTTGCTTCCGCCTCTGCTTGTGCTTTCGCTTCTGCCTCTGCTTGGGCTTTCGCTTCTGCCTCAGCCTGTGCTTTTGCGGCAGCCCCAGCAGCAGCGTTTTCTGCTGCTAGTGCTTCTGCTTCTTGTGCTTTTTGTTTTTCCGCTTTTTTGTTCTTGTTGAACCAGCCAAAAAGTTTCGACATTGTTAGGACAAATCCTTATAAATTCTGAGCAAATTCGGCTACACTTGCCGCCTAATGTATGAACGCATGATACCATTGTCAGCTACTATGAAGCGAGTTTCTCGCCCATCTCGGGCACCATCTTCTGCAAAAAACCGAAATGGGGTTAAAAAAGCCAATTCTCAACGTGGAAATAGCGTTGGCCAGATAAGAATTATTGGTGGCCAATGGCGCGGTAGAAAGTTACCCGTGCTAAATGCCGAAGGTTTACGCCCCACTACTGATAGAAACAAAGAAACATTATTTAATTGGCTAATGCCCTATCTAAGCGACGCACGTTGTTTAGATGTCTTCGCGGGTTCTGGTGGGTTGGGACTTGAAGCGCTTTCTCGCTATGCTTCACATTGCGACTTCGTTGAATTAGACAAGCAAGCCAGTGCTCAGCTGAAAGAAAACCTTAGAACCCTAAAAATAAACGATACTGCGACTGCAGTTGTGCATAATACTGACGCTTTACGCGCCATTGAAAGCTTTGCTAACAGTAAGTTTGATATTGTTTTTGTCGACCCACCTTTTGGCAAAGGCTTGGTAGCACCAACGTTAAAAGCGCTAGCGCAGTGCGTTGACAAGGACAGTGTCATCTATTTAGAACACGAGAGCACGCTTGAAACGCCACCCCTTCCGGCAAACTGGCGTATTACAAAAGAAAAGCGGACAAGCGCACTTGTGTATATGTTAATTGAGATAGAGGCCTAGAAGCGGCGCTCAGGGCTGTTTTAAAGCTCAAGGCTGTCTCAAGCCTTAAAGCTCAAGACCAATGTTTGAAATACCCGCTTCAAGCGCAAGCTGCTTCATTTCTTCACATGCTTTGGCTGGATACTTCGCTTGCTCTATGTAGTCTAGCAATTCGTTTTGTACTTCTACTTCAAAAGCCATTAGCGGATGTTCTTTTACCGTTTCGTCAGAGGCTTCCTCTGCGGCCAGTAAATATGCTTCCACACTACCTTGAGACAATTTGCTAACCACTACTGCGCCTTGAGGGTCATCGCCGGCTACTAAATTTAAAAGTGCGGCTAAACCAATAGCAGCATCAATGGCAGGGTAAACACCATAGTTATCAAACTCACTGGTATCTGGTGTTGCTACTTCCACTTTTTCAAGCTGAACGCCTACGTTGAATTTGCTTTTAGGTGACTTCAACGTTTCCCAAACAAGGTTTAAACAATTGCGCAGTGCAGGTGCATCGCCCGTTTCAGTTACATCGCAAAATAAGGTGTAGTTGGGCAACATGCGTTCAAGCAACGCCGCGCCAAAAGCAATGGCTTTCCAGCCTTCCAAGGCTCTTACACGACCAAATGTATTCAGTTTTTGCTTCGCCATTTATAGAGCTCCGGTGGCATGCATGAAATATTTCGTAACGCCATCAAGTAGCATCTGAATGGCAATCATCACAAGGATCATTCCCATAAGGCGCTCCATGGCAACTAATCCTCGTTCTCCTAGAATTTTATGAAAAACATTTGAGAACATCAAAATTACAGCACTGATCGACCACGACGCCGCCAAAGCAATCGACCAGTCTGTCATTCTATCTGGCGCCTGATTTGCCAGCAGAATGAGTGCTGCTAGTGTAGAAGGGCCTGCAATCATTGGGATGGCAAGCGGCACTAAAAAAGGTTCTTCACCAACAGCAAGGCCACTTGGGTTACCTGAAGACGGGAAAATCATTTTCAATGCAATTAGAAATAGAATAATCCCGCCCGCGATACTCACGGTTTCTTGCTCAACGTTTAGGAAGTTAAGCACCGATTGACCACTAAACAAAAACAAGAACAGTATGCCCAGTGCAAACAATAATTCGCGAATGAGAATTATCTGTCTGCGCTTCGGCTCAATAGACTTTAGCACCGACATAAAAACAGGAAGATTTCCAAGCGGATCCATGATCAAAAAAAGCATTATGGCGGCTGACCAAGTATCCATATCGTAATTTCTCCAAAGAATGTGGGTACGGTGTGCTGATGCGCGCCATGGTAAACCAAGCGGCTTCGGTTAAAAACACCTATATTTAACGAAGCAGAAAAAATATTCGAAAAATAGAAAATTTGCGCTTAACTAATATAGAGCGTGTTGACATGAATTTACGTTCTACTGGGTCACGAATTAACTCGTTTTTTCAATTAAGCCTTTTATTTTAAAGGCAAGAGAAAAACAAACACCTACAACTTTTGGCTAATGTCTTAACACCAACCCTTTTGATGTAATGGTGTTATCATCGAAAACGTTCGTGACATGAACAGTAGAATAATAACAATCAATATTGACAAGTGGATAATTAACAATGAGTTTAATGACAGTAAAAGAAGTAGCTGCTTTCTTAGATGTACAAGATGTTCGCGTAGAGCGCTTGGAGAGGGAGAGCCTTTTGGTGTCGAAAGATAAAGATGCAGACGGTAATCCGCTTTTTGATAAAGCTGACGTAGAACGCTATAAGCAACTAGCAGAGCGTCTCGGCGGCATCTAATTCCCCCGCAGTTACACAATCTAAAAAGGCACTGTCTATAAATAGTAGTGCCTTTTTTGTTTATTCAACAAAACGTGCTGTTGATGTTTACGCTTTAAAGTCTTTCAACATGCGCGCAATTGAGCGAATGCCTTTCGCGGTAGCGCCAACAGGCATTTCAGCCGTTGCGCCGCCATGATAGGCCGCGGCTAAATCTAAGTGCACCCAACCTTCATGCTTTACAAAGCGCGATAAGAAACCTGCAGCATTTGATGCACCGCCACCGCCGCCACCTTTCATTGGACGGCTGTTTGCTGTATCGGCAAACGCAGATGGACAACGATCAGCATGGAATGATTCTAATGGAAGTGGCCAAAAACGCTCATTTTCCGCCTTTGCAGCAGCTAACATCTGTTCTCTTGCATTGTCATCAAGAGAGAACACACCGTGGTAATCCGACCCTAAAGCAACTACGGCAGCACCAGTTAGCGTTGCAGCATCAATAATAAGTGGTGCGCCAGTATCTGTTGCAAGCATTAAGCCATCGGCCAGTACTAGTCTGCCTTCAGCATCGGTATTAACGACTTCAACGGTAACACCGTTTTTATAGGTTAAAACATCGCCAAGCTTATAAGCGTGCCCACTGATAAGGTTTTCTGCACAGCATAAAATAAGTTGAATGCGCTTTTGAATGCCTTGTGTTATCGCTAAACCCAGTGCACCTGTCACTGTAGCAGCACCACCCATGTCACACTTCATATCAAGCATACCTTCGCTTGACTTGATACTGTAACCACCACTGTCAAATGTAATGCCTTTACCCACCAATACGGCATCAACCTGCGCATCTTCATTACCGGTTGGGTTGTAATCTAGTACCAACATAGCAGGCGAACGTTCACTGCCTCGACCTACATTATAAATGCCAATCCACCCTTCTTCTTTCAGCGCCTCGCCAACAGTCATGCTGTAGGTTACGTTGTCACCGCCCAGAGATTTAAGCCATTCTGCAGCGCGCTGTGCCAATGTTTCTGGGCTTAGGTCTTCTGGCGTTTCGTTCACCAACTGACGGGTAAACAATAATGCCGCGTACTCTTGCTCTAACGCCGCTTTGTCACCGTTGTCTGCCCATTCAATTGAAGCTGGGTTACGTGCTTTAGTGAAGCTAAGTGCAAATGCCCACTGTTGTTCTTTTTGCCAATCGCCAACAAGGGTAACGCCAGGTAAGTTCAAACCATCAAGTTTACGCGCCGCTTGCTGAATTAAACGCGCGTTTTGACTGTCGTCGGGTAGGTGAATTACCGCACCGGTTTCATTGAAAGAAAGTTTTGCATTCTCTCCCCATGCTGCCTGTGCGCTGCTTGTCGAGAGGCTAACGGTAAATTCTGCCATTGCGTTTTAATCCTTATCAGTTGTTGCTGTATGCGGGTAATCACTACTGACTCACCCGAATGTCTGTTAATCTGCGCGTTTTGGTTATTTAAGCTCAGGGGAAACTATGAACTTTGCACCTGCGTTAATACGCGGCACGCTTGTAAAAAGGTACAAGCGCTTTTTGGCCGATGTTGAACTTGCTGATGGCTCAGTGGTAACCGCACACTGCCCTAACACTGGAGCCATGACAGGCTGTGCTGAGCCCGGTTTCACGGTGTACTTAAGCGAATCAAACAACCCTAAACGCAAGCTCAAACATACGTGGGAACTTGCAGAAACCTTTGACGGTCACTTCATCGGCATAAACACGCACAATGCTAATAAATTGGTGGCGGAAGCTCTAAATAACAAGGTACTAACACAATTTTCTTCCATCGATAGTTGGAAAGCTGAAGTAACACCTCCAGGTGCAAACAGTCGTTTCGATTTCGCGCTTTATAACAACAGCCACACACAATTTATGGAAGTAAAATCGGTCACATTGGCCGACAACAATAGAGGTTATTTTCCTGATGCCGTTACCGAGCGCGGCGCAAAGCACTGCTTAGAATTGGCAAGACTGGCGAAAAGTGGCATTAAAACCACATTGCTTTTTTGTGTGCAACACACAGCCATCGCCACTGTGAGTGTTGCTGAACATATTGATCCAACCTATGCCGAATGCGTAAAGACTGCGCAAGATGCTGGCGTGGAAGTTATCGCTGCGGCCTGCTCAATAGATGAACAAAAAATCATTCTAAATCAATCACTACCAGTTATTTTGTAAAAAATAGGTTGAATTTTTTCAGTTTGGCGCCATATTTGCGCCTTGTTTTAGTGGTATAACGCACTAATGCGTTTGCTGGAAAGTCGCGGCCACATGGCACGGTGAAGCGATACCAGCACAATAATTACATAGACACGATAGATTGCCTGTTGTTCTAGAGTCTGTTATAGATAACGGTTGATTCAGGACAAGACGGATGTCGTAGTGTAGGAGATGTGGCACATGCCAACAGGAAAAGAAACAAAATCCCTAGGACTATTAGCCCTGGCTGGTCTTCAGCCATACGAGCCAAAGCCAGACGAAGAGTATATGGGCGAGCCCCAAATGGAGCACTTCCGTCTATTGCTTAAAGCTTGGCGCAACCAACTTCGTGAAGAAGTTGACCGTACGGTAACGCACATGAAGGATGAAGCTGCAAACTTCCCAGATCCTGTAGACCGTGCTGCACAAGAAGAAGAGTTCAGCCTAGAGTTACGTACGCGTGACCGTGAGCGTAAGCTAATAAAGAAAATTGAAAAAACGCTTAAACGCATTGAAGAAGACGATTTTGGTTTTTGCGATTCTTGCGGAATCGAAATTGGTATTCGTCGCCTAGAGGCGCGTCCTACAGCAGACTTATGTATTGACTGTAAGACAATGGCTGAAATTAAAGAGAAACAACTACAAGGTTAATGCGTTAACCAAGTAAAGTTGATTAGAAAGCCTCATCCGAAACGATGGGGCTTTTTGTTATTATGCATAAAAAATACGTAGGGCGCTTTGCTCCCTCTCCTTCTGGACAACTTCACTTCGGCTCACTGGTTACTGCGGTTGCAAGTTACCTAGACGCCAAAAGCAACCACGGAACGTGGCTGCTTCGCATGGAAGATATAGACGAACCACGATGCATATCAGGTGTGGATAAAGATATTTTATGCACGCTGGAAAAACATGGGCTGTTTTGGGACGGAGACGTCATCTATCAAAGTCAGCAGCATCAGCGTTATCAAGAGGTGGTAGACCGTCTACTTCAGCAGGGCTTAGCCTACTACTGCACGTGTACGAGAAAGCAAATCAAAGCCATGGGCGGCGTTTATAATGGGCATTGTCGACATTTAGGGCTGGCTCTAGATAGCAACAACCAAGACCAGTTTGCTATTCGATTAACAATGACTAGACCACTACAAGCATTTGAAGATGTCATTATGGGGAATGTTACGCCCATTGAATCCGAAGCACCGTGTGATAGCCCGCATCAAGAAGCCACAACTGCTAATTCAAGCGCAGAAGATGTGGTAATAAAGCGCAGAGACGGCCTGTTTTCTTATAATTTAGTGGTTATTTTGGACGACGTGTTTCAAGGCGTAAACCACGTTATTCGAGGGTGTGACCTGTTAGATGTGACGCCGCTGCAAAAAGCCGTTTACCAAACACTAGGATATGAGATTCCTACCTATGGGCACATACCTGTGGCCGCAGTATCACCCGGAAGAAAGTTGAGCAAACAAAACCGCGCTGCGCCTGTAAACAATACTACACCGAAAGAAAACCTTGTGCGGGTAATGCAGTTTTTAGGTTTTGACTTCCCCGCCGCATCGTCATTTAATGATATTTCGGCGTTACTGGCACACGCTATTGCCATTTGGGATAGGAAAAAAGTAGTGAAAACGCCCGAAATTATTGTTCCACAACATGAATCCACTTATTATAGCGAACCTTTATAGCTTGCGGAGATACCATCATCATTCATCGTGTTTTTAAATCTGTTAAACGCGCTTTTTCAAAAGAGAGTTCGTCTGATAACGCACTGAAGCCAAGAGTTATGACTCGAGGTGAACATGGCATTTCACGTGAAGACGTAAGTGCTAATGCGTTAAAAGTGATGTACCGCCTTAACGGAGCTGGCTTCGAATCGTATTTGGTTGGAGGCTGTGTACGCGATATTTTGATGGGACACGAACCTAAAGACTTTGATGTAGTCACTAACGCTACCCCAGAGCAAATTAAAGGTTTGTTTAAGAATTGTCGCCTTATTGGCCGCCGATTCCGCCTTGCTCATATTGTTTTCGGTAGAGAGATTATTGAAGTTGCCACGTTCCGCGGGCACCACCAAGAGTCTGACGAAAACGAAGGCACACCAAAACACAAAGTGACAGCAAAACGTGATGCTCATGGCCAGCTAGTTCGCGACAACGTGTTTGGCTCTATTGAAGAAGATGCCCAGCGCCGCGACTTTACCTTTAACGCCATGTACTACAGCGTTGCAGACTTTACCGTTAAAGATTTTGCCAATGGGTTATCAGCCATAGAAAAGCGTGAAGTTGCGCTAATTGGCGATCCTGACACCCGCTATCGTGAAGACCCTGTGCGTATGCTACGCGCCGTACGGTTCGCAGTAAAACTGTCGATGCATATCGAAAAGAATACGGCAGCGCCTATCAAGGCTTTGGCTAACTTACTGCAAAATATTCCACCTGCCCGACTTTTCGAAGAAACACTAAAACTCTTTTTGTCAGGTAAAGGCGAGGACACGTTTTTAATGCTGCGCGAATATGGCCTGTTAGATCCATTATTCCCACAACTAACGCCATTTTTAAAAGACGAAAATAGCAAAGAAATGCAGTTCATTCGCCGCGTGTTGGTGAATACTGATGAACGAATTAACAGTAACCAACGTGTTACTCCGGCCTTCTTATACGCAGCGCTGTTGTGGTATCCGGTAGAAGAGCACTCTCAGCGCCTTCAAACTGAGTCTGGCTTGAACGCACATGACGCATTTAATATTGCAGCAGGCGACGTTATTGCCCGCCAAACACAGCGCATTATGATACCCAAGCGTTTTTCCACCGTGGTACGCGACATTTGGATTTTACAGCAACGATTACCCAAGCGTTTTGGTCGTAGAGCATTCCAGTTACTTACACACCCCAAGTTCAGAGCAGGTTATGACTTCTTACTGGCACGAGGCCAAACAGAAGGTGGCGATTTACTTGAACTTGCACAGTGGTGGACACATTTTCAGCATGCCGAGAATAGCAAACAAAAAGGCATGTTAAACGCATTAAGACGTAGCGAAGGCGGTAAAGGAGCACCAAAGAAACGTAAGCGTCGCCCAGCTAGGAAAGACTCAGATGCATAAAGAGCACGTTTATATTGGTGTTGGCAGTAATCTTGGTGAAAGTGAAGAAAAAGCAAAGCGTGCTTTTGATGCTATAGGAAAGTTAGAAGACACACGCGTTCTTAAAACCTCTTCACTGTATTCTAGTAAGCCTATGGGCCCTCAAGATCAGCCCGATTACATCAATGCTGTAGTACTGATAGAAACCGCATTAAAACCTCACGGCTTACTTAAGCAGTTACAGCGAATCGAATTGGAAGAAGGCCGTGAACGCAAAGGTGAACGCTGGGGCCCACGTACGTTAGACCTCGATATTTTGTTGTACGGCAGCGAAAATATCGACACCGCAGATTTAACGATCCCTCATTATGGAATGTCTGGCCGTGAGTTTGTTTTAGTACCGCTTTTTGAAATTGCCCCAAACATGGTAATGCATGACGGCAAGCCACTATCTAGTTGGGTTGCTAGCTGCACACTGGATGGCCTTCGTCGCCTTCGCACTTCCAATTAGCAGCAAAATCCGTATAGTTCGCCACACAATTTCGATATTTAGTACCGATTTCCTAACATTATCTGGATCATGTCATGAAGAAAGTTACGGTTTCAGGCTTGCTCAAGAAGAAGCAAGCAGGTGAAAAAATTACCTCGTTAACAGCTTACGATGCCAGCTTTGCAAAAATGTTCGACGAGCAAGGCATAGACGCACTGCTGATTGGTGACTCGTTAGGTATGGTTTTACAGGGCGAAGACGACACGTTACCTGTAACAATTGATGACATTGCTTATCACACTAGAAGCGTTCGCAAAGGCACTCAACGCGCATTTGTGCTGGCAGATATGCCGTTTATGAGTTACGCCACACCAGAGCAAACCTATACCAACGCCGCCAAGCTTATGGCAGCGGGTGCAAGCATGGTAAAAATGGAAGGCGGTAGCTGGCTATGTGAAACCATTGAAGGATTAAACTTACGCGGTGTGCCTGTATGTGGCCACTTAGGTTTAACTCCGCAGTCTGTGCACGTATTTGGTGGCTTTAAGGTTCAAGGCCGTGAAGCAAGCCAAGCGGAAAAGCTAATTGAAGAAGCTAAGGCGCTGGAGCAAGCGGGTATTCAACTACTTGTGCTTGAATGTGTGCCTTCATCACTAGGAAAAGCAGTGAGTGAGGCCCTGACCATTCCAGTAATTGGTATTGGCGCAGGCAAAGACACCGACGGTCAAATACTAGTGATGCATGATATGTTTGGGATAAGCGCAAACTACATGCCGAAGTTCTCAAAGAACTACTTGGTTGAAATAGGCGATATGCGTAAAGCCGTTGCCAAGTATATTGAAGAAGTAGAAAGCGGCGCGTTCCCTTCTGCTGAACACAGCTTCGAATAGATGGGTTTCGAATAAATAAGTTTCGAAAAGCACGGCAAAACATTACTAAGCTTGGATTAGATAGAAAGGTTAATACAGATATGAAGGTTATCGATAGCACTGCAGCATTACGCGAGCTCATTGGTGATTGGAAACGCAGCGGCCTTAGCGTTGGTTTTGTGCCTACCATGGGCAATTTGCATGATGGCCACCTTAAGTTAGTTAAGCGCGCTAAAGCGCACAACGATAAAGTAATCGTAAGTATCTTCGTTAACCCTATGCAGTTTGGCAAAAACGAAGATTTAGATGCTTACCCTCGTACAATAGAACAAGACAAAGCGAAACTTATAGCAGAGGGTACAGATGCGGTATTTCTTCCTAGCGTTGCTGATATGTACCCTGCTGGGCTTGATGCACAAACCTTTGTAGAAGTGCCAGGCATTTCTGACGTACTGTGCGGCGCTAGCCGTCCAGGCCACTTTCGCGGTGTAGCAACGGTAGTAAGTAAACTGTTCAACATGGTGCAGCCTGACGACGCCTTCTTCGGAGAAAAAGACTTTCAGCAACTTGCCGTTATTCGTACCATGGCACGAGATCTTTCTATGGCCGTTACCATCCATGGTATACCTACAGAGCGCGAAGCATCAGGTTTAGCCATGAGTTCGCGCAACGGCTATTTGTCAAAGGAAGAAAAGGCAACAGCCAGTGAAATTTACCAAGCGATGCAGCGCATGAAAGTGGCAATCGAGAAGGGTAATAAGAATTTCGACGAGCTTGAAGCTTCTACTGTGGCAAATTTAGAAGAAAAAGGGTTTAGAAACGACTACGTAAAAGTTGTGAACGCAAGTACGTTTATGCCGGCCTCAGCTACTGATACTCACCTTGTTATCGTTGTGGCGTTATTTATGGGTAAAACACGGCTTATCGACAACATACAGGTTCACGTTTAATACGTTAGGTCACAGTACTCAAACTGTGGTGACTTAAATGCAAAAAGCCCGAATGGTAATACCGTTCGGGCTTTTTCGATTATGGGATTGTTAAACGCTAGCGGCTTGTAACTAGTTGCTTAAGACTGCCTGCTTAACGCCTCTTGGTTAAGCATGCTGGCGTCATGCACTTCGCAAAAGCGAAACATATTAGGCTGAAGCCGGCAGAGCCTCATCAGACACAAAATCAATAAGCTCTTTCCACGCCTGCGTTTCTTTGGCTATTAAATGTTGCTCAGCCAAAATCGCTGCAAGGTCGTTATGGCTAGTAAGCGGGTTCGCCAGTACTACACGAAACACTGTTATGCATTGCGAAGGATAATCTGGCGCTTCTAATCGTGTACGCGACACAAACGACTTACCCGCTTCACGCTGTTGCTTTTGTACCGCTACAACAAGTGCATCAATTTTTTGATTAATGACATTGCGCATTTTCGCGTTTACGTGCTTCAGTTTTTGCTGCACTTCTTGCGGACATACACGATAGGTTAACAACGACAATGTGGGCGATGTGGTTAACTCGAAGTCTTGTGCCTTATCAATCATATTGGCGAAGTCACTGGCTTTATCAATACTTCTATCAATTAGCAGCTCGTAGCCTTTACGACCAAAGATATGCAGCGCTGAGTACACCATCATGGCCATGCCGTTTCGCGAACCTTCAAGGGTAGTTGCACCTAAGTCTTTAGAGCCGGCACGTAAAATATATTGCGCGTGATGCCTTACCGCATTGGCGTTTTGCGGGTCTTTAAATAGGGCCATACCGGCACCCATAGGTACGTACATTTGCTTGTGGGCATCGATAGTAACAGAGTCAGCACGTTCAATGCCTTTCAAACGAGAGCGATAGCGTGATGAGAATAACGTTGCGCCGCCCCATGCTGCGTCTACATGGAACCAACAGCCAAGCTCTTTGGCCACATCGGCAAGCTCATCTAATGGGTCTACGTGACCGGTTTCAGTAGTTCCACCTACACCAACAATAGCTAGCAACTTGTTACCTTCTTCCTGGTAACGCTTACCTGCGCGAAGCGCCTTTGCAGGGTCTAGCGTTTGGTGTGGAGCTGGCAGTGTAATTAACTGCTCTCTGCCAATACCCAAAACGTCTACTGCTTTAGACAACGAGTAGTGCCCGCGTTTAGAGCACATTACGCCAAGGTTGTTGATGTCGTAATGGCGATATGCCGCAGCCAGACCTGCTTTTGACACACCAGAAAAACCTTTTTGAGGACCAAGCATTTTATTGCGAGCTACCCAAAGCGCAGTGATATTGGCAATAGTACCACCAGAACAAAATGCACCTAATGAATGTGCCGCACTGTGCAGATGTTTGTTATAAAACGCCTCAGACTGATCGTAGACCAAGTTGTGCATCATACCGATGACCTGACGTTCCAACGGCGTAAAGGCCTTCGACGTTTCAATTTTTACGAGGTTTTGGTTAAGCCCCACCATCAGCTTTGACAGCGGAAGATGAAAATATGGCAGGGCCGAGGTCATATGACCTATAAACGTAGGCGAGTAAGTATTTACAGAATGGGCTACCAGCTTATCCAATAAGCTTTCTGCGTGCGTTGAAACGAACTCAGGCGACTCAGGCACTTTCGAGTCTGAGAAATCTTTTTCAATTTCTTCAAGCGATGTCTTTTTCGTAACAACATGCTGCGACAAAAAGTCTAAAATGTTGTCAGATAAATGCTGCTCAATTTGAGCCAGCTTCGAGTCTTTGTGTTCAGGCTTGGTAAAGACCCTAAACAAGTGCTCTAAACTAACTTGCGCTTCACCCACTCAACACACCTCACAATAAATACAAACACATATTCCGCGCTGACGGAATTAACAGGCGGTTTTGTAGGACACCGGCCTGACACCTATTTTCCCTAACGCGCTGCTATTGTTACCCGCATGGCTCAACGTTGGGGTATACGCATACGCACTGACATGGTCCATTCGTTGTCAAACCTGAAAGTTTATCACGTCACTTTCAGGGTGCCGCACTTTACCTTAGATTGCAATTTTCGCCAAGTGGTACGCCTTAGCATTTAGGCTGATTCGTGAAACATATTTGTTATGTTCACTAAAACTAAGGCATTGCATTGCAATACTGCTATATTTTAATTATGAATAAATACGCACAAGTAAGGATGTCAGTTTATGCCAATTAGAGAAATAAGCGAAGAATTCTCGGTGAACGACATCGTGCCGTACTTTCAGCCTATCATTGATTTAGATAGCAGCGGCGTTTGGCGCTATGAGTGCCTTGCGCGATTAATCACGCAAGGCGACAAAACGTTTCTGCCCAGTGAGTTTCTGTATCTTATTGAGCGTGAACATCATATTAGTGCCTTAGCCGCAAGTATGTTTGTGCAATGTGCGCACTACTTTCACGACCTTAATATACCGTGGAACTTCAACATTACATCTAACGATCTGCAAAACGAACAGCTGACAAATACGTTAATTACGCACTTAGCCAGCTACCCTAACCCTGAACGAGTCAGTACAGAAGTAAGTGCATCTACGGCACTTTCAAACCCTCAGCAATTAGCGAGCTTTATCGACAAAAGCATGCACGCTGGATTGGGGGTTTTTATTGATAATGTAGGTTCGTGTCCAGGGAATATCCGCGCACTAATGAACATTCCTGTTCGAGGAATTAAGTTAGCTGGCGGCTTAATTCGCCATTACGACGACCAAGACGCAGTACGCGAATACGTAGACTATGTGCTGAACCTTTGTGAACGACATGGCGTGAACGTAATTGCTGAACACATTGAAGATGAAGCTCAGCTAGAGCGCGTTAGACGTTTGCCAATACGCTATGCTCAGGGATATGTTTTTAGCCCGCCTGTAGCAAGTGTAAAGCGGGCTCAGCAACCACACTAACGCTTAATCTTTTTTCGCTCAGCCTTCGCCCACTTAGCTTTTTTCCGCTTAGTCTTCTCGAACTTAATCTGCTCGAACTTAGTCTTCGTCGCTGCTGCACACTAATTGCCAGCACGGCTGACCGCTTTCGCGATACTTTCGTTCGAAAGGCGTCATGTGCTTCTCGCCAGTGACTTCTGCTAAATCGCTTACTAAACCATAATGTTTTGCTGCCTGAGCAAACTCCATGACATAGATAAGCCAATTACTTCGCACTTCAATATTTGGCGTTATTGCCATTAAATCGACCATCGCCGCGCTGGCATGCCAACGCTTTTGTACCTGTGTTTTTTTCGGGTACGGATTGGGGTAAAGCAAAAAGTGTTTTAGCACATTCCAATTGGCCGCCCTTACCAAACGCCAAAAGTCATTCACATCTGCACGAATAACACGGTAATTCTGGCTCTGTGTACTGTAGTGCGTATGTTTGTCTACGCGAAGAGCAGACTTATCGATACCAATAACCCGTGCTTCAGGGTAGGCATTGGCGATATTCGCCGTACTCTCGCCCACACCACAGCACGAATCTAAAATAACATCGCCTTTAAAACCGTCTAGCCATGCACTAACCTCATCAAACGCAGCCTGTGTGTGGTCGCTAATAGGACGTTTGTTTTCGCTTTTTTGGTATTTCACCACCAGCTCTTCAAGCTTATCGTGAATGCCTTGTTGCGTGGTGGTTATTTCTCTAGAGTTTCCTGACGCCATTAACTGCGTATGCCCTTACCTGTTTTGAGAAGGTAATACGCCACACCAAACAGCAGAGCATTGAATCCCACTAGTAGCCCTAGCGATAGGGTTACGTTTACGTCTGATACCCCTAAAAACCCATAGCGGAACCCGTTAACCATATATACCACTGGATTGGCTTTACTCACCCATTGCCAGAACTCTGGTAACAGCGAAAGCGAATAAAACACACCGCCTAAATACGTTAGGGGAGTAAGTACAAAGGTGGGTACTACGCTGATATCGTCGAAGGTTTTAGCAAACACTGCGTTAATCAAACCTGCGGTAGCAAATAGCGTTGAAGTAAGTAAAAGAGTTAAAGCAATAATGCCAATATTGTGAATTTGAACATCAACAAAAAACAGCGACACCATTGTTACAATAATGCCAATAAGAATGGCGCGCGCTACACCACCGCCCACATAGCCAAGAATAATTACCGAGGTGGGAACTGGCGAGACTAACAGCTCTTCAATATTGCGTTGAAACTTGGCACTAAAGAAAGACGACGACACGTTGGCGTATGAGTTGGTAATAACCGACATCATAATAAGCCCAGGTACAATGAACTCCATGTAGGTAAAGCCGCCCATTTGGCCAATGCGGTTACCAATAAGGCTGCCGAAAATAACGAAGTAAAGGCTCATTGTAATAGCAGGCGGCACCAAGGTTTGTACCCAAATACGCAAAAAGCGCGTGCACTCTTTGATCCAGATAGTGGTAAGCGCCACATAGTTTTGCTTTAACCAGCTGGTATTTTGTTCTGTATTCATTACTGTGGTTTCTGTTTTCACTGTTTAATACCGTATTCGTTGCGTTGCAGCAGAAGTTTTAGCAAAACTGCTAACCAGCTTGCTTTGCCGACTCTACAAGGCGCACAAACAATTCTTCCAAGCGGTTAGATTTATTACGCATACTCATCACTTGAATACCCTGTTCACTTAACTGCGAGAAAACGGGGTTTAGGCCTTCTGTTTTTTCAACATCCACTTCTAATGTGTGATCATCGATAAGCCTGCTTTCAAACCCGCTAAGCGATGGTGCTGCTGCCGACTCAGGTACAGATATATCTAGCACAAAGGTTTCTAAGCTAAGCTTAGACAACAGCGCTTTCATACTCGTATTTTCTACAATAGTGCCTTTATTGATGATGGCGATATTGCGACACAGCATTTCAGCTTCTTCAAGGTAGTGGGTAGTAAGAATAATAGTAATACCTGCACGGTTAATTTCTTCAAGGAAACCCCACATTGAGCGGCGAATTTCTATATCAACACCAGCGGTTGGCTCGTCTAGTATAAGTAGTTTAGGTTCGTGCATAAGCGCACGTGCAATCATAAGTCTGCGTTTCATACCGCCAGACAGTTCGCGCGCTCGTGCATCTCGCTTTTCCCACAGGTCTAATTGGGCAAGGTATTTTTTAGCACGTTCTTTGGCTACGTTGCGCGGAACACCATAGTAACCAGCCTGGTTTAGAACAATTTGTAAAACCGTTTCAAACTGGTTGAAATTAAATTCTTGCGGCACTAACCCAATACAGGCTTTAGCCTGTTCTTTTTGGGTTGTAAGGTCATAGCCAAATACAGATACCTGACCATCGGTTTGATTCACCAACGAGCTAATAATGCCGATAGTGGTTGATTTACCTGCACCATTTGGGCCCAACAAAGCAAAAAAATCACCTTGTTCAACTGAAAGGTCAACGCCTTTTAATGCTTGTACGCCACCCTTGTAGGTTTTCGTTAACCCTTTAATATCTAAAGCTTTCATGTGTAGCCTGTATTTTGAATGTCGCAGTGACATACTTTGGAAAGAGACAATCGCAGTTTTTCATGCAAGCGCGCATGGTAAAGATTTAACGCGAGCGTACAGTTTAACGTAAAACGCTTGGCAGTTAGAACATCAACGCGATTTAGTCATTGTTTTTAACGATTAAATACACCACAGTAGGTGGGTATAAAAAGTACACATTTCAAGTTTTACCGCTAATGTAGCTTATATTGAAATGTAATGGATAATAATAAATACAGGGCCATTTATAATGTCTTACAACAAGAATACTTCTCCCGCGCCTTTGCTGCCACCATTGCCACCTGAGACAACGCCAGAGTTGGCCGACGACTTTGCCGTTTTTATCGATATATTGGGTTTTATTCCCAACAGTTTACTTACCATGCAGCGCAAACCAGAGATGGTAAAAGGCTTTGCCGCGCTAACTAAAGGGGTAATGGGTGAAGGCAGTGTTGTAGATGGCGGTTTCAAACGACTAATTGCCCACTTTGCCAGCCGCGCTGCGGGCTGTCAGTATTGCGAAGCGCATTCGCTTATTGCTGCAGGTATTCACGGTATTAGCGACGAAAAAGTAGCTGCGGTGTGGGAATATCAAACAAGTCCACTCTACACACAGGCTGAACGCGTGGCGCTAGATTTTGCCCTAGCAGCAGGCAGTGTCCCTAATGCTGTTGATGCCCCACTTATGGAAGCAATGCGTACGCATTGGAAAGAAGAGGAAATTGTAGAAATTCTTGGTGCGGTAAGTTTGTATGGCTTTTTAAATCGCTGGAACGACTCAATGGCCACCGAAATTGAGTCGTCACCCAAGGCACTAGGTGACGACGTACTTGCTCAAGGTGGATGGACTGGCGGTAAACACGTTAAGTAATGAAACCGAGCTTAATTAAGCTCGGTCAATACCGTAACAATCAATAGTTCGCGCTGTTACTCATAAGTACCGGCGCTCGCTCGGCAATTTCCATTTCTACTTTTCTATCAAAGAAAATACCTTCATGTTCGGTTTGTTTACTTTGCGACTCGCCGACAGCTACCGTCATTATTTGCGTTTCCGATACACCACGCTGGGTTAATTCTTTCTTAACACTTAGTGCACGCTGCATTGAAAGCGCTTCGTTAAACTGGGTATCACCGCGCTGATCGGCTTGACCGGTTAAACGAATGCTCAGTTTTTCATTACCCTTAAGCGCACTAGCGATAAGTGATAACTGCTCTTGATACGCAGGCTCTACCACCACAGAGCCAGATTTAAACTGAATACTGCTTTTAAGTGTTGGCGCAGGTGCTTGCACTAGTTCTTCGCTGTAGGCCACTTTCGTTATCATAAGCTGCTCTTGCATACTCTGGTTAGCAGCAAGTAAAGCAGTATTTTCATCGTTCGCTTTACTTAATGCTTCACGGTTATTTTGTAGCGCATTTTCTTGAGCTGTATTTTCTCCCAACAGTGCACCAACAATACCGGCTATCGCTGCACCGACAGGGCCGGCCACAATGGCGCCCACTACAACACCACTGCTAAGACCAATAGCAGCAGCTTTCGACTCTTCGTTTTGTTGCACTTGGTGTGTGTTGTACTGATTTGATGTACTGGCAGACACGTTCAGTGAAAGCGCCATTAATCCTGTTATAGCGGTGTATGTGAAAGCATTAAAAGTGCGATGCAGGGAGTAATGTAGTGTCATAAATAAATCCTCTTAAAAAAAGCGTTGTGCGCCGTTGGGGGGACGCACAACGCAAAGGGTAGTTTGTTGATAAATTGTGTTGCTGTAAGTCATTTGGTATGACGCTATTTAACCGCCGATAAGTGGCAGAAAGTGCGATACTTTGAGGAAATGTTGTGATGGTTTTGGAGAAATATGGCGCAAATGAGGCACTCTTGAGGATTTTATGTCGAACTTAAGCAAAGGTGGCTTTTCAAAGGTATAGTGTGCACATTGTCACACCCTGTTTGAAGAACGACGGAACCACAGCATGCCAAAAACCATCGCCTTAGTTGAAGATGATGCAGCCATTCGCGAGAACTACATTATGGCCCTTCAGGCACAGGGCTACAGCGTGAATGCATACGATGATAGACCCTCTGCGGCAGAAGCGTTTACCCACACTCTGCCCGACCTTGCCATTATTGATATTGGCTTAAAAGATGAAATTGAAGGTGGGTTTATGCTTTGCCAGCAGTTGCGCAGTTTGTCACAAACGCTACCTATTATATTTTTTACGGCTCGCGACAACGATGT
The DNA here is from genome assembly GCF_042848195.1 of Alteromonas sp. MTD1. NCBI lineage: Bacteria > Pseudomonadati > Pseudomonadota > Gammaproteobacteria > Alteromonadales > Alteromonadaceae > Alteromonas > Alteromonas sp. MTD1. The sequence continues at coordinate 143,599 of NZ_BTGG01000011.1, forward strand.
TGATACCATAAGTGGTTTACGAATGGGGGCCGACGACTATTTAACAAAAGATATCAGCATGGCTCACCTGCTTGCTCGTATCGCCGCTTTGTTCAGAAGAACAGACCTGTTGGCCGCACCTACTGAGCAAAAAGACGAATTAAAAGTGGGCGATTTAAAAGTGGACGTTTCAAGAATGACCGTACGTTGGCAAAATCAGCCTGTACTGCTTACCGTGACCGAATTTTGGATGCTGCACGCACTTATTAAACGCCCTGGGCATGTTAAAAGCCGGCAGCAGTTAATGGATGAATCTAGAATGGTGGTAGATGACACCACTATCACGTCGCACATTAAACGCATGCGCAAAAAATTTGTGCAGTTAGATGCCAATTTTGAGCATATCGATACCGTATACGGTATGGGTTATCGCTGGCAGCCGTAACATAGAAATCACGTATTAGCTATGCGACTTCGTTTCTCTATACGCCTACAGCTTGTTGTACTATCGCTGTTTTTGTTCACCATTCCTTACCTAGGCTACAACTATGTATGGGAGCTTGAACAGTACCTTCGAAATGGGCAAGAGCAAACCATGATTGGCACCGCTCGAGCCGTGGCTACAGCACTTCACGAGCGACCTGCGCTATTCGACAGTCAATCTGCCTATTTGCAAGATGTACGCCCGGGTACCGACCTGTATGCGCCGCCCATTCACTACCCAATTCGATTAGACGGCGAGCTTAACGACTGGCAGCAAGTAAATGAGCTGGTAAGCGAATATGGAAGCGCTGAAGTTATTGAGTATTACAGCGGTAATCAGGGCGAGCCCGTAAGCTTGTCGTTCAAGCACATGGTTGGACGCTACGGCCAGTTCCTTTATGCCATGTTTGAGGTGTCTGACGACGCTTTACTGTGGCGCCAACCAAATAGCTTAAGTGTAGAGAGTGGCGATCACTTACTTATAGGAATGGAAACCCCAGAGGGTACGTTGGCTCGCTATGTGGTTGCTCCTTATGAAAGTGGCTGGGTAAACGCCTATAAACTGGCTAGTAGTACAGATACCACACGCGCTGTTGAAAACGCGCTATCTATTCAAGGGCGTTGGCAAGAGACCGCAAACGGCTATAACATTGAACTGCGCTTTCCGCTTTCTATGACCACCGGAGGTTTAGCTTTTACTCTTGTTGATGTAGATAACGCAGAAACACGTGACAAACAATACGCTCTTGGTACCGCGAACACCAAAGATTTAGAAAAGCTGGGGACGGTAATCACCCCATCACCTGAAATTGAGCGCATTCTTGCAGGGCTTAAATACGCAGACTCGCGCGTATGGGTGGTTGATAAACATAAGCGGGTGCTGGCCCGCGCTGGTGATATACAGTCGGCAACAGGTATTGAAGTAACGGCGCCACAAACCGAGCGAAGCGCGGCCTGGCAATGGGTGGAAAACGAGTGGCTACTGCCGGTTTATTATCAAATTCTTACTCGCCCACCTGCAGATTTCATCGACGAGCTTGACGATGCCTACGCCTTGGTCGGCCAAGACTTAGGCACCGCATTAAATGGTCAGCCCGACTCGCTTTGGCGTCTGTCGCCCGACAACAAAGCCATTATTCTGTCGGCTGCATATCCCATTTTTATTGACGGAAACGTAATGGGAGCCGTGGTAATAGAGCAAACCACAAACGGTATTCGTACCCTTCGTAACCGGGCGCTAGAGCAACTATTTCATGTCATATTAGCGGTTATGTTGCTTGGTACCCTTGGACTTTTACTTTTCGCTAGTCGTATCTCAAGCAGAATCAGGCAGCTTCGCGACAGCACCGAAGCGGTTATCGACGATAACGGGAAAATAGTGGGCACCTTGCCTGTATCAAACCAACGAGATGAGATAGGCGATTTATCGCGCTCATTTTCTGATGTCCTCTCTCGTCTTCAACAATACAACTCGTACCTTGAAAACATGGCTTCGCGTTTATCACACGAACTGCGCACGCCCATTGCGGTCGTGAAATCATCATTAGATATGCTTGGACACGTCAGCGAAAAGCAGCAGCAAGATGTCTTCGTCACGCGTGCGCAATCGGGCGTAAATAGGCTTAGCACCATACTCAATAGCATGAGTGAAGCAACCCGATTAGAGCAGGCTATTGCACAAGAAGATTTAGAAACCTTTAATGTTGTGAAGGTGATTACGGGTTGCATTGAAGGTTACAAGCACACGTATACAAACCGCAAGTGGGTACTAACTACTAGCGAAGAGCAACTGATGATAGATGGCTCGCCAGAATTAATTGCACAGTTTTTCGATAAGATTATTTCAAACGCCGTCGATTTCAGCAGCGAAGAAGATGAAATTAACGTTACGCTCTCAAAGAGGGATAAACGAGCAATACTCAGTGTCAGTAATCCTGGCCCGCTTTTACCGCAAGGCATGAAAGAACAACTTTTACAGTCGATGGTCTCAGTGAGAAAAGAGAACGACGTTCAAAATGCAGCACAGTCACCACACCTAGGTTTGGGGCTTTACATAGCCAATATCATTATGATGTTTCACAAAGGTTCGCTAAGCCTTAACGATCGCGAAGATAAAACAGGCGTGATTGTTACAGCGTCTGTTCCACTTGCATAAAAATATAATCACAACTCTCGGAGGCTTATCCAAATAAACAGTATAAATGATAATTGTTATCATTTATATTTACACAACTTTCTTTTTTCTATACACTCCCCGCCCTCACACACTGGGGAAAAACAATGAACAACAAAAAGTTAAGTATGGGCGCACACACTATTGCTGCTGCGCTTGCTTTTGGTCACACCGCGGTTTTAGCGCAAGATAACACCGACGTTTGCAATGATAAGACATCAGCTGAGTGCGCTGCGCCTTCTGATGACGCTATTGAACTTATTCGTATTCATGGCGTTCAGCAGTCAATTTATCGCTACGACAAATCCGGCGACCCAAGACGTTTAGCCGACCTTGTTGATACACCACAAACCATTACTGTTCTTACTCAAGATCAAATTCAAGAAAGTGGCAGAACTGATCTTGAAGATATTCTGCAAGCACAAGCAGGCGTTACCCTTGGAACGGGCGAGAATGGTAATGCTTTTGGTGATCGATACATTATTCGTGGTCATGAAGCACGCAGCGACGTGTTTGTGGATGGACTACGAGATCCTGGAATGACAACACGTGAAAGTTTTGCAACCGAGCGTGTGGAAATAACCAAAGGGCCAAGCTCAACTTTTGCTGGGCGAGGATCTTCAGGCGGTGCGGTTAACTCAATTACGAAGAAGGCATCTACAGCCTATAATTTTGGACGCGTTGACGCAGCAATAGGTACCGACGAACACAATCGCTTTACTGTTGACTTAAATAAAACCCTTACTGAAACAAGTGCAGTTCGTTTAAACGGCCTTTATTCTTCAGAAGACAAACCTGGCCGTGAAGGCATTGAGCGAGACCGCGAAGGTGTTCAATTATCATACGTAAACCAGCCAACTGACCGTTTATCATTTACTGGTGATATCTATTACCTTAATGCTGAAGATAAACCTGATTTGGGCAGCTACTACGACAGAGACGCAGGATATCCACTTAAAGATATTCCTGTGTACGCACAAGATGAGGATTTCCTTAACTCAGAAGTGATCACATTTACGCTTCGTACCGAGTATGACATCAGTGATAACCTTCGTTTTTATAACGCCACGCGCGTAGGAAAAACCGAAAACGAATATATTACTACAGGCATGCGTGGAACAAACCGAGATGCCACAGACCCAATTGCACCTGGTGCTTACACACTATCACTTAGCACGCATCAAGGTTGGCAAGATGTAGAGTACGTTACATCGCAGTTTAACCTGTTTTGGGATACAGCATTTTTAGGGTTAGACCACCGTCTAGTATTCGGTTTTGAATATACAGATGAGTCTGTAGACAACGGCGTATTTAGTGTTGAGAACAACAACCCAACAAATTGTCTTGTTGGAGGACGACGCGGTGTTTCTTCAAGCTACTGTATTTTAGATGCTGAGGGTAATGCAGTAGACAACATAGGAGCGTTGATGGGAAGAACGTTTACGCGCGGTAACGTCGATGCACAATATGATATCGAAACGTACTCTTGGTACGTAATGGACACATTCGCGCTTACTGAAAAGCTTGATATGTTCTTTGGTCTACGCGCAGATAGCTATGACTATACCAATGCAACATCGGGGCGTGGTGGAGAGCAGCTTTTTGCCTTTGAAGACGACCTGTACAACGGCCATTTGGGTCTTGTTTACTCGTTATCAGAACACGGCAACCTTTATGCATCATACAGCACAGCCACTAATATTAATGGCGGTGAGTCAGACTTAGGTGCCAACTGTGGTTATGGCGGTTTGTGTGGAACACCAGAACAAGCAGCACAGGCTGACCCAGAGCAGGTAGAAAATATTGAAATTGGAACAAAGTGGTCGTTGTTTAACGAGAAACTTGTAGCCAATGCAGCCATTTTCCGAATCACTAAAAGCGATGTTCATGAAAGTGTTGGCGATTCATATTCAACCCTTGGCACGTTGAACACAGGTGAAAACCGCGTTGAAGGTATTGAGTTTGGTCTAAGTGGCGATATAACGGACAAATTTAGTATTCAGGCTTCAGCAGCCTTTATGGATTCAGAAGTCTTAAAGTCATATAACGACAGTAATTTAGGGTTGGCATTGAGTAACTTTGCAGATGAAAGTTTTTACATTCAAATGCGTTATCAGCCTAACGAAAAGTTTGCCTTCGGTGGTGATTATAGTTATCAATCTGAAATGTTTGGCGGACAACCCGACACGGCAGCAGGTTTTAATACCGATACAAATGAATACTCTATAGTCGTTCCAGATTATGACGTTGTGAATTTATTTGCTAACTATTATTACTCAGACGCCCTCACCTTCCGCGTAAACGTAGGTAACCTGTTTGATAAAGAATACTGGACTGCAGCATATCGTTCTGGCTCATTTATGTATATTGGTGATGGTCGCAACATCACTGGTACGCTTAGCTACGAATTTTAATTGCTCATAAACACAAAAGAGAAGTGCTGAAAAATGATCGTTATTCCTGATTTGCTAACACCACATGAAGTTGCAGAGTTTCGTCGTCACCTTGCCGACGTACCGTTTAGTGATGGTAAAGAAACTGCGATGGGTATGGCTGCTAGTGTCAAGAATAACGGTCAAGCAGATGCCAATGATAAACGCGTTCAGCAGCTCGCTAACGCGTTATTAAGTAAACTAGGGGCACATCCGCAGGTCGTTTCTGCCGCGTTACCCCAACGTATTTTCCCACCCTGTTTTAACCGGTACAGTCAGTCACAGACCTATGGCTATCACGTTGATGCGGCAATCATGCGTATTCCAAATACACCCGATGTTCTTCGTAGCGACATGTCCATGACTGTCTTCCTATCCGAAAAAGAAGAATACGAAGGCGGTGAATTGGTAATACAAACAGGCTTTGGTGAGCAATGCATAAAATGTGATGCTGGTAGTGCCATATTGTATCCATCATCAAGCCTACATAAGGTGACGCCTGTTACCAAAGGCGAGCGTATTGCTGCTATTACATGGATGCAAAGCATGGTTGGTGACCAGCAAATTCGTGAAACGCTCTATCAATTAGACCAAGTTATTCAATCTTTACTGAGCAGTGACACAGCATCACGAGAGCAGCTTGATAAACTGCATCACGTGTATCATAACCTTATTAGAAAATTTACCAACGTATAGGCAATACAATAGCTTCCCGTCTACAGCAATTATTGGTGCCGGTAAACTAAACCTAGTATTGTTTTGCAATGAAATTATTGCGCGAATGATAAGGTCTTTATTAGTAATCTAAGGTAGTCTTAAACGTAACGCCTATCATGTAAAGGAACAAAGTTCGCGTTTAAGACGTTAACTGTGTTGGTACTATGAAAACCTTTTTAATTGCTGCTTCATTGTTTTTCTCTTCTGGGCTATTGGCAAACGATAGTGCACCTACCTACAAATTTGATATTGCGCTAACCGACAGCAACGCTAATTTAGTCAGCAATGGCGTATTTATTTTCGAGCCGTTATTCGATGTTGAAGCCAACATGCTTCCTCACCAGCCGCCGGCTGTAATGAACCAAATTGACAAGCAATTCGTGCCACATGTTTTAGTAGTGAATACGGGAACTGATATAACCTTTCCAAATGCAGATAACCTGTTTCACCACGTATATTCGTTTTCTCCCACAAAGCAGTTCGAACTTAAACTATATAAAGAATTTACCGCCGAGCCTCTTACGTTTGATGCGCCAGGAATCGTGGATATTGGCTGTAACATTCACGATTGGATGTTGGGCTACATCATAGTGTCAGACTCTCCTTTCTTCGTGAAAACCGAAGAAAGTGGCACTGCCTCATTAAAACTGCCAAAAGGCGACTACAAGTTGCGGTTCTGGCACCCAGAGGCAAACGGTGATGACGTTTTCCCAGACAAGACAATAACCGTTAACGACAATACCGCCGTGTCGTGGCAGATAAATGCAGTCATAACAAGTGACGATGGTTTTGATTCAGGTTTTGGCGACTATTGATGAATAAGGCTAAGCTGAAACGCACATATCAAATAGCTAACCTGCTGCTGGCAACGGTACTGACCGCGGCTTCTTACAACGCCTATGCAAATACTGAAGTGCTAATTCGCACTTCATTTACTGCCCAAGAAAACAGTGACAGTTTTCAGCAGATGGGGCGCAGTCATCAGCGTTTCGACGGCGATGGCTTTCACCTCTCTCAAGCGGTGCTTTCTACCGAGCAGCGACTGTCTGATAGCTGGTCTGCAGCTGCCGTCATAAACGGCTACAGTGATGGTAAAAAGCGTTTTGGTTTTTCCCAAGCCTATCTAAAATATAGGCCGCTTACCGCTTCAACCATTAAACCTGAAGTAAAAATTGGTGCGTTCTATCCTGCTATTTCTGCTGAAAACACCGATATGGGGTGGCTCTCTCCTCACTTCTTAACGAATTCAGCCATTAACAGTTGGATTGGAGAAGAACTACGAACCGGTGGTGTGGAAGTAAGCTTGCGTCAAAATGGACGGCAAGTAAGAAGTAATTGGTCGTGGAAAATATTGGGCAGCCTATTTAAGGGCAACGATAGTACGGGCACCCTACTTTCGTGGCGTGGTTTTGCGCTGCATGATAGACAATCACTTTACGACGACAGAGTAAACTTTTTACCAACGCCGGGTATTGTAAGCGAAGAAGGCCTAAACGCCCCAGCATGGACCGACCCATTCAGAGAGATAGACGGTCGCTTTGGTTACTACGTTGGTGCTCATCTAGCCTACAAGCGCAGTGCCGAGTTGAAATACTACTACTACGACAATAACGCAGACCCTAATATTTTAGATCCGGACCGTATTTATGCGTGGCACACCCGCTTTCACTCGGTCACCCTTCGCTACAAATACAACACTGAATTAACCGTGTTTTCGCAGTTGTTAGTTGGCGACACTCTTATGGGTGAAAACATCGTTGATAACGACTTTAACAGTGCATATATAGCCGCTGCCTATGACATGGCACCTTATACCATCGCTGCTCGTGCAGACTGGTATCAAGTGAACGATAACGATGACTTTATGTATGACCCAAATGGCAGCAGAGGGCGCGCTTTCACCTTAAGCGCAGGGCGTAAAATAAACGACAACTTCTCGATAACCGGTGAATGGCAAGTAAACTCAGGTACCCAGCAAAACCTTCGCTTTTTTCAAAACAACGAACGTTTTACCGAACACCTTTTCCAGCTAGCGCTTACAGCGACTTTTTAGAAAGTTGAATTTGCCTTACATTAGCTTTCAGCAACCTCAATCAGATCGAAGGTGGCGGCATCGTCGCCTTTTACCAGCACTCGACACTGTCCCCAACTTTCTGGGATTGACCATATGTGGTCTTCGGCTACGGTAAATTTCTCGCGATGGGTTTCGCAGCGCACTTCTACAGTATCTAGGTCGCCTTGAATATTATTGAAGGCAAACTTGTTGCGTACTAATGTATGGAACCAGGCACCGCGCTGGTTTAGCTCTGCGGTTAGCTGAAGGTGTTGATCAGATGCTATATGCTCTTTAATTTGAGCTACAACAGGCATAATTTCATCTACGCGCGCTTGTTGCTCTTCCATGCCCTTAAGCGACTCGAACGATGCTAATGCATCGGCATATTGCCCGCGCTGTGCATCTAACACAATCATGCGTTGATAAACGTTTGCGATATAGTCTTCACTGAATACCATGTCGTTGTGCTGTTTGCTGCCGTTGCTTGATAATACGCGGCTTAGACTTTTTGCTTCGCGCTTTTCATCTTGTAATGCATTGGCTATTTGAGCATCTAAACTCAGCAACCAAGTGTTTTCATATCTGTTTAGCGAGTCCCAAGCATGTAGAGCTTTTACTGCCTGATCAGCAGCTTCAATATCGCCAGAGCGAAAGATTTCGTCTGCTTCTTTATACGCAATAATGAACTTTCTACGAGCTCCAGTTTGCCCGCCCATTTTAAAGTCCATTTGCACAAGCTGATGGCATTGCTGAGTGGGTTTGCCATCTTTCATGGCAGGTTCAAATTTCCATTGTTCTACCGCACTAAGTGCGCTGCGTTTAAAAGCACTGCTGCCAAAGTAATCGTCAATAACCGGGTCTTTTACGTTGCCCTGCTCATCTATAACGTAGCTTACGCGTACCCAGCCTTCTCTTCCGCGTCTTGCAGCCATCTTAGGGTAACGCGGATTCACTCGTTCAATGGTAACGGCAGGGGTAAACGCTGTAATACGTTTTACTTCATCTTTTTTGGCCGTTGCTAACGCTTTTTCTTCCGTTTCATCGCACGGCACGCTTAACTCCTGTGCCATTGTCCCCGAGCTTAACAGCACGGCGCACGCTGCAGTGGCAATAGCAACACGAGATGGCGAAAACAAGGTAGAAGCGCGTTTAGTACTAAGAAATATTTGAGATGTTTCAATCCGTGAGTTTTTCATTCTTTCAGTCCTTCATGAAAAGCTGGTATCGAACGTTTCTGCGAATATACAGGTGCACTTTTCTAGCTAGCCCGATACGAAATAGCGAACAATGTATGTGCAAACGCTAAGACTTTTTAGACGAATTTTCAAGCGAAGCATCGGGTACATTTTTCACCATCATTTGCTCTTTTCGCTTCATCATCATTTTAGCAAGTCTTCGCATACTTACCGTTGTGTCTTTCTCATCAACAATATCCACACCTAGTAAGCGCTCTAGCAAATCTTCTAACGTTAATACGCCTTCTAGACCGCCGTATTCGTCAACAACCAGCAACATGTGTACATGCTTATTGATAAAGTGCTCAAAGGTTACCGACAGCGGCATGGTGTTGAGTACCGTAATCATGTCTTTTGCATATTCGGAAAGCGGTTTGTCTGTATTCCCTCGTGCTTGCGCCACCAGCAAATCAGAGCGCATCACAAACCCCGTGATGTTTTCTGAATCATTATCTTCGTAAACGGGAATACGTGAAAATTCGATGCTGGCATGTTTATGGAAAAAGGCTTCTACGGTCATCGACTCGGCCACAGAGAAAAGCGCCGTGCGGTGTGTTATCGCATCTTTCACCTTGAGTTCGTGCAAGCTAAGCAAGCTTTGTAAGAATGCCGCTTCATGATTAGCTAATTGACCTTCCTGCCCCGACAACTCTGCCATCGCGTGTAGTTCGCTACGGCTAAGCCCCCTTAACGGACTGTCTTCTTTAAAGCCGCGTGTAAGTAGCTCAGACATTTTCACAAAAGGCTTAAGAATAAGTGAAAGGTATTTCAAAAAGTAAGCTGTTGCTGGCGCCAGCGAGCGCCAATAAGTTGCACCAAGCGTTTTAGGTATAATTTCAGAAAAAACCAAGATTAGCAGCGTCAGTACAGCCGAAATAACGCCTAAATATGCTTCACCAAATACCGAGGCGGCTTGCGCACCTGCACCGGCAGCGCCCATAGTGTGGGCAATGGTGTTAAGCGTTAAAATAGCCGATAGCGGCGTGTTGATGTTGTCGGTTTGCGCACGTAGCAGCGCGCCACTTGGCTTTTTTTCTTTCTCTAACACTGAAATGTACGCCGACGACACGCTTAAAATAACTGCCTCTGCAATAGAGCACAAAAACGAAAAGCCCAGTGCGATAAAGACATAAATGATGAGTAAAAGCATGTGTGTTCCAAGCAATCAATTGCAATGTTAACCAAGCGAATGTTTCCATTACCGCAAGGTGATTTGTGTTTTGGCGAAGGTCTATTATGAGTAACGTGCCGCGAGATACAAGCGAAGTGTTATATTAATTGTTACTAACTGCAACACGCTGAATGCGAATGCGGCTGATGACGACGCTCACGCCATTTTGCAACACCCAGCCGAACTATAAGCGCAGCTAAAATAAGGGCACATACGCCGTAAATAATTTGAACATTAGCGCCGTGCTGGTGCATATGACTTTCTGTTTTTATTAAACTTTCTAATGAGAATTGGGCGATTATATAGTTAAGCAGGTAACCAAAACCAACACTTGCTGTAATTACGCTAAATAAATACAAGCCTAACGTTTTTCCGCCCATTTCTTGGCGAATCATTCCCATAGTAGAGACATTCGTCGCTGGGCCTGCCATTAGAAACACTAATACTGCACCTGGCGACAAACCAGCCGCCAGAAACCCCACGGCTAATGGCGTAGAGGCGGTGGCGCAAATGTACATAGGAATACCGATAACAGCCATAACCAGCATAGCAACAATTCCGTCGCCCCATTGCGTTAAAAAGTCGGTAGGCACCCATGTTTTTATCGCCGCGGCTAGGGCTAGGCCAATTAATAGCCATACCACAATATCTTCTAGTAACTTGCCACTAGCATAGCTTACAACACGACGTGCTTTCGAGGGAGGTTCAGCATGATGACTATCATCACGAGTCAAAGTAGCCTCTTTATCGCAGCACGATGAGTGCGCATTATGAGAGTGTTCTTCTTTCGTCTTCTCTCGCTCTGCTGCTTTGGGCTCTACTGCTTCCTGTGACGTGCTGCTACAGCAGCTAGTATGTACATGTTCAGAATTCGGTGTGCTGTTATTTTCACCAGCGAACCACCTTACCATGGCACCAGCATAAATCGCGCTTACAATGGCAGCGATTGGTCTTACTATTGCAAACAAAGGGCCGAGTAATGCGTATGACACAGAGACACTGTCTACCCCAGTTTCAGGCGTAGACACTAAAAACGAAATGGTAGAAGGCTTCGATGCACCACTGCGACGTAAACCCAATGCAGCGGGAATAACACCGCATGAGCACAGTGGTAATGGAGCGCCAATAATAGCCGCTTTACTGATTGACGAAAAAGACTCGTTTCCCATGTGCTTTTCAAGAAACGATACCGGCACAAGCTCATGCATAACGCCCGCTACTAACAAACCTAGTAGTAACCATGGCGCAGACTCAATAAAGAGCGCAAGAAAGTTTTGGCCAAGTAAAAGGATATCCGTCATATAACCTCGTTTAGGGGCGCTTAGCCTTTTGGCAAACGGCCCATGGATAAAAGCGGTGAACTAATAAAGCTCAATACCTAGAATATACTAACAGAATTACTTCATTTTGAAAAAATCCGCGTAAAATATGAGCTTAAACGAAGCGAATTTAGCTTCGAGAGGTGGTAGCCGAAAGATACAAAAAAGGCCAGTACAGATGTACTGGCCTAAACGCTGACTGTCTCGATATAGGGTTTCAAATAACGAGGTCAACCATGAAAAGCCTCATTATTCGGTAGCACCTGCTTTCTCTTTCTTTAATTTCGACACTACCGAAATGGCTTCTAGCATCACCAATACTGACACTATCAACACCACCGCATCTAAAAATACCAGCAAGTAATTCGCTTCTAGGTAGTATTCTTTTAGCTTGATCACCCCTGCAAAAAAGGCCATTACAAGCACAAACACCATAGGAATAAGCGTGTATCTGGCAGGACGACCAAGTTTGATGAGCATGACAGAAATTACAAGTAAGGTAAGGCTTGCCAGAATCTGGTTTGTAGAGCCAAACAGAGGCCAAATGATCATACCGCCACTGCCTGAAGAACCACCAGCGCCAAAGGCAAGCAACAAACAGCAGCCCACTGCTACAAGCGTTGCGACAACACCATTTTTTAGCATGTTCAGCGAGTATATATCGCCCCATTCTTGAATTATGTAACGCTGTAAACGCACACCTGAGTCCATGGTAGTACCTGCGAACAACACTACCATAACCGCAAGAATAGTAGATGCGAAGTCGACAGGCAGCCCCCAGCCTTGTGCAATCAAGTTTGCGCCACCGGTAATAAACGCACCAACACTTCCTGCACCCAAGTGGCTATACACTTCATGCCACTCTTCTGGTGACGCTGCAAAAGCAACACCGCTTACTGCAACAATAGTTATAAGCGCAAGCGAGCCTTCGCCAATGGCGCCTAAGTAACCAACAAAACGGGCATCCGTTTCTTTATCTAGTTGCTTAGAGCTTGTGCCCGATGACACGATACCGTGGAAACCAGATACCGCACCACATGCAATGGTCACAAACAACAGTGGAATCAGGCTAGGCGTATCAACCGCGGTTTGTGTGTTAAAGGCAGGCGCTGTAATGTCGGGCAGTGCAAAAAATACTGCACCGTATAGCAAAAATAAGCCAACCAACAGCTGCATTCCGTTAATGAAATCGCGAGGCTGCAACAACATCCACACAGGAAGTAGTGAAGCAATAGCGGCATACACAAACAGTATAATTATCCAGTTCGCTTTATCGGCTAAACCAAACATGGTTTCAGGCAAGCTAAGTGGAATATAGCTACCCGCATACACGGAAGCATACAATACAAATATACCCACAATGCAAAGGGGGATTAGGCTAAAATTACGTTTTAATAATTGGCCGATAACAAGCGCTACGGCGATGGCGGTCCAAGCAGGGAATACAGCATTTGGCTGGGATACAAACGAGTTAGCTATTACAACGCCGAACACCGCATTGACCATAAGCAACACTAAGAACACCACAATCATAAACAGCGAGCGCGATCGTTTTCCAATGACGTTCTCAGACAGTGCTCCCATCGATTTACCTTTGTGTCGAGCACTAGCCCACAGGGCGCCCATATCATGAACGCCTGCAAATAAAATGGTACCAAATATCACCCAAAGTACGGCAGGGACCCACCCCCAATAAACCGCAATAGCAGGCCCTACAATAGGCGCAGCACCGGCAACTGACGTGAAATGGTGTCCCCACAAAACCACTTTGTTGGTAGGGACAAAATCAACACCGTCTCGTTGAGTGTGCGCCGGTGTTGCAAAGCTATCATCTAATTTAAATATACGGTTTGCGATGAACTTCGAATACACAAACCAACCAAGCATCATTCCAACAATGCCCAGTATTACAATGGCAATTGATTGCATACTGTTATCCTATTTTTGTATTTTCTTTAAACACTACACCAGTTTATAGCGCGTAAAGGTCATACCTGCAAAAGCTCAATACCTCAATAACTTGCGCAGTTTTTAGTATTTGCATGAGGGAGGCAATTTCAATTATTACGCAAGGCTTATAGACACCAGCATTAAACACCGATCACAACGAGTGCTTAACTAACGTCGCTAAGGTGAATAAAAACTCAGGTATATGAAAACTTAACTTAAGTTTTTCTAGGCGCGTATTTAAACATGTTGAGCCTTGTTGAAATAACGCATTAGACTAAAGTCTAAAGTCTAGAGTTGAGTGGAGTTTAACTAGGAGAGAACGAGTACGCAGTTTCACCATTTTGAGAAAAAAGAGGCGAGTTCTGCATAGGCTGATGCAGATTCAGGTGTTTCATACGCCACTAGATATTCCGCATGCGATAGCCCTTCGAACACCTCTAACTGAGTTTGTACACCAACCTCGCGTAGTTTGCGGTTAACGCGTACCGTATCGCTTAAAAACAAATCCCTTGTACCGCTAAGTAAAAATGTAGGTGGGAACCCTTCAAAGTTTCCGTAAAGGGGTGATACAGAAGAGTGATTTAAAGCGACTTTATTGGCATACAAGTTAGCTGCCGCTTTTAACACGCCGTCGTAAGTAATAAGTATTCGGTCAACACCTTCGTTGATATACAAACTGTCTCCCGTTTTTGTAAGGTCGGCCCAAGGCGTACCCGCATAGATGGCCACTGGCGTGGCGATGTTTTCATGCACCAAACGCTGCATAAGCCCAAGTACTAAACCGCCACCTGCGGACGTGCCGCCAACGAACATATTGTGAGCACCATGTGTTTCGAGCAACGCCGTATATACGGAAAATACGTCGTTTAACGCCGCTGGTGAAGGAGCATGAGGTGGCATCTGATAATCGACACTAATAACCTCTATACCTAAACGATGCGCAATTAAAATGCCCTCTTCAATACTAGGGAGACCCGCAAAAAACACATAGGCACCACCGTGCACATCTAAATAAATCTTACTCTTAAACTTATCTGACAAAGCGGCCGGCACTATTTTGCGCACCGTTATTCCATTAATGTTCATCATTTCAACATTAACGTTGTACTGCTTACGCATTTTCTTCACTTTTTTCTTTTGTTCTGTGTTTACAGAGTGAATTAGCGCTAGCCACGTCTCTTTGTCGGTTGGTGTACCGTCTAACGCTTGTTGCACCGTTGGAATACCAAACTGAATAATAGCGCGTTTTAGTTCATCGCTAACAGCAAGTGGAACTGGAATTTGGCGTTCTGTCATATCAGCCTCTGTCGCCCAAACGGCGGTAGAAATGAAACTTAACCACAACAATACAAAGCGTAAGCGCATACTGTACCTACTAATTAATGACTGTCGAATAGCCTAATACGCTACACTATTTTCACTTAAAGTCGTGAATTTTTCAGTATTTTTACTGTGACCAAACCGCACTGTGTAGTAAATTTATTTTGCAGCTTACTTGGTAAGGCTTTCACGCTTTTACCGACATTTTAAATTTGTGAAATGTCGAAAAACTAGTATTTAGATCAGGCGTGATACTAACGTGAGTTTGCTATGATTTTCACAATATACCCAAGTTATTAGGCATAAAAGACAATTCAAAATGCCGGGTGTAACAAATGGAATTCAAGGCACTTTTAATAAACATTTATAGGGAAATATTTTATGACTACGTTTTCGTTACGCCGCTTTTTTCTTGCGGTAGGTTTATCTGCAGTAAGTACCATTAGTGCTGCACAAGACGCATCTACTACATCGGTTTGGGAAGTCTCGAAAGACAGTGATACCGTGTATGTTGGCGGTACCATTCACATTCTCCCCATTTCTGAATTTCCATTACCCGCTGCTTTTACCGACACCTATGAAAAGAGCGACACCATTGTATTAGAAGCAGAATTACCTGACCCAACAGACATTGCTGCCCAACAAAGAATGATTGAAGCAATGGCCTACACCGGTGAAAGTAATTTAAAAGACAAGTTGTCTGAAGAAACCTTCAATGCGCTTAACCAATACCTTGGAATGTTTGGGGCTAACGCAGAGCAGCTTGCGCGCTTCAAGCCTGGTTTGGTGGCTACAATGCTGATAACAATGGAAGCACAACGCGTAAATATGGCTGGTGAAGGGGTAGATGCTTATTTCACACAGCTAGCGAAGCGCGACAATAAACCAAGGGAATACCTAGAAACCATCGACTTTCAGCTTAACATGCTTGCAAACATGGGGGTTGGTGAAGAAGAGCGCTTTATCTCTGAAACGCTTACCACATTGCCCGAATTCAAAGAAATAATGCAGGGCACAATATCCGCGTGGCGCGAGGGCGATAGCGAGACAATAGAAACACTGGTTATCGATACATTTAAACGTGAGTCTCCTTCTTCGTTTGATGATGTATTTACCAAGCGCAACCAAAATTGGTTACCACAAATTGAAGCCATGTTTGGCGACGACGACAGTGAGTTTGTATTAGTTGGCGCAGGTCACCTTGTTGGTGAAGGCAACGTTCTTGAACTGCTTAAAGCGAAGGGCTACATCGTAAAACAACTGTAGATGGGTGGAGCTTACTTCTAAAAAGCTGCTTTTTTATCAGGTAGCTTCAGGTAATTGGGCAAAAAAATGGGCCAACAGAAATCTGTTAGCCCTAACGTCCAGTTTACAATACACATTATCAATGTATTGGTCAGAATTAATACTGACATGTCTATACTTGTGTATATTTTTTGGCTTGCAAAGTGGTCTGTGACTAACAGCAAGGATCATGTGACAAAGGGGGCATGGTCACTCAACACGCGTAACGTTTAATACTCAGATAAACCGTAATTGATACTGAAGCGCATTTCAGCTGTATTATACTAAGACGTTGTAACAGAAATTTGATTTGCGCATGACTACAGTTGTTAAGAGAGCCCAGACTGGTTTTACATTAATAGAGCTTATTATTGTAATTGTACTGCTAGGTATACTAGCAGTAACTGCCGCACCGAAGTTTTTAAACTTACAGAAAGATGCTCAGCAAGGTGCTCTTGAGGGGCTAAGAGCTGCACTAACGTCAAGCGCGAACGTTGTTTATGCCAAGGCGCTTATCGAAGGTGCCACAGACAGTGCCGATACCACGTTAAATTCTGGTATTCGCGTTCGCCACGGCTATCCTTACGCCACCCAAATCAACTTAAAATTGGTCGCTGACTTCACTGAAGACGATTTCAAACATACAGGCTCGGCACCTGAGGTTATCGCTACCCTAGAAAGCGCCACCAGTCGGCTATCGAATGCCGAAATAAACGCAAGCGACGTTTGTAAGTTAACCTACCGTCACCCAAACCAAGGTGAACAACCTACCATTACTATTTCTGACTGCGAAAGTTAAAGCTATTGGGCAGCCATCGGTGTATTCCTCCCTCACACTAGAGTTTTACAGATGCCGCAGGGATGCGTACACGGCCTGTTTTCTTCCCTCCTCCCAACTTTCCTATTATGCCGATTAAGGAGGGAGTGAAGCCCCATCAAAAACTCTCCGCAGCAGGGACGCTGCTGCGAAGCCGCCAAGGATGGCTTAACGGCGTGTTTCCCCTCTCGCACTAGCTTT
>NZ_BTGG01000012.1:0-143060 GCF_042848195.1 Alteromonas sp. MTD1
GAAGCTAGTGGGAGAGGGGAAACACGCCGTAAAGCCATCCATGGCGGCTTCGCAGCAGCGTCCCTGCTGCTGAGAGTTTTTGATGGGGCTTCACTCCCTCTTTAATTAACATAGCAAAAAGCTTGAGGAGGAAGGTAATAACACGCCGTGAACCCATCCGCATACTTGTTACTCTGTAACAAAATTGGTGTATGCTTGTGATTCTTTTCAGTAAGTGTGTCAGAGTGGATTAAGTATGATTTCTCGTCGTCAGTTTTTAGTGGGTTCGCTAGCATTTGGTGGTTTGGCAGCTAGTGCATTTGGTAAAAAAATTGATGTTTCTACTATGCCGATAAGTCAAGGCTATGGCGCGCTGATATCAGACCCCAACAAGCTGTTAGACCTTCCTGAAGGGTTCAAATACAACATAATATCTAGTTTCGGTAATAGCATGTCAGATGGTCTTCACGTGGCCGATAGGGCTGATGGTATGGGGTGCTTACCTTTAAAAGGCAATAGCGAAAAGGTGGTGCTTGTTCGTAATCACGAGCTTCATCCAAAGCATATTGATACGCAGCCAAAATCTATCCAACAGCATACATCATCGCTTGCCTACGACACTTACAAAAGCGGTACTGCATTGCCTGGCGGCACTACATCTATTGTTTATAACCTGAAAACGCAAACTGTTGAGCGTGAGTTTGTTAGCTTAACGGGAACAGTACGTAATTGTTCTGGTGGCGTAACGCCATGGGGAACATGGCTTACCTGCGAAGAATCGGTTGATAAAGCATATGGGAGGGTAGGTAGTGATCATGGCTTTATTTTTGAAGTGCCGGCAAACGCATCTTCAATGACCGATCCACAGCCTTTAAAAGCAATGGGGCGTTTTAATCATGAAGCGGCTTGTGTCGACCCTAAAACAGGCATTGTGTATCTCACAGAAGACCGTGGCGATAGTTTGCTTTATCGCTTTGTACCCAAGCAATACGGCAAATTAGACCAAGGCGGTGTATTGCAAGCACTTGTCGTAAAAGGTCGCCCACAGTTCGATACGCGCAATTGGGTATCTAATGAAATGCCACTAGAGACATGGCTTGCAGTGGAGTGGGTTACGCTTGAAAACCCTGAAAGTCCACAAGATGACCTGCGTAAACAAGGTTATTCAAAAGGTGCTGCATTGTTTGCTCGAGGCGAAGGAATTCATTGGGGTAATGGGGAAATGTATTTTTGCTGTACTAACGGTGGAAGAAAACAGCTTGGACAGGTAATGCGTCTTGTACCCTCTGAATCTGACAAAGATGACAAGCTGCAGCTGTTCTTAGAAAGCCAAGATAAAAATCTTTATAACTTTGGTGATAATTTAACGGTATGCCCTAATGGACATCTACTGGTGTGTGAGGATCAGTACACCGATGTTGTGGATAATCACCTTCGCGGTGTAACACCACAAGGAGAGGTGTATAACTTTGCGAAACTGCACGTGCAAACTGAATTGGCTGGAGCGTGCTTTTCTCCCGATGGTAAAACGCTGTTTGTAAATATATACTCGCCAAGTAAAACACTCGCTATTACAGGCCCCTGGTTATCTAGCTAAAGAGTGAAGTATTCTTTCTTCGCTTTATTACCAAGCGATACTGGATTCTCTAAGACGAAGCTTTGATAGGAAAAAGCTTTTAGAAAAATAGGTTTATATCGCTTTATTGTTTTCACTTGCTTGCTCATACTAGCCCTACTGAAAACAAGGAGCGCAATATGAGCACGATAATTAAAAACACCCTATTAAAGCCTTTCTCTTCAAACGGCCGAAGCACATCGGTAAGTGGTTTACAGCAAACTGCCACTCAGTGTAATTATGCTAATAACTATTACGGCGACCAAGTATGTGTAGAAGTAAAGCCACCAAAGTCATGATTAAAGCTTTTGCAATTCTCAAATACAACAATGCAGTAGCAAAAGCCACTGCATGTTTGTACTTAACGAAAACATTAATACTTAGTTGAACGGATTGTGGGTGTAGTCAAAAGAAATGCCTAAGGAAGGTTGTTCTGTCAGGCGTTGACTCCCCGAGACCGTATACAAACTTTTGGCGAGGTAAGCTTTGTATTTAGGGCTCTCGATAGTGTCGACGTACCACCAGTCACAGCTAACCTTATGACGTGTCACATCAACCACCATAAAACCATGTGTTTTCAATTCAACGTACTTCATATGTGGGTTCATGGTCGGGATTAATTGAGCGAGAGGATCGGCAACAGGTTCATCAAGCCCTGGTGAGGTGACAGACGGAGTTACAAACTCGACTGCTAAAGGTTTCTCACCTAAACGAATACGTTCATTGTAAGTGTAACCGTTAGTGCTATCTTCGAAAATCTCCATGCCCCACGATGTATGAATATCGCCAGTTAATACGACGGTATTTTCAATATTAAATGCCTTAATTACGTCTAAAACACGTTGCCGTGACTCTGGGTAGCCATCCCACTGGTCCATGTTGAGCGCTATTATGTCTTTGGTCAGTGGAATGCCTGCGGCTTCAAGATTCGGTGCGTTTATGCCCTTAAACTGACCAAACATAACTTGCTGGCCTAGAAAACGCCATGTAGCAGTGGATGATGCTAGATTACTCAGAAGCCATTGTTCTTGGGCGTCTCCTAGCAACGTGCGATTTGAGTCGTATCGCTCAGAGGCAACAGGAGACGATACTTGTTGATCACGTCCCTCAATGCGCGTGTCTAGCATGAAAAGATCGATAAGATTACCCCATGCAAAATGACGATAGATGTTACCTTCTCGAATTGGCATCCACTCATAATAGGCTTTAATAGCGAAGGCTTTTCTTGCTTGATAGTCTCCCTCACCCTCGTTGTGGTTTTCAGCGCCGTCTTTAAACGCATCATTCGTAATTTCATGGTCATCCCACACGGTAATAAATGGATGTGTGGCATGTAACAAGGCTAAATCCGGGTCTGTTTTGTATTGTGCATGTCGAGTTCGATAGTCATTGAGCGTGGTTATTTCTTTATCAGGAAGCGGAGCTCTTCCAAGGCGTGAGCCATCGCCGTACTCGTCCTCGGCGTATTCGTAAATATAATCACCTAAATGTAATACGGCATCTATGTCGTCAATGTTTGTCACTGCATGGTAAACATTAAAAAAGCCCTCCGGATAATTAGAACAACTAACAACGGCAAATCTTGCTCGACTTGTGTCTAAAGGAGCGGTTTTTGTTTTTCCAACGCGGCTTCTGAAACCATTTATCTCAAACTGGTAGTAATAAGTTGTGTTTGGGTTAAGACCTTGCACATCTACTTTAATGGTATAGTCGCGTTCTTCTGAAGTGGTAACCACATCTTCTTGAACTATGTTTCTCATTTCAGGGTCTAGCGCGACAAAATATGTAACATCGACCACGCCACTGCATCTGCTTGCTCTTGTCCACAGTATCACAGCGTGAGCGAGCGGATCGCCACTGGCCACACCGTGTTGAAAATAGTGGTTATTATCTTTCTTAAAAGGCAATGTTAGGTTAGATACGGAATTACCTAAGGTGCTCCCCGCAGCAGAAGCTGTTAAAAACGAAGCTGAAGCACCTATAGTACTTAAAAATTTTCGTCGCGAATTATTAAAAGGCGATGTCATTGTGATATTCCTCTAATTTGGCTTTAAGATGATTGTGCAGCGATTGTGAGCATCATGCTGCTGTAGCGCTCCCTGCCATGGATACCAATGTGCACTTTTTTGCTTGCAGGAACGTCAACTACACATTTCTCATCGTTACCTTTTGTATATGGGCGACAGTTATATTGATTGAGTGTTACGTCTTCACCGACAGCTACATATAGGTTGGCATTGCCAAAACCGCCAGATGTACTGATGCTTATTTGTCTATCAACTGCGGATTCTGCTAACTGATATTTAATGAAAGAGTATTTTCTTCCCGACAAGTCATTCATAACCTGGTTTGCTGCTAACTGATTGTTAGGAGTATTAAAACAAGACTTACTAGCAGCAAATGTAGTGTGGAGAGTTGGTGCTTTTGTATTTTCGCTTGCATCTATAAATCGCTCTATTGTTGGGTGCAGTGAGGTGATACCGAAGCCAAACGCATTATGTTTTATAAATTGTGCTTGAAGATTCTTAATTGTATTGCTGTCTAGAGGAACGGTTACGTTATTTCCTGCATCAACAGCCTCAACGGTATTCAGTACCTGAGCGCTCAATAAGGAGTTACCGTTGTTCCAGTTAACACGAGACTCTAAAAATGACGGTTGCGCCAGCACAATACCAAGTGATGATGGGTTTTGAGGGAAGTTGGGGACCAATTCACTGACAAGACTTGTTACCGGTCGTGTTTCAGCAGGGTTAACCTGAAACGATAACGCAGCGCTTTTCAGCTCGGCACATCTTGCAATTGCAGTAGCATCAAAACGCATAAGGGCATGCGTATCACCGAACTTTTGGCTGTTATTCACCACCATCATACCTTTCTGAGAGCCGTTATAGTTCATTGTTGGCCTAGCGCTAGCAATATAACTGTCGTGGTTAGCTGTAAGTGTAAATGAGCGCGTTCCTTGAGTGTTATTATCGACTAAAGCGGTTTTTCCATGTGTGTTTTGTACGAGTGAATAAACGTCACCTATACCATTTGCATGCCACCAGGTAACTTTGTCCGGGAGTGCAAGAGGGTTTGCACTACGCTCGTCTCTAGTCAGGGCATTAGCTGCTTCTTCAAACTCAGCAGTGCGAACATCCAAACGACTTTCAGTTACGCTTAGGACCTTAAACTGTTGAACGCTTGCTAGATCTACTGTCCAGGGAAACGACTGATTAGCCGAGCGTGCTGGCGCGCCCCAGCTACCTTCTCCTACATATACTGTTCCGCCTTCATCATTACGCACAAAATCAATGTTATCGGTAGCAGGCTGAAGTGGATAGGTCAGTTTATTTATATGTGTGTCTGATTCGACAACCAGGTTCATATTGTTTGCGTAAAATAAAGATGCCCACCAGTTAAACAAGCCTTCATTTTTGGGTTTGCCGTCGAAGTGTGGAAATATGGGTTTGTGATATTGTGCGATGCGCCAAATGTTTTCATTTGCATGCGTATTTAAGTCGTCTTCTAGCCATGCGTTCATTTGATCAGCGAATACCTGCCATCCACTTTCCTGAAACTGACTATTTAGCGTGTAAATACGTGCTAGGCCATTAATCGTCATTGCACCGTAAGCGTCTTGTTCGTCACAAACGTCGTCGCGTACATAGTCAACACCGAACACTTGGCATAATGTTGCGTAGTTTGTGTCTTCATGATTTCCGTGTGTGGGAATAAGAGGATAGATACGTTTGTATGACTTACCGTTGATGATGTCTTCCGACATTGTTAATTGCCAGTCATCTAAAAAACCAAGCATTTCTATTGGCGTATTACCATTAGTAAAATCACCGCCGTGCATTACGAAAAGCGGACGTATTTTTGCGACAAGAGCATTGCCATCACGACGGGTTGTCCAACCCGTGCGTGTATCGCCTCCGGCTATTGCCGTAAAAGGCTTCTGATAGTCCGCTGCTGTCTTGAACCACATGCGTTGCCCACATCCATCTTGATCGCAAACGGTAAAGTAAATTGCGCTATCAGATGGCAGCGAAGTAAGACGTACAAAGGATGATGATAGGCTGAAGAAAGATGCAGTAGCACTTACATCGGCTCTTTTCCAAGATGACTCATCGGTTGACATACCGAACATCACATAAGGGGAAAGACTGACCGTCTTTGGAGAGAAACCGATGATAGCCTCGTGCGAAGGGTCAGAATCCCAAGTTAATCGATACAAGTGAGTGGCAGCTTTACTGCTTAATGAAAAACAGGTGACAAACAAAACCACGACTGCATATGTAAAAGTCTTCATAAATTTTCAGCCTAAAATGATTCTAGAAAATAATTGCAGCTATTAGATGAAAACAGAAAGAGGGCGGAAATAGGGGTAACCCCTCATTGAGCTGGGAGTAATAAAAAATTCAAAAAACTGTAACAAAAATTCAGCCTGTGGTGGGGGGAATAACCTATTGTTTAAGTCTTGAGCAGCGCGGTAGCATTTAAATTGGCAATCCAACATTCATTTATTTGTTATGAAATGCAAACAACTATTTCTTATCAGTCACTTAATTGTAGGTGCAAGTGCGCTGGTCCTTTTGTTGAGTGGATTGCGCATTGCATCACAGCAATATGCGATCTGGCTTGAACTCGATTGGTTGTTGCCATCAGGACTTGTACATGTTTGGCATATGAGGGCTGGTTTATGTTTGCTTGTAAGCTTACCCATCATGCTATTTTGTCTGTATCGAAATAGAAAAGAAGTGGGCGTACTAGGAAAACTGAACGTGTTGGGAAGTGGCTTACTTGTTGCCTCGCTTTCGACAGGGGTTTTACAGTTTGTCTTTGATATTACTGGGCGTGTTGTTCTCGAACTCCACTATTTTCTTGCCTTGGGTTTCATCGGATTTATAACTATACACCCTCTTCGTTACTATTTTTCAAAGCCTCTTTCTTACTTGGTTGCCATAGTGTTTAGACCACTTTTGTCGTTGCGCGGGCATATATATGCCGGAGTCATAGTGGTAAGTGGGTTGCTTTTATATTTTATTATCCTCAGTAAACCAGCAACATTGAATGTGTCATCAATGTCAGATGGTACGTTTATTCGCATAGACGGAAAACAAGAGGAAGCCGCGTGGGACAGGTCAGCAGCGCTGTCTGTCACAACATTTGCTGGTGCAAATTTTTTCGATGGCTCGACCGATGTGTCTATCAAGGCACTACATAATTCTTCAGAAACTTATTTCTTCGTAAGATGGAAAGATCCAACGAAAAGCGAAAATCACCTTCCAATTGTTAAGACGTCAAAGGGCTGGATAGTGAAGAGCAATGGCTTCGAGAAGTTTGATGAGAAAGCGTTCTATGAAGATAAGTTCGCTATGTTGTTTTCAAAAAGCTGCAACATTGCTGCTGCCGGCACAGCACATTTAGGTGCAAGACCCTCTCAAGCACTGCCTGTTAATTCACATGGCAAAGGTTATCACTATACCGAGCAAGGTATCGCTGACTTATGGCAGTGGAAAGCCGTGAGGACTAATGCGATGTACTTAATGGATGACAATTACATTGGTATGCCGCCAACGCCTGTCAGTGGCGTCAAGAGGTATACGGCAGGCTATCAGCAAGATGCAGATTATGGTGGTAGCTATGTTATGAATTGGCGGTGGTATAACAAAGATGGCGTAACGCCAAAACGTGTGCCAGTAAATTCAGACGAAGATGCAACTGGATTCGCAAGTTGGTTTGATTACCGCACTTACAACGCTGACGAAGACACATTGCCGGAGGGAAGCGTAATAAAGTCTGTGTTATATCGTTCAAATCAAATTGAGGGGGGACGAGCAGATGTTAGAGCATTTGGGGTCTATAAAGACGGTTATTGGAATTTAGAGGTTGTAAGGAAAAAGCAGGCATCAGAACCCACGGACTTAAACTTAGACGAGGGTATATGTATGTGGGTAAGTGCGTTTGACCGAGCACAGATTGCACACACGCGGCACGTTAAACCACTGAAATTACGCTTTGAATAGTGAGGCCGTACATATGAAGTCACTTGTTTACAGATTATTGGTGCTATGTGTATGCTTTGCCTTTTTTTCTACAGCCTCTTGGTTGTCATTTAGTTTGTCGCAACTTTTTAATCAAAGCTTAGAAATAGAAGCGACTCGATTTACCAAAGTGGATAAATATGGGGAATATCTGTCGCCTAATGATGGTCCATGGCATTGTGTTTATGACAGCAGTACTAAATTATATTGGATGGTTGGAAGGGATGATGAGTCACCTTTCGATAGTTATTGGAGCTACAGCTGGTATAGCGAAAAACTAAATATAGGTGTACCAGACGCAGGGAGTTGCTTCTACGAATCCGCTGGTTGCGGAACGCATCACCTTATTTCGAAAGCAAATGAGTTAGCGCTTTGTAACAATAAACATTGGCGGTTGCCCACGCCAAGTGAGCTATTAACGCTTGTACAACCGTCGCCAAAAACAGGTGGAGCAACAATACATCATGCATATTTTCCTCAGACTAAAAAAGGTGATTACTGGACTGCATCCCACTCACAAGAAGTCACCACGAATGCTTTGAGTTACCTTAAAGAGGGCGCAGTGGCGGTCAGTTTTCGAACTGGAGATATTAAGGTGCTTCCTTATCGAACTGCAGCATACGTTAAATTGGTGAGCAGTAAACGTTAAGCATATTTTTTTACAAATCGTTTACATGTAGGGGTTACTCCCTATGTCAAAAAAATGTCGTTAGGTGACTATTAACCGGTTGAAGAAATGAAATTCTAATAAAATATAAAAACCGGAGAGCTCAATGAAATCTACATTGTTCAAATCATCACTACTTACTATGGCGCTAGCAGCTAGCGGGCTTGCACATTCTGACGCGTTGATTGGGCCAAATCTTACCGAAGCACTCACTAGTGGCGGCAGTACTTACAAAGTTATCGTTACTGGTAAAGACAAAGCGGGTGTGTCTGCCTTAATGCAAGAATTGCATGTACCGTATTTGGCGTTGCAAACTATGCCAATGGTTGGTGCAACACTTACAAAATCTCAAATTGAAGCACTGGCTGCAAATCCCAACGTAAAAAGCATTTATCAAGATGTGCCGCTTGAATATTATAACTATACATCGGGCGAGATTACGGGCGGCCACATTGTTCACGATACGCTGGGCCTAACCGGTAACGGCGTGACGGTTGCCGTGCTAGATTCAGGCGTAGATGCAACACACCCAGATTTACAGCTTGGCGAAACAACAGTTGAAAACGTAAAAATTATTGGCGACTTAGACTTGCTTGGCGGTATTAACGTGTTTGTTGAAAAAGTGCCAAATAGTGATACTTCTTCAGGCCACGGCACACACGTTGCTGGTACGGTAGCGGGCACAGGTGAAGCATCTAAAGACGACAGCCGCCGAGCGTACGCGGAAGATGGTATCGCGCCTGAAGCCGGCATTGTTGGCTTAGGTGCAGGTGAAGGTATTTCTATCTTATATGGTCTTTTGGGCTTTGACTACGCAATAGCCAACCAGGACCGTTTAAGCATAGACGTAATTACGAACAGCTGGGGTGGTGGCGATGGTGCTAACTTCGACCCTAATAACCCTATTAACGTGGCATCTTATGAAGCGTACCGAAATGGTATGGTAGTAAGCTTCGCTGCATCTAACTCTGGTCCAGACGAAAATACCCTAAACCAGTATGCCATTGCGCCATGGGTAATTAATGTTGCGGCAGGAACAAGCGAGAAGCTATTAGCAGATTTCTCTAGCCGAGGCGTAGCTGACGTACAATATAAGCAACCTGACATTACGGCACCAGGTCAAAGCATAACGTCAACACGTGCACCAAATACAGCCATCGGTGCAATGGGGCCAGTTATTGATCTAAATAATCCATCGTACGCGCTTTACTATCACACTATCAGTGGTACTTCTATGGCTACACCGTTTATTGCTGGTGTCGCTGCACTTATGTTGGAAGCAAACCCTGATTTATCACCAGATCAAATTGAATCAATCATGATGGAAACCGCAGAGCCAATGCCAGACTACCAACCACATGAAGTGGGTGCTGGTTACATCGATGTTCCTGCTGCTATTCAATTAGCTATGGAAACCACAGGCAATATGCGTGCTTTTATGGACGGCGACACAGTATGGTCAAGTAAAGGTGAATGGACAACGATTGACAATAATGATGAAAAGCTAAACTACGAAGGTACATGGCGTGAGCTTGCAATAAAAGACGCGTATGAAGGTTCGATAGAAATTGGCACTTCTACATCTTCTTCTGTAAGCACTGTTGTAAACGGTGATCGTGTGCGCTTCACCATCGTTACACGCAGAAAACGTCCTGGTACCGTTGAATTTTACGTAGATGGTAAGTTAGTAGAACGTGAGGTTGTTCACGTTCCGGGTACCGATAAGTTTAATCCAGGTTTTGTCACTTTTACTTTAGATAACATGGGTGAGGGCGCACATAATGTTGAATTGGTTACGCGTTCAAGAAATATCGCTTTAGACCGCATTGAAGTAGATGGTTCTTTCCTTTCGAACGATGTTGTGTTCTCAGAGCGCACACAGACGGACGAAGGTCTGATGGGACCATCAGCTGAAAACCTTGAGGTACAAGAACTTCCGCTCGAAATTCAAGCCGGCGATACAAAAATTGAGTCAACACTATCGTGGGACGCGGTAGCAGACTTAGATTTTTACCTTGTTGATCCTAACGGTGAAGAAGTTGCTTCTAGTGCTTCGTTAGCAAACCCAGAAAGCCTGGCATTCGAACCTACTATGGCGGGTACCTATTTGCTACGAGTAACTGGTTTTATTAGCGTAGCGACACCGTTTGCAATCGAGACAACGGTAACAACCGCATCAAACTAAAAATAGAAAGCGCTATATAGTAGCTTTTTCAAGCCTCGCAGTGAAAACCGCGAGGCTTTTTTATGCGCGCATTTGCGTAGATATAATCAGATAGGGGGAACCCCCCATAGATAGCTTTATGATTTAGAACAATACTGAATGCTCAAGAGGTAATTAAGCAGTAGGTGATGTTATGAAATTAGCAAGCATGTTGTTCCTAGGTTTATTCTCATTAAATTCTTTTGCATCAATCATATATAAATTTGATTTTGACAAGATAAGTGCGGTTAACGACGAGAATGAATTGGTGTGGGATTTCTCAGGATACCTGTCTTACAACGCAAAGTCCGATGTAAACACGCTTAATTTTTCTGACCTATTCTTTACCCTAAACATTTATGACTTTGGCGGCCAAAGCACGTCTTACGACATTTCATACACAGACTACATGGGCGATGGTTGGTTTGCTGATGGCGAATTGTATGTCGAAAACTTGATCGACGAAGTGTTCGGTAACAGCGATGGCGAAGGGTTCGGTTTTGAGTTTTTAAACGATGTAAACGATGAAGAAGAATTTTACTATTTCTATACAGGTATGTTTTCGGAAAACTCGACGAACGATACATGCTTAACTTTCAAAAGTGACGTAGTGTGTGCCGGTAATTTGATTTTAGTAAACGTACCAGACGAATACTACGCCCAAGTAAGTGCGCCTGCCACGTTGTCAATGTTCTTCTTAGTGGCGATTGGTTTAGTACTAAGAAGAATGCGCGACGAATAGTTTTTGTTCCCGTTGTTTAACGGTTCCCCCAATCACTCCACTATGTTGATTGGTTATCCCTTGCCCTCACAAATGTGAGGGCTTTTTTTTTGCATACGCTTGAGCAAAATGTTCACAGCTCACTTTCAGATTAAGAATAAGTCAATTGACAAGGCTTCTCTAGATAGGTTGCAAGTGGAGACTTCTAGTCTTTCATAAGGCGTGAATATACATTGTTACGCCGTAAGCGCTCTGTTTAGCTATTTAAAAATTGTGAGTGCTCTTGAGGTTGGCTATTTTCATCTCTATATGGGCCTTATGCTGTTAACTAATTGCTTAGCAACTAAGTGCCTAGATTAATTCAGTGGATTTTGGGGGATTGCTTCTTCTAAAAATATAATGCAACTGTCTTTAATTTCTCATCCTTTATGAATACTCAGATAATTAAGGTTGCATTACCATTAACAGCGCTTCTGCAAGCGATTCATATCTTTCATGTTAAATAATTTGCCCCTTACTTTTCATTCTAATGTATTGAAAATTAATGTTAATTTTTTAATGTAAAAAATATGTGAAGAAAAATTGTTGCTTTGGGGGTAACCCCCCATAGAGCGAAAAGGCTGTTTAAGAAATACTCAAGGTGTACTTGAAGAGAGAGGTGTACTATGAAGTTCTTAAGTAAAAAATCAGTTTTAGCAGCAGCCGTTTCATTCGCATTACCAGCAACTATGGTAAACGCAAAAACGTTCCATGAGACGCTTGCAAACAATCTAGCGGAAGCGCCGTTAGAGTTACACGAAGTAATTGTGACTTTTGATAATGAAGGTGCAGTTACAGAAAGCCAACTAGACGCTATCCATGCACTAGGTATCACTGGCGGTGTTAGCATGCACAGCTTGCCAGTGGTAGGCGTACTTGCTACTAAAGCGCAAGTAGAAGCGCTATATCAACGCGACGACGTTGTTTCAGTATGGAACAACGACAAGCTTGAACTTGAAAATCACGAAGCAACTAAACTTACTGGTGTTCAAAAGTTACGTGGTGATAGAGATATTCGTTTGAACGGCATGCCAGTATCAGGTAGAGGCATTGGTGTTGTAGTAAACGATTCTGGTGTAGATGGTACGCACAGCGATTTGTCATATCCAAACCACGTAGTTCAAAACGTACTAGCGCAGGTAAACCTAAGAGGTTTTAGCGGTGTACTTCCAATTACCTATCAAGAAGGTGTAGCTAACACAGACATTCTTGGCGGCCACGGTACGCACGTTGCGGGCACAGTAGGTGGCAGCGGTATGAGAAGCGATGGTATGCACGCAGGTGTTGCACCGGGCGCAGATATCATTGGTTATGGTTCAGGTGCTGGTCTATTCATCCTTGATACCATCGGTGGCTTTGATTATGCACTAACCAACCAGTTTACATACGGTATTCGTGTAATTTCTAACTCATTCGGTCAAACGAGTGATGTTGGTACAGACTTTGAGCCTGACCACCCAACTAACGTTGTAACGAAAGACTTAGCAGACAACGGTATCATCACCGTATTCTCTGCGGGTAACTCAGGCCCAGGTGAGTCAACGATTACTGGTAACTTTAAAAAGGCGCCATGGGTAATCACAGTGGCAGCGGGTGATAAAGACGGCAACCTTGCAGATTTCAGCTCACGTGGTGTTGACGGTAAAGGTGGCGAAGCGGTTGTTGATGGTGAAGTATTTGTATGGGAAGACCGCCCAACAATAACAGCACCAGGCGTAGACATTATTTCTGCACGTGCATCACTTTCAAGCCTTGGTGGCCTAAGTGCACAAGACGACGCCGAATTGATTGCTCCTGAGCAAGTGCCTTTTTATACCGTATCAAGCGGTACATCAATGGCGGCCCCACATGCGTCGGGTATAGTTGCACTAATGCTTGAAGCTAATCCAAACCTTCAATGGCGTGAAGTGAAGTCGATTCTTCAAGAAACGGCTACGCCAATGGCTGGTCTTGCTGAATGGGAAGCAGGTGCTGGTTACGCGAATGCTTACGCGGCTGTAAAAGCAGTACTTGATGGTGTTGAGGTATATGGCGATACGGTTAAGCAAAACCGCGAGTTCAACGCATTCGCAAATGTTACTGAAGGCGATTCTTTCTCTGAGGATGTAACGTTCCTTCCTGTAGGTGAGTCACCAGCAGTGACGTTTGAAGTGCCAGAAGGCGTGTCTATGGTAATTGCGAACGCATCTATCGAGACTGGAACAACGTTTGTACTTGAAGATCCAAAGGGTAATACGTACTCAGGTGGAATTGGCTTGCCAGTTCTAGGTTCTTCAACAGGTACTGCCGCTACGGGTATGCCTGGTACTTGGAAAGTGTATATGCGAGGTATCGGTTGTATTGCTGGCGCGTGTATCGACCCGCTAGGTGTTACTAACGGTGTAGGTGTACCGGGCACTACGACAGTAAACATTCGCTTCCTTGAAACAGCTGGTTTTACTGGAATTGACGACGCTGTAGGTCACGTAGCACAAGAGTTTATTGAGAACGTGGTTGCTAACGAACTAATGGATGCGAAGGCAGACGGCTTCAAGCCAAATGACCCGCTAACACGTGTTGAACTTGCCGATGCATTAGTACTAAGTGCAAACGTACGTCAGGCTTTGAAAGGTAATGAAGCTTCATTCAACGATGTTGACGCTTCTATGGCAGCAGCGGTTAACTCTGTAACGCAAAAGGGCTCTGTGCTTAAGGATCTTGATATGGTAGACGAGGCACTTATGATGCCAGAAAACGGTGAATTTTTCGGCGCAGCATCTACAGTATCACGTGCAGAAATGGCATACTCAATGGTACAAGCGCTAGGATTGGAAGCTGATGCAAAAGCGTTCGACGCTGATAAGGTATTCGCTTTGTTCAGAGGTGAAGAGGTTGAAGTTATCGACGCTGACCTAATCCCGGCTGAGCTTAAAGGTTACGTTCAGCAAGCGCTGGCAATGAACCTAATGACAGTTGAGTATGAAGTTGTACAGAAACCTTTCAGCTTCGAGACAGAAACAGTAGCGAAATTTAATCCATCTGCATCTATCTCGCGTGGTGAGGCGGCGTTTATTATCACTCAATTCGATACTAAGCGATAAAAAATAAAGGGTAGCGATTCGCTACCCTCTTCTTTTGTTTCGGGAAAAATAATAAGTAAAAGGACATAGCACCTCGTTAATGTTTTAGATATTACCCGGTTATGACAGCTTTCCAGTTAATACTTCATCATTAACTTATTCAAGTAGGCCGGCTTTGCCGGCCATTCTTATTAGCTCAGCAGAACTACTCAGGTCTAATTTTTTATAAATATTGCTTCTGTGATTCTCAGCAGTCTTCAAACTCATATCTAATAGCTCAGCAATTCTCTTACTTGTATTACCAGCCGCCACTAAGAAAAATACTTCGCGCTCTCGACGAGTAAGAACGCTCAATGGCGAAATATGCTTCTGGCACTGCCCATCTTCACTATTTTCTTCTGTGTCAGGAAAGCATGTTTTCCCCGCCGCCACCTTTTTGATGGCGTCCACTAAACTTTCGCCTGATGACTCTTTTAAAACGTAGCCTTTTGCCCCCGCATCTCGCATAGCTTCAACATATTCAACTTCGTTGTGCATAGACAATACCAGTACTTTAGCCATGCTTCTTTGCGAAAGTATTTTATCGATTGCCACTAAACCACTCATGCGTGGCATCGATATATCCATTAAAATGACATCAGGTGAGTGCTTTAGTACGGATGCAATTAATTCAACGCCATCGTTACACTCGTCTACAACGCTAATGTGTTCGTTGGCGTTAAGCATTTGGGTTACGCCTTGGCGCATTAATACATGGTCGTCTGCAATTACAACGTTTATGGTCATATTGGTACCGTTAATGTAGTGCGCGTTCCCTTCCCAGGTGCAGAAACAATTTCTAAATTTGCACTGAAAGCCGACGCTCTATCCTTGATACTAGAAAGTCCTATTCCTGGTTCGATAGTTTTACTATCAAAACCTTTGCCGTCATCAACAATATCAAGCCTCACGATATTATGGTGAAACCCAAGTGTGATGGTGATCGTTAATGCTTCACTATGCTTGATAGTGTTAACTAACGTTTCTTGCGCAATACGAAAAATAAGTATGCTTATCTCTTTTGGGATCTCAGAGGGAAGCGTAATATCACTCGTATAGTTAATGGGTTCATCTTCCAACAGGTTTCTACACAACCAGTTCAATGCCGGCTTTAAACCTAAATCATCAAGAATAGTTGGGCTCATTAACCGAGACAGCTGTCGTACGTCATGCAATGCCATCTCGGAAATGCCGTGAAGTGTTTCTAATTCAGGAGATTCTTTCGATAATGCCTGCAGGCGACGTGTAAGCCCCGTAAGTAGCTGTCCGATGCCGTCGTGTAGTTCTCGAGATAGTTTGGCTTTCTCGGATTCTTGTTGCGCCCACAAGCGCTTGGCAAGTTGCTGTAGAACGGCTTGATCATCATCTAGGCGCTGCTTCAGTGCGTCTTGTAACGCGCGGATATCTTCCAGTGCTTTTTCCACATCACTCAAGATAGGCCTTCCTGTAATTTTTAGCTTGATCTTCAGTCATGCCACTCAGCCACTGAGAGGTAAGCTGAAGTTGGCGAGCTTCATTGCCGGGTATGATTGAATAATAGATGTGATTTCGCCAATATGCATCATGAAGCGTAATTTGTTGTTCTAAAGTATATCGTGCTTTTTCATCGCCCGCTTTTGCCTTGATATAAAGCCACTCGAGATGAGGCTGATAGAAACTGGTTTTCATTAATTGCGACGATTTTTTCATTGCATCACTGTTAATGTCTAATGCCAATCGCTGTTGCATATCAAGCAGTATTTTGATTTCTGTGATAACCGGGATGTTGGTTGTGTCAACTAATGCATTGTAAACCTGACTTTTATCGTTAACTGGACTTACAGTGTGATGCGTCAGCGATAAATTGAGCCATTGATAAACAGCGTATTGTTCATGACTTTGTGGCGAAATGTCACCTTCTATTTTTTTCAACGTGTCTTCGGTACATTGCCAATCAGCGATTTTTAAACAGGCCTCAGCTTTCCACAAATTAATCTCTACGAATGCACGCAAGTCACTATTCTCTTGTGCAAGCACCTCTGCGTTCATGATATTTTCAAACGCTTCTTTTCTGTTACCAGTCGCAAAGTGCAAGAAGCTATAAAGCAAGTAGTTGTACATCCTCTCTTGCTCGTTCTCCTTGGTAATATTATTTGCTACTTTTGTTAGGTAACGCGTTGCAACAGTATTGTTTCCCTTTACTAAGCTAAGTTGTGCCAAATTTTGATAGGTTCGCAACAGGTGTGACTTGTCACCATTTTGTTCAAATAACGACAATGCCTGCTGCCAGTATATTTCCGCCAGCGAAAGGTCACCTATAAGGAAGTGCATATAGGCAACGTTACTCATGCTCTCTGGTTGCAGCGATTTGTCATCAATTTGAACGCGTAGGTCTAACCCTTTTTTGTAGTAGGATAGTGCGTCTTTATACAAGCCTTGCTCTTCATATAAGAAGCCGAGTGAGTCATGTATGTGGGCTTCTTGATGCAAATCACCCAACTCGTGCAGCAGGGTCAGTGCTTCTTTCAATGCACTCTCTGCGTTTTCATAACGTCCATTCATAGACGTTGCAAGTGCTAGGTTGGCAAGTGTTTTTGCTCTTTCAGATGGCTGTGTGTCAGCACGCCTAAGCATCAATGAATCCTGGAAATATTTAATCGCGGTCTCATTTTCTGCCATTCGCATATGCGCTACGCCGAAGCCGTTAAGCACGAGGCTTTCACCGACGGTATTTTTAACCCTTCTGAAAGCCACCAGTGCTTTTGTGAGCGTGTCGCTGGTGGCGGTTTCTATATCGCCATTGATAATTTGTAGGCGAGCAAGCTCAAACCACAATTGTCCATCGTTGGGTCTTAACGAAATGGCTGCTGAATAGTCTGCCATTGCGGCACTGTCATCGCCCGCCCACTGATGGATGTCGGCACGTGTGGCTAGCAAATCAGCACGGTTAGGATACGCGGAAACGAGAGCATTTATTGCTTGTTTGGCAAGCTGTAGGTCATCGTAAATTTGCGCTCTTATTAAGGCAGATTGCAATGTCCAATACTCTTCCAGTTTGGGTAAATTATCCAGTTGGTCTAATGCTTTTTTCGCTGTTGCGAAATCGCCTTGCTCAATTGCTAGATTTGCTTTTGCTACCCACCCACCTGGATAATCTGGCGTCGTTGAAATTATGGCGTCAACGCTTTGCGATGCCGATAGCATTTCACCTTTTTGCCATGCAATATCTAGTGCCTGCAAATAGTCGAGGTTCGGTAATGGTTTATCTGTATTCAACGATGAAAATAGCGTATCTATTAATTCATTAGCAAACACAGTTAAATCTTCGGGCAATGTGTTTGCAGAAACAGATGCTGATGTTGAAAAGATAGGTTGATTAGCAGGCATAGACAATACAGTGGCATGCAATAAGTATGATTGACTAGTTGTCGGTGTTGCATCAAGTAAAAGTAGGGTATCCGCTGCTAAGATTGCAGCTAAATCAACGCGTTGAGTGTCATTTTCGGCAGGATTTAATGCAAGGTTATTAATCAGATCAAGTGTTTGCTGTTGCGAGACTAATGCTATATCGGGATGCGTTGATAGCGGGTATCGCAGCAATTCAGAAATGGTGTCTAACAAAGGATAGTCCGGATGAGGAAGTATCACCATTTGAACAGGATGATCAGCAGCCAGTTTTTCAATAGGCTTATTTATAAGCGGTAATGCCAGATACACTATGATGCCTACGAATAAGATAGCACTTGTTGTGAATATTGTGAGAATCGACCGTGTGCTATCGGCCTTCTCTGTGGTAAGCGAGTGAAGAGCAGGGCGGTTGTGTGGGTTTTTTGCCGTTAACCGGCTTATTAGGCGTTTTTGATTAAACTTCCACAATAACTTGCTAGCGCTAAAGCGACCGCCTTTTACGTGTAAGAACATGTCCTCAAGTACTTTACCTGCGCTGTAAACGTCAGACTGCTCATTTGCAATACCCGTATGTAGAACTTCCGGGGCGGTATATTGGTGGTGACCGCTAGTTTGAGAAAACATGTTGTCGTTTTGCCCAATACCAAAGTCAATGAGCCTTAAGTTATTTTCCGCATCAACCAGTATATTGTCGGGTTTTATATCGCCGTGTTTTATACCTACTGATTGACACGCAGAAATAGCTTCAAGTAGCTGCCCTCGCCAAAGATCGAAGTCGGCTTTGCTAATGCCTTCTTGTATGCGTTCGTATAGTGGCTCACCAGAGACAAACTCCATGGTGAAAAAGGCTAAATCACCGTCGCAAAATACATCGTGCACACGAATAATGTTAGGGTGTTGTAACTGGCGGGCAATATTCACTTCATTGCGAAGTATTGTCATTTGATGCGGATCTGTTACGCACCCTTCTATGACCTTAATTGCTATATCTGTATCAAGCAGTTCGTCTTTAGCGAGGTATACCAGACCTTGAGCGCCTTGCCCAAGTCGGCGTGTGATCCTAAATCGTTGAGACAGCATAGCGCCTTCTTCAAGCCTTGGACCTGAAAAAAGATTTGCTGTTTGTAGTTGTTCTTGTGCTGACGAGGGTAAATCTGGCCTATTCAAAGGCAACTCCACAATTATTCAACTAGTGTCTTCGTCGCCTCCTCATACTAGAAGGCGATCTGACTTTTATTATTTTTATATTAGCTTATAAGAGACAGTTTATGCTCAATTGTGTGGAATAACAAACGCAGTGAAATTAGGTTAGCAAGCGAACGAGCGAACTCTATGTCAGTTTGCGTGAAATACATTCTGTTCTTGGTTGAGTCAGCATATAACACACCTACCGGTCTATCGTTTACGACCACAGGTATACTAATAGCTGCTTGGATCCCGTATTTGATAATACTGTGTTGGGTATTAAAGTCGTTCTCGGCAACAATATTACCAAGAGCAAGCACGTCACCTTGTTCCATGCTACGTTTTATTATTGTCCTACTTCCAGTAAAGCCATCACCGTTCATCCAGGGCTCGTAACCTACGCCCAGTTGAAATTGGCTTATATTGTCGAAGAGTACTAGCGAAGCTCGTTCGCAACCTAACGATTGAGTTAAACACTCTCTCGCGAGGTGCACGAGCGAAGCGCTGCTATCACAATGCTGAAGCTGGCTTTGGTAGCGCGATAGTTGTGTTCTACGCCACTCTCGCTGACTGTCTAGTTTTATGACGTTACTGTAATCTAACGGTTTCAATTCACATGACACCGGTCCTAGATGCAGATGTTGTGTCTTATCTAGTTTTAACTTCTTTATTGGTTGGCCGAACGAAAAGCATCCGGTGGAACTGATGTCGTCTATGTACCAATTTTTATCGTTGTCTGCGTTAATCAATGCGTGAGAACGTGAAACCTGTGGATGGTTAATAACAACATCAGACTCCAACGATCTACCTACGCTGTAATCTCTTCCTTCAAACAGTAAATGTTCAGCAACGGTTCCATCGTGCTGCTTTATTGCAACCTGTAAAGGCATGGTTGTGGCCTTATAGAATACGTAAGCTGTAGCGTAAAGTTTTAAGTTGCGTTAGCAACTCGCCTTGTACGTTAACGATATCACCGCTTGAACGCCACACGTTTGGAAGCTGTGCCCCATTTGCATTCTCAGCCAATGATATTGCGTGGTCCACAATTACCATCGCAGCTGCATAGTCTAAGCCTGAGACTGCGTGCGCTATGTTTGACACGCTTGCGTCAAGTGCAGTGTATAACGCAGCATCAACACTATATTGATTCGCTGTTAGCGTGTTGCGTAAGTCATTCACTTTGTTATTTATGATGGCTGCAGGGCTACGCGTATCTAACAGAATAATGAAATCGGAAAATCGTCCAGTGCTGCCTCTTGCGCGGAAGCTGCCCGAAGAGGTTAGGGTGGTAATGTCCTCGAACGTACCGTTGTCGTGCGAGGTAAATAAACGTAGTGGCACCGCTGGGTCATAGTGCACCGCTTTGGTGTACAGCTCAACCATGGCTGGGCCTTCAAAGCCAAAGCCAGCGTCTGCTTTTGGTGATATTGATACCAGTACGGGAAAACCTGCAATGGCGTTTGTTAGCGTTGAAGGTAAACGACTAACAATCGAAATATCGGTAGGGTCAATGAGCTCGGCTGTTATTTCAATACTGTCAGTATTCAAGCCAATGCTGTTTTCGAATTCTAATGTAAGATCAACTTCGGTAAGTAAACTTAAAGCGAGCTTTGCTTTTATTCGGTTGTCGTCGATTGTGATCGATGCAGGTGAAACAACTTGAGCGTGTGTTTGTGTCGCTAACAGAACAAAGCCAATAATGGCGCAGGCTATACTTCTGAATTTCATCGCAGTTAACTTCATAGTGATGACCTCTTTAATTCTGTATAAAAAGTAAACTAAAAAGGTGTCACTATCAAGGGAAATAGTGACACCTGAAGTTACTAGCTGTTTTTATTGATAATATTGTTCGAACATGCGGCCCGCTAATACGGCGTAGTGAGCGCGTGTTACAACATCGTCTGGATTAAAGGTAGCAATAACCTTCGGTTCCTGGAATAGACGGTTTTCTATTTCAAAACTTACGTTCATTAGCGAGAAGGTAAGTGCAGCTTGAACGTGGCCTCTCAATTCAGCTGGGATACTGTCTTGGTCAGCAAGTTCAACAGTCTCGCCTTGGAACTCAACCATAATTCTATCGGTCTCAGGGTCAAAGTTGTTCGCCACAGACTCTTGACCAAGCATTTGCACTAGAGCGTACGCCATATCAAGATTCGTCATACTTCCGCGCGCATCTGCAGTACCGTCTTTGTCTAGTAAGATAGGACCTTGTACACGCGTGATGTCTTTAAGAGCACCACCGTCTACCATTACCGATTCTAGATACGGTGCTTGGAAGTCCGAAATACCAGAGAATGAAGGCTGTTCGTCATTCAATAGGTCACGATACTGTCTAACCGCTCCGCCCATAACCGCATACTGTGCAAAGGCTTGACGAGTAAGTCTAAAGTCTGGGTAGAAGTTGCCACGAGTAGAACCGTCCATCAAGCGTTCGCTGATTGCTTTAGCAATAGCATTTTCTTGTGGGTGCCCTGGAACATCGTTTAGCCCCTCGAAACCGCCGCTTTCTTCAAATGTTACAGTAACATCGAATACTTCTGGTAGACCTGGACCATTTGTTAGACCTAGTGGGTCTGCTTCAACACCAGACAGTGAAGTAAGACCATATACGTAAATTCCCCATGTACCTGGTGAAGCAGGAGCTGCAACGCGCATAGTAGTTCCCAGTACCGGAGTTGTTAGGTTGCCACGGTATTCTGTGCCATCAGGTGCAACAAGAACCAGCTTAGTAAGGTTGGCTAATGTGCTAGCTGATGCTTTAACTACGCTCTCGTCTTCGCCCACTTCGAACTCGATGATTTCAGGAGCGCCTACTGGAGAGTAAAATACATCAAAGTTCTCAACTCTCTCGCTTGGCGTGATGAGCGCGTTTGCTCTGAATTTCTTGCCTTCTAGGTTATTAACCGTCTTTTTGTGGTCGTCGTCGTGTAGTAACGCTGCAGCAACCGCAGAGCGCGCATTTACATAACCAGAACCCACCTCCCAACGTTCATAACCGGGCATGTTTGTTGCTGTTTCTTGTAAGATACGTTTAATGCTCGCGTTATCAAGATTTGGGTTAGCTTCAAGCATTAGCGTGATAATACCTGCAACATGTGGCGTTGCCATTGAGGTACCAGAAATCATAGTGTAGAACGGCACTTCTTCTGGTGGCATTGCGTCGATATCTGCATCACCGCCATTTGCTGCCAAGTTAAGTACTGCACGCGGTGAAATAATGTCTACGCCTGGCGCTACAACAGTAACATCGTTAGACCATGTCCACTCAACACCATCTGGCGTAGTGAATTCACCACCTTCACCTTTAAGACCACGAGAAGAGAAGCCTGCTAATGTGCCGCTCTTAGTACCAGCACCTACAGAGATACCCCACGGGATCTGCGCGTACGGGTTGTGAGAATCTTCACCTGGGCCATCGTTACCTGCAGCGAATACAGAAATCATACCGAACGTATGCGCTTTGTAAGATGCCATAGATACAGGACCTAATGGCTCGTATTTACCGCTAGAACCCCACGAGTTACTGATAACCTTAATAGGATTTTCAAACTT
The DNA here is from genome assembly GCF_042848195.1 of Alteromonas sp. MTD1. Classification (NCBI taxonomy): domain Bacteria; kingdom Pseudomonadati; phylum Pseudomonadota; class Gammaproteobacteria; order Alteromonadales; family Alteromonadaceae; genus Alteromonas; species Alteromonas sp. MTD1. The sequence continues at coordinate 22,476 of NZ_BTGG01000012.1, forward strand.
ATCGTAGTTAGAGATTGCGTAATCAAATCCGCCCACGGTATCTAGTAATAATACCGCTGCACCAGAACCATAACCAATTAGGTCTGCATCTGGCGCTGCACCTACGTGCTTACCACCAGACATAGTACCTAAACCTGCAATGGTGCCTGCGCAGTGAGTACCGTGACCTGAATTCAGGTCGGTATTGATCTGGTTTGAAATCTTAGGGCCTTGAATACCTGCAATAGACAGTAATCCTGCGCTTGTGATTGCTTGAACGTTATCAACCACCTTTGTGCCAAACGGCAAATCTTGGTGAGATGCATCAATACCAGAATCAATAACTAAGACCGTTGAACCTTTACCAGTGAATTCCACTTCGTTGCGGTTTGCAAACTCTTCGCCTTGAAGGTCAGCGACGCCTGTAATCTGACGTGCATCGGCATTGTAAAGCTCCATTTGACGGTTTGCGAATACTGAACGTACGCCGTCGAAGTCTGCGATAGCTTCGATTTGCGCCTTAGTGGCAACAACGCCGATAATTGGTAGATTTTTAAATTGAACACCGTGCGTGATGCCCAGACCCAAAAGGTCTGCGACCTGAGTGCTTGCAAGTGGATCCATTTGGTCGTAGGTAACGACAGCCATAACAGTTTCGGTTGGTGAAAGTGTTTGTAATGTGTCAGCCATTTGAGAACCGATATATGCATCAGCAAATGATGATGCCGCAGGACTCGCTAACATAGCTGCCGTAAGGGTAGATAAAGCGAACTTTTTCATAATCTTCTCCAGTTTAAAAGGGCTGCGTTTACAACTTCGCACCAATGTCTCAAGGGACTACAAGATTGTCATAGCGTCGCAGCAAGGTACGCCTTAATACTGGCCGTTTATTTTTTGTTCTGATATAGGGGTTTCACCCTAATTGAGAAAATCAGTATGTTTTCAACGTCTACATCTAATGTTCAATAAAATTAATGCAATTTCACTTCTATGCTTAATAAATCGCTTAGTCTGTAAACGAAAAATACTTTTTCAGAAGGCGGGTAAACATAGTTTGTGTTGGGCAATTTCGATAGAGGTGGTACAGAGCTATGAAAGTCAACTCAATAAAGACTCGGTTTGTTCTTATTTCCTTGATATGCATTGTTGGTTTGATATTGCTGTGTGGTGCTCAGCACATTTACGTAGCCAAGTACTCGATACACAGTGATGTGCAGTCCGTGACATCATCACTTATACAAGATGTGTCTGATCTTCGAAAGTTAGAACAATACTATCTTGCGAATAATGATGAGCAATACATTAGAAAGTTTGAGAGTCAGTTAACAAAAGTTAACGCAGCGTTTTCTGAGTTATCCACTATTAAATACAATACAAGCATAGATAAAAAAACGACCACTATGCTTGCAGATGCACTTGAAAGTTACAGAGATGCGTTTTATCAGATGAGAAGAGCTCGGTTGTCTGATAGCCCACTTATCGATGAAGAGTTAATAAATGAACTGACGATATTGGAACATACTTTAGTGCAACAAGCTGCGCCCGATGAAACTGCTCTTAAACAAACACTTGTAGAGCTAAAATTAATTACTCGCTCTTTTTTTGCGACGAAACTTACTAGGGACGCACAAGAAATAGATGCATTAAGTCACAAATTGTATGACCACAACCTTTATTTAAACTCGGTAATGCCAATCGACGAGATCGACCAGTATCGGGGATTGTTATTGGATTATACGGACAAATATTCATCATCAAGCAGTAAACGTAAGGTCGCTTTAAATTTTGCACTTATAGAAAGTGCCAGTGCACTTGAATCTTATTTGGTAGGAATGAACGAGCTAGCGCACCGCAAATTAGTTAAACAGCGAGATGAGCTACTGGTTTTTGTCAGCGTAGTAGCTGTGACATTATTGGTGTGTGCGTTGTGCGTGTTCATTACGAGCTTTGCGCTGTTTCAGCGTTCATTTTCATCATTAGTAACATTTTTCTATCGTAGTTTTCGGCTTCAACAGAAAATTGATTTGCGCTATGTTGAACTTGACGAATTCAAAACATTTGCAACGATGGCTAATGAATTAATAGTCGATCGTCAAAAAATGCAGATTAAACTGGCCTCGGCTGAGGCAGAGTTGGCGTTAATTAAAAACGCCTGAGCAAACGCTAGTTAATTATTGCGCTATTGAAACAAAATAAAGGATAAAAAATGAATTTTAATCGCTTAGGGTCAAGCGAATTACAGGTATCCGAAATCTGTTTAGGCACCATGACATGGGGCATTCAGAATTCACAAAAAGACGCCGATGAGCAAATGGCAATCGCGCTTGATAATAATATTAATTTTATCGATACCGCTGAGATGTATCCTGTTCCACCCAATGCAGATACATACGGAGATACCGAGCGAATTATTGGAAATTGGTTGTCGCGAAACACCGCAAGACGAGATGATCTTGTGTTAATGACCAAAGTGGCAGGTAGCGGTTTACGCTATATCAGAGAAGGTGGGCCCATTACCGCACAGGCTGTCAATCAAGCGCTAGATGCATCGCTTAAACGTTTACAAACCGACTACGTAGATGTCTACCAGCTTCACTGGCCAAACCGTATTACTCCTCACTTTGGCAAGCATTGGCCTGATAATACCAACCCAACCGAAGTGGACCGCGAGCAGCAACTTGCAGGAATGCGAGACATTCTAATAGGCATAGAAAAAGCACTTGATGCAGGCAAAATAAAGCATTGGGGATTATCTGATGATACGCCATGGGGTATTCATTCATTTCTAAAATTATGCAATGAAATGAATATTCCAAAGCCCGTTTCCATACAAAACGAGTTTAGTTTATTACACGCTAAAGACTGGCCTTATCTTATAGAAATGTGCGCTTTAGAAGATATTGCCTATTTGCCGTGGTCTCCACTTGCAACAGGTATGTTAAGCGGAAAATACCAAAATGGGGCCAGACCATCAGGCTCGCGCTGGACGCTTTCACAGCGTATGGGACTATTCAGAGATAAAGCCCCCGCTCGTGAAGCCACAGAAAAGTATATACGTATTGCTGCTGATGCCGGTATAACGCCATCCCAACTAGCACTGGCGTGGTGTAAGCAAGTACCAGGCGTTACATCCACTATCATTGGTGCTACAACCTGTGAACAGCTAAACGAAAACATTGACGCATTCTCAATATCGTTATCTAAAGAGGTGTTAGACAGTGTTCACGGTGTATTGCGCGAACACCCGATGGGTTTTTAAGCCTGCCCCCATTTAACACTCACTTTCTTCTGTAAAATGGCGGGGTATCCCGTCATTTTTGTGTAATAACGGCGCCATACCATTACTTTTTCTATATTGAAAAAGTGCTGTCTATGTCGCTTATTCACTCTCAGACTTTAGAACCTGCTGTAATTAAACAACTGCCCAACTGGCAACGTTGGCTTTTTCTTACTCTTTAAGCATTCACTGCTTACTAAAAAGTAGGTGATCACGCTTAAGTGCAGACATGCAGCAACCACGTTGAAGTAGAAAATACTGACTTGTTTTCTACTTCAACGTTAATCCTTCATCTAATCAACAGTTTTACGCGCCGCAGTGCCTATTAGCTTATTAATCTAAAGTCTAAAAAAACGTCTAAAATCATAAGACTTTGGTCGCACCGGGGGGAATTTGTCGGGTAATTTTTGAAAATATACCCCACAATCGAGTTGTTTAATTAATGTTAAGTTTTCGTTAGCGGGTTGAGAGTGAATGCCTGTGCAGTTTTGAACTCTTGCTTCCTTCTAAGAAATAATTCAGACAAATGAATCTGATTTTTATGATTTTATATTCGGGAGAATCACATGTTAAAAAGAATTGCAGCATCGTGTGCACTAGTATTGGTAAACGCACCAGTAGACGCTTTTGAGTTCAGCTTTAAAGGTATGATTAAAACCGAAGCGGTGACATCAAATCAGGCAGTAGCAAGTTACGGTAGTGTATATAGCCAAGTTGCGCCTACTCACGCGTTACGGACTGATATTTTCGGTGGTGCACCAGCCACTGAACAACAAACAAACTTTCTTGAATCAGAGTCAACCTCATTTCAAGCTGCGCAATCGCGCTTCTCGTTAAACATGAAGCATGAAAAAATTCGTGGCGTACTTGAGCTCGACTTCATTGATGGCGAAGACGGTTTTACCAACCAAACCGCTATTCAAGCACAAGAGCCAAGACTGCGCCTAGCCACCCTTTATTATGACTATTCTAAAAACCTGACAATTTTTGGTGGTCAAAAGTGGACAACCGCGGCCGGTATTAAATCAAGCGGCAGCTACAACTGGATTGGTAATGCATTCCGCGCAGGAAATACAGGCTTCTTGGCGATGGAAGTTGGTGCAACCTACAAGGCTGATAACCTGTCGATTACCGGTGCACTAACAGGTAAAGGACGAAACGCAACAGCTGGTGGGATTAACGGTAACGAGTTAGGCAGAATGCCAGGTTTTGCATTCGACGTTAACTACAAGATTTCTGGGCATACCATTGGCGCAGCAGGTCATTTTGCTAACATTAAATTTGAAGACGAGCCTAACTTTACTAGCGGTGAAGACCAAGACGCTAATTTGTTTAAGGTTTACACCATGCTTAATTTTGGTGACGTAAGTTTTAATGCCGAATACTACACAGGTGAAGCATTAAATAATCAAAACGCACTTGGTGTTGCACCTGCTTCTCGATTAAGCGCAGATGGTCAGGTACGTGACAACTTTAGTGAGTCTGGTTTCTTCAGCTATGTAAGTTGGAATATTAGCCCAGAGCACAATGTAAAGATTGGTTATGCAAGCGCTTCGGTTGATGATAGCGACCGTGACCGTCTGGGGCTTACCGAGCTACAAAAGAACAGCACGGCGTATATCAACTACGGCTATAAAATAATGACAGGCCTTACCGCTTTTGCTCAGGTAACGCACTTCGATACTGAATACGGTGTTGATAACGAGAGCTTCACGGCAGCAGTTGCCCGTGCAGGCGTTGTGTTTAAGTTCTAAAAAATAAATGTGATAAATGAAATTGTTCACTGCGCTTTATTAGGGCAGTGAGCAATTTTTTGCGTGTTCCCACTCAAAATAATAGCCGTTAGTTTTTCGATAAGACCAAAGTCTCATTTTGCTTTGCGGTTCAACCGTTACAGTGTTTCAATAGACAACAAAAAATTTACATCACTAATACAGAGGCAATCGTTATGACCGCCAGCAAGATTTATTCAGTGCCAGAAAACATTCTTCAGTCTACGCACATTAATGCAGAAAAGTATGACGCTATGTATAAGCAGTCGGTTGAACAGCCCGAGTCTTTTTGGACCGAGCATGCCTCTCTATTAGAGTGGTATAAAAAGCCAACCAAAATTAAAAACACCATGTTTGGTGAAAGCGATGTGTCTATAAAATGGTTCGAAGACGGTGCGTTAAACGCAAGCTACAACTGTATCGACCGTCATTTGGTAGACAATGCCACTAAGGTAGCGTTTCACTGGGAAGGTGATTCACCTAGCGACAGCCAAGACATTACTTATCAAGAAGTGCACTATGAAGTGTGTAAGTTGGCAAATGCGCTTAAAGAAATGGGGGTAACCAAAGGCGACAGAATAGCTATTTACATGCCAATGGTGCCAGAAGCTGCATACGCCATGTTAGCGTGTGCGCGAATCGGTGCAGTACATTCAGTTATCTTTGGTGGATTCTCGCCAAATGCTATTGCCGACCGCATAAACGATAGCAGTGCAAAAGTGGTAATTACGGCCGATGAAGGCCGTCGTGCAGGGCGCTCAATTCCGCTTAAAGCTAATGTTGATAAGGCACTAGCTGGAGATGCTTGCCCATCAATTACGCATGTACTTGTACACAAGCTCACCGGTGGCGATGTTGAATGGAACGCACAGCATGATGTGTGGTGGCACGATGCGGTAGACGGGTGTTCAGCGCAATGTGAGCCCGAGGTGATGAATGCGGAAGACCCGTTATTTATTCTTTATACATCAGGCTCTACAGGTACACCTAAGGGTGTTGTTCATACCACTGGCGGTTACCTGCTGTATTCAGCCATGACCTTCAAATATGCCTTCGATTATAAAGAGGATGACATTTATTGGTGTACTGCAGATGTGGGCTGGATTACGGGTCACAGCTACATGGTGTATGGCCCAATGGTTAATGCGGCCTCTCAAGTATTCTTTGAAGGTGTACCCACTTACCCAGATGTTAAGCGCATTGCCCAAGTTGTTGAAAAATACAAAGTGAATAGCTTATACACAGCACCTACTGCAATTCGAGCATTAATGGCACATGGTGACGTACCGGCAGAAGGGTGTGATGTGTCGTCACTTCGACTACTAGGTACCGTGGGTGAGCCTATTAACCCTGAAGCGTGGGAGTGGTATCACCGTGTTCTTGGAAGCAGCAAATGCCCCATCATTGATACATGGTGGCAGACTGAAACAGGCGGGCACATGATCCTTCCTCTACCTGGCGCTTCTTCATTGAAACCAGGCTCTGCAACGCGTCCTTTCTTTGGCATTCAGCCAGCGTTATTCGATGCAGACGGCAACGAGTTAGAGGGCGAATCGGAAGGTAACCTAGTGATCAAAGACAGTTGGCCAAGCCAAGCTAGAACAGTATATGGCGACCATCAGCGCTTTATAAATACCTACTTCAGTGCTTACAAAGGCGTTTACTTTACTGGTGATGGCGCCCGTCGCGATGCAGATGGGTTCTACTGGATCACGGGCCGTGTAGATGACGTGCTTAACGTATCCGGTCACCGTTTAGGTACGGCGGAAATCGAAAGTGCGCTGGTGGCTCACGCGAAAGTAGCTGAGGCTGCGGTGGTTGGCTATCCACACGACATTAAAGGGCAGGGCATTTACGTTTATGTTACGCCAAACGAAGGTGTAGAAGTAGATGAAGCGCTGACTAAAGAACTGAAGTCGTGGGTTCGCGAAGAGCTAAGCCCTATTGCTACCCCTGATATGATTCAGTGGTCACGCGGCTTACCTAAAACGCGTTCAGGTAAGATTATGCGCCGCATCCTACGAAAAATTGCAGCAAATGAGCACGGTCAATTAGGCGATACTTCTACATTGGCTGATCCATCAGTTGTTGATACACTCATTGAGGAAAGGTTAAACAAATAATCAAGGATATAGGCAATGATAACCCTTTTGATCGCAGACGATCACCCATTGTATCGCGATGCACTACGTGGCGCATTGTCATTGTCTTTACCCACGCTTACGTTAAAAGAAGCGGGTGACCTCAGCACCACGGTCGATATTTTAAATAACGATGATATCGACCTGCTGCTTCTAGATTTGCACATGCCGGGCAGTAATGATTTGTTCGGCTTGCTGCATATCCGCAAGTTGTTTCCGGATGTACCTGTGGCGGTAGTCTCTGGTACTGAAGACGCGTCTTTAATCTCAAAAATTATCAGTGTTGGTGCGCTGGGCTTTATTCCCAAAACGGCAAGCGCACATAATATTGCCAGTGCGGTGCAGTGTATTTTGGATGGCGATGTTTGGTTACCTGAAAGTGTGAGTGACGATATTGAAGAAGTTAACGAGGCTTTTTCTGAGTTGGCTGACAAAGTTGCATCACTTACTCCATCGCAGTACAAAGTACTTTGCTATATGCGCGATGGCTTGTTAAATAAGCAAATTGGTTACAACCTTGATATAGCTGAGGCAACAGTTAAGGCACACGTAACTGCCATTTTTAAAAAGCTGGGTATTAATAACCGTACACAAGCAGTATTGATTGCTTCGCAGCTTGAATTAGAGCCTCCCGTTGTATAGCGCCAAAAGATTATAGTTTCTAATGGGAATAAAACTCAGGCAGAAACTTTTCAAGCGCTTTTTTACTCTCTTCGCTTAACAGCGGGTTGTCTATTTCAATAACTCTTCGTGAGCCTATTAGCTCCATTGCCTCTATATAGCCGCTGTGTGCTTCAAGTAGCGATTTGAACCGACCCGATTCAAACAGAATAAGCAGTCCCTCGGAAATGCGTGTGGCTAGCGCTGTATTACTGCTGTTAACAAAAAAGAAAACTGGGCTTGGGTAAGAAATAATAACGTGGTCATCTACGGTTAAACCTGCGGTCAGCTTTTCATTTGAAAGCTCTTCCTTCACTTCTAAAACACTTCTTGGAAAAAAGTCTGCAAAGCCTTCAGTCACTATGCGAAAAGAGGCATGATAAGTGGTTTCAAGTACTTCAATATTGCTCGCGCGGAAGATTTTGGTGTCTGGCCAGTCGTAGCCTAGTACTGCTCTAAAGGCGGTTAGGTCGTCCTTAGCGTTGACTAACTGAAGTCTGTTGTCGTTTTCTTTTACTAGCAAGGCTCGCTTTCCCAGCAGACCTGCCATAATGGGGATTCGTATTGGTAAAAATTGGCGCTCTCGTTCTTTTGAACTCATAGTCCATGTTACGTCTAGTAAGTTGTGTTCAAGATTTCTTAATTGACGGCTTTGAGAGGTATGTATATCAGTAATGTGGATTTTATAAGAGCCATAAACAGGCGCCGTTGCATCAAGCACTTCGGTTAGCAGATTTTTAGCATAGTCATATAATTGCTCTCGCCCGGGATGAACATTTGGCAATCGTAAAATGGTATGTGGCAGTTGTTCTGTTGTGTCGATAGGCTTATTAAGGGGAGCGGGATTTTGCTGAGCATTTGCGGTAACAGGCAAAACAACTGATGTGAACAGTGACACGAGCAGTGCTACATAAAATTTGGCTAACCAGTTATTAGAATGTGTCATATCATCGTCCGTAAAGCGCAACAAAACTGCAGTGAATTAGTACTGCCGCACTATCCTATGCGGCAGTTCACGCTAGTCTTTTCCTGTAAGTAAGAAGTCGTGTTCAGGATCTACAATAAAATGTCCGCTCATTGCTTCCCGGCCTAATAACATTAAATAAGTCATTTCAGAGCGGTCGGTCAGGGTAAGCTGAATGTTCCATTGATCACCGTCCATAATTATAGGCGTAATTATCACATATCGCTTTTCTCTGGTTGCCGTAGAGCTTTTAACACGCTTTTTGCCCTCTACTTTCGCCTCGCGCCTAACAATACGTTTTACGTCATGGATATCTGGATGAATATCAAACTTTATCCAAAGCTCATCATCTTTCTCAAATTCTTCAATGTTGTCTACGTGAAGCGACGATGTCGCGGCGCCCGTATCAACACGTACGTTTAAGTCGGTAATGGCTAGTTTTGGCAAGTCGCACAGTTCAACCGCGCCTACAATTTTCTTTGTCATCAGGTTTTTCTACCGATTATGCATCAACTGCGCCTTGTTCAGGCGGCAGTAAATTATCTTGTAAAAGCTCAACGTGCTCTGCTACGGAGTCTGGCTGTGAAAAATAAGCAATATGGTAAACCGCTTCGCCTTCTTGCGTTAACGGTATATTTTGCTTACCAATTACAACACCTTCAGCAGGGCTGTCTAAACTGTCTAAGTAGTTGCCAAACGGGTCAGCAATAATGGCCAGCTTGTCGCCTTTGTTCACATGGTCGCCAAGCTGCGCCAAGTGCGTTACAAAACCACTTTCTGGTGCGCGTACCCAGCCACTTTGTCTAGCAATAAAACGTTCAATGCTGTGGCCCTTGCTGCGACTTTTGTTAAGCATACCCAAATGACGCATGGTATTAATAATGCCCTTAACGCCTGCACGAATTGAAAACTCGTCGTAACGCAATGCTTGGCCTGCTTCATAAAGTAATATTTTAACACCACTTTCACTGGCAGCTTCACGTAAAGAACCATCGCGTAATTCAGCATTTAACAACACAGGCACACCAAAAGCTTTCGCCATTTCCAGTACGTCTTCGTCGTCAAGGTCGGCACGAATTTGTGGCAGGTTACTTCGGTGAATAGCACCCGTGTGAAGGTCTATGCCTACGTCGCATTTGCTTACTATTTCTTTAAAGAACAAGTTAGCTAATCGACCAGCCAATGAACCTTTCTTGCTACCTGGAAAACTGCGGTTTAAATCGCGGCGGTCAGGTAGATATCTTGACTGATTTAACACCCCATAAACGTTTACCATAGGAACAGCGATAAGTGTGCCGCGAATACGTGCGATGGCTTTCGAGCGAATCAGTCGCCCTACAATCTCAATGCCGTTTAGCTCATCACCGTGAATCGCCGCGCTAACGAACATTGTGGGCCCAGGGCGTTTTCCACGTTTGACATAAACAGGAATGCTCATATTGGTAGCCGTATATAGCGGCGGCATCTCAAGCTCTATCTTTTTGGTTTCACCAGGGGCAATGGTTTCGCCCCCAATTTTAAGTACGTCGTTTACCACTCACGTTTTCCTATCTAACTGGCTTGTGCTTTTATGCAGTTAACCTTTACCACGGGTTTTGGTTTTATGTGGCTCTGCGCTTTTTTCAATAAACTCAATTATCATTGCCGCCACGTCTTTGTTCGTGGCTTTTTCAATACCTTCAAGCCCTGGAGAAGAATTAACTTCCATTACAACAGGACCGTTATTCGAGCGAAGAATGTCAACGCCGCAGCAATTTAAGCCCATAGTTTTTGCCGCATCTACTGCTGTTTTTCGCTCAGCAGGGCTTAAGCGAACAAGACTTGCCTGACCTCCGCGGTGTAAATTAGAGCGAAATTCGCCAGGCGCAGCTTGTCGCTTCATCGCCGCCACAACCTTTCCACCGACTACAAAGCAACGAATGTCTGCACCGCCAGCTTCTTTGATAAACTCCTGTACCAAGATACTGGCATTTAGCCCCATAAATGCTTCGATAATTGATTCTGCAGCCTTTTGTGTGTCGGCCAACACCACACCAATACCCTGAGTACCTTCCAATAGCTTAATAACGACAGGTGCGCCGCCAACGGTTTTAATAACGTCATCAATTTTGTCTGGATGATGAGCAAAGCCTGTACGCGGCATGCCAATGCCTTTACGAGAAAGCAATTGCAAAGAGCGTAGTTTGTCACGCGAGCGGCTGATAGCCACCGACTCATTCAAGCTGTAGGTCCCCATCATCTCGAACTGGCGTACCACCGACGTACCATAAAAAGTAACTGAAGCGCCAATGCGTGGAATAACGGCATCGTAATAAGGCAGCTTTTTACCATGGTAACGCACCGACGGACGCGCGCTTGTTATGTCCATGTAGCAGTGCATAGTGTCTATAACGTCAACTTCGTGACCACGTGCTTTGCCTGCTTCTACTAAACGAGAAGTCGAGTAAAGGCGGGGATTCCTTGAAAGTATTGCAATGCGCATTATTTAAAGCCTGTAATTTGTTTTAGTGAGTTGCTAATTTTTTAAACTTGCCATACTCACGTTAGAACGTGAATGTAAATTAAACAAGTCAATTTGCGCGCATACTAATAAAAGGTACGATGGGTGTCCTACGAATAATTCTTGTTGTGTCGATTGCTTTTAATGCATGAAGTAAAAGAGCATTCGCGATAGCATTACGAAAAATAGTGTAACTAACTAAAAGGCTTTTTAATGAATGAGTGGTGGCACACATTTTTGGTGTGGTTAACACAATACCAATCGAATGTGGTGTGGAGCGGTGTGGTGTTACTAATTTACGTGGCTACAACGCGTAAATTATTGCCAAAGCTAGAGACTAATATTGCCAAGTCGAAGCTTAAAAGCAGTAGTGCAATAAAAGGTTTATTTGCCGCTCGAGTACTGGTAGCTACGGTATCAATTGCGTTACTACTTCTAGCGTGGGGTATTGATTTTTCAGGTTTACTGGTCCTTTCTACGTCTATCATTACCGTAACTGGTGTTGCGCTTTTTGCTAGCTGGTCGCTTATCAGTAATATCACGGCCTACTTCATTTTATTGACAAATGTGTCGTATCGCCGTGGAAACTATATTCGTATTCTAGATGGTGACAATTATATTGAAGGTGTCATTGCTGACTTAGGTCCGTTTAGCATGCGGTTGGTTACCCCAGACCGAGAAACACTAATGTACCCTAACAACCTTATTTTAACGCGTCCGGTATTACTTAATCCAAAAGCAAAGTGGGGTACTATGGGGAAAGTGGTTTCAAAATCTGCAGTAGATACGCCGCCACCTAAAGCAGAAGAAAACCGTATTGATGAAGAAGTAATAGGCAAATAGCCGATGACGTCATGTGTGCCTATGACACGTTTTTTGCCTCGCGAATATAGCGTGTCATGCTTTGAAGCAGGGCTCTCAATTTAGCCGGTTTCAAAGGCTTCGCTAAGAAGTTTACACCTTGCGCTTTGCATTGCGTTACCAAGTTTTCATCGGGTGTTGCGGTAATAAGCGCTGCCGGCACAACAACATTTAGTCGAGCACGAATTTCTTCGATAAGCGCTAAGCCATGTTTAGTCTCATCATGGCTTAATTGATAATCCATTAACAGTATTTGAGGCTGAAAGGTGTCACAAAGCGTTAGCGCATCATCCCAGTTGTTTGCTACCACCACGTTTACTCCCCATTTTGTCAGCAGCGTTTTCATTGCGTCCAGGTTTTCACGCTGATCGTCAACACAAAGCACGTCCATATTGGCAAAGGTAGTATTTTGGGGTTTTGCTGATGTTTTTGACAACGTTTTGGGTTCAGCTTTACTTAGCGTGAAAGTAAAGCAGCTTCCTTTTCCAACAACTGATATGACATTAATATCACTGTGAAGCTGCAGGCTTAATCGGCGCACCACGCCAAGGCCTAAACCTAAGCCGTGCTCCTTGCTGTCGTTTGTGCGAAAGAAGTCGCCAAAAATACTCGCTTGCTTGTCGTTGGCAATACCAATGCCGGTGTCGAGTACTTTGAACTGCACGTCATTTCCTATTGCTTTTACAGTGAAAAGCACGCGACCGGAATGGGTGTATTTCACAGCATTGGACAATAAGTTTTGTACGATACGGTATAAGTAGGTTTTGTCAGCATACGCCCAAAACGGCCGAATAACAGCTTTAAACCCAAGACCTTTTTCTTTAGCACGCATGGCCATTTCATCTACAAGCGGAGCAAGCAAAGCCTGAACGTCAACCGCTTCAATGTCGGGCTTCATTTCGCCCTGATCAAGTCGTGCAATATCTAGCAGTGTACCTATAAGGGTTTCGCTAGAGGTAACGCTGTGATTGAGCTTCTGGATAATATTATGTGCATACTCTGATAGCTCTTGCTCTTCCAAAGCACTTACGTAAAGCTTTGCTGCATTTAATGGCTGCAGCACATCATGGCTTGCTAGCGCTAAAAAGCGCGTTTTACTTGCGTTAGCGTCTTCTGCCGCTTTTCTTGCGCGGATAAGTTCTTTTTCCGCTTCTGAGCGTCTTTCAATTTCAAGGCGAAGTTCAGCATTGATAGAGTGGACTTCTTCGGTGCGTTTTTTAATACGTGCTTCGAGGTCGATGTTAGATTCTTCAAGCGCCTGTTGAATTTCAACGTGACCAGTGATGTCATTAAAGCTTGTAACGAAGCCACCACCGGGTAATGGATTGCCTACCATTTCAATAACGCGTCCATCTTTCCGTTGACGCGTAAAACGATGGGGCATACCTGAGCGCAAATGCCCTAGGCGCTTTTCTACCTCGGCTTCAACATTATCGCTGCCAAACTCGCCTTGTGACGCATTGTAACGAATAAGCTTTTCAATAGGTGTGCCCACAGCGAGTAAGTCGTCGGGGTACGGATATAAATTGGCGTAACGCTTATTCCAAGCGACCAAGTTAAGATGTTTATCTACAACGCTTATACCTTGATCCATATTTTCAAGCGATGTAAGCAGTGCTGTCATATTAAACTGCATGGCTTGCGTTGTATCATCAAAGAAATTGATGATTTCGGTGAAGTCCATCTTTTTGCCTCGAAGGGCACTGTCTAGTAAGGCCTTGGCACTTGATGCGCCAATTACCCCACCAAGCGCCCGCTCGCAAAACAGCAAGAAAGATTCATCGGGTACAGCGTCGTGCTTAAGCTTACAATGATTTAGCTGTTGGTATTGCTCCAGCAACTGCTCGCATCGTCCCGTTCCCATAAAGGTAGACAAAAGCGTGGTTAAATCGGAAACGGCAACATCAACATTAATGGAAGGCACGGTTACAGTATTGGTTGTGGGCATAGCGGGCGACACAAAAGCTTCCGCTTGAATTCTGTCTACCAGCCGCTGCGGTGCAAACCATGAGAAAATAATGTAGACCAGCGTGTTAGCACCCAAACTTATCATCGCTCCCTGACTTATCAGTTCATTTTGCTCTAGTTGTGAAACTTGTTCACTCACAATGGGCAGTACCAACCATAAAGCCCATATAACAAGCCCAATCATAAGGCCTGCATATACGCCATGTGCGTGCGCTTTCTTCCAGTATAGACCACCCACAATAGCCGGCATTAATTGAATGACCAGAGAAAATGCAATAAGCCCAATTGAATGAAGAGAGCGGCTTCCTGTCATTTGATGATGATAAAAGAACGCCAGAATAAGAATAAAAGCAATTACGATGCGGCGGATGAGACGAATTCGACTAGAGAGATCTTGCTTCTTATCGGTTTGGCCGCTGAAGGCAAGTAACCGAGGTAAAATTACATCGTTAGTTAGCATGGTGCTAAGCGTTAAGGTGGCAACGATGATCATGGCGGTGGCTGCTGAAAGCCCACCTATAAATACAATAACCTGTAGCAGTGCAGACTCTGAAAATACGGCAAGCGAAAGCACATAAGAGTCGGGCTCTATTCCTGTCCCCGCAAATATTGCTTTACCCGCAATAGCGATAATGGGAATAACTGCCGAAATTACCGCAAGATAAAGCGGAAACAACCAACGTGCAGTGCGAATGTGACCAAGGCTTAAGTTATCGATTATGGCAACGTGAAATTGCCTAGGTAAACACACAATTGCAGCCGCAGCCATTATGGTTTGTGCAATAAACGAAAACGAACCAAATTGGGAAAGTGCTGCTTCGTTAACAAAACTGTCGAAAAAAGGCCCTGATTCAGTCTGTTTCCATGCGCTATAGCCAACAAAAGCCACTAATACTAACGCCAAAAGCTTAATAGTAGATTCGAACGCAATAGCCAGCATTAGGCCACGACGATACTCAGTAACATCTGTCTGCCTGGTACCAAAATAAATGGCGAAGACGGCAATAAAGCCTGTTGCGGCCAAGATAATTGCGTCGCTGTTCGACTGTTGTGTTAGTAATTGAAAGGTAGAACCTACAGCTTTGAGTTGAAGCGCAATGTAGGGAATGGTGGCTAATAGTGCAATAAGTGTAACCACTAATGCGACTGTTTGCCGTTTACCGTAACGTGAAGCAATAAAGTCAGATATGGTGGTGATGTGCTGCTTCTTACTTACCAGCGTCATCTTATAAATAAACTTATAACCCAATAAGTATACAAGGATAGGGCCAAGCATAATGGGTAAGTAAATCCACGTATCTCTACTGGCTTGCCCCACCATGCCGAAGAATGTCCAAGCCGTGCAGTAAATGGCGAGCGCTAATGAATAAATGGCTGGATGAGAGGTGATTGCGCGTGCTTTAGACGAGTTTTTTTCTCCCCAGCTAGCCAGAGAGAAAAGAAGAAACAGGTACAGCACAGCAAGCGTAACCCAACCAAATACCATAACTACCTTTAACCTTGTGTTAACAATCTGTCGGTTATTATAACCATATCGACCATAGTCTTACCTACGACCATGGTCTCATTTTGAATTCTTATTGTCAGGTCTAGAGTAATACGCGAGTTCCTAAATGCTTGACTTTGCTGCTTTGAAATAGATTTTTCACATTTCTTGAATTGCGGCAACAGAGTTAAAAAGCCGGGCGTTAGGAAAATGTAAAATGATAACAATTAGTTAACCTGACATGAGGGTGAAACAATGGCATTTAGAAACGAAGAAGACAAAAAAGCATATTGGAGTGAGAACCTCTCACTGCTCTTCAAGCTTTTAGTCGTTTGGTTCGTCGTATCATTTGGTGCCGGCATACTGTTTGTCGATGCACTAAACGAAATTCAATTCTTTGGCTTTAAGCTGGGCTTTTGGTTTGCACAGCAAGGCGCCATTTACGTGTTCGTTGCTTTGATTTTTGTCTATATGGCAAAAATGAACGCCATGGATAAACGCTACGGTGTAGACGAGGAGTAAACCATGGACGTTCAAACACTCACATTTATTATTGTTGGTGCATCGTTTGCACTATACATTGCAATTGCTATTTGGGCACGAGCTGGCTCAACGAATGACTTTTATGTCGCGGGTGGCGGTGTGCCTCCGGTAATGAACGGTATGGCTACTGCAGCCGACTGGATGTCAGCGGCATCGTTTATCTCTATGGCAGGTCTTATCTCGTTTATGGGGTATGACGGTGCTGTTTACCTAATGGGCTGGACCGGTGGCTATGTATTGCTTGCGCTTTGTCTTGCACCTTATTTACGTAAATTCGGTAAATTCACGGTACCTGACTTTATTGGCGATCGTTACTACTCACAAACCGCGCGTACTGTTGCGGTATTCTGCGCAATTTTCGTGTGCTTTACCTATGTTGCGGGTCAAATGCGTGGTGTAGGTGTTGTGTTCAGTCGCTTCTTGGAAGTTGATATTGTTGCAGGTGTTGTTATTGGTATGGTTATCGTGTTCTTCTACACGGTACTAGGTGGTATGAAGGGCATTACTTATACACAGGTAGCGCAATACTGCGTACTAATTTTTGCTTATATCGTTCCAGCCGTGTTCATCTCAATTATGGTAACAGGTCATATTCTTCCGCAAACTGGCTTTGGTGCCACGCTAGCCGATGGGTCGGGAATGTACATGCTCCAGAAGCTGGATATGCTCTCGGTAGAGTTGGGCTTTAACGAATATACGTCGGGCACAAAATCAACTATCGACGTATTCTTCATTACCTTCGCGCTTATGGTAGGTACTGCAGGTCTTCCTCACGTTATCGTTCGTTTCTTCACTGTGCCTAAAGTTGCTGATGCGCGTAAATCAGCAGGTTATGCGCTGGCATTTATCGCACTTCTTTATACTACAGCGCCATCTCTAGCTGCATTTGCTCGCGTTAACATGATTGAGACCATCAATGGTTCTGAAATGACGGGCACAAGCTATGCTGAAGCGCCATCGTGGATTAAGAACTGGGAACAAACGGGTCTTATCGGTTTTGAAGATAAGAATGGCGATGGAAAGATGTTCTATTCGGGCGATGAGCGCAACGAAATGAAAGTTGACCGCGACATTATGGTATTAGCAAACCCAGAGATTGCGAATCTACCTGCTTGGGTAATTGCGCTGGTTGCCGCAGGTGGTGTAGCGGCTGCGCTGTCTACCTCTGCAGGCCTGTTACTGGTAATTTCAACCTCCGTGTCGCACGACTTGTTGAAGCGAAACTTCATGCCGAATATTACCGATAAAGCAGAGTTAATGTATGCACGACTGGCAGCAGGTGTGGCCATTGTTATTGCAGGTTACTTTGGTATTAATCCGCCGGGGTTTGTTGCGCAGGTGGTTGCCTTTGCCTTCGGCTTAGCGGCATCTAGCTTCTTCCCAGCAATTATCATGGGTATCTTTAGCAAACGTATGAATGATAAAGGCGCTATTTCAGGCATGATTTCAGGTCTTGCTTTCACAGCTACCTATATTATTTACTTCAAGTTTGTTAACCCTGCGGCGAACACGCCAGAAAACTGGTGGTTCGGCGTATCGCCTGAAGGTATCGGTACTCTTGGTATGGTAGTTAACTTTGTAGTAGCGTTCCTAGTGTTCAAGGTAACCGATGAAGCACCAGAGGAAATCCAAGAGCTAGTTGAAAGTATTCGTTATCCGAAAGGCGCTGGTGAAGCATCTGCACACTAAGCGTTTACACAACGAATAATATGGAAGTACAGCCAACCTATTCGCTTAGCGAGTAGGTTGGTTTTTCAATTTTAAAAGGAGAGCAGGTATGAGTGCTATAGCAAAACAAGTAGACGACTTTATTGCTAGCTCTGCTCCTTTCGACACCTTAAGCGTGGATGAGCGAACAGCGCTTATAAAAAATGCAGAACTGCTTTATCTAACCAATGAACTTGCTAGTAACATAAACGAAGCAGGGCCGCGGCTTTACCTTATTCAAAGCGGGCAGTTTTCGGTATTAGATGGGCAGGACACAATAAGGCATTTAAGTGAAGGTGACTATTTTGGCTACCCATCAATTGTCGAAAATCGTCCGATTGCACTCACCGTTACAGTAGAAAGCCCTGGTTTGGTTTATTGCTTTAATGCTAAATCGGTTCTACCTCTTTTATCCAAACCTGCCATCGGCAATTTCTTTAAAGGCCTGCTGAATAATGCTTTGCAGAGCACTGCAATGTCAGACAGCAATTCCATGTGGTTATACAAGAATTTGACTGAGGTCATTAACAAGGCACCGGTGTCAACCGAGGCCCAAACCACTATTTCAGATGCCGCCAGTTTAATGACTAAAGAAAAGGTGTCGTCGTTACTAATAACTCAAAACAATAAAGTAGTAGGCATTGTTACCGATCGAGATTTGCGTTCACGAGTGGTGGCAAAAGCATTAAATACTCAACAAGCAGTGAGCCACATTATGACGGCTAACCCTGCACAAATTAATGGTAATAGAACCTTGTTCGATGCCATGGCATTGATGACAGAGAAAAATATCCACCATCTACCTATTATCGATCATGTTTCAAATAATCCTCTTGGAATGGTTACTGCCAGCGATATCATTCGCCATCAAAGAGGAAACGTTCTTTTTATTATTGGTGAGCTTTCAAAAGCTGAAAACTTGTACGAACTCACGCGATTGTCGTGGCAACTGCCGCATTATTTTTCCGTTCATGCCAAACGCGCAGGTGATTTTGATATTGCTGGGAAAATTTTGTCGCAGGCTACCGATATTATGACGCGCAAGCTCATTGGCTTTTTTCAGCAAGAGCATGGTAAAGCACCAATGATGTTTGCATGGCTAGTATATGGCTCGCAAGCCAGAGAGGACCAAACCATGGGTTCCGATCAAGACAACGGTTTGTTACTGGCTAGCAAGCCAGACGAAGCGCAAGCGCAATACTTTGCTAGTATGGCGTCATACGTTTGTAGAGGGCTTGCGAAGTGTGGCATCAAACTGTGTAATGGCAACATTATGGCCAGTAACGATGCATTGCGCTTATCAGTAGACGACGCCGTCACTGAAGCGCAGCAATGGGTAAAGTCACCCACTAAAGAAGCCATTATGCATTTCAATATTTTTCTTGATGTACGCTGCGCCGCGGGTGACATTAGCTTACTGAAATTGCTTCAAAAACGACGTGCACCTCTACTTCAACAGAAAATGTTTTTAGCGGCGCTTGCACGGCATAGTAACGATGTTGCAGTGCCATTATCTACCTTTCAACGTTTTACCTATGAAAAGCATCACCCAATTAAAGACAGCATCGATTTAAAAAAACGCGCTGTGGCTCTGGTTAACAACATTGCACGCATTTATGCTCTAGCCGATGGTCTGGTGATTCCTGGTACATTGGCACGATTAGAAAATTTAAGTGAACACTCTCAGCTGTCGCGCAAAGACGCAGATAACTTAAAAGATATTTGGCTTTTTTTAAATCGTATTCGCTGGCGGCATCAACTGGAAAACAAGGTTACTGACAATCGTGTGTCGGTCAGTAGTTTATCGTCTATTGAAAAACATCAGTTAAAAGCCGCTTTTAAAGCAATAGAAAGAACTAACCAAGCAATGATAATGAAGTTTTCAGGCGGCGTAGCTTAGAAGGCAATTAGAAAAGTATGATTAAAGCCCTTTTTAACGCGCTAGAGAATGTGTTTACTTTTGCACCCTCGCGTAATGCCTTATTAAACACCTATCAATTTCAAAACTTACAGTTTACGGCTATTGATTTTGAGCTTACGTCTCTTGATCAAAAAGTAACGCAAATTACTTCAGTAGGTTACGTGACAGGAAGCAATGGCGTTGTAGATTTGTCGACCAGTGACTATTATCTTGTAAAAACCACTGCGGATTTAGGGCAAAGCCCTGTTATTCACGGTTTGACAGAAGAGGCGTTAAATAACGGAGTAACGCTGCCTGATGCCTTAAATGCGTTATTGCCCAGGCTACACGAGTCAATTTTAGTGTTTCATAACGCTAGCTTAGACTTGGCTGCATTGCATAATGCATTTGTGTCACTGGACTTACCTAAAACTGAGGTGATGTATATTGATACGCTTAAGCTTGCGGTTTATCAACTTAGCAAGCAGCATCAAGTGTTACCTTCGCACTGTGCTACGCTTTTAGAATGCTGTGAACGGCTTGGTCTTCCAAGCTTTGTAGAACATAACGCTTTAGATGATGCGATGGCTACAATGTCGCTACTCTTTGCACAGTTGTCAGAATTAGGTGTGCAAAAACATGAAACGTTGAAGGTGTTAAAGCATACAGGGGCAGTAGGTCGCTTTACGCTTGGGTAGTAGTGTAATAACGCAGCAATGGGGGCTGATGGCTTTAAGTTTAGCCTGTTTATTGAGCTTGTTTTACTATGGCATTTATATCAGCAATGTTTTTCTGCCTGCGAGAGGTAGAGGGCGTGACACAGTTTCTTCCTGCTTCTTTTGAATGGTAAAGGTTCTTATCTGCCTCTAACATTACCGCTTCGATCGACTTATTATCGGTGGCGGTCTTCAATGCAATGCCTGCGCTGAGCGTTACCCGGTCGTGTTCAGATGAAGCATGGGGAATACCAGCGTTGAACACTATCTCGAGTAACCGTTTGGTAACCTTTATAGCGCCATCTAAGTCGGTATTCGGTAAAACAACTAAAAACTCTTCACCACCTATACGAATTAATTTGTCCATTGGCCTTAACAACGCATCGCTTATTGTTCTGCTTACTTTCCAAAGACAACTGTCACCTTCAAGGTGGCCATACATGTCATTGAATAATTTGAAGTGGTCTACGTCGAACATTACCAAGCACAAAGGCGTTACGTTTCTAAGCCCTTCACGAACAAGGTTTGGGAGATAATCATCTAAATAATGACGGTTGTATGCGCCTGTTAATTTGTCTACATAAATCAATCGTTCGAGTAAATCATTACGTAGCTTGTGCATAAGATGTGATTTCACACGATTTCGCAAAGTGCACGCATTAACGGGCTTTACGATAAAATCGATACAGCCTGACTCCCAACATCTCGACTCATCTTCATCTGTAGACGATGATGTTACAAACATAATGGGGATATTCGCAGAGGCTGGTTTTTTTCGAAGTATAGCGGTGGTAGCATGACCGTCGAGGTCAGGCATTGATACGTCCATTAAAATTAGATCAGGGCTGTTGTCTTCACAATAAGAAATCGCTTCGCTACCCGAACCTACCGAAATACATTGGACGGTATCTTCTAGCAAAGTTTCAAGAACAAGTCGTGTGCTTGATTGGTCGTCAACAATAAGAACATGACAATCCTTGAGTGTTCTATCGCCAACATGTTCAATGTACACGGTATTGCCTTAGAATAAATTCAAGCGCCATAACCACTAAGAATAGTCTCCTTGGTAAATAAATACATTAGCCTAAAGTCTATTATTTAAACATGTTGTCGTCTTATTTGCTCCAAATTTGGTCGAACGTAGTGACTAGCTTCTTTTAACTTAACCGAAGCGGTAATGCTCTAAAACGCGAAGAGTTTTGATTTACGAGCATCAATAATGTTCGATAAATCAAAAAGTGCAAGCGTATATACAAATAAGACTTTACCTATATACACGCCTACGATTGGATAGGATCTTAAAATTAGTTACTGGCTAACACATTAGGCAGCAGTACTTTGTCGATAACGTGAATAACACCGTTGGTTGTCATTACATCTGCCTTTACTACTTTTGCGTTGTTTATCATCACGTGATTCATTTTTGATGAGATAGCAATATCACCGCCTTCTACGGTGGTCGCTGAAGACAAGCTCATTGCTTGCTTTGCTTTTACTTTTCCACTCACTACGTGGTAAGTGAGCACCTTAACTAGTTTGTCTTTGTTCTCTGGCTGTAACAGCATGTCAACGGTACCTGCAGGTAACGCAGCAAATGCTTCATTAGTTGGAGCAAAGACGGTAAATGGACCATCGCTCTTTAACGTATCAACTAAATCAGCAGCTTTGACAGCAGCCACCAATGTTGAAAACATATCGATGCCAGCGGCAGTGTCAACAATGTCTTTTTGCTCAGACATCTTGTGGCTACCCGCCAGCACAGTGCTGCTAAAACATAGAACAAAGATCATACTTAAAATTTTACGCATAACGTTACCTTTAGTAGTGTGAGATTGATGGAATCAAACGTACTGCGAAATGTTTGATGTGAGTTGTTACGCGGTTATGTTGGAAAGTGATGATTAACTTTCTGTAACAGCGATTAGTAAAGACAAACTAGCTGTAATAAAGATCGACCTGCACCGAAAACGTTAAAAAAATGTGAGAATGGTTTTGATTGGCTATATTTTATACTGTCGGGTGACAAGAGGTAATGCTTATGAAAGCTCGCGTATTATTCACCGTTCTCACTATCTTGATAATTTGTGGATGCAAATCTACGGCTCAAATACAAACACGTGTAACTCCCCAACTCCTAGATGATTCTCTTTTTCCATCTCATCACTACTATTCCGTAGAGTCGGCAGATGCCGTATTCTTTTTGGATGAAGATGCTCAGCGGTTTGCTGAACGCGCTGTGCTTGAAAAGAGCATTACTGAAAAGAATGTAAAGGGCTTGGTAAAGGCTATTTTTGACCGTTCAGATAAAGGTATGCGGTATTTAACAACAGCAAATACTGTTGCAAACACCACATTTAACAATCGCACTGCAAACTGCTTGTCACTGTCTATTATGACCTTTGCGCTTGCGGAGCATGCTGGGCTAGAAGCAACATTTTACGAGGTGAAAATACCTGAATACTGGACTCGCCAATCGGGTTATAGCATGTTGAATGGGCACATTAATTTGCGCGTTTCCGTTCCCGAAGACCCGCTTATTACCTCTGTAGGTTCCCGTTGGGCCGATGTCGATTTCGACCCTCAAATGTTGCGTGATCAGTTTCCAAGAGTCTCGGTTTCCAAAAACACCGTCCTGTCGATGTTTTACAACAATAAAGGCGCAGACGCACTGGTTGCTAATAGTTACACAAAAGCATACAGCTATTTCAAGGCCGCCGCTGAAATAGACCCTCTTCACCAGCAAAGTTGGGTGAACTTAGGTGTGCTTTATAGAATGGTTGATGCTTATGAACAATCTGAGAGAGCCTATAAGCATGCGCTCTCACTCAATGAGGATAATTTAACGGCGTGGGAAAATCTGTCGATTTTGTACTATTACCAAGATCGCCATCAAGAAGCAGCAACAATAAAAGAAATGGTAGAAACTCGTCGACGTAATAATCCATTTTATCACTATATTCTAGGTGAGCAGGCATTAGAGGTGGGCAATGCCGAGATTGCGCTAGTGCATTATCAAAAAGGATTGCGACTTGATAACACAAGGCACGAAATTTTGTTTGGTGTAGCTAAGGCATATCACGAACTAGGTGATGTAAGTAAAGCTCAGGCTTTCTTGGAAAGGGCATCGAGGCATTCTCCTAATGACCAAGAAAAGCAGCGGTATGCATCTAAAGTAGCGTCACTTGCTAGTAACAATTAATGTATTGGTGAAAGCAGCTTTTTATCAAACATTAAACAAAAAAAGCCGCAGACTAGCTGCGGCAAAAATAACACTACAAAAGGAACTTAATTTATATAACGCCCAGCTCACGAAGGCGCTCTTGCAGGTATGACCCTGCGGTATGACGTTCTGAAAGAACAACATCTGGTCTTGGGTGTAAGAATAGCGGCAGCGATATACGTGATTTCGTCATATCTGCACCGTCTGGGTTTACAACCCTATGAGTAGTTGATGGGAAGTAATGACCCGATGCCTCTTGAAGCATGTCACCAATGTTCACAATTAGGTTACCAAAATCGCATGGTACTTCTAACCAACTACCGTCTTGTGCTTGTACTTGCAAGCCTGGCTCATTCGCCGCAGGTAAGATAGTAATTAAATTAATATCTTCGTGAGCAGCAGCTCGGATTGCATCAACCTCTTCGTCACCTTTAAGCGGCGGGTAGTGCAGTATACGTAGTAACGTTTGATCAGAATCTTTAATCATGTCGCCAAGTGGCTGGCTGTACTTCGCGCTTACTTCAGCAGGAGAGTGCTTTTCTATCCACCCAAGTAGTTCAGTGGCTAGTGTGTTCGCTTCTGCATAATATTGTGATATCTGCGGAAGTAACGCTTCTGGACACTGTCCCCAAGGGTAGTAGTGGTAATATTCTTTAATATCTTTTTTCGTAAAGCCTTTCGCTACCTCAGATACACTCTGAGGGAAAAAGCCGTCTTGCTTACCTTTGTTGTACAGGTAATCGTTCTTCTCTTCACTGTCAAAGAAGCCCTGCCAGTTATCGTAAATACCTTGAACCAATGACTGCTGGATAGGGTGATTCTTTAACACACCAAACCCTGTCTCGCGAAGTGACTTCACGAATTCTTCTTGAGCGTTTTCCGCTTGGTAATCAACAGCTACTAATTGCATAACTTTATCCCGTATATTTTGACTGCGGCATTATAAAGGTAGACGGGCTACAGAAAAAAGTCGCGGCAATTGATATAAATCAACCCCACGTCGAATTTGCGCGTAATTTACAGAAAGTTGACCAATTAGTCCAGTAAAAACTAGACCAATTGGTCCGTTTAAATAAATTTTAACCGAGAGAGAGGTAAAAGCCCGCTAGCGCGGCACTCATTAAGTTAGATAACGTTGCAGCAATAACAGCTTTTAATCCCAGTCGCGCAATCTCTTTTCTGCGTGTAGGTGCTAAAGCGCCTATTCCACCCATCAAAATTGCGATAGAAGAGAAGTTTGCAAAACCACAAAGTGCAAAGGTGATAATGGCCTGAGATGCTTCAGATAGCTGTGATTGGTTTTCTAGGAAGCTCAGGTAAGCAACAAACTCGTTTACCACCATCTTCTGTCCAATAAAGCTACCTGCAAGTTGCGCTTCCTCCCATGGTACGCCGATTGCCCATGCGAGAGGTTGAAGCACATAACCCAGGATCCCTTCAAACGTTACGTTTTCATAGCCAAATAACGCTGCTGTCCAGCCAACAAGGCCGTTGAACATAGCGATCAGTGCTATGAAAGCAAGAAGCATGGCGCCTACGTTTAACGCAAGCTGCATGCCTGACGCTGCGCCACTGGCGGCAGCGTCAAATACATTAGCGTAGCCGCTGTCTTCAGCGTCTACTTCATGTAAGTTTTCGTTAGGTGTACTGGTCTCTGGCATCATGATTTTTGCCATTAGTAAGCCACCCGGAGCCGCCATGAAACTGGCAGCTAGTAGGTATTTAAGTTCGACGCCCATGCCAGCATAACCAGCCATAACAGAGCCTGCAATAGAGGCCAAGCCACCTACCATAATGGCGAAAAGCTCAGAACTCGTCATATGAGGAATAAAAGGACGAACTACTAGTGGGGCTTCAGTTTGACCTACAAAAATATTTGCCGCTGACGACATCGACTCTGGTCGACTCGTGCCAAGCGCTTTTTGCAAGAACCCACCAATTACTTTGATGATAACGCCCATTATTTTTAGGTGGTAAAGCACCGCAATAAGGGCTGAAAAGAATACAATTACGGGTAGCACGTTGAAAGCGAAAATAAACGCAATAGATTTATCGCCAATAGGGCCAAACAAGAAGTTGATGCCTTCTTGGCTGTAGGCAATGATATTCGCTACAAATTGAGTTGCAGCAAGCAACACTTCTTTTCCAGGTTCTGAATAAAGGACGAAAGCACCCACTAATGCCTGAATAGCAAAAGCGCCACCAACAGTACGCCAATTAATACTGCGTTTCGCAGAAGACAATGCGAAGGCAATAGCCAACAGGAGCGCGATGCCCAATAAACTAACCATAAATGAATTCCCTTACAGAAGCGCTTGCTGAATGTGTGATTTGATCACATCTAGTGCAATTTGATTTTTACCACCTTGCGTTACTACTACGTCGGCAGTAAAGCGGCTAGGTTCAATGAATTGGTGGTACATGGGCTTCACAGTCTCTTCGTACTGTTTAGCCACAGATTCAATGGTACGACCGCGCTCTTTTAGGTCACGCATCATTCGACGCATAAGACAAATATCAAGCGGCGTATCAATGAAGATTTTCACGTCGTAAAGCGGCAGCAAGTCGGTGCGCGCTAACAACATAATACCTTCTAGAATAATAACAGGTGCAGGGTTTAAGCGCTCTGTTTCCGGAAGGCGAGTGTGTGTTTTATAGCAGTAATGCGGATAATCTATTGGCTGACCATCTCTCAGCGCCTGAAGATGCGCTTTTAACAATTCGTGCTCAAAAGCATTAGGGTGGTCGTAATTGTTTTTTTCACGCTGCTCCATGGGTAAGTGGTCTTGCGCGCGATAGTAATGATCTTCACGCAGCACCTGTACAGGGCGACCCTGAGCGCTAAAGCCGTTGAATAAATTTTTTGTAAAAAGAGACTTCCCAGAGCCAGAAGCTCCAGAAATGGCAATAATTAATGGCGATTGCATAGTACTATAAAGCTGGTTTTGTTGGTGCAAAGATACGCGTTTAGCCCTCGCGAATCAATGTTATATTCACAAGTAATCTGATTTTGGATCGGTCTTTGCTAGAACTTTATCGTATTTTCAAGGCATTGCAGGCGGTTTATATTCCTAGCAAAAATATCCTGAAAAGTTCTCCAAGTGGTCAGTTTTTAACTAATTGCCAATAATTTCTATATCCTCGATAGTGATATGAGGCAACGCATAAGAGTGTTGCTTCGAGCGTGAGCCCTCCCCCTGTGCTCTAGGAGGGTAATAGTTTTCTTTTTCATCATTAAATGAACAAAACACTTCATCTAGCGCTGCACGTATCTCGCTAAGTGTTTTATCCAAATTTGCATTAAAGTCTGGGCGCTTTCGTTTTGTATGCCCCAACTCAATTAAGCGACCGAAACATTTATTGGCTAATGCCATGAGTTCTGAAGGCACATCTTTATGAGGCGGCAACGATTCATTAGGGTGGGCAATACAGTACTTAACCAAAGCGGTATAAAAGCACAATGGTTTGTTTTGCAGTGTAACTACTTTGTCGTCTACGCCATTTGAAATGGTTTTGTCTTGAAGATTGATAATTAGCTTCGGAGTAGGTGGTAATATTTCTTCTATTACTTTCTTTCGCAACCTGCGTTGATTGGTTACCGCAAAAAAAGGTGCTACTGCCAGTGCTGCTATTAATGCTATCCAACTAAACGCGAAAAAACTTTCAGCGGCCTTACTACGCATTTCAACAGTAATGGTTTGCTCTGCATTTGATAGTGTAGATGTCACTACAACAGGGTAATCGCTCAACTGTTCAGGACTTAAAAATATGCCTTGAATGTTGCTTACCAATATTGGGTAGCCCTCTTCTTTAAGACTTGTATTCAGGCGATTTAAGTAACGATAAATTGCAAATTGGTTTACAGGGGTACTTAGCGTTTCATTGCCCACATCCAAAAAGGCGCTATCTAAGCTAATTCTTCGTTCGACTTTGTCTAGTGCGCTATGAATTGACGCTTGGTGACTTACGTATTGCGAAAGTAATGCTGTTGCTTGAAACGTTAAAACAAGCGCTACAGTGATCAACAAAATAGCGATAGGAGACTTGAAAAGCACTTTTTTTGGCGTTTGCACTATTCACACCCTTCTTCTAGTTTTATTGTTTTGTAGTAGGGTCTTGGATGCGCCATAGCAATGTCGTGAACAACAGACTGCATGGCACAAAATAGGTCTGTGTTTTGCGTTTGCATTTTCAAGTACCACTGCATTCCGCTGACACTTTGCTGCAAGGGAGTGGCATAGTTGCGGGAAAATCGTTTGTTATCGTCTTGTGCCCAATAAGATGAAATTATATCAACATCGCCCGCCAGTAATGCGTTTCGCAGCTCTTGATGCGAACTGTAATACACCACATTAATGTTAGCGTCGCTAAGCCCTAAACCCTGCATAACTGTTTTTGGCACAATATGCCCGGAACGGCTGCTAGGGTAATCAAGCAATCCAACGCGTTTACCCAATAAATATTCTTTGTTTAAACGTGGTTTCTCTCGTAGCGCAATAAAAAACGCGCTGTAATCAGGATGTGAAGCTATCTTCGTTAAGCCGTATATCTGATCTGCACCAAAGGCATCAACCACATTCTTCTTAACTAACGCTAGATCAACGACGCCGTGGTTTATATAACGAAAGGTGTCGTAATCGCTTTGGCCAATGATCACCTTAACCTTGCCATATTGGCGCTTGATGATGTCATTACTACATAACTTCTCATTTGCCATTTGGGCAATGCGCCCGTCAGTTACATAGACGGAAAAAACATCGTCATTGCCGCGTAACGATGTGTTGCAGGTTAAATATTGACCAGTTTGTGGCGTGATGTCACTATAATTTGCGGAATCTAGATAAAAGTTTGCGACACCACATATTAGCAGTGCAATGACAAAAATTATCCACTTTCCGGTAGCAACAATTCTGAAATTCGTCAAAAAAACGACCAAATGAATTAACGATTTATGTGGGGATTTCATCAGTTAAACTTATTTATTGCAATAGGTAAATTTATTTTAAATGCTTAAATTGTTGTTTTTTATAGGTTTTTTATAAGTAAACCTGATTTTTATTAAACGCTGGTTATTAGTGTTTTACATGTCAAGAATAGGAGCAGTTATCTGCCGCGACTTGAAGATAATAATAACAAGTAAATTAACCTGACCGTTTGGTCAATTATTTTTTCTCAAAGTCAGTTGCCATGGGCGGTTAATGTTAAATTAAAATGTAAGATTGTAATAATTTTGACATGAAGCTTTACGAGAATTCTCAGCGGTCTAAAATTATGCAAAGTTGTGAAAGGGAAAACCTGCCCATTTCGCGACTTAAATAAAAGATATTCAAACAAAAAGGGAAACACACATGAGTTCACCAGCTAAATTCAGTCGCATTGCGGCTGCGGTTGCGCTGTCAATCGGTTTGTCGACTACTGCAATGGCGCAAGAAACGTCATCTGCAATGGAAGGCCGCATCCTTACCCCTACAGGTGCACCTGCTGCGGGTACTTCAATTACAGTAATTCACGAACCGACTGGTACAGTCCGTGAAGTTACTGTTGGTGCAAACGGTACATTCAACCTTCGCGGTCTTCGCGTTGGTGGTCCATACAGAGTGGTTATCGACTCTGATGAGTACCAAGACACAACAGTAGATGATGTATATCTTGAACTAGGTAGTGCTTTTGGCGTTAACCTAACGCTAGATGACGCAAGCGATATCGAAGTTATCTCTGTAAGCGGTAGCTCACTATCTGCTACAGCATTTGGTGCAACAGGCCCTCAAACTGTTTTCAACCTAGAAACACTTGAAAATGCGCCAGCTATCAACCGTAGCATTGGTGATATTGTTCGTGTTGACCCACGTGTATTTGTTGATGAAAGCTTCAACGACGCTATCAGCTGTGGTGGTGCAAGCCCGCGTAATAACAGCCTGACCTTAGACGGTATTCGTATGAACGATGCTTTCGGTCTGAACAGCAACGGCTTCCCAACAGAGCGTATGCCTTTCTCTTACGACGCCATCCAACAGGTTGCGGTTGAGCTTGCTCCGTTCGACGTAGAGTACGGCGGTTTTACAGCGTGTAACATCAACGCGGTAACTAAGTCTGGTACTAATGAAATTCACGGCGGCGTTTTCTTCGATTACACAAGCGACTCATATCGTGGTGACGAAGTAGACAGCGATGAGCGCGATAACGGTAACTACACTGAGAAGCGTTACGGTTTCAACGTTGGCCTTCCAATTCTTGAAGATACGCTTTTCCTTTTTGCTGCTTACGAGAAGCTAGAAGGCGTTCAGTTATTTGATTACAACGCACTAGGTAACCGTGTTACTCAAGAGCAAATCAACCAGGTAGCTCAAGTAGCGCAAAGCGTTTATGGCTATGATGTTGGCGGTACGCCGGGTTCAGCGCCAGTTGAAGACGAAAAACTGCTTGTTAAACTAGACTGGAACATCAACTCTGACCACCGTGCATCATTAGTGTACAACTGGAACGATGGTTTCAGCATCAGCCAGTCAGACGGCGGTTCTTCACGTCTTTCTCTTAGCAACCACTTCTACGAGCGTGGCGCAGAGTTCACTAACGTAGTTGGTTCACTTTACTCAGATTGGACAGACGATTTCTCGACAGAGCTTCGTATTGGTCACACTGACCTAGATAACCGTCAGCAGTCACTAGACGCAGCTTCTGGCTTTGCTGAAGCGCAAATCAGAACTGACACCGGTGGTACTATCTATATTGGTCCAGACGATTCTCGTCAGTCAAACGACCTTAACTACACAGTATTTAACTTCAAGTTAGCAGGTACTTACTTCCTAGGTGATCACGAAATCACTGCTGGTGTAGAATACGAAGAAACAGACGTATTCAACTTATTCATGCAGCACACTGTAGGTGAATACCGCTTTAACAGCATCTCTGACTTCGAGCAGGGCCTTGTTAACCGTATTTACTACAACAACTCAGCGGGTACTAACAACCCAGCTGACGCAGGTGCATCGTTTGCGTTTGACGTAACTACGTTCTACATCCAAGACGAGTTCTTCCTAACTGACGACCTTAAGATCATGGCGGGTCTACGCTATGACACTTACGGTTCTGACGACCGTCCTACGCTGAACCAAAACTTTGCTGACCGTTACGGTTTCGCAAACACTGCTAACGTAGATGGCATCGACCTTCTTCAACCGCGCTTTGGTTTCACTTACACTGTAAATGAAGACCTAGAACTACGCGGTGGCTTCGGTCTTTACTCTGGTGGTAACCCGAACGTATGGATTTCAAACGCATACTCTAACGACGGTGTAACTAACATCGGTGTACGTGAATTCGATATCCCTGGATTCGATAGCGGTACTACGTCACTATTCGACCTAGACCTAACTGGTCAAGGCCGTCCAATCTACGACGTACCACAAGCACTATTCGACGAAGTTGCTAACACAAGCATTGTTGATGGCGACGGTAACACTAACGCGACAGCTCCAGACTTTGAAATTCCTTCAGAGTGGAAATATGCGTTGGGCTTCACTTACATTGCACCTGGCGACTACCTAGTTAACGCTGACGTTATCTATACTGACCGTCAAGATTCAGCAATTGTTCGTGACGCTAACCTAATCGCGTCTGGTGACGTTCGTTTCGACGGTCGTCCAATTTACACTTCAATTGACCCTAGCCGCCGTGAAACGTCTGACTTTATCCTTGATAACGTTGACCAAGGCGACGGTAGCTCTCTTGTTCTGTCTGTTGGCGTAAGCAAAGAGTGGGATAACGGCTTCGACATGGCTGCTTCATACGCATACGTTGATGCAGAAGATGCGAACCCAATGACTAGTGCTGTAGCGTTCTCTAACTACGCTAACTTTGCAACTAGCGATCCGATTAACCCTACACCAGCAACGTCTGACTACGCTGTAGGTAATCGTTTCAACCTATCACTTGGCTACACAGCTGAGTTCATTGACGGTTACGAAACACGCTTCAACATTTTTGCGACTGCTAACGAAGGTAAGCCGTTCTCTTATGTATATAGCACAGACCGCAACCTAACTGACCCATTCCCATGGGACGGTGTATCTGGTCGCCAGCTTATTTACATTCCTGAGCTTAACGATGCGAACGTAGTATACGCAGACGAAGCAACTGAAAATGCATTCAACCGTTGGGTAGACGCAAACGGCTTCGAGCGTGGTGAAATCCTTGCTCGTAACAGTGAGTCTGCAGACTGGTGGTTTAAAGCTGACGTACGTATCTCTCAAGAGCTTCCAGCTTTCTACGAAGACCACAGCGCAAGCGCGTTCTTCGTTATTGAGAACGTAACTAACCTAATCAACGACCAATGGGGTGACTTCCGTCAAGGCTCATTCGGTGGTGATGAAGTTATTACTGCAAGCATCAACGATGCTGGCCAGTACGTTTACAGCGACTTCTCTAACCCAGAGCAAAGCGTTGTTCGCGGTCCGTCACTTTGGGAAATCCGTGTAGGTCTTAACTACCGCTTCTAAAAGCGCTAGCTAAATTACACGAACTACAAGTTGTAGTGTTAGGTGCCACTCTCCTTAACAGGAAGTGGCACTTTTTTATGCGCGAAATAAAGTCATACGTTACTTTTTGGATTAAATCTTCAGGTACAAACTGATCTTTCTTCACCTAGCATGCGAACCAAATTGCACGAACAGTTATTAATTCTTGCAAGGAGGACATATGACAAAGCGTATGCTTATGGTAATGACGTCTCATGAGATAATGGGCGATACGGGAAAGAAAACAGGAATGTGGCTTGAGGAGTTTGCAGCCCCTTACTATGCATTCAAAGACAAGGGTTATACGATAACACTGGCATCGCCCATGGGCGGACAGGTACCCATCGACCCTAATAGCTTAGCCGACGATGCAATGACAGACGACGCGGTACGCTATACAAAAGACGAACTCGCTAGAAGTGCTATGGCATCTACAATTCCACTTGAAGATGTGCGCGCAGATGAGTTCGATGCAGTATTTTACCCGGGCGGTCACGGACCACTTTGGGACTTATCAGACAATGCACACTCCATTAAGCTAATTGAAGAGATGATAGCAGCTGAAAAACCAGTAGGTGCGGTTTGCCATGCCCCCATTGTGCTTAAAGATGTGAAAGCACCAAATGGTGAGCACTTAGTGAAAGGTAAGGCGGTTACGGGCTTTTCTAACAGTGAGGAAGCGGCTATGGAACTTACCGATGTTGTGCCATATCTTGTAGAAGACGAGCTTAAGAAAAGCGGTGGTACCTTCGAAAAAGCAGACGATTTTGCTGTGAAGGTATGTACAGACGGTTTACTCGTGACAGGTCAGAACCCACCGTCATCCAGACCCGCAGCAGATGCGCTTATAGCGCTGCTTTCATAATAAAAAGGTTACAATTTGGTGACTAGTTGCTAGAAATAAAAAAGCCGTGTTTCGAATAAGCACGGCTTTTTTGTGTTCTCTTGTTCTTATGTATCACGCTCGGTAAAACCGAATGCTGTTGTTGTTACACGTTTTCAAACAAGTCTTCTACGCGCTGACGAAGTTCTTCAATATTTGATACATCGGCAGGTGCAATAAAAATAGTGTCGTCGCCTGCAATAGTACCCAATACACCATCTTTTTTACTCAGCGAGTCGAGTAGACGTGCAATAAGCTGCGCCGCACCGGGACTTGTGCGTATTATTACCATTACATTGTTATGCACAATATCAAGCACTAGCTGTTTAAGGGGGCTTTTAGCGGTAGGCATACCTAATTCAGGAGGTAAGCAATAGACCATGTCGCCACGGGCATTACGCGTTCGAACGGCACCAAACTTACTTAGCATACGTGAAATTTTTGACTGGCTGATATTGTCGAAACCTTGTGCTTTCAAAGCATCAACAATTTCGCCTTGTGAACCATAACTTTCAGCTTTCAGTATTTCTTTGAAAGCTTTAATGAGTTGTTCTTGTTTTGCGTTAGCCATTAGCGCTCTTTCTATTCTGTCGGTCGTCAGTAGGGATTATTTTTTATAGTGCTATATTGTGCCCCACAGGTGGACTTTGCGCAATTTGTTTGCATAATCACACATGATAATGAATATCGCATAAAAATCGCCATAAATAACGTTAATAAGACGATCCGGTGATTGAGTTTTCCCCCGCGTTGCATTAGTGTGACGTTCCGTTTAAATACGTGAAGTAATCCCATAGGAGAAATGGTATGAAAGTAGCCGTGTTAGGTGCTGCCGGTGGTATTGGTCAGGCGCTGTCTTTGTTGTTAAAAACACAATTGCCAGCAGGTTCAGATTTAGCGCTTTACGACGTTGCGCCAGTAGTTCCTGGTGTTGCCGTTGATTTGAGCCACATCCCAACTGCGGTAAAAGTAACCGGTCACGGTAAAGATGACCTTGCTGATGCACTTACTGGAGCAGACGTTGTTCTTATTCCAGCAGGTATGCCTCGTAAGCCAGGTATGGATCGCTCTGATCTATTCAACATCAACGCCGGCATTGTTAAAAACCTAATTGAAGGTGTAGCTGATAACTGCCCGAATGCGTGTGTTGGTATCATCACAAACCCTGTAAACACAACAGTTGCTATTGCAGCTGAAACGCTTAAAGCAAAAGGCGTTTACGACAAGAACAAGCTTTTTGGTGTAACTACGCTTGACGTAATCCGCGCTGAAACGTTTGTTGCTGAGCTTAAAGGTGTAGACGTATCTTCTGTGCACGTACCTGTAATCGGTGGTCACTCTGGTACTACTATTCTTCCTCTTCTTTCACAAGTTGAAGGCGTAGAGTTCTCAGACGAAGAAGTAGCTAGCCTAACTACTCGTATCCAAAACGCGGGTACTGAAGTTGTTGAAGCGAAAGCTGGCGGCGGCTCTGCAACTCTATCTATGGGTCAAGCAGCAGCACGTTTCTGTCTATCTCTAGTTGCAGCAATGCAAGGCGAGAACGTTGTTGAGTACACGTACGTACAAACTGACGACAGCGACGACGCAGCATTCTTCGCACACCCAGTTCGCTTAGGCGCAAACGGTGTTGAAGAAATCTTGCCATACGGCGAGCTAAGCGCATTCGAAGAAAAAGCGAAAAACGACATGCTTGAAGGCCTACGTGGCGACATCAAGCTAGGCGTTGACTTCGTAAACGGCTAATTGGTGAGTGTCATTGGCAGGCCTTTGAACGTAGGCACGCCGTGAATACTTCCCTGTAGGCTTCGCCACCGCATCCCTGCGGTGGAGAGCCTACTTATCAAAGCCCCGCCAGTTCCAAACTCCCCAATAGCCTCATCACTTTAGATTTGTAGAAAGCGCAGTCTGTTACGCCCTTGCGTATCCAGCCTTTTTTGTTGCGTGCTTGTAGGCTTCGCACGGCATCCTTGGCACAGGAGTGCCTACTTATCGAAGCCCAACCAATTCCAAAATTCCCTGTAGCCTAATCACTGAAGATTTTTTATAAGAGAGCAGTCTGTTACGACCTTACGTATCCAGCCTTTTTGTTATGTGTTAGTAAGCTTCGTCACGGCATCGCTGTGGCGGAGAGCCTAGTTATCAAAGCACCGCCTATTCCAAACTCTCCAAGTCTGTCTATTTTGCTCTATTCGTAAGTAAGCTTTTTAAGTAAGTTACTGTGCTTGGGCTGGCTTTATGCGGTGTAGCGTTATCGCGCCCGTGGCTACTGGATGGCCTTTATGAATTGCGTAGGTAAAGCCAGAAATCATGTTGTCTGTTTGCACAAAAAGCATAATTTTTGATGCAAAAGTTGTGTGTGACGCTTCAATCTCGATCACTTTGCCATCAATACTTATATTGTTAGCAGAAAAGCTTGATTGCACTTCATTGAAGGTTTTGCTGCCCTTTCTATAAACCCGTAATGAACCTTGCTCGTCTTCATTTAATTGTAGTAATGCTAATTCTGGTCTGTCTAAATACTGCATTACGCCAATCCATGTACCGAAAGGGTGTTCGGTTGTATTTTGTTCAGCATTAGCAATAAGCTGCCCACGTTTTTCAAGGAACTTTCTAGGCGTCGATTTCGCTTCTTGT
This sequence comes from Alteromonas sp. MTD1, assembly GCF_042848195.1. Lineage (NCBI taxonomy): Bacteria > Pseudomonadati > Pseudomonadota > Gammaproteobacteria > Alteromonadales > Alteromonadaceae > Alteromonas > Alteromonas sp. MTD1. Next base: position 58,203 of record NZ_BTGG01000012.1, read on the forward strand.
TTTATCAACTGATACGTATAAGACACATAACTCTCTTTACCTTTATAGCTCGACTCAAGTACTTGCAAATCGGATTCTAAATTGGGAGATAACGTAATCGTGCGCGTCACACCGTTCTCAATGATTGTTTTGATAGTGCATCTATTTTCAATACAAACAATGTCGTCATTAGTGAATGACGTGCGGCGCATTTTTTTTAACCCGCCTAGAATGACTATTTCAAATAAACTGTGTTCGCCATTTTCGTTTATTTGTAGTAATCGGAACATGAACTCGTCTTCACTTATACCTTCCCACAAACCAGCGGGTAGCTCCATTGTACTGGCAGCACAGCGACCACTTAGTGAAAACAGAGTAATGAAAAGTATTAATAGAGATATGCGCAAGTTTAGTCCTTTAATGCAGTGGGAAACAAATTTTGTTACCAACAATATTCGTATTTCATTGAGCTGCAAGCCATTTCAATATTAACTAGTTACTCTTTCTATTCAAAACAAACAAGGATGTGTTATGACGTTTATAAAGCGCAACGTTATGTTTGCCATTTTGTACGCTGCATTTTGTTTTAATGCCAATGCTACAGATTCGGGGGCGAACAAAGCTACCCCCGAAGTACCGGTGGCAGTCAAGTTTTCACTCAGTTACCTTCAACACTTACCCTTAAAGGCAACGCTTTGCCTTTCGAAAACTATCGAGAATGGCTTGCGCATGCGCAAAGTAACAATCAAAAAATAGCTTTTGTCGACCGCTGGCAGAAGCGTGTTAATCCCAAAACGTTTAATACTCTCATCAAACAAACAAGCGCTCAGTGGATTGAATATGAATCTGATGGTTTGAAGATTTCAGGTGTCATGGTGGCGCCTAAAAACACTGGCAACAAAAAGCTTCCGGTTATTATTTATAATCGCGGTGGTAATGATAAACACAATGTCAGCCGAATTACTGTAGTAGACCGACTTCTTCCTCTTGCCGCACAAGGTTACATCGTACTTGCTAGCAATTATCGAGGCTCGCGCTTTAGTGAAGGTGAAGATGAATTTGGCGGAAAAGACGTAAACGATGTGCTTGCTCTTATCGACATTGCAAAGCAATTGCCAGCTGCCGATTCTTCAAAAATTGCGCTGTATGGCGTTAGTCGTGGCGGCATGATGACATGGCAAGCCCTGCGTCAGTTGAAGGCATCAAATGATATTAAAACCGCTATAGTTGTAGCAGGCCCCACTGATTTACATTTTGTGATTAATCGAAGAGCCGGTATGAAAGCTCTCCTGTATAGAATGATCCCAGATATTGAAAACAATCAAGAGACTGCTCTGAATGCACGTTCTGCTGTGAAGTGGGTAGATGAACTTAACACTAAAGTTCCGCTTTTACTTATTCACGGCGATGCTGATGTGCGTGTTGATGTTTCGCACACAAACATGGCGGCCGAAGCGCTCATTAAAAATCAACATCCTCACAAAGTGGTTATTTATGAGAATGGGGATCATGGCCTTACGTTTTATCAAAAAGAAATGAAAGCTGAAATAAGTAGTTGGCTTTCTCAACATATGTAAGGCTTACGTCAATCCTACTAGGCTGTATACACATGTGATGACAGCGTACCTTATATACAAAAAAGCCCGCAACGTACTACGAGGCGGGCTTTTTTTCACAAATTTAGTTTACTTAACCTGTGTTACGCATACCAATAGCAATACCGGCGATGGTTACCATCATGGCGCGCTCTAGGCTGGTGTTTTGTGACTCGTCACCTGCTTTACGAATACGATCTAAAAGCTCAATTTGAAGATAGTGTAGAGGCTGAAGATAGCCTGCACGGATCTCCATCGACTCTTTACCCTGCGGATCGTTTTTCATAATGTCGTCATCACCAGTAATGGCGAGTAGCGATGAAATGCTCTCTTTAAGCTCTGTACGCAGCGCTTCACCAAAGTGCTTAAGCTCGCTTGGCACTAGGCGCTCATCATACGCTTCGCTGATACGTGGGTCGGCTTTATGGAACACCATGTCTAACATAGACAAACGTGAACGATAGAATGGCCATTCGCTAAACATCTCGTTAACCACTTTTTCGTTCTCAGGTGTTTTCACACTATCAATAGCGCGCATAACACCTAACCAGCTTGGCAGCACCAAACGCGTTTGTGCCCAAGCAAATATCCATGGGATAGCGCGTAAGCTTTCTATACCACCTTGTGGTTTACGCTTAGCAGGACGGCTACCAAGCGGCAGTTTACCTAGCTCTTGCTCTGGCGTAGCAACGCGGAAATATGGAACGAACTCTTCGTCGTGACGCACTGTGGCGCGATAGTTATCACGACCTTGAGCGGCCATTGCGGTAATCAGTTCGCGCCACTCTTCTTTTGGAGCCGGCGGCGGGAACAGCATCGCTTCAATAATAGCGCTTGCATAGATACCTAAGCTACGTTTGGCTAAGGTTGGCATACCGAACTTATAGCGAATGGTTTCGCCTTGCTCTGTTACGCGGAAGCCACCTTCTAAAGAGCCTGGAGGCTGTGAATAAATAGCGGCGTGCGCAGGCAAGCCACCACGACCAATAGTACCACCACGGCCGTGGAATAACGTAAGGCTTACATCAAACTCGTCAGCAATCGCTACAAGGGCTTCTTGTGATTGATACTGCGCCCAGCCTGCCGCTAGCGCACCTGCATCTTTCGCAGAGTCTGAGTAACCAATCATCACAAACTGGCGACCCTTCACGTAACCGCGATACCAGTCGATTGACAGTAGCTTGCGCATTACATCTGGTGAATTATTCAAATCGTCCAACGTTTCAAATAATGGGGCTACTGGCATTGGCCAATCTACACCACTTTCTTGAAGTAGAAGCTGAACCGCCATGACATCTGATGGCTCGCTTGCCATAGAGATAATGTAAATACCAAAACCGTGTTTGCTGTGTTTCGCAATAACCTTACAGGTGTCTAATACTTCTTTTACTTCATCAGACGCATCCCACTGTGCCGGGAATAGAGGGCGCTTCGAACCAAGTTCACGTAGTAAGAACGCTTGCTTGTCTGCTTCGCTCCACTGTGCGTAGTCGCCTAAGCCAAGATAGCGAGTAAGTTCACTGAATACGTCAGCGTGGCGCTCTGAATCTTGACGAACGTCTAGGCGAAGTAAATGCACACCAAAAACACGAGCACGGCGAATGGTGTCTAGCAATAAACCGTTCGCCACTACCTGCATGCCGCAATCTAGCAGTGATTGATAGCACAGCATCAATGGTTCAATAAGTTCTTCGTCGTAGTTCACCCAGTTAGACGTATCTGGGTTCTTACCTGCAAGGTAATCGCTAATGCCGTCGCGAGTAGCAACAAAGCGGTCAACTAAAGGACGAAGCAGTGCACGATAAGGTTCGTTAGCGTCACCAACTTGCTCACGCAGTGCATCGTTACAGTCGTACATAGACAGCTCTACTTGTAAGCGATCTAAATCTAGAGCGAACAACTTGGCAGCACGTTTCCTTGCAAGCAGCAATACTTGTTCTGTGACTTTTGAAGTAACAAACGGGTTGCCGTCGCGGTCACCACCCATCCAAGAGCTAAATTGTACAGGTGACGCATCTAATGGAAGAGATACTTGATAGTCTTCATTTAAGCGGTCATCTAACTCGCGCATGAAGTCAGGTACTGCTTCCCATAGCGAGTTTTCAATAACCGAGAAACCCCAACGAGCTTCATCAACAGGGGTAGGGCGAACAGAGCGAATTTCTTCTGTATGCCAAGCCTGCGCAATTAAATCGGCAATACGCGTTTCAATTTTCTTGCGCTCAACGTCGCTTAGCGATTCTTGATGAACCGCTTGTAAGCAGTTCGCTAGCTCTTTGTGCTTGTGAATTAATGTACGACGAGTAACTTCCGTTGGGTGCGCGGTTAGTACTAGGTCAATGTTCAGCTTAGCAACAGCTTCCTGTACTTTATCGGCGGTAAGTTCTGCCTTATCTAGGTGTTTGAACAGCGCATCAATTGATGCATCAACATTCATTGCAGCATTGTATTCTTGCTCTGCAATGTTACCTAAATTCAAAAACTGGGCGAATGCACGACCAACCGTTAACAGGTCGCTATCAGACATGTTTTTGAAAGTTTCTTTCAGTTTTTCGCTACAAGCAGCGTCGCCCTGATAAGAAGCGCGGCCGTCTTTACGTATCATTTCAATGCGGTCAAGCCACTCTTGACCTAATTGATTTTTGATAGTTTCACCAAGGGTTTTTCCTAGGTATCGAACGGTGTCTTTTAGTTCAGCATCGTAGTGTGTTTGCATGCTATCCTCCTAAATATATGGTCTTAACCATACTGTGTCCTTTACAACTTGTCTAACCACTTTCGGTTATAATTTACAACATTTTGATACTTTTACACCCTAGTCACCATTGCTCAAAGCAAGATAATTTCTGGTGTGGTACACTCTTGCACCGGAAAATGCAGAAACATTCTCGCGAACTGCGATTTGTTTGAAATTTGTACTGCATTTGTAATTTAATTTCAGGAGTTATCGTGACTGATACATTCAATACAGTAGAAACCCAAGCAAGTTACGGCATTGGTTATCAAATGGGTCAACAATTGCAATCAAATCCTTTCGATGGTCTAGCTATCGATGCAGTTGTTGCAGGCCTAAAAGACGCGTTTGCAAATTCAGCGCCTCAGGTTGATAACGACACATTGCGTGATGCGTTTGGTGAAATTCACAACCGCATGCAGGCTGCTAAAGAAGAAGCAAGCAAAGCAGTGATTGAAGAGGGCACGAAGTACCTTGAAGAAAACGCAAAGCGTGACGAAGTAACGGTAACTGAGTCTGGTCTTCAGTACGAAGTAATTGCAGAAGGCGACGGTGAAACACCTGTTGCTGCAAGCACTGTTCGTGTTCATTACCACGGCACGCTAATTAACGGCACAACGTTTGATAGCTCTTACGAGCGCGGTCAGCCAGCTGAATTCCCAGTGGGTGGCGTTATCAAAGGTTGGACAGAAGCACTACAACTTATGAAAGTAGGTGCTAAATACCGTCTACACATTCCACACGACCTAGCATACGGTGAGCAAGGTGCTGGTGCGGCAATTGCGCCATACAGCACGCTTGTATTTGATGTTGAGCTACTAGACATCTTAGGCTAATACGCCTTTAAGGAGTGCTGTTAGCACTCCTTTTCCTCTACTACTCGTACTAACCTATCTCTTACAATGTACGCTCTATATTCCTCGTTCGAAATTCTACAACCCTCTGTATTTCAATCAAATAGCTGTTAAATTCACTCGCTTTAGGTATGCTAGCTTTCATCTGCTCCGAGTTGTTATTGAGCACTTCGGCATTACAATAGCGCCACGCAAAAATAAGGAAAATTATTTATGGTTATTAAGCCTAAAGTGAGAGGCTTCATTTGCACAAATGCACACCCAGTAGGCTGTGCTAAAGCGGTAGAAGAACAAGTGGCGTACGTTCAGTCGAAAGGTGACTTAGGCGAAGGCCCCAAAAATGTTTTAGTTATTGGCTGTTCAACAGGTTACGGTCTAGCATCACGTATTACCTCTGCTTTTGGTTACGGCGCAAAAACCTTGGGCGTATGTTTTGAAAAAGCACCGACAGAGCGTAAAACGGGCACTGCGGGCTGGTACAACACCGCTGCGTTTCACACTCAGGCAAAAGCCAAAGGTTTGTATGCAGAAACCCTCAACGGTGATGCCTTCTCTGACGAGATAAAAGCAGACGTTATTGAAAAAATTAAAGCCGATATTGGTAAAGTAGATTTAGTTATTTACAGCCTTGCATCACCACGCAGAACCGATCCTGAAACAGGCGTTACGTACAAATCGACACTAAAACCAGTAGGTCAGGCATATACCACAAAAACATATGATACTGACAAAGATAAAGTGCATGAAGTGTCACTTGAGCCAGCTAATGACGACGAAATTTTGAATACTATCAAAGTTATGGGCGGCGAAGATTGGGAGCGTTGGATGGACTTCCTGCGTGAGGCCGATGTGCTGGCTGAAGGCTGCAAAACTACCGCTTACACCTATATTGGTAAAGAATTGACATGGCCAATATACGGCCAGGCTACCATCGGAAAAGCGAAAGAAGACTTAGATCGCGCTGCTGCAGCGATTATTGGCAAAAACAGTGACTTACTTGTACAAGCTAATGTAAGTTCGCTTAAAGCATTGGTGACGCAGGCAAGTTCTGCAATTCCTGTAATGCCGTTGTATATCTCTTTAATTTACAAGGTAATGAAAGAAGAAGGTACACACGAAGGGTGTATTGAACAAATCTATGGACTCTTTACCGAATGTTTATTCGGTGATGCGCCAACACTTGATGAAGCAAATCGTTATCGCATGGATGGCAAGGAAACCAACGATGCCACACAAGCTAAGATAAAAGCGATTTGGGACGATGTAACTCAAGAAAATTTCCATGATTTAAGTGATTACAAAGGTTACCACCACGAGTTTTTAAAACTGTTTGGTTTTGACATAGAAGGCGTAGATTACGACGCAGATGTTGACCCTTTGGTTAATTGGTAAAACCACGCTAATTATTAAGCAAAAATAACCGAAGCCGTCTGATTTGACGGCTTTTTTGTGTGTAACGTGTACTAAAATGTAAACAGTGCGACTAAAGGTTTACATTAAATTGTAGAAAAATTTGGCTTTATCTTGAATTTGCGTGGCACAAACCCATGGGTTAATGCTAAAATCCCGAAATTAAGTAGGGGCCTTTTCTACCCCTGCCAAAACCGCAGTAGCGATTGCAGTTAAACAACAATAAAAATAAGTGTAAATTTCTGCTGGTGGTCTATAACGAAAGGGCGACAGGTAAACGTCCGCAAACGGAATTATGCGTTACGGCTTCATAACAGGCTGACCGTAGCAAAAGCAGCAAGTTCCAACAATCAATAACAAAAAAGGTGTGTAACACCTGTTAATAGTGCGTTTTTGCATGCTGACAGGCAGGTTTCCTGCGGTCATGCAAAAGGGTATTTCTATTAGAGTAGTGCAATTACATATGATAAAAATCAAGAAAGGTCTCGACCTCCCAATAGAGGGAGCGCCAAAGCAGGAGATTGCTGATGCAGCTGCTGCAACGCGCGTTGCCATTCTGGGAGAAGAATATGTGGGTATGCGCCCTACCATGCACGTCCAAGTTGGCGATGTAGTGAAGAAAGGTCAGGTTCTTTTTGAAGACAAAAAGAACCCTGGCGTTAAATTCACTGCTCCAGCAGCGGGTGAAGTGGTAGAGGTTAACCGTGGTGCAAAACGTGTTCTTCAGTCTGTAGTTATCAAAGTGAACGGCGACGATGCTGTAACTTTCGATACTATTGCAGCTGACCAGATCGCGAGTGCTTCACGTGAGCAACTTCAATCAATCCTAGTTGAGTCTGGCATGTGGACAGCGATTCGTACGCGTCCATTCAGCAAGTCTCCTAAGCTAGATTCAACGCCTAGTTCAATTTTCGTAACAGCAATGGATACTAATCCGCTTGCAGCAGACCCTGCTGTAATTATTGCTGAGCGCCAAGAAGACTTCGCAAATGGTCTTAAGGCGCTTGCACAATTGAGCGGCGGCAAGACTTACGTTTGTAAGGCGCCTGGTTCATCTGTAGCAACAGGTGATGCAGCGGTTGATGTTGAAGAGTTCGGTGGTCCACACCCTGCGGGCTTACCAGGTACTCATATTCATTACCTAGATTCTGCTGGCATGAACAAAACGGTTTGGCACGTAAATTACCAAGACGTTATGGCTATCGGTGCATTGCTTACAACTGGTCAGCTAGATAACCGTCGCGTTATCTCACTAGCGGGCCCTGCGGCAACTAACCCACGTCTAGTTCGCACAGTAATTGGTGCAGACCTAACTGAGCTAACTGCTAACGAGCAGGTAGACGGTGAAGTACGTGTTATTTCAGGTTCAGTACTTAACGGTACTACTGCAATGGGCGTTCACGGTTTCTTAGGTCGTTTCCACACCCAAGTTTCACTATTAAAAGAAGGTCGCGAGAAAAAGCTGTTTGGCTGGATTACTCCAGGTTCAGACAAGCACTCAGTGACTCGTGCTTACCTAGGTCACCTAGGAGGCAGCAAGACATTTGATATGACAACAACTACCAATGGTTCTGAACGTTCTATGGTTCCAATTGGTAATTACGAACGCGTTATGCCCCTAGATATCATTCCTACGCTTCTGCTTAGGGACCTGATTTCTGGTGATACTGACGGTGCTCAGACGTTGGGTTGCTTAGAGTTGGACGAAGAAGATTTGGCATTGTGTACTTATGTATGCCCTGGCAAATACAACTATGCTCCTATCTTACGCGACTGTTTGACCACGATAGAGAAAGAGGGTTAAGTCATGGGTTTAAAAGCGTATTTAGAAAAAATCGAACCAAACTTCGAGCCAGGTGGTAAGCATGAAAAGTGGTATGCGCTTTACGAAGCTGCGGCTACCATTTTTTACACGCCAGGCAAAGTAAACAAAGCTAACACGCACGTGCGTGACAGCATTGACCTTAAACGCATCATGATCATGGTATGGATGGCAACATTCCCAGCTATGTTCTTTGGTATGTACAACATCGGCCTACAAGCGCAAGACGCGATTGCAATGGGCGCAGGTACATTACCTGATACGTGGCAAGCAGGCCTTTACGCTGCATTTGGCGGCGACTTGGCGAATGCGGGCACATTAGGCTTATTCTTCTATGGTGCATGTTTCTGGCTACCAATCTACGCTACAACGTTCATCGTGGGTGGTTTCTGGGAAGTACTATTCGCTTCTGTGCGTAAGCACGAAGTAAACGAAGGTTTCTTCGTAACATCAGTACTGTTTGCACTAACGCTTCCAGCTACCATTCCACTATGGCAAGTAGCACTAGGTATTACCTTCGGTGTTGTTATTGCTAAAGAAGTATTTGGTGGTACAGGTCGTAACTTCCTTAACCCAGCGCTATCTGGTCGTGCTTTCCTTTACTTTGCATATCCTGCACAAATCTCAGGTGACCAAGTATGGGTAGCTGCAGACGGATACTCTGGTGCAACGTCTCTGAGCCAAGCGGCTTCTGGCAACCTAGACTACGCAAACATGGACCAGTGGATGAACAGCTTCATCGGTACTATTTCAGGTTCAGCGGGTGAGGTTTCTACACTAGCTATTATTATTGGTGGCTTGTTCATCATGTACATGCGTATAGCGAGCTGGCGTATTGTTGCTGGTGTTGCAATTGGTGTGGCGTTCTTCGCAACCTTGCTAAACCTAATCGGTAGCGATACTAACCCTATGTTTGCAATGCCTGCACATTGGCACTTTGTTGTTGGTGGTCTTGCTTTTGGTATGTTCTTTATGGCGACAGACCCAGTATCTGCGTCGTTCACAAACCAAGGTAAGTGGGCTTACGGTATCTTCATTGGCTTTATGACGGTACTAATCCGCGTCCTTAACCCAGCCTTCCCTGAAGGTGTAATGCTAGCAATTCTATTTGCTAACTTGTGGGCGCCACTGTTCGACTATTTTGTCGCACAAAGCAATATCAAGCGGAGGGTAGCACGTGTCGGCTAAAAAAGAATCATTAGGCAAAACGGTAGGTATTGTTGTTGCCGTATGTTTAGTTTGTTCAATTGTTGTATCTGGCGCGGCTGTTGGCCTTCGCTCTTTGCAGGAAACAAACGCGGCTCTAGATAAAAAGAGCAACATCCTTACTGCTGCTGGCCTATATGAAGTAGGTATGAGCAACAACGCAATCGAAAGCACGTACAGCGAGCGAGTAGAGCAGCGTTTCGTAGACCTAGACAATGGCGCTTTTGTTGAAGCGCCAAGCGAAGACTACGATATGTATAAAGCAGCGAAAGTGACTGAAACCAGCACTAAAGTTGAAGGTAGCAACGTTGGTTTCCAGCGTCGCCCTGACGTAGCAAGTGTTTACTTAGTTCGCAACGAAGCAGGTGATGTATCTCGTATCATTCTTCCTGTTCACGGTAGCGGCCTTTGGGACCTTATGTACGGTTTCTTAGCGCTAGATGCAGACGGCCAAACGGTTCGTGAGCTTATTTACTATCAGCAAAAAGAAACTCCAGGACTTGGTGGTGAAGTGCAAAACCCTGCATGGCAGGCGAAGTGGGACGGCAAAGAACTTTACGAGAATGGCGAAGTTGCTATTCGCGTAGTGAAAAATGCTAACCCTAGCAATCCTCACACTATTGATGCGCTTTCAGGTGCAACCCTAACCAGCAACGGTGTTGAAAACACGGTGCGTTACTGGGTAGGTGAGCAAGGCTTCGGCCAGTTCCTGAAGAAGCAAGCATGGCGTTCATAAGGGAAGTCTCATGGCAGATACTAAAGAAATGAAAAAGGCCCTCTTTGGGCCGATTATGGACAACAACCCGATCGCCCTTCAGGTACTAGGGATTTGTTCAGCACTTGCTATTACTACCAAGCTAGAAACAGCATTGGTTATGTCGCTTGCGCTTACTAGCGTTGTAGCGTTCTCAAACTTGTTTATTTCACTTATTCGTAACCAGATCCCATCTAGCGTTCGAATTATTATCCAAATGACCATTATTGCGTCGTTGGTAATCGTTGTTGACCAAATACTAAAAGCATACTCGTATGAAATATCGAAGCAGCTGTCGGTATTCGTTGGTCTAATTATTACCAACTGTATCGTAATGGGCCGTGCAGAAGCCTATGCCATGAAGAGCCCACCTCTAATGAGCTTCCTTGATGGTATTGGTAACGGTTTAGGCTACTCTTTCATCCTAGTTGTAATTGGTACAATTAAAGAGCTATTTGGTTTCGGTACCATTCTTGGTTTCGAAATCCTTCCACTGGTTCAAAACGGTGGTTGGTATCAGGGTAACGGTTTGTTAATCCTACCATTCAGTTCATTCTTCTTAATCGGCGGCATGATTTGGGTTATTCGTACCCTTCGCCCTGAGCAAGTAGAGCCTAAGGAGTAAGTCATGGAACATTATTTGTCGTTATTTGTTCGCTCAATCTTCGTTGAGAACATGGCGTTATCACTTTTCTTAGGTATGTGTACGTTCCTAGCGGTATCTAAGAAAGTTAAAACTGCTATGGGTCTTGGTGTAGCCGTTATCGTAGTACTTGGTATTTCTGTACCGGTTAACCAAATTATTTATGTAAATATCCTTGCGCCAGGCGCACTAGCTTGGGCAGGTTTCCCTGAAGCTGACTTAAGTTTCCTTAACTTCCTAACGTTTATCGGTGTAATCGCGGCACTGGTTCAGATTCTAGAGATGAGCTTAGACAAGTTCTTCCCAGCGTTATATAACGCACTAGGTATCTTCCTTCCGCTAATTACCGTTAACTGTGCAATCTTCGGTGGTGTGGCATTCGCGGTTCAGCGCGAATACAACCTGACCGAAAGTGTTGTTTACGGCGTAGGAAGTGGTATCGGTTGGGCGATCGCAATCGTGTTGCTTGCAGCAGTTCGCGAAAAGCTTAAGTATGCCGATATGCCAGACGGTGTTCGTGGTCTTGGTTCAGTATTCATGATTGCGGGTCTAATGGCACTTGGCTTCCAGTCTTTCACTGGTATTCAGCTGTAATTAAGCTCGGGAGCAACTAAATGAATAATATTGAGATATATCTAGGCGTCGGCATGTTCATTGCCATCGTATTGGCGCTTGTATTTATAATCATGTTTGCCAAGTCTAAGTTGGTACCGACAGGTGACGTAACAATCACCATCAACGGTGACCCAGACAAAGCAATTAAAACAGCACCGGGTGGCAAGCTACTTGGTGCACTTGCAGACGCAGGTTTCTTCGTATCATCTGCATGTGGTGGCGGTGGCTCATGTGGTCAGTGTCGTGTGGACGTACACTCTGGTGGTGGTGAAATTCTACCTACCGAGCTAGACCACATCACTAAAGGTGAAGCACGCGAAGGTTGTCGTCTTTCATGTCAGGTAGCTGTTAAGCAAGACATGGAAATCGAACTTGAAGAGTCTGTATTTGGTGTTAAGAAATGGGATTGTGAAGTTATCTCTAACGATAACAAAGCAACGTTCATCAAAGAACTTAAGCTTAAAATTCCAAATGGCGAGAGCGTTCCATTCCGAGCGGGTGGTTACATTCAAATTGAAGCGCCTGCGCACCACGTTAAATACAAAGAGTTCGATATTCCTGAAGAATATCGTGGCGACTGGGAGCGTTTCGGCTTCTTTGACATCGAGTCAAAGGTAGACGAAGAAACAATTCGTGCATACTCAATGGCGAACTACCCAGAAGAAGAAGGCATTATTATGCTGAACGTGCGTATTGCTACGCCGCCGCCTAACAACCTAAGCCTACCTGCAGGTAAGATGTCTTCGTACATCTGGAGCCTGAAAGAAGGTGATAAAGCGACTATCTCTGGCCCATTCGGTGAATTCTTCGCGAAAGACACTGATGCAGAAATGGTATTCGTTGGTGGTGGTGCTGGTATGGCGCCAATGCGTTCACACATTTTCGACCAACTTCGTCGCTTGAAGTCTGACCGTAAGATCAGCTTCTGGTACGGTGCTCGTTCACTTCGTGAAATGTTCTATACAGAAGATTTCGATGAGCTAGCGGCTGAGAATGATAACTTCCAGTGGCACGTAGCACTTTCAGATCCTCAACCAGAGGACAACTGGGAAGGTTATACAGGGTTTATTCACCAAGTACTTCTAGAGAACTACTTGAAAGATCACCCTGCACCAGAAGATTGTGAGTTCTACATGTGTGGACCACCTATGATGAACGCGGCCGTAATCAACATGCTAAAAGATTTAGGTGTTGAGGACGAAAACATCATGCTAGATGACTTCGGTGGTTAATCTACGCAGTTAATTATTAAAAAAAGGGGCGTAAGCCCCTTTTTTGTACGAGTTTGCTAGCGCTGTATTTCTTACGGGGCTAACGATTCGTACCAATTACACAAAGGATAATGTTGTGATTCGATTTGCAATTCGAATTTTTCTTGCGTTTGTGGCTATAGGCATACTTGTTTTAGCTAGCTGTAGCGACAAACAGCGCCCTGTAGTGCATCTGCAAGGGCAAACAATGGGTACAACCTATAACGTGAAGTATTTGCTTGCTGAAAACGAGCAAGAGGCGATAGACGCCGAAAAGCTTCAGCAGCAGATAGATGCTAGATTGGTTGAAGTTAACAAAATGATGTCAACGTACGACCCCACGTCAGAGCTTTCACGTTTTAACCAGTATCGTTACACCGACAACTTTGCGGTATCGCCTGATACATTGTTAGTGGTTAACGAAGCGCTTCGTCTAGCGAAGTTAAGTGGCGGTGTACTAGATGTTACAGTTGGACCTTTAGTTAACCTTTGGGGTTTTGGGCCTACAAAACGCCCTGAAAAAGTACCGACTGAAAGCGACATTAATAAAGTACGCGACTATGTGGGGTACAACAAGCTTACCACCACACCGACAGGCCTTAAAAAGTCGCACCCTATGCTTTACGTTGATTTATCGACTATTGCAAAAGGATTTGGTGTTGATGAGGTGGCTGAAATCTTGGAGCAACAGGGCATTCAAGACTATCTTGTAGAGATTGGCGGTGAAATGCGCGTGCGTGGCGAACGTGGTGATGGAAGCGAGTGGCTAATTGCTATTGAAAAGCCAGTTACTACAGAGCGTACCGTACAGAAGGTAGTGTCTATTGGCGAAAACGCTGTGGCTACTTCAGGTGATTACAGAAACTATTATGAGGAAAATGGCGTTCGCTATTCTCATTTAATAGACCCAACAACGGGTTCACCTATATCGCATAACTTGGTTTCAGTAACGGTTATTCACCCATCGTCTATGACTGCAGATGGTCTTGCAACGGCATTTAACGTGATGGGATGGGAGCAGGCTATAGCGGTAGCTGAACAAGAAAAGCTTATGGTATTCCTAATTCGTCGCACCGCAGACGGTTTTGACGAGTATGCGTCGCCAGAATTTGATAAACTGGTAACAGTTCATAATTAGGGGGTAGCAATGTCTACATTCATTCTTGCATTTGGTTTCTTCCTTGCCATGGTGTTGGCAATGGCCGTGGGTTACCTTGTACAAAAGAAATCTATTTCTGGTAGCTGCGGTGGTTTAGGTGCGTTGGGTATCGAGAAAGCTTGTGATTGCCCTGAGCCTTGCGACCGTAAGAAGATGCGCATGGAAAAAGAAGAAGCGCGTCAGAAAAAGCTAAACGAATGGAAGCAAAACCAAATTCTATAACGTTATTTACAACGTAATTTATATACCTAAAGCGCTGTTTGATGTCATTAACGGCGCTTTTTTGTTTTGTCATGCCCCACTGATTCTGTGTATATAAACCGATTTCAAGTAAGTCAGCAGCCGCTGCTTTTGAAACGCGGTATTCAGGCATTACATTGCGTTAAGTTGACGTTTGAGTTTATCCATTGAAAAGCTTGCATCGTCTTCACTGTTGTCTCCCTCATCAATCAAACTCCTCAACTGGTTTAACTTAGATGCCGCGTTTTGCTCTTGAAGTAATCGTAATGCAGCACGTATGACTTCGCTTTGGTTGTTGTAGTCGCCCGATTGAACCATTGCTTCGATAAACTCATTCATATTGCTACTGGGTTGGAAAGTGATAGTTCGCGCCATTTTGGATACCTTGTAAGTAACTTACTTACAATTTAGCGCATTCCTATTTTTTGCGCAATCGACAGCCATACTTTTGTAAAACTAATAGTTATCATCACAGACGCCATTAACTCAGAAAGCTGCTATCTAGCGAGGTTCTTAAAGCTTTAATAGTGTAATTTATCGTCTTTAATAATATACTGTCTTTTTGTACAGTTTTTGCGTGTAGGCGCATTTAGACCAAAGGCAGATAATGCGAAAAATTATCCACGTCGACATGGATTGTTTTTATGCCGCAGTTGAAATGCGCGACAATCCTGCGTTGCGTGATATCCCTATTGCCATAGGCGGAAGCTCCGATAGACGTGGCGTTATTTCAACCTGTAATTACCCCGCAAGAAAGTTTGGCGTGCGCTCGGCTATGGCTACAGCGTATGCAATGAAACTATGCCCCAATTTAACGTTAGTAAAAGGGCGTATGGAGGTCTACGCCAATGAATCGCAAAAAATTAGAAAGATATTTTCAGACTATACCGACCTTATAGAACCCCTTTCACTCGATGAGGCCTATCTTGATGTTACTAACAGTGAGTTTTGCGGGGGCAGTGCCACCCTTATTGCCGAAGAAATACGTCACCGCATTAAAACCGAGTTAGGACTAACCGCCTCAGCAGGCGTGGCGCCATGTAAGTTTGTGGCTAAAGTGGCTAGCGATGAAAACAAGCCAGATGGCATCTGTGTCATAACACCAGATAAGCTAGACGACTTTGTAAGACTGATGCCACTTAAAAAAATACCTGGAGTAGGGAAGGTTACCATGCAAAAGCTGCAGCGCTTAGGGCTAAACAATTGCGACGATGTGCGTGCGTATCCTTTTGAGCGTTTGCAAAAAGAGTTGGGGAAGTTTGGCAGTGTACTGTGGGAGCGTGCCCATGGTATCGACGAACGCGAACTGTCTGTGTCTAGAGAGCGAAAATCGATAGGCGTAGAACGTACACTGAGTGAAGATATTCATACGCTTGAGGAATGTAAGGCGTTCCTGCCACACTTACTTGAAAAACTGGCCGAGCGTATGGAAAATCATAAAAAGCGCACCGGGAAAGCGGTGCGTCTGCGTACGCAGGGCGTAAAGCTGAAGTTTAACGACTTTCAACTAACTACCGTTGAACATCGACATCACGGCCTAGACGAAGTCTATTTTCATTCATTAATGGAAGAGGCTTTTGAAAGAGCAAGAGGGCGTGGTATTCGATTAGTAGGGCTTCACATTGGTCTTGCGGCTAATCAAACTACTCAGCAACTCGCGCTGCCGCTAGACGATCACAATCGCGAGAACTAATAACTCAGTAATTAGAAAGAACGACCAATTAAAACAAATTAAAAGTACTTCAAAGGAAAGCAATGAACAACAGTAAACTAATCACTCCTGGGCGATACAAGCACTATAAAGGCAATTTGTACGACGTGTATGAAGTTGCTACGCATTCTGAAGACGAGTCGAAATTAGTGGTGTACCGCCCCTGCTACGGCGAACGAGCACTATGGGTGCGCCCCTTATCTATGTTTACAGAAAACATAGAGCGTGATGGTATTGTTCTGCCTCGGTTTGCTTACGTAGGTGATATTCCTAACGATGAAAAAATGATCTAATAATGAAATTAGCCCATAGTGTACAAGGTCTTTATAAAAACCAAAAAATACATACCTAACAAGGAACGCACTATGAAAACACCCCTTATCTTACGTTCATTGCTAACCGCAGCCGTTATTGCGGCTTTGCCCGTTTCGTTAGCCAATGCACAAGACCGTTTCGCGAATGTTGAAGTGAAGGCCACGGCTATCAAAGGAGCCGTACACATGCTTACCGGAGCGGGTGGTAACATTGGCGTTTCAGCCGGTGATGATGGTGTGCTTATTATCGACGATCAGTTTGCTCCGCTTGCTGAAAAAATTGCTGAACAGTTAGGTGAGCTCGGTAGCGACAAACCCAAATTCGTAATTAACACCCATTATCATGGTGATCACACCGGTTCTAATGCGTTCTTTCACAGCCATAAAGGCGCAACCATACTAGCCCATGAAAATGTACGCATACGTTTAGCCAGTGACGAGAAAGTAGCGCCAGAGGCGTTACCCACTATTACCTATGAAGACGGCATTAAAATTTACTTTAACGGTGAAACGCTTCATGTAATACATTTAGCTGTGGGCCATACCGACGGCGACAGTGCGGTGCTTTTTGAACAGCCAAATGTACTTCACACTGGCGACCTATTCTTTAACGGCCGCTTCCCATACATCGACCAGGGGGCTGGCGGAAATGTGGAAGGCTATATGGAATCGGTTCAACAGCTTCTTAATAGAATAGATGATGACACAGTAATTATTCCTGGCCATGGCGCGCTAAGCAATAAAGCCGAATATGCCAACTTTCTTGGCATGATCAGCGAAACATTTAACTACGTTAAGGCGCTTAAAGAAGAAGGAAAATCACTGGATGACGTTAAAGCTATGGGCTTAGAGGAAAAATGGGCCTCGTGGAGCTGGAACTTCATCAATGAAGAGAAATGGATAACCACGCTCTACAACGATGCATAAAAAACGAGTTAACGATAAAGTGTGATAAAAAGCGGCGTCTGCCGCTTTTTATGTTTTTACTTTGTGAAGGTTTGAATATATAACTGTTCAACCTTGTCACGCGCCCACTGTGTTTTGCGTAAAAACTTGAGTGATGATTTCACGGAAGGGTCGTTATTGAAGCAGTTAATTTTGATGCGGTAGTAAAGCCCATCCCATCCATATTTTTCATAAAGCTGAGTTACTATTTTCTCTAGTGTCAGACCGTGAAGCGGGTTGTTAGGCTGCTGGTTCATATTCGTCTCTTTGCAATTTCGCCATAGTATAACATGGCGTGTTTAAACGGTTTGTCGCTTTCACTATTTACGCCGCATGTTTTCAAATAGCGATGGTTCCCACGGCCGCATAGCCATAAGTAAGCCAATATGTTGCCTTTCTTCTATAGGCAATGCGTTGTCTTCACTGCTCAGTTTGGCAGCCTCTTGCCTTAACTGTTCTAAACGACGCTGAATAATGGCAACGGACGAGGGAGAATATCTGCCCCTTAGGTAGGAGCGAAACATCCATGGCTCGTTTTTCTTAGGCGCCATAAACTTCACCATAACCTCGTTTTCCATAAACTTTGCTAAAGGCCCACCGGGGATCCACCTGAAGTCTTGTGCTATCAGCAGCTTGTATCGGTTATTGGGTAATAGCTCTATCAGCTTTAGTTTATCAAGCGTAGTCATAAGCTTTATGCCTTCAACATGCTCAATATCGTAATGTGCAACAATTTCTTCAAATCGCCAACCGTCGCGCACGCATACCGCTGCAAGTAACAGCTTAGGGTTGGAAAGTAGCTGTAGCTCTTGCTCTTCGGACAGCTGAGAGATCTTGTCTTGCTGCTGTTGCGACATAATAAAAAGCTCACTCAGCGAAAGCTGAAGCAGCTCGCAGATATGTTCTAGTTTGTCCAAGCTAAACGCTTGAAGCGAAAAGTTTCGTTTAATGCTGGCTTCACTAACATTAAGGGCATTAGCAACGTGTTTGTAAGTTACACGCTGTTCACGCAGGCATTGCTTAAGGGTGTCGTAAACTAGGCTTATCTGGCTCATGGTATTAAATTGTAATACTTGTGGTGTAATTTAATACTACATTATTCAATTTAGTTTACGAAATTAATTCTTGCGCCTAGTGTAGATTGTGTTCAAGGCAAAGCAACGCCTTACTACATAGGAGCAAGTGATATGAAAAATACACGTTTAACATTGATGTTAGTTACCGCCTTAACGACGGCTACGTTATCTTCAAACACGTTTGCCGACGATTCTGTTACGCATAGCGGAAAAGCCAGTAAGCACAGTGTGCTTGCATCAAGCCAAGGTTTAGCTACTACGGCATCGGTTGCCAGTGCTGTTGTTGCAGTACCTGTTGTCGTTACCGGTAGCGCCATAGTTGCCACAGGTAGTGCTATTGCTGAGAGCGCTGAATCAGTAGCCAAGAGCGCCCGCCATGAAAGCAGTAATAGTAATAACCATGAGCCCATTGTGATTACCGAAACCATTATTACGGCTGATCCCGCGCCAAACAAAGTAAAGATAGTGTCTAAAACCACAACAACCGCTACCACAACGCGATAAGGCTGCAGTTATGAGAGCATGTATTTTTATTTATATGTTGCTTATAAGCATGGCAGTTAATGCTGGCAGCGATCAAACGGGAAAGCCGCAATTTACGCCGGAAACTATTGCGCACTTCTCAAAGAATGTAGAGAAGTACGCAGCGGCGCAGGGAGCTAGAGCCTTTATTATTGCAAGAAGAGGGCGCGCAGAAAGTGAGTTACCAAAGGGTATCCGCTTTACCCATACCGCGATTGCCATTTACTCAAGCATTCAATTGGACAATGGCGATGTGGCTAAAGGCTATGCTATTCATAATCTGTATCAAGATGCGCAGCAGCCAGATGTAAGCCACTTAATAACCGACTATCCGGTAGATTTTTTCTGGGGAGCTTATGCCATGGAAGCAGGCATCATTGTTCCCACGTTAGAAGTACAAAATGCACTTATTGCGCTTTATTCAGAGGGCAAGGCAAAGCTGCTACACAACCCGCGATATTCTGTGGTAGCTAACCCGTTCAATAGTAAGCGTCAAAACTGCACAGAATATACGTTAGATGTGTTAAACAGCGCCGTATATTCAACCACTTATACAAAGCAGTTAAAAGCCAACGCTAAGGCTTATTTTAAGCCACAAAAAGTAGAAATGAGCCGTGCAAAGTTAGGCATAGCAAGCATGTTTAATGACGGTATCACGCTAAGTGACCATGGGCGAAAGGTAGAAACAACAACCTTCTCAAGTTTAGCGCGTTATATGCAGCAGTACGGCTTATCAACATCGGCGGTAACGTTTGACAACAACCAAAACGTTAACGCAATTTAGGAGAGACATAATGCAAACTCAAAACCCAACAAAAGCATTTAAATTAGCGTCAATAGCAGCCTTAGTAACCGGCGTCGCTGCTTACTTTATTGGGCTTTACAACGCACCCATGGCACTAAACGAAAAAGGCTATTACTTCACTATTATGTTATTTGGTTTGTTTGCCGTAGTAAGCCTACAAAAAACCGTACGCGATAAAATGGAAAACATTCCAACGACGAAAGCGTACTTTCTTGCATCGATAGTGGCGGCTTTGTCTTCAATTGCGCTGCTGGTTATTGGCTTAATGAATGCAGAGTTGTTATTAAGTGAAAAGGGCTTTTTCGGCATGGCATTTACGCTTAGCCTGTTTGCCGCGGTAACCGTGCAGAAAAACGTTCGAGATAGCCAGCAGCCTGAACAAGATGAAGATCTTCCGTTGTTTAAAGAAGAAGTTGAAGCACCACACAAATTACATATTGCGAAAGGGACTAGCGATTGATTCACACTGTTAGCTTGCGTATGCTCAACGCATGATTGTGAAAGTAGGAAGCAACTGTAGTGTGTGAGCTTTTAGGCATGAGTGCCAATACTCCAACCGATTTGTGTTTTAGTTTTACCGGCCTTACTCGCCGAGGTGGCGAAACCGGGCCGCACAAAGACGGGTGGGGTGTGGCATTTTACGAAGGTAAGGGCGTACGCATGTTTCACGACCCAGAGCCGTGCGCCACGTCACCTATTGCCGACTTTGTATCAAAACTTCCCATAAAAAGTAAAAGCGCTATTTGTCATATTCGACAGGCCAATGTGGGCAATATCAACTTAGCCAATACTCACCCGTTTGCTAGAGAACTGTGGGGCAGATATTGGGTTTTCGCGCACAACGGCCAGCTTCCGTCGTTTTCGCCTAAGCAGGGTATGTATGAAGCCGTTGGCGATACCGATAGCGAAGCATTGTTTTGCGATATTATGAATACGTTTCGTGATAGTTTGCCTCGCAGCGCCAGTAATGAAGAGTTGGCCGCTACGCTAGTACCGCTGGCACAAAGCTATGCGCAAAAGGGCGTGTTTAATTGCTTATTAAGTAATGGTGATTGGCTATTTACCTTTTGCAGTACCAAGCTGGCAAGTATTACCCGAAGAGCACCATTTGGGCCTGCATGTTTAAAAGACGTTGAGGTAGAAATAGATTTTGCCGCCGAAACCACCCCGAAAGATGTAGTAAGCATTATTGCCACAGAGCCACTAACCAATGACGAGCAATGGGATATTTATGACCGTGGAGAATGGAAGCTGTGGTTAGAAGGTGAGGTTGTTGCTAGTGGTAAAGTAGACGTGCCTGAGCATAAGAAAGAAACACAAATGGTGTCACCAGATCCTGCTTTACACAGTAGCTAGAAGCAATAACTAGCTCGACTCGCCAAGTACTTCAGCCACAGTGCTTTTTATCAACTCATACCTCGCCGGTAATTCGGTGTGTGGCGTTTGCACGCTATAAAGTAGCTCGGTAACACTGTTTGTTGGCTTGTATACGCACAGTAAATCGGCAACACCACTAAATCTTAATGTGCTGGTGGGCAACACAGTAAAACCAAGGCCTTGGCTTACTGGAAGCAATATCTGGGACAGTTGATTAATATAGCCGGTATGCTTCATATTATTTGGATTAATACGCTGCAATTTATCATCGCCACTATCGTTGATATAGCGTTGTAAATAATGCAAAGCATCAGGGTGGTTTATTAGCCCAAGTGTTGGTAATAGTGAATCAATTTGGTGATATTTATGCTCATATTTTTTGGGCAGAATAAGCCCAAGCGTTTCTTCGCCTAAGTAATTATATGCAACATCATCGCTATTAGGCATATTCGTAACAATGCCTAGTAACATACTGTTGCTTTGAATATCTTGAAGTATGGTGCGCCGCGGCGCTACTTCAACATGAATATGCAACTTAGGGTATTTAACCTGTAATGCTATTAGCGCGGGGTAAATACGCTGCGCTGTAGCGCCTGAGCAGGCAACACTGCATTGTCCTTCGTACTTTTCGTCAAACTTCAATGCACTTAGAAAGTCGTGCTCACGTTTCTTTTGCTGTAACGCATAGTCGTATACGCGCCTGCCTTGTTCGGTAAGTTGAATACCTTTACCCAAACGAACCACTAACTCGCAGCCACACGCGTCCTCTAGTTTTTTCAAATGCTGACTTACACCAGGCTGCGTCATAAAACGCTGCTCTGCAGTACGTGTAAAATTGCCAGTGTCGGCTAAGGTTAAAAAGGTGTCTAACCAAACGGGGTTGAGCATGGCTATAAATTTAAATTATCAAATTTAAAAAATATCATAATTTCATGTTTTGTTTTTGTCTAGCTACCATGATCACACTTTCATTTAGTAATTCTTTAATTTTGTAGAGCCATTAAAAGGAGCAAGTGATGACTGAAGCAGTAAAAACACCTTATCCTCGTACGTTTTCACATATTGGTATTTCGGTACCTGATTTAGAAGCCGCGGTAAAATTTTATACCGAAGTGCTAGGCTGGTATTTGATTATGAAGCCAACCGAGATTGTTGAAGACGACTCAGCCATTGGTGAAATGTGTACTGACGTTTTTGGCGCTGGATGGGGAAAGTTTCGTATAGCACATTTGTCGACGGGCGACCGAGTAGGTGTAGAAATCTTTGAATTCAGCAATCAGGAAAACCCAGAAGATAACTTCGAGTACTGGAAAACCGGTGTTTTCCACTTTTGTGTTCAAGACCCTGATGTAGAGGGTTTAGCTGATAAAATTGTTGCCGCTGGTGGTAAGAAACGCATGAAGGCTCCTCGCTATTATTATCCGGGCGAGAAGCCGTATCGCATGATTTATATGGAAGACCCGTTTGGCAACATTCTTGAAATCTACAGCCATAGCTATGAATTACACTATGCCAGTGGTGCTTACGAGTAAGCTGGTTTAACCAAACTTACCCGATACATAAGGGTTTGTGGCCTTCTCAGTCCCTACCGTAGTGGTAGGGCCGTGGCCAGGATAAATCGTCATATCGTCTGGCAACACCATAATTTTTTGTTTTATAGAATCGATTAGCTGTTGATGGTTACCCTGCGGAAAGTCGGTTCTACCAATAGAGCCTGCAAAAATAACGTCACCCACAACCACGCTGTTGCTCGTACGCTCTACCAACACCACGTGTCCAGGCGTGTGGCCAGGGCAGTGCAGCACCTCTAAGGTAATGTTGCCAAGCGAAATGGTATCGTTGTCGTTTAACCACTCATTTGGAGAAAAAGGCTGGGCAGGAGGAAAACCAAACATTTGACTCTGTTGCATTAAGGCATCTAGCCAAAACTTATCGCCAATATGAGGCCCAATAACAGGTACATTATAATGTTGTGCAATGGCTACCGTGCCGCCAACATGATCAAGGTGACCGTGGGTGAGTATAATTTTCTCGATGCTAACACCGTGTTGTGTAGCGGCTTCGATAAGTTTATCAATGTCACCGCCTGGGTCGACAAATGCCCCTTTCATGGTTTCAGAACACCATATTAACGAGCAATTTTGCGCAAAAGGCGTAACGGGTAAAACAACAATATTCACTTTAAAACCTTATCAAAAATCTGTTTTTTAACACTACACAGGTTTGCGGCGGATGGCTAAGTATAGCAATGCGCCAATGGCGAGCTCACCCAGTAAAAATAACCATGCATTCATTGTCGACTGTGTTATTGACCAAGCGCAGACTGCAAGCGCAATAAACGGTAGTGCGCGTGTTACAAAATTTGGTACATCAGTCTGTGCTCGTTGTGCTTTTATTAATACCAAAACACAAAAGGCGTACACGACTAAACGCGCCAAAACACTTGATATAGCCAACCATACAAAGCTTCCGCTAAGCGCGAGTATGCCTGCAAATACGCCCAATATCCAAATAGAAACATGAGGTGTAGCGAAGCGTTGGTTCACTTTACCTAAGTTTTCACCAAGCCTTCCTGGGATTAACTCCTGGTGGGCCATAGAATAGGTAAGGCGAGACGTTGATATCATGTTTGCTAGCAAATTGCCTGCAACTGATACCACAGCCGTTAATGTCATCACTAATGCCCCTGTTTTGCCAAATATCATATCGGCAAGTGCGATAAGTGGCGCACTGTCTGGTTTGTCTGGCCCAATCATATGCCAGTAAAGCCACTGCACACAAAAGTAGAACAGTGCTATGCCCGAGACGGTCAGCATAAGTGCTTTTGGAATAGTTCGCTTGGGAGACGACGTTTCTCCGCTGGTAACCACAACGGTTTCAAAACCAATAAATGCATACAGGGTAAGTAGTGCACCTGCCGAAATAGTATCGAGAGTAGGAACAAACTGCTGCGTACTGGAGGCAGTAGCTGAGAAATCTAGTTGACTGTAGCCAACACCAATAACGGCGACAAAAGGTAGTAATTTTAATAGTGATATAGCGTCCAAAGACCGCATTGCTGCTTTTAAGCCAATAATGTTTACCGTTATTAGTGCACTGGTAAGCATAACAATGGAGATAGATTTGCCTATGCCGCTGTTTAGCTCAGGCCACACGTAACCAGCGTACAATAGCAGTACGTGCATATTGGCTGCTATGGCGGTGGCGCGAGCAAGGTAGTAAATAAAGCCAGTTTGAAAGGCAGCAGCGTCGCCAAAGCCTTTGTGCGCATAGATTACCGGGCCGCCTGTTTGCTGATAGAAAACAGCAAGCTGCCCAAAACACCACACAATGCTAAGCATTAGTACGCCAAAAATTAAGAACACATAGGGGCTAAAAGCGCCCAGTTCTGCAGCCATTTTAGCGGGAAGTGCAAAAATGCCCGCGCCTATTAAACCGTTAAGCACCAACAAGGCGGCACCAATGCCGCCAATGCCTCTAGTAAGTAGGCCTGAGTTTGAAGCAGAATTTGTCATATTGGCGCTATGGGCTATTTCGCTTCAAATACTTGCTCACCTGCAACGTACGTTGCATGTACTTTAGTCTTCCAAATATCTTCCGGTTTAATCGTGAAGATATCTTGATCAACTAAAATGAAGTCTGCCCATTTGCCCTTTGTTAATGAACCCAGGGTGTCTTCCATATGACCGGCGTAAGCAGCATCCAATGTAAAGCCCTTAAAGGCTTGTTCGATGGTAAGCGCTTCATGTGCATACCAGCCTTTAACCGGTTGATTATTTCTGTCTTGGCGCGTTACGGCGGCATGTAAACCGTAGAATGGATTTGCCAGCTCTACAGGAAAATCAGAACCTAGCGGCAAGGCAATGCCCGAGTCGAGTAACGTTTTCCACGCATACGCGCCTTTCATACGATCTTTACCAATACGATCTTCAGCCATGTTTTTATCGCTGGTAGCATGGGTAGGCTGCATTGATGGCAGTACCTTTAACTCGGCAAAGCGGGCTAGGTCGTCAGGCGCAATAACCTGTGCATGTTCAATACGGTTACGAAGCTCCGCACCACCAAGTGTTTCAAACGTTGTTTCAAACTCGTTTAGTGCTACATGATTCGCTTTATCACCAATAGCGTGATAGTTCAGCTGAAAACCTGCCCCAAGTACCGTGGTAAATAGCTGGGTCATATCTTCTGGTTGCGTTAGTAGCAATCCATGCTGATGCGGTGCATCTGAATAGGGCTCTAAAAGCGCAGCGCCACGGCTTCCTAATGCGCCGTCTCCATATGCTTTTACCGAACGAATGTATAAGAAATCGTTGGCATCTCGAATGTTCCCATTGCCAAGCATGGTTGAAAGTTCGGGGTCTGTTGCACTTACCATAGCGTAAACGCGCACAGGTAAATCACCTTCAACAGCTTCCTTCAAATAAAAGTCATACACATCACGGCCAATACCTGCATCATGCATTGACGTGATCCCATTTGATAGTAAGTGCTCACCTGCGGCCTGCAGCTGTTGTTCATAAACGGCATTGCTGGCTTTAGGTAAATGCGCTTCAATTAGCAGCGACGCATTGTCGATAAATACGCCGGTAGGGTTACCGTCAGCGTCTTTAATTATTTCGCCGCCTGCGGGAGACTTCGTGTCTTTAGTGATACCAGCAAGCTCCATGGCTTTACTGTTAACCCACGTAGCGTGGCTGTCTACTCGGGCTAGTGCGACAGGGCGGTCTGCTACTACTTTATCTAAGTCTTGCGCAGTTGGAAACGCGCGGTCAGACCACAACTCTTGGTTCCATCCTCGGCCTGTAATCCACGCTTGTGCTGGCTTCGCAAAAGCATAATCAGCAACCATTCTTGCCGCATTTTGCGCACTAGTACTTTCGCGTAAATCAACTTCCAACAAATTTGCGCCTAAACCCAATAAGTGGCCGTGGGCGTCTATTAAACCCGGCAACATCACTTTGCCTTCGCCGTCGATGGTTTTATCTATGGAGTAGTCGTTAACATCAACATTAGCAGCCACTACTTTGCCGTGGTCTATTACAAGGTTGTTGAATGTTGTTAGCTTTCCGCTGTCATTAAGTGTGTAACCTTTAACATTGTTTACTAGTGTTGCGGCGTTTACACCAAGGGCAGTCATAGCCAAACCTATGCCTAGGCAGGTGCGAATAGTGCTGCGAAGCATTGTTGTCGAGTGTGCAGTTTTTATCATTTTTTATTCTTCGTCCGTGTCGTCGGTTGTTGTTTCGTCAGTTACTAGCAAGGGTGGCTGCAATAGAAAGTCACGTTCCCATATACTCGCCATTGCAGACTGGCTAATGTTTCCGCCAGACAGCATAACTAATGCTGTTTGGCCCGGCGGTGTATTGGCTGCCCATGCAGCAACCGCAGCCATTGTCATGGCGCAGGTGGGCTCTATGTGCAATTTAAGTAAATGGTGCAGCCATTGTGTCCAATATGCAATTTGTAACTCATCTACTTCGTAAAAGTCATCAAGCTCTTGCAGTAAAGGAAACGTAACATCGCCTACCGATGGTGTTGCGGCACCATCTGCTAAGGTGATGGGAGTGTGATCAAGCGCTACAATTTCACCAGCCTGTAACGACATCGATGCATCATTAGCTTCGGCTGGCTCGGCGCCTATCACCAGTGCATTGGGTTTTAATGCGCGAGTGGCAAGCAAAGTGCCTGACAATAAGCCACCGCCGCCGCACGGCGCAAATACGGCATCAACATGTTCTGATTCTTGTAGTGCTTCAAGTGCGGCGGTGCCTTGACCAGCAATAATATCTTCATGGTTAAAAGGCGGGATCCACACGGTATCGTTGGCTTGTGCTGCTTCAGCAACAGCGTTATCAGCTTCGGGTCTTGTGGGAAATAATTTTAATGTAGCCCCATAGCTTTGTGTCGCTGCTGCTTTTATGGGTGAAATAGATTCACTAGCGTAAATAGTTGCAGTAATTCCAAAATGAGCAGCGGCATAGGCAACCGCTTGTGCATGATTGCCCGAGCTATTAGCTACAACGTGTTTGGGTAAGCGCCCTTCTTCTTTTAGTCGCGCCAAAAAGTTCATGGCACCGCGGATCTTGAAAGCCCCGATGGTCTGCAAACATTCTGCCTTAAACAAAATGCGGTGACCCATCCATTTATTCAATAACGAAGATTCTACAATAGGTGTTTGTTTAACATGGTCTTTAATGCGTTCGTAGGCGCGTTTAACGCTTTCGAAGGTAGGGTGCGTTGTCATAAATTACCGCTTCTTTCTATTTTCTTAATACCGTATCACTTCTATTGTGTAAGACAATTCATATTATTTTCATATTTCTACTTTAGTCTAGGAAAGCGATTTTCCGGAGACCCCCATGTACACACGAATAAATCATCGCGTCTATGCATTACCGACGATCTTATTCCTCTTTCTTGCTTTGCTTTTTGTCTCAGCAGGAATTTATCTACAAAAAGATGAAAAGAGTGTTCGAATATCTAAAGCTCAATCGGTAGCCGAACAGGTAAAGATTAGCTTAGAAGTGTTTTCTACCGAGCGTGTTCAAGCTGTTCACAACCTCATGTTGAACTGGCCGACCTTCGAGCCAAACCAAGTCGACTGGTTTAATGCGCAAGCCATGTCTCTAATGGGCATGCAAAAAGGGTTCAGCTCCCTCGCTTTTGTTGATCAGGACGGCATTGTTCAGTGGGTAGCCACCCCAGAACTGGGTATAGGGAAAAGAATAGACAATTCGCTAATTGGCAAACCCATGAGCACCTTAGGTCTTCGCATAGATGAGCTTTCTGAATCACTTGATAGCGCGTTACTGTATTCTGAGCAAACTCAGCATCACCACATTCTTATCGGTCGTGCAATTAGTCCACAAGAGCCGGAACACGGTTACGTAATTGCCGGTTTTGATGTACAAACTATACTTGGTGTGATGCTTGGCGAGCTGGTTGGGCCGCAATTTAATTTCGAACTCTCGTCGCAAGGCAACGTGTTATTTAGTAGTGGAAAGTTAGTAAAAGACGGTACAACCGTGTCGTTGGCACCTTTCCCATTTATCGACCGCCCCGTTACGTTAACGATGCAGTCGCAGCTAAGCCCTTTCAATCCTGGCATTCTGGTTATTACCATCGGTTTATTAATGTCGGCGCTGGTGAGTTATGTGTTTCACAAGCAATTAAAAGGGGCGGTAAACCTATCTGATAGCCAGCAACGCTATTTAACGGCAAGTGAAGCTTCATTAGACGCATTGTTAATTTATCAGCCTACCGAGCACGACTTTTCGCTGGTAGAAGCTAATTCCTACAGCAAATATTTATTCAGAGGCGCATGCGACACATTGGGGTCGATGACATTATCTGAACAAACCTGGTACTTGGGTATCAGCGATACGTTTCAAAGTGCTACCAAGGTTGCACAATCTGGCGTACCGTATGAAGCGCATATTGCGCTTGATAGCCAAGACATTTCACTTGAGTGGATTAAAGTTCAAGTAGTGAAAGCAGGCGATAATATTGCAATTACGGTAAGGGATGTCACTGAGCGCTTTAGGGCGCAACAAGCATTGAAGCACAGCGAGGAGAGATACCGACGCTTAGTTGATGGTATGCACAGACACTTTGTGTACACCAAAACCGCAGAGCACAGCTTCCGGTACGTGAGTGCTGGGGTTGAGCAAATTTTAGGGTATAGCCCAAACGATTTTTGTTCATATGAGTCACGCTACGTTCGCCAGGTGCCAGACGAAACGTTTGAAATAAGACAAACCATAGCAAGAGGTGAAAAGCCCAAACCTTACTTTGTTCATTACGTTGGTAAGGAAGGTAACCCTTTCATCATTGAATTTTCAGACACGCCTATTTTAGACGAGCAAGGTTTATTAATTGCGGTTGAAGGTATTGCCAGAGATGTTACCAAAGAGGTTGCGCTTCAAGAGGAAGTGTATTTTCAGGCAAATCACGACCAGCTTACTGGCTTATTGAACCGCTATGCGTTTGATGATCAATTAAGGCAAATTCTACAAGAAACAACAAATTCTGGTGATAGCAATAAAGCTGAAAGTGAGCTTTTAGCATTAGACAGCATTTCCACATTCATTGAAGACGATTACTTACATCATCACACCCACGAAAGCGTAATGTGCTTTATTGATATGGACCGGTTTAAGCTAGTGAATGACAGCTGTGGGCATCCAGCTGGCGATAAACTACTTAAAGAAATATCCACTATCTTTAGGCAGTATGTGAATAGTAATGACTTACTTGCGCGTATTGGTGGCGACGAGTTTTGTATGATTTTCAGAAACCAGAGCATTGAGGACGTTTCAAAACGTTTGGATAAGCTACTGGCTGCTATTTCAAGCTATCGGTTTATATACGACGATAAACTTTTCTTTGTTGGCGCAAGCATTGGTGTTATCGAAATTAACGAGAGCACACAAAGTGCAGAAGCGTTAATAAAAGCCGCTGATAATGCTTGCTACAAAGCCAAGCACTTAGGACGTAATCGTTACTTTATTTGTAGAGCAAACGATTCGCAAATGGCGATTGATGACAGCGATAATCAAGTGTTAAACGCACTGCATCAGGCGTTACAAAGCGATGGCTTTGAGCTTTACAGCCAAGCTATACTACCGCTAACCGTACCTTCTGAAACGCAAGCTGCTCAGCTTCAGCATTATGAAATTCTACTTCGCCTTAACGATAACGACGGAGGCTTAATTAGCCCAGGGCTGTTTATCCCTCTTGCTGAAAGGCATGGGTTAATGAACAAAGTCGATTTGTGGGTGGTTGATAATACGTTGAAGATGCTTGAGCAAAACCCTGCACACATCGATAACGTGGGTAAAGTTGCCATAAACTTATCGGGTATAACGCTTGGCGACGAAATGGCGCTACATAAAATTACTCAGCGAATGCAGAGCACCAGCGTACCAGCAGAGAAAATTTGCTTCGAAATTACAGAGACCACGGCGGTCACAAACCTTAACGCCGCTAAACGTTTTATTTCTTCTTTGCGCGATATTGGGTGTAGCTTTGCGCTAGACGATTTTGGCGCTGGTATGTCGTCGTTTACGTACTTAAAACACTTAGCTGTTGATTACGTAAAGATTGATGGGTCATTTGTGAGAAACATTGTCCACGATCCTATCGACCATGCTACAGTGACTGCAATTAACAACATTGCGCATAGTATGGGCAAACAAACCGTTGCTGAGTTTGTTGTTGATAGTGCTACGGCCGACGTGCTTAGAGAGCTTAAGGTTGATTATGGCCAAGGCTTTGCACTTGATAAACCCAAACCGCTTGCGCATAGAGTTCAATGGCGAGTAAAACTTGCCGCTGTCTAAAAGGAAATCAAGATGGGTTTATTCGACACAATAATGGGAAACGCAAGCGAAACAAATGCTTCTGATGTGCAAGAAGAATTGTCCCCAATTCTTGCCGACAATGAAGTGGTAACGTCTGCATTCAAATTGGTTCGCGATTTGAGCGTTTTTACCAATAAGCGCCTTATTCTGATTGATAAGCAGGGTTTAACAGGGCGTAAGGTGAACTACCACTCTATTCCCTATAAATCTATCACTCAGTTTATCGTTGAAACAGCAGGGCATTTCGATACTGATGCCGAGCTTAAAATTTGGCTATCGGGTAAAGCGGATGCCATAGAGATTGAGTTAAGCGCATCCTCAGCACAGGCTGTACAGCAAAACCTGGCCACACAGCTGTTCGCCTAATTTTTCTAGTTTCAGTTATTGAATTCCAATAAAAAAAGCGGGCATATGCCCGCTTTTTTGTAACTTGATAGTTGTTCTTAGAAAACAACCGTTACTGTAGCTGAACAGGTTGTTGTGCCAGCTTCACACACTTGATAAGCGTATGAACCGCCACCTTTAGTGTTTATTGAGTCAGTGTATGCACCATCGTTAGCCGTTGTCGCAATAACTGAACCATTGCGGTAAACATCAACGTTAGAGGATGTTGCGTCAGTCCATGCTAAATCAACACGCTGTGAACCTTTTACTTTGTAGCCAGTTGCTGTAAGCGTTAGGTCACCAGTGCCACCGCCACCGTTATCGCCACCGCCGTTACCGCCAGCACAACCGTTTTGTGTTAGGTAATCGTTCATATCAGCGGCTTGTGCAATACCATAGCCGAAGAAGTCGTCTTTACCCGGTGCACCAGAATCCATTGCAGTTGCTTTAAGTGCGCTTCGAATTTCCTCACCAGTACAGGTTGGGTGATTTGACCATACAAGTGCAGCAATACCAGCAACAGCAGGTGTTGCCATTGATGTACCGCTCATGTAGCCGTAATCACTTGCACCGATAGCGATGTCGATAGTAGAAGCAGCAACTAGTGCACTTCTGTCTTCAAATGCCGCGCCTACTGCTGGAATTGAAGTGTTGTTTGTTTCACCCAGCGTACCGTAAAGCATGCCTGGCTCGTTATTAATGATAACAGCACCTACACCACCAGACAGTTCACAGTTGTTTACTTTGTCGTAGAAAGACACGCTGCCACGGTCAATCACACATACTTTGCCCGCTGCGTTTGTATCTACTGTGTCACCAAGTCCTAGGAAATAGGTTGCAGCTGATGCATTGCCTGTGTTTTCCATTGCTGAAGAAGCAAAGCCAACACCGTCTGCACTCATTGATGATAGAGATGCTCCGCCTGCAGGGTACGTAGAAAGAGTATCTACACCGCCAGCGGTTACTTCAACACAAATTGTCTCATCATTTGTAACGCGCTTACCGCGACCTGATGTGCATGAAGGGTACTGAGAGAAATCTGCAATATTATTGTCAGCGTCGTTTGCGCCAATCATCATAACTGACGAGTAACCAGCAGGATATGAACGAACGCTGTTGCCGTCGTTACCTGCAGCAGCTACCACTAGGCCACCAGCAGCTACGAAGTCTTTAAATGCATTTTCTTCAGTTGAGTTAGCACCACCGCCACCCAGGCTCATGTTAATGATGTTTGCGCCTGCTTGCGAACAAAGCTGTGCTGCTTGAGCAAGGTCAGAAGAGTAGCCCCAACCAGAAGCGTTAAACACTTTAATAATGTGCATGTCTACGCCTGGTGCCATACCAACAACACCAAAGCCGTTATCTGCGGCACCTATTGTACCGGCTACGTGAGTACCGTGAGGTCCACCATTTTCAAACCAGTTGCCAGTACCTACATCGTTGTCACCTGTAATCGCTGACCAGTTAAAGTCTGCGTTCGATGAATCAAGGCCTGAGTCGATAACACATACTTTCATACCAGCATTGCTATCAAATGTTACTTGGTCAGCTTGTGACTGATAAACAGCATAAGGTGTTAACTGAGTTTGTGTAGGGTTGCCTGCGTCGTCATTAAATAACGCCATAGGTACACGTTTTTGGTCAGCTTCAACCAACTTAACGTGTGGATTGTTTAGAATACCCTTCACATCGCTCAGTGATTTTCCGCTGAACGTAGCTGCAATGAAACCATCTGCATCAACGTGAATTTGTGCACCAGATTGCTTTGCAATCGCTTTTACGATGCCTTTTGCGTTGTTGTCTACCTGGATGATGTAACGGTCATTGTCAGCTAGAGCACCGAAGCTTGAAAAAGCCAAGCTAGCTGCAATTAATGAAGGGGTAAATTTATTATTTTTCATAGGTACCACTCTTTGTTCCACTTATTGTTTAAGCCCACTTTTTTATTTGTTTTTAATAGTGGGTAAGCAAATCGCTCACTCTCGAACCTACATCATTAAATTTTATTTAACAAACCATGTAGCGAAAAAGTATTACAAAGTTTAATACCTAAAAAAAAAGGCATAAGGATAAATAACCCTTATGCCTTTATATTTCATTTACTTATATTTACTTAATCGTTCTTTCAAAAAAGTTAGTTATTGTTTTATATAAGTGAATGCCTGTTTGCTTTCCTCTGATGCTATGTTTTTTACCGGGGTAATCCATAGTCTCAAATGGAATTGCTAAATCTTGAAGGTGTTTATATAGCATGGTCGAGTGCGTGAACAACACGTTGTCGTCGGCCATACCGTGGTAAATAAGCAAGTCGCCTTTCAAGTCTTTTGCATAAGGAAATACTGAAGATGCTGTGTAGGCATCATCGTCTGTTTGTGGGTTGCCCATGTAACGTTCGGTGTAGTGCGTGTCGTATAAACGCCAATCGGTTACCGGTGCACCCGACACACCTGCTGCAAAGTAATCAACTGCTTTGAACATGGTCATAAGCGTCATGTAACCGCCATAGCTGTGGCCGTGAACGCCAATACGCTTTGCGTCAACAAAAGGCAATGTGCGTAAAAACTCAACACCCGCTACTTGGTCATCAACTTCAATAAAGCCCATTTTTTTGTAAATAGGATCTTCAAAGCCCTTACCGCGGTAGTTCGAGCCACGGTTATCAAGCGTAAACACAACGTAACCTTGGTCTACCCAATGTTGGAATAACAAACCGCGATTGCCTGCCCAGCTGTTAGTCACTACTTGTGCGTGCGGACCACCGTATAGATACACAATAACAGGGTGCTTTTGGTTTGGGTTTTGTTTAGCGCTTTCTGGTGTGTAAATACGATACTTAAGCGTAGCGCCATCTTTAGTCGTAATATCGCCAAATTCTGGTGCAGTCCAGCTATCCATGTAAGCGTGTAGCGGGTGACCTTTTTCAACTTTATTCTCTTCAAGCCACGTAATGCGCTTGCCGGTTGCATCATTAAGGCTTACTTGTGCAGGAGAGTTAATGGTAGAGAAACGGTCAATAAAGATAGAGGCATCTTTGCTGAACGATGCGCTGTGGTAGGCACCAAGCTCAGTTACGCGTGTGATATCGCCGCCATCAAGCGATACTTGATATACATGGCTTTCAAGCGGTGTGTCTTTACGGCCTGAAAAGTACAAGCGATTGTTAGCAACATCGATTGCTTCAACGTCATCAACAACCCAGTTTCCTTTAGTTAATTGCTTAACTAATTTACCGTTATTATCGAACAAATAGAGATGTTTAAAACCATCGCGCTCAGACGCCCAAATGAATTGCCCTTTATCTTTCAAAAAATATAGGTCGTCGTGAAGGTTAACCCACGTGTTGCTTGTTTCAGTCAACAAAACGGTTTGTTTATTGGCTGTTGTATCAAAAGCGCGAAGCTCTAACGTTTGTTGATCACGTGTTTGCCACTGATAGGTAAACGTTGTGCTATTAGGCATCCATTTACCGCGCGCAAAATAAATGTCTTTGTTTTCGCCTAAATCTACCCATGTGCGCTTGCCCGAGCTGATATCTTGAATAGCTAGCTCAACTAACACATTGGGTGTGCCCGCTTTAGGGTACTTTTGTTCAATAAGTTTAATATCGTCTGCGTATATTTCTGAACGCGTAATAACGTCGACAGGGCTTTCATCTACTTTGGTAAATGCAATATGCTCTTCGTCTGGCGACCACCAGTAGCCTGTCATGCGCCCCATTTCTTCTTGAGCAACGAATTCAGCCATACCGTATTTTATGTTGCCACCACCTTCTTTGGTAATAGCCATTTCTTCGCCTGACTCAATGTGCTTAATAAATAAGTTTTGGTCGCGAATAAATGAAATATAGTTGCCTTTAGGCGATAGCTTAATGTCGGTCTCAAATGCGTCAGTATCAAGCAGCTGTTTAGCGCCTTTTTCGCCTAACTTGTGATAAAACACGTCACCACCAAGAGGGAAGAGAAGTGCTTTTCCATCGTCTGACCATTGGTAGCTCACAATACCGCTGCCAGACAAGCGCATGCGCTCACGGCGTGCTTTTTCTTCGTCAGACAGTACTTCTTCACCACTTTGAAGATCGTTCGAATCGAACAACATGCGGGTTTCACCACTTTGAATATGGTATTCCCATAAATCTAAGCGTTCGTAGTCGGTTTGCTTACCTTTCAAAAACGTAACACGTTGGCCGTCAGGTGATACTTTCAAAGAACGAGGTGCGTTACCATCAAGCGATGGCGATGAGAAAATACGCTCAATAGTGAGCGTTTCAGCGTTTAAAGCAGTAGAGAGCATAGCGGCTCCAATTAAAAGGGCTTTTTTCATTTTTATCTGCATATTTGACTGTCGAAGGTTAGATTGTAGAGAAACGATATCATGATACAAGGTGTGAAGTATGAAAACCGCAATGGTGCTGGGAGCGACTGGTTTAGTGGGACGAACGCTTGTAAATGTACTTTTACAAGATAGGCGATACAGCGAAGTAACGTGTTTAGTGAGAAAGCCGCTACCTGCGACAATGTTTAACGACCCTCATGGTCGCTTGAAGCCTGTCGTTATCGACTTCGATAACCTGCAAGACTATCAAGGCTATTTTAGCGTAGACCATGTTTACTGCTGCCTTGGCACTACTTTAAAAAAGGCAGGATCACAAAAAGCCTTCCGTCGAGTAGATTTTGAATACGTGCACGTTGCAGCGCAGCTAACAAGAGCGCAGCGAGCAGAAAGCTTCGTGTGGATATCGTCGGTGGGCGCCGATGCAAAAAGCAGTAATTTTTA
The DNA here is from genome assembly GCF_042848195.1 of Alteromonas sp. MTD1. NCBI lineage: Bacteria > Pseudomonadati > Pseudomonadota > Gammaproteobacteria > Alteromonadales > Alteromonadaceae > Alteromonas > Alteromonas sp. MTD1. The sequence goes on from NZ_BTGG01000012.1 coordinate 93,733, forward strand.
TCTTCGCGTAAAAGGCGAGCTCGAAAATGCCATTATGCGCATGCCGCAGCTACCGCACGCCTCAGCGGTAAGGCCATCACTATTAATAGGTGAGCGTGATGAATCTCGTTTTCTGGAAGAAATAGCACAAAAAACGGCACCCGTTTGGCAGTCTTTAATGAAAGGGCCTTTGAAAAAGTATCGTCCCGTACATCCTATCGATGTAGCTAGAAACATGATGTCGCTGCAAAAGTGGTAAATTCGTGTAAAATGCCGCGCCAATTTCATCTATCGCGAGATTCAGTGCCTTTTCATGTTCCGCTGTAAGCAGTTTGTTATTGCTCAAGATAAATGCGCAATGAAAGTAAATACCGACAGTTTAATTTTAGGTAGCTGGGCGAAGTTGAATAACGCAACCTCGGTGCTAGATGTTGGAACTGGAACAGGTATTCTAGCCCTGATGTTGGCGCAGCGGACGTCTGATAACGTACTTATTGATGCTATTGATATTGATGCTAGCGCAGCACAGCAGGCACAAGAGAACGCTGTCAATTCGCCGTGGGCACACCGTATCAATGTATCCTGTTCTTCGCTGCAGTCACATAAAGAAAAAAGCTATGATGTTGTTGTGTCTAATCCGCCGTATTTTGACGCTCCTCATGAGGGCTCAAACGCTTATAAAGCACAAAGCGTTCAGCGTGCAACGGCAAGGCAAACAAGCGCATTAACACCCCACGATTTGTTCAGTTACTGTCAAAGGCACTTGAAGAGCAATGGCTGGTTAAATTGTGTGTATCCGTATTCAATAAAAGCGCAAATAATTAATACCGCTTCAGAGTTTGGATTGTGCGCGATACAAGCGATGGATGTTAGTCATGACGAGCAGCATGAGCCGTATTTGACTGCCTATCAATTTCAGCATGCGCACACTACAACGCCTTTGATTGTTGAAGACGCATTATTTATAAGAAACAAGGCTGGTGAATACAGCGCCGCGTATAAAGCCTTATGTAAACCCTTCTATTTGAAGTTCTAGAGAGTAAAACATTGACTATTGTTATTGCCGAAGCATTCGGCGCACTTGCCGTTATTTTAAATTTCATTGGCTACAGACAGACAAATGTAGATAAGTACCTTCTTATTTCTGCATTTGCCCTTGCTGCGTTGAGTGCACATTTTTTCATGCTAGATGCTATGGCTGCTGGGGTAGGCACACTCTTAGCTAGCTTGAGAAATTTCATAGCTATTAAAAATAGAAGCAATCTCATACTGTTCGTTTTTATTGCCGCTAATGTTGGGTTTTTGGCGTATGAATGGTTTGTGCTTGAGCACCATTGGATCATTTTAGTGGCCTATGCGTCTTCACTTATCTTCACCATCGGCTCAATAGTTATTCGCGATACCGACAAAATTAGAAAAGTGTTTTTGGTTGCAGAAACGCTTGGTCTAATTTACGCCATTTCAGTTGGTAGTATATTTGGTACTGTATTCAATGTGAGCAATTTAATCAGCATTTTAAGTAAGCTTTTTGCCAATAAGCGTTCACTAAATACTCAGAAATGACAATTTTTAAACAGCGTTAAAAAGCCTTGTAAACGCCTCAGTCAAGCTGTAGCCCTTGCTTTCATTGGCTTATCCCAAAGTTCAATAGCGAAAGTAGTATGGAAGCGTATAATTCTGAATCACTAAGTATGATCTTAGCAATTTTTCCTAAGGAAGAGTCGAAGTATTCTCGAACGATGTGGTAGGAGAGTTTGCGCAGTGAAGACAGTTAACAATACACAGCAGTTATTCGGGTCTGAAGTATCATCGTCAAAAGGTGAGGCTCAGAGCCGCGGTTTATTTGAGAACGTCAAACCGCATTTGGTTGAAGAGCAAACATTGTTCGAAGCCGAACAGGTGTGGAAAAAGCGCCTCGGTATGCTTGTTGCTGCTGAAAATAATCTTATAAAAGTTATACGCTTACGTAAAATTACTGGTATATTTACCGTAGCAAGTATAGCCGTGTTTTTATTTTCCCTGTACGTAGCGCCTACAATGCCACCAATTGTGTTTTTCGGTTTAATCGCGTTAGCTGCATTTGGTTGTGCCACATATCCCGCTTGGTTTTTTGCGTCGAAAAGCAGTAAAAAACAGCGCGATGCAATTTCAAGAATGTTCTTTATGAGCAATCATGAAGTAGATGTAGCAGACGGCAAAGTCACGCTAATTAACAGGGCGAACTATTCGAGTGTAACGGAGATACACGTAATGGATCGCAAGCTTGGACAATTCGCAACCCCGTAGACATCATCGCACAACACAATACATTGTTGTTCTTCTTACAGCAGCGCTATTATTAGGGCTGCTTTTGCTTGCGCCCATGGATGCTTTTGGGCAACTCATTTCTTCCGTTGTAATACTCATCATAATTTCTTTGTGCAGCCGAGAGGCGAGGCACATGCAACAGCATCAGCACTTATTTAGAACCTTTGCACTGGTGTTGGCCATTGCATTAAGTTTTCGATACCTGCTTTGGCGAGGTATATATACGCTTACTTATTCAGATGTGTTGTCGATGGTAGCGGTGTGGCTGTTGTTTGGTGCAGAAATTTATGCAGGCATTACATCTGTACTGGGGGCAATTGTAAATGCATTTCCTCTTAGCAGGCCTTTACTAACGCTACAAGGAAAAGACCCTGCCACATTACCTACTGTGGATGTAATGATTCCCAGCTACAATGAAGATGCAGATATCTTGGAAGTGACAATTCGTGCAGCTAAACTGCTTGATTACCCTAAGGATAAGCTGCGCGTTCATCTTCTTGATGATGGTGGTACCGACCAAAAAATAAATTCTACAAACCCGGCTGCAGCGGCTACGGCCAAACGCAGACGAGAAGAGCTTCAGCAGCTTTGCCAAAGGCTAGAAATACGTTATCACACAAGAGCACGAAACGAATTTGCGAAAGCGGGTAATGTAAACAGTGCCATTCAAAACACTGACGGCGATTTCATTGTTATTTTAGATGCCGACCATGTTCCTACCTCAGATTTTCTAGACCGAACCGTGCCTTGGATGCTAAGGAATGAGAAAGTATTCTTGGTACAAACACCTCATTTTATGGCTAACCCTGACCCCGTTGAGCGCAACTATTTTTCTGCGTTTACCCGCATGCCGTCAGAAAATGACATGTTCTACGGTACAATTCAAAAAGGATTAGATTATTGGGGGAGCTCTTTCTTCTGTGGCTCTGCAGCCTTGATGCGTCGTGCCCACCTAGATTTAGTGGGTGGTATATCTGGCGATTCCATCACAGAAGATGCGGAAACCGCCCTTGATTTACATAAAATGGGTTACGAGTCTGTTTATGTTGACCGCCCTATGGTAAGCGGTTTAGCGCCAGAAACGTTCGATGCTTTTATTCAGCAGCGCATGCGCTGGGCACAGGGCATGACCCAAATATTATTACTTAAAAAACCGTTCAAGGCTGAAGGCTTAAAATGGTATCAGCGGATTGGTTACATGAGTTCTATCATGTTTTGGCTTTTTCCTTTCGCCCGCATTGTCTTTCTTCTAATGCCATTGGCCTACCTTGTTTTTGGGCTGCAGGTTTATCATGCATCCATGCTAGAAATCTTCGCGTTCACTATTCCCCATGTAATCGCCACGTACATGATTTCTACCATGCTGTTTGGACGAACGCGGTGGCCGTTAGTGTCCGAGCTTTATGAAATTCTACAGTGTGCTTTTACGCTCAACGCGCTTATAAAAGTGTTCTTAAAACCACGAGCGCCGTCTTTCGTGGTTACACCGAAAGGGGAAAGCCTAGACAAAACCTTTGTTTCACCGTTATCGGGCGTATTCTACTGGTTAACGTTGCTTATCACCTTTGCGTTGGGAATGGGCGTGTATAAATTTATTACCGAGCCACTAACCAGGGAACTTACCGTTGTGGTAATGCTTTGGAACGTGTTCAACCTAATATTGTTATTGTCGGTTATGAGTGTGCTGTTAGAACGTAAACAAGTTCGCAGTCAATCGCGTTTGCCAGCCACAAACAGTGTAGTGCTGCGAACATCTGAAGATGAGGCCTGGGTGGGTGACTTGGTAGACTTGTCGCTTGGTGGCGCAAGGATGCGTATTAAAGGTGAAGGTGCCAGTATACCACGACATGTCACGCTTATCGCTTGGAGCCATGCGTTACAGCGCAACGTTCAACTTTCAGTTGAAGCACTGCATTTTGATGAAAAGTCACAGATCTTACGCGTGCGGTTTTCCTCGCAAAATGATGCAGAGCAAGACGAGGTTGTTGCATTCACCCTATGTGACAGCTTGAGATGGATGTCGTTTCAGCGCAGAAGAACCAGAGCAATATCTTATTGGTTTGGTGCTAAACACGTGTTAAAAGTGGGGCTAAAGCCTGTGTTTTTGCATATTGCAGTGTTGTTGAGGAAATTCGCCGGAAAACTAAGGCTTCTGCCTGCGCCGGTAAAGGAAAAATAATGATAAAAACTTACCTTATGTTAATTGTGAGTTTGTTGGTGTCGGTTTCGGCATTAGCGCAGACCGAAACGTTTCGTTTGACCGATTTTTACAGCGGTGATGGCATAATTCGTCTTCAAGGAAAGTCCGACGCTATTGATGTTCCTATTCCATTAAGTGCAGCGACACGCGTTAACTCGGCTAAGTTACGTATTGAAGTAACTAGCTCACAAGCCCTTATTAAAAAGCGTTCTCAGCTTTATATTCGATTTAATAACGCAACTATCGGACAAGTAGCATACGACCCAGACAGGCCTTCTTTAGTTTCGGAAATAAATATCCCTACAGCACTGTGGCGCCCTGGTTTTAACTCGTTAACCTTAGCGGTTAGTCAACATTACGCTATGCAATGTGTTGACGGCAATGCGCCAGAGTTATGGAGTGAAGTTAACGTCTACAATTCTACGTTAACTCTAGATACCGCAGTAGGCGACAAGCCGTTTATGCTGGAGTCGTTAAGCCATTTCTTTAATCCAGGTATTGGCGGGCAACGTAAGGTAGCGCTTTATACTGCACTTGAACCAGACACCAGTATTTATCAGAAAACACTGCCTTTAGCAGCGCAAGCCCTTGCGCTTCGAAATCAGTACCAGCCACTACATGTAAAACATGCTGCGTTTGCCGATAACTATGAGTTACCCGATGTAAGTGAGTTGCTACGAGGTACATCGCTGAGTGATCGCGTTGGAAACAGTTTGGACAGAAGTAATGCAACTTCCAAAGCATTAAACGATGAATTTTGGAATGAAGACAACATAGCCAGGTTTGAAAGAAGTGCTTGGTATGTTACACCGCAAAAGCAGCAACCTATTCACGTATTAGTGGGAACCGTGGAACAGTTGTCTCCAGTCCTTTCTGATGATTTAGTGAACGAAATCAACGGAGCATTCCTTAAAACTCAGAACACACCGGCTTTTATCGTTAACAATACTGTGGTTACGCCAGCAAGCCTACGTTTGATTGTAAGTGGCACCACACAAGAAGAGGTTTACGAAGCAGCAAAAGCACTTTCTGTTATGGATGACGCAATAAACCCAATAACTCAGGTAACGGTTCTGTCACAAAGTGAAATGGATGCCAGCAAGCTGCAAAAACATGAAGTGTTAACGCCAGATAACACCTATACCTTTCAAGATTTTGGGGTTGCTACTGCACAGTTTAGAAATGAAGGGGACTTTAGAAAACGTGTGCCGCTGCGTTTACCTGCCGATTTTTATGTACCTGAAAATGCTAGCGTAAAATTATTACTCGATTTTGGCTATGGTGCCGGTTTTGGACCTGGCTCGGTAATGAACGTGAGCGTAAACGGTGAACTTGTTCATGGCTTAGCATTAAATAACATAAACGGTCAGTCGTTCAGAGACTATCAACTCACTATTCCTGCGCGTTTTTTCAAAGGCGGAATTAACAATATTGATTTTGATGTCACCCAGCGTGCTCCACTTGCGGGTGTTGAGTGTGACGACATTCCTGGTTCTCACTTAGTATTTCAATTAGACGATTCGTCTGCAATTAAATTACCGGATGCTGGTCACGTTGCCGTGCAGCCTAATTTGGCGCTGATGTCAGAAACAGCATATCCGTTTGCACGTTTCAAAAGTGCGCCTGCTTCAACGATTAATATTCCGACTGAAGTATTTCTAGACAGTGCGCTAACGTTATCCGCTAAACTGGCACAAGTGGCGCAGGTGCCACTATTGAATGTTGAGGTGGCGCTAGGTAACGAAATAAGCACTTCTACGTCGGCGTTTGTACTTGGTACTCCAGAGTCTTTAAGTAGTGTTGAGCAAGCAGAGTTCAGTACTGCTATTGAAGCCACAAAACGCTGGTCGTATCGTTTGCAGAACAACATGTATAACCGTATTCGTAATTTTACTGAAGATAAATCATTCAAAGAAATGCGCATTGACGGGCATACCGTTCAACAAAGTGATTTAGGTGAGCAAGCGGTGCTAACCGCGCAGCGTCACCCAACGGCAACCAATAGCGATACCCTATTTATTGTTGCGGCTCAAACGCCTGATTTATTAGAGGCGCGTATATTGGACTTGGTAAGCTTGTCATTATGGGGGCAGTTAGGTGGTGATTTCTTTGCATGGAAAAACAGTCAAGCGCCTTCTTTGGTTATGCAAGTAAGCGACAAGTTTGAAGTGGGCGAAGCCGACGATAAATGGCTACACCTTCGCCTTTGGTTGTCAAATAACCCGTGGTATTGGCTATTTGGATTTATTGCGCTGGTGGTTGTAGTTAGTGTTATTACTTACCTGTTATTAAAACGCAGAAATCAGCAAGTTCAGGATTCATGGTAAACGTACGTTTAACAGGTCTACTTCTACTGGTAGTTTTGTTGGTGTCGTCTTGCTCTACTCAAGATAACTTAGCTTTCGAGAAGCGTTTTGCCGCTTTTAAAGCGCTTTTTATTGAAGACGGTAGAGTAATTGATAGCGGCAACGACAATGTGTCGCACAGCGAAGGGCAGGGCTATGGCATGCTTTTCGCTGTTGCTGCGTCAGACAAAGTTACCTTTGATGGGATATGGCAATGGACAAAGCAAACGCTACAGCGAGACGACAACCTGTTTAGCTGGCGTTTTCGTCCGTGTGAATCCAATAACAAACGTTGTATTGATGATCCAAATAATGCATCTGACGGCGAGCTTCTTATTGCGTGGGCATTGCTGCGCGCATACGAGAAGTGGGGCGATAGTTCCTATAAAAACGATGCAACTGCCATTATAGCGGCTGTAGAAGAAAAGCTCATTGTCACACGTGGTCCACACACTGTTTTACTACCAGGTGAATTTGGTTTTAGTGATGCTCATAGCGTACAGCTAAACTTGTCGTATTGGGTGTTTCCTGCCATTTCGACAATAGCACAATACAGTAATAGCAAAGCCCAGTGGGAGTTGCTGTTCTCAAGTGGCATATCTTTACTTCAAGAAAGCCAATTTTCTTCCCATAAGTTACCCAGTGATTGGTTAAGGCTAGAAGAAGGCAACGTATCTTTAAACAACGTACTGTCATCAGAATACGGTTTTAATGCAGTGCGCGTGCCGCTTCATTTAGTGTGGTCCACATCGTTTATGAAGGACTCAGGGCAAGCAGAACAATTACTTTCACCGTATTTTAAGTGGTGGGCGCAATCGACAGTACCCGCAACGCTTAATTTGAATACAGGAGAAAGATCTGGCTATGGTCTTACTCCAGGCATGACAGCGATAAAAACAGCGGTAAATAGCATTGCACATAATGAAGATGTGCAGCTTGCTCATGACGAAGCTTGGCCCACTTTCTCTCGTAAAACCGACTATTACTCTGCAAGCTTAACGATGCTGTCGATGTTAGCGGTAATGGACTCTCAATCGTGAAATCTTCTAAAAAATCGGTATTAACATCGTTTCTTGTTCCTGCTCTAGTAGCAATACCTTTACTTGTGAAAAAGGGAATTGCACAAACAACGACGACCTACCAAGAAAAAGAGTTGCCGGTGCTGCCAACGCTCGATCAGCAGCCCGATTTAACAGGCCTTTGGTATCACATTAATGAAAAACAGGTTTCACTAGCCAATACTGAGTTCGAACGACTTCGTGCAGAATACCCGGCTTGGCGAGCGCCGAAAGATGTTATTACCGAGCTAGATAGGATTAACGGTCGGCTTAAAGCAGCTGCATCTGCACCGGCAGAGAGCCCCAAGAATAGCAATACAGCACCACTGTCAGCTAAACCATTATCAAAACCAAAACAGCCTACGGCTGAGTTCCTTCTTGAGCAATTTGCGCAGTTAAACCCTGCCGCACGCCAGAAAACATCCGAAAACAAGCTGGCGCAGTTGGGAAACTTGGCAAACACCGTGGGGCGAAGCGATTTTCATCTTTTAATTGGCTGGACATCCGTTGATAAGGGGTTATTCAACCAAGCTATAGAGCAGTTTAATAATGCGTTAAACACCACTACTTTGCAGGTTGAACGTGAATCGGCTCAACAGGGTTTGCAGCGTATTACTACTACTAGAGTGCAACAGGCGTTAGCAGCTAAAAATATTACTTTGCTAAAGCAATACATTGGCGAAGGTCAAAAGCAGGAGCTAGAGCAAAACAAAGCACTAGCACGTGAAATAGTATTAGGAAGCGCGTGGGAATACTTTGATGAAAAAGACTACACGTACGCTCACACATTGTTTTCATTGCTACAGCACCATGAAGGTCAATATATAAGCTTAACAGCTCAAAACCTTAACGATGAAGCCTTTGAACTTGCGTGTAGCATTAATACTGAAGTATTTCTTCGTCGTTGTGCTGATGGTTTGGCCGAGCGTCAGGCTTCTCTTTACAGCCAAGGCGCATTTCAAGACAGTGTTAACGCAGGTAAGCAGCTTCAACAAATTCGTCCACTTACGCTTGAAGAATATGCGCTTTTAGGGTGGGCCGCGCGTGAATACCAAGATGTAAACACCGCCACCGACGCGTTTTCATACGCACTGTCGAAAGACCCTGAAAATACGATTTATGCTAACGAATTAGTAAAACTACATTCGGGTAACGAAGACAAGCTAAGCGAGCTTGCGGCCGAGTTTTCTGCGGTTAAAGCAATACAACAGCAACAAATTACGCAAACAGCGTGGCCTAGAAAACAATTTCTTCTTGCCTACTTAAATGGTGACAATAGGTCTACAACCGCGCAAACGAAAGACGCGCTTCAGGTTGTGTATGGTGTAAATACACGCTCTCGTAGCGGTCTAGTTGGACTTGGACGTTTTGATGTGAATAGCCACTATATTGGCGTGGGCAGCGAGTTTAATGACTGGCTCTGGCAAGTTACATTCGACTATAAACAATTTTATAGCGGTGCTCCTTTTGTTGGGGACTGGTTTGGCGACCAACAGCTGTCAGCTTTAAACAACACCACGTCTCGGCCTGACTTCAGCGGTATTACGGGGTTTGAAGATACCGGAATTCGTGCCGAAGCGAGCTATCAGCAAGAAGACTACAATTTTTACGTTAACCTTGAATACGGTATGTTTGATCAGCCGGTAGACGCAGCGTTAACGGGGCAAGTGTCGTTAACAAAATTTCTTGATAAAACCACCTTAGCCGCAACAGCGTTTAGACTACCTAAACAAGACAGTTTACTCAGTAACACAGGCACATTTAATAATCGACACACCGACGGATGGGGCTATGTGCTTGAAGACGGTGTACGCGTGCTTGCTGCGCATGCCGTGGCGCCGAAGTGGTCCGTGGCAGGTACTGCGCAAGTAAGTCGATTAACGGGTGATAGAGTGATTGATAACAATGCTCTGGCTGTACGAATGGATGTAAGTTACGACTTAGCCTCACAAGTTTCACCAAAGCTCGATTATTGGCGCGTTGGCCCGTTTATTAGCTACAACGGCTACGACAACAACGTGAGTGGGTTTACCTATGGTAATGGCGGTTACTTTAGCCCTAGTATGTTCCTAAGCGTAGGCGCTTACTCTGAACTATTAACCCTTGAAGCGCAGCAGTGGCAAGTTAGGCTTCGCACAACGCTTGCAGTATCGCGTGTTGAACAAGACGACGATTTACGTTTTCCATTAAATGATTTTGCGTTAAACGATGAAGACCTTGTCACTACATTAGGCGAAGACAACAATACGGGGCTAAGCGGTAATATTATGGCCGAAGGTCAGTATAGGCTAAGCGATAATTGGATTGTAGCGGGTTATATGGGCAAGTCGTTTGCCGTAGAGTTTGAAGACTTTGAAGCAGGAATTCAAATTCGCTGGAGAGCGGGTAAAGGCAATGGCGTTACCAGCGATGAGTTAATTTTATCATCCCCACGCTTAAGTGGTTTTGCGCTATAAAAAAAGCGGGGTATTCACAACGAATAACCCGCTTCTTATTTACCAATTTAACTATTTAAGCTTCTAGCCGCAATCTCTTCTTACAGTTTGTAGCTTAGCTTGCATGCATTTTACTCATGCTCTGCTGCGTTTTATGCTTTCTTGCGACGTGCCATCATCAAGAACCCTGCGCCAAATAATAGCGCCCATGAGGCTGGTTCGCTTACATCAATTGCACCAAAGCGATAGTTGTTCACTTGGCCTGTGAATTCCCCCTCAGGAGATGACAGGTTCTTCGCAATTAAATTTCCATCTACCTGGCCGTTGTAAAAGCTTATATTAGCGTATGGTGCTAATACGCTACCTTTAATACCTACCGAATGGAACGTGATGTTGGTTGCATCTACAAAGTTAAACAGTATGTTGTTCGTAAACTTACCGTCATGACGTCTTTCAGGGGTATCACTACTGGCAGGCGCATTGTCGGCGTACTGACCAGTTTCTGTGAAGTAGTCCGTATTCGAGAAGTTCTTATACGCTTCGTTGAAAAATCCGGTATTGAATAGCTCAACTACTTCGCCTCTAACATTTATGATGTTATAGCTAGTTGAGGTGAAGTCGTACCATATGCTTTTGTCGGCAACGCTAAGCGTTGATGCGTCAATGTCGAATACGTTGATATCGTTTTCGCCCTTGAAGGTGATCGTGTGAACCTTCTCGCGCTCGGTGCCACCTTGCGCCGCACAAGTTTGGCTTTGTGTATCTACTACATTACCGTCTGTATCAAAACACTTGGAAGAACTTTCGACTAAAGTCGTGCCGTTAATATCGCTATCGCGGAAGTCGTTAGAGAATTGACGTACTTCTTCTTCAAGTGCTGAAAACTGAATGTTTTCGACAGTCGCTTTTTTTACTTCGCCACGCACTTCAGCGCCAATAGAAGATTCACCATCAGTAGTGAGCGTACCGCCAGAATTCATTGTGACGGTTCCGTTTATCTCACTTTTTACCAATGTAACGTTAGACTCTGCAGAAACATTCCCATTTTCAACTTTGGAGCCGAACATTCCCTCGTTAGTTCTGCTGTCATAGACTTCAGCAGGGCCACCTAGCACAACAGAATTAGCATGCACGTCGCCAGAAACAACGTTGCTATTCCCCAGCTTAACGTCACCTTCAGAAGTAACATTGCCAGATTTCACCGTTGAATTAATAAGATTGATTGTTTGTTCGGCTTCAATGCCTTTATCTAGTGATAAGTTTTCGCCGAAAACCATACCAGATACAGTGGTACTGCCACCATGCACATTGCCGTTTATGAAATGGAGGTCTTTTCCGACTAGCAGCGCTGAATCTGATAATTGAGGAGAAAGCTGAAGACCGACGTTAAAATCGTTGACTCGCATTTCACCGCCCACAGCTAAACGCCCTTCAACGTCAGAGTATTGACCTTCGAAATCGTTGAAAATAAACGCGTTGTAATTGAACGCTTCGCTCAATTGAATAGGGGCAGCCGCCGCGTAAGGCGCTGATAGTACTGCAACTGCTACTGCAGTATGTAAAACTAATTTTTTCATTGTTGGCTCCAGTGACACCCGAATCTGGGAACCTTTTTTCAACATGGTTTTCCAGATACACCGAATAGTACAATTTGAGCAAAAATCGTTCGACAGTTCAATAGATACTTTGGTATAGGTTTAGATACGAAAAAAGCCACCCGAGGGTGGCTTTTTTTAAGTTAATCAGAACGTTAGCTCTTTTTAACTAGTACCGATACTTTAGAAATACCCGCAACCTTAACTTGGTTCATTACTTCAACAACGGTACCGTGCTCTGTATCTTCATGAGCCTGGATTGCCGCTGAATCTGTATTGTTTTCAGCTAGGAACGTTTGCGTGTTTGCAACAACACGGCGAATATCTACTTCACGACCACCCATAATAATTGTGCCATCCGCATCAATGCGAATAGATAGCGCTTTTGAAGGCTGATCGTTTTTCGCTTGGTTATCTTCTGGGCGGTTTACATCCAAACCTTTTTCTTTCACGAACGAGGTCGTTACGATGAAGAAAATCAACATGATGAACACGATGTCCAACATGGGGGTCATATCAATCTGAGCCTCGTCTTCAGCCGAGGTATGCTTTTTTCTTTTCATCTCGTCTTCTTTTTTCTGTTACGTTCGAGCGCTTTAGTATACTGCTTGTTACAAAAATATACAGACTTTTGTATAAAAACAGTGGGCTCGTTAACACTTGTTGCTGGAAAAATACTCAATTTCACAGAAATAAAACAACAAACTAGGTTTGTTTATGTGAAATAGCGACACCTAATTGGTAAAAATACAACATCAATGCCCGATTGAGCGTTGCTCGCAAATTACCATGAGGGTAAATACCAAGTCTAGCCTCCGTTGACTTTTTTGTGCCTTGCACAAGGAACGCATTTTTGATCTCGTGATCCTGAATGCAGGCCTCAAACGCACGGGCAGCCATCTCTTGAGGCATAGCATAATAATACATTTTTAGCGCGCGATCAGCCTCTACTGATCGCACAAAATACTCATTGGGCCTCTTTTGATCATTTAAAAACAGTAAGGAAAAGCAATCGCTTAATTTTTGATTCAAAGGATGATCGTTCATATTCGCGTTGTCTAGCCAGGCCTGAGTAGCAAAGCTACCGGGGGGCACATTGTCGAACATGCGTGGCGCAATGTAATGATCAAAAGCGTGAAACCATTCGTGCGCTAGCGCGCCAGCACCAGCGTTTTTCGCTAATGCTAGTTGTCTTTTGGCACTGTTATAGTGTGCACTTGCATGTTTTTGACCGCCGCTGCCAAAAGCTAAAGACAGGGATCCGTTAAGAGACAATACCTGTTCATTTACATTTAAAATAGCAACGAGATCGTAAAGTGCATCAAAAAAGAGATTAGCTGCGATCTGCTGCTCTTCAGCGGTAACCCAGCGCCCTACCGTAATGGTAGCAAAGTTGAAGAGTTTTCTTATATCTTGAAACGATACATCTGCACCATCTCGGTGACTTGGGCCATTTCGATAGAACTGCTGATGAAGTCTGCCTTTGTTTTCCAACTTGTAGTGCCTTGAAGTAAACTATGCGCGCAAGTTATGCCATGGCCGCAAGCAGCTGTTCGCACCAGGCTGAAATGCGTTCGTCAGTTTTATCGTATTGGTTCTCGTCATCAAGCGACAGACCAACAAACTGGCTTTTATCCTCAGTAAGGGCTTTTGATGCAGTGAACTCGTAACCTTGATTTGGCCAAAAGCCAACGATGTTACATCCAGAAGGCTTAATGGCATCAAACAGCATACCTAGCGCATCTTGAAACCAGTCAGCGTAACCTAGTTGATCGCCTAGACCAAAAAGCGCAACGGTTTTACCAGAAAGGTCCAAACCATGAACGTCTTCCCAGTGAGACTCCCAGTCTTCTTGTAATTCACCGAAGTCCCACGTCGATATGCCAAATATAATGATGTCGTATTCAGCCGTGCGGTTAAGGCTCACTTCTTTAATGTTGTGAAGGGCTACGATCTCTTCGTCAAACAGGCTGTTGAGTTGTGCTTGAATCTTTTCAGCTGCCATTTCCGTGTAACAGGTAGTTGACCCATAAAACAAGCCGATAGACAGCGCGCCATTACTCATTTACAAACCTCTTTTGCGTTAGTCGTCTTTTGATGACGGGAATTCTACCTCTTTACCGTTGTTCAACAAAGCCTTGCACTGTACTTCGCTGCCATTGTGTGAAATTTTTAATACACCAAGCGCACAGCCGTTGAATAATTCGCCATAACCTTCGCTTGGATGGCGCGGTTTCACCGACATATTTCTTCGCCTTGTAAAAAAGTTCAGCGGTGATTTAGAGCGGTACAATACTCTATTCATTCTATCCAGCCACTTTATCAGTTTATCTGGAAATGCATTTTTTAAACCGCTACATGTGAATTGGGTAATATGCGGGCTGTTGCGTCTAAACCGAAGTCTTACATCGTAAACGAAGGAATAGTGCACATCGCCAGACAGAATAAAAAACTCAGGCGGTGTTTTATAATGTCTAAAGATATTCAGCATAACGTTTGCTGTACCTTTATGTGCCATCCAGTTTTCAGCATCGACAGTAAGTGCTTTTCCAAAAAACGTGAACACTTTTTGGATAGCTTCTATAACTTTAACGCCATATATCGGTGCTGCTGATACAACGATTACGGCTTCTTTACCTATAATAGAATGTTGAAAGTCGCATAACGCTTCCCAATCCATCAATCCTGACGGCTTATTCATGTCCGATTCTGAGCGCCATCGCTGGGTGCGTGTATCAAGCACTTCGATGGGCGGAGATGTTTCTAAACGATAATGCCATTGGTCAAAATCTAATAGCGCATCAATCATGCTGTCGTGCCCAGTAAGTTCACCTTGTTGGATACTTGATTGAAGCTGTTCTATTAGTGGTTTTACTTTCTCAGGCGCGTTACCCCAACCTTGGCATATCAAATAACCCAGTAAAGCGTTACCTACCATTCGTTTTGAAAGTGGGTTGCCATAAACTTCTTGTTCCCAACCTCGGGTAAGGTTCCAATCATCTGTTACGTCGTGATCATCAAATATCATGTAGGTTGGTATGTGCGCGAGTGCGCGCCTTACCGCAGGAAGTTGTTTAACAAACCCCTTTATTGCAATGTGCTCTTTGTCGAACAAATCATGATATTTACTGGGCACGTGACATTTATCTATTGATACGTGCGACCACAGTGCATCTGACCAAGCCAGAATATACATGGCAAAAATTTCAGCACTTGAGATCAGATGGTTTTGCGCATTAACCGAGGTGAAAACTGGTTTTTTCTTAGCACCAAAAAACAGTGAAGATAACACGGTATTGGTGGCTATTTGGGGCAACAATTGTTCTCTTTGGTAAAAACCAAATTCATGTTCGGCCAGGTCGCTTGAATGTGGTACTACAGCACCTGTTAGCGTTTCATGAAAAAGTCCAAGTAGGTCGATGGTATTGTGAATGGCCTTAAGCATGGGGCCTGCAACATCATCGGCGTATATTTGGTCGCCTGTCATCAACAATAAATCAGGTGGAGTAGCATCATTTTGAAATGCGTTTTCGTGCAGTGTATCAACTTGCGCTAATGCATCGTCGTCGTGAAAATGTGGCTTTCTGCAAGACCCATGTAATATTGTTGTGGGCGATGAGGTGTAATGAAAATGCAGTGAAGTACAATTACTGTATAGCAATTGCTGTAAAGATGAATGCCAACATTGCTGGTAGTCGCTGTTGGTAAAGTGAAGGTTGTACTGAATTCGTCTGTTTTCAGGAAACGAGTTTTCACTGTTAAATGACAGTAAATGCACGAATGCACGTTCACCCACTTGTACGGACTGGCAATCTGATGCGCCCGACAAAGCACCATCAGCCAAGTGCAAAGAGAGTGAAATATCATCACTAACACTACTTACAAGCCAAACATAACATTTGTCAGCAGTAACTCGGCGGACTATTGGGCCTGCCACAACAACGGGAAGGGGCTGCATCACCTTTACGAATACCTCTTAGTCTGTCTGTAATAAAACCTAGGCGGCATAAAACATCTGCATACCTTACTCTTTTTTGTTTATAAACGGTATGCTGGATATAATCCGTTACAATTATGTTAGCCGTTTTATATGTAGGGCGTGGTCTACGTAAAATACTGTTTAACTAAAATCTTTGTTTTCAAGACGAGTTCAATGCTCACTTGTAAACCTACATGACTTTTTAAATTGATAATAAATTGATAACTCCCGAGGTATAGCGAATTCATGTTTAATAAAATTGTCTTTACTCTGTGTGCGCTGTTATGCGTTTCAGCATGCAGTAAATCTGCAGAAACTGTGACCACACCAGAAAAAGAATTGCTTGCTACTACCACGGTCGGTGAATGGATTGTTGATGTTGAAGGTAACGTCATGTTTGACCCTCAAACGTCAGGGCTGGTTCTTCTTGATGGCATGTTGACTACTATCGCCGACGCTAGTGCTGAATCATCTCAGCAACTAAAGCTGCATATGATAAATCCATCAGATTCACGTTTGGTAAGTTCAACACCGCGTTTTCACTTTGCATCATCGGTAAGAAGAAGTTGTTTTTACAACTATTTAAACGACCAGCCTGACCTAGAAGCACTGGCTGTAGACCCACGCAACCCTGATGTTATCTATACGGTAACCGAAGATGCCACTCGCACGGGCGCTTTGAGCACGCGCTGCGAAGCTAAATTTGCAGAAACGGGGTCGACTGACTACCCAACGTTACTTGTTAAGCTTACTCGTCTTGATGATGGTCGTGTTGAGGTAAGCAATGTTCGCCCTTTGCAATTTGCCTCATCTCTTGAAGTAGGTAATTTTCCAAACGATGGCATAGAAGGTCTTACCATGGACAAAGACGGCACGCTGTACCTTGGTTTAGAAAAAGACAAAGCCGGTCAGCCACGTATTTTTACCTTAAATATCGATGACAACTTTTGGTCTACCGGCGATTTTGCCCCTGTGAAAGAGCCTAATTTAATATTGCCAACATTTAGCGCTGGCAACCATCCTATTAACGGGTTGGCACTTTACAGTGATAGCGCACAAGGCACCTTTATTATTGCAGCAGCGCGCAATGACAATGAACTGTGGATTATTGACATCAGTGGTGAAAAAGACACAAAACGCATTCCTGTCACTTTTAGGGTAAATGGCGGCGAGGCGTGTGGAGAATATTTAATGGACAACGCGTCTATGGAAGGCTTAATTGTTGAAGGCGATACGCTATGGATTATTAACGATCCATGGGAAAAGAATTATATGAAAAACGCCATTTGCGAAGCTGATACTAAACGCTACGAAGATTTAGCACCCTTATTGTTCCCCGTTACCATCAACAGTAAGTGGTTTGAATAACGTGCTCAACAGCATTTTTAGGTTTGGTTAAGTGAATCAGAAAAAACTGAAAAGGGTTGCTCGAGGCAACCCTTTTTTATGCTTATTTGAATTGTGCTAGGCATCGCTTCGAAGACGCGATGCGAAGGTCTTTTTGAACTTCGCCAACTTTGGCGCCACAACCATTGCGCAGTATTGGTTCTGCGGATTATTTTTAAAATAGTCTTGATGATAATCTTCAGCGTCATAGTAGTTGTTTATTTCGACAACTTCGGTAACAACAGGATCTGGCCAAATTTCTTCTTCGATAATTTCGGCAATAATTTTCTCAGCTTCAGCTTTTTGGGCATCATTGTGATAAAAAACGGCACTACGATATTGTGTACCCACGTCGTTACCCTGACGATTAAGCTGGGTTGGGTTGTGCAGTGCAAAGAAAATTTCTAATACTTCGCGATAGGAAAGGCTGTCTGCATCGAAGGTTACTTGTACAACCTCCGCATGTCCTGTGTTGCCGCTGCATACTTCTTCGTAGGTTGGATCAGCTTTGTCTCCACCTGCGTAACCTGAAATCGCTTTTTCAACGCCATCAACGCTATTAAAAGCCGATTCAATACACCAAAAGCATCCACCCGCAAGCGTTGCTACTTGTAAATTTGCCATGTTAAAACCTCGCTATCTATATGGCTGTAGTGTGGGTGTGGGTGAGCTACAACTCAAGTCATCCAACCTAGTTTTTTTAGCGTATAAAAGCATAACAAATTCACAAAGTAGTGGTAATTACCTATAGCTATTCATGCGCGGCGCAAATAAGTTCGAAGATTCGTCATTAATATAAGCGCTAAATTATATGAATCGTACGTTGGAAACCTCATTCAGGAGTAGTTTTTTGATCATTTTTTATGACGGTTATTGTCCGTTGTGCATGGCAGAGATGAATCACCTGCGCAAGCGAGATAAACATCAGCGCCTTAAATTGGTTGATATACAAAATCCAGACTTTAGTGTTCAGTATCCCACGTTAGATTGGCATGCTTTGAATGCGCGGATACACGCCTTACGTGACGATGGTACGTTAATAACTGGCCTAGATGTAACCCATGAAGCTTGGAAAGCAGTTGGCATGGGATGGGTTTACGCTCCACTGCGTTGGCCCGTTATTCGCATTTTCGCAGACATGTTTTACAACGTTTTTGCGAAGCACCGATATACCATCTCATATTGGTTGACAGGTAAAAAACGCACATGCGAACGCTGCATTCCAGGAGAACCCAATGGCGAATAATACACTTATCGTTGGTGCAAGTGGCGGAATAGGTCAAGCACTTGTAAAACAGTACGCACAAAACAGCGACCATGTTTATGCGGTTACTCGTGTGACCAAAACTGATTCGGACATGCCAAACAACGTCTCGCTTCATTCCATGAAGTTGCAAAACGACGCCGCTATCTCTGAATTTTTAAAAGGTTTAAAAAGTGACGGAATTGCGCTTTCCACCGTTGTCATCACCACAGGCTTTTTACATAACGACGATGCAGGTATCCACCCCGAAAAGCGTTTAGAAGATATCTCTGAGGAGGCAATGGCACAATACTTTGCTGTTAATACCATTATTCCTTCACTATGGGTCAAGCAGCTTGTAAACGTAATGGATAAGCATAACGCTACGGTTATTTGTTTAAGTGCCAGGGTGGGGAGTATTTCCGATAATGGCCTTGGTGGCTGGTACGGCTATCGCGCGTCAAAAGCTGCGCTTAACATGATGATGAAAACGGCGTCGGTTGAATATAAGCGTAGATTGAAAGATACAATGCTAGTGTGTTATCACCCTGGTACGGTTGATACGTCGTTGTCGAAGCCGTTTCAAAAAAATGTGGCCGCAAAAAAGCTATTTACCCCCGACTATACGGCAAGTCAGCTAATCACGCATGTTGCATCACTAGATAGAGAGCAAGTTTGTCATTTTATAGACTGGAATGGCGAAGTGGTAACCTGGTGATACGGTCCGACCACATTTCTGTCGACTCAACATCAAGACTTTTTATTTGACTGCTGTTACCATGCTATTTTTGGGAATGGTGCAGCGTATTGATATGCCTGAAGAGGTTGCAATACAACGCGTTGACGCCAAAGTGAGTCATTTCATGTAACGCCATCCCGATAATTAATAACAATAACTCAACAAGAGGAAGGGATATGAGCGGGGCCAGAGAACAGTTCGGATCGCGCATAGGATTTATTTTAGCTGCAGCGGGTTCTGCAGTGGGAATTGGTAACCTAGTAGGTTTTCCTGTAGGTGCCGCGAAAAATGGCGGCGGTGCATTTTTGCTGATGTATGCCATCTTCGTTTTCGCTATTTGTTTGCCAGTAATGCTTGCCGAAATGTCGGTGGGCAGACATGCGAAAAAAGACCCACTGGGTGCTTACAGTGCTATCAGTAACGAAAGTCCTAAATGGAAGTTAGCAGGCTGGTTGGCTATAGCCACACCTTTTATGATTGCCGTGTTCTACATGGTTATCACAGTGTGGATTTTTGGTTACCTGTTCGAAGCTGTTAGCGGTAATTTAGATAAGCTTGCCAACCCAGATACCTTCGGCATTTTTATCAACTCGCCTTCAATATTTGCGTATATGGCAGTGGTAGTTGGTGTAGTGTATCTAATACTACAAGGTGGTGTTAAAGAGGGTATTGAAAAAGCCGCTAAACTGCTGATGCCTGCCTTGTTCGTTATGTTACTTGGCTTGGTCATCTTTGTTCTAACCCGTGAAAACGCTATGGCTGGTGTTGAGTTTTACATTGTACCTGACTTCTCCAAGCTTACTGCCTCGGTAGTTAACGGCGCGCTAGCACAGGCTTTCTTCTCGCTATCATTAGGTATGGGTATTTTAATTACCTACGGAAGCTATATTGATAAACGCGCAGACGTTCCGACTTCAGCAAAGCTAGTTGCATTAACTGATACTGCAGTAGCGTTTACCGCTGGCCTTATGATTTTGCCTGCTATTTTCTCGTTCAACCCCGAGATTAATCCAGACGAGTTAAGCGAGTCGTCAGTGGGCATGATATTCACATACTTGCCGAATATCTTTTTAGCGCTTCAAGACTCAATTGGCTATTTAGGGGCATCTTTTGTTGCTAGCCTTTTCTTTTTGTTGGTGTTCTTTGCAGCAATTACGTCTTTGGTATCTATCTTTGAAGTACCTGTTGCAGCACTTATGGATGAGAAAGGCGTTAGTCGTAAATGGGCCTTGGCGTCACTGGGTAGCATCATGATCGTGCTAGCAATTTTTAGTGCGCTATCGTTCGGTAAAGTAGAGTTCCTTACACATTTTATGCATTATGCAGGTGTTGATAAGTCGCTGTTTGACGTGATTATCGACGTATTTTACGAGACTATTTTACCACTTAATGGCTTACTTATTTGTATCTTTGTAATTTATCGCTGGAAGAGCGCTAACTTTAATGCCTCATTGGAAGAAGGCAGTGATGGTTACAAAGGCAGCTGGTTTGAAAAGTATGTAGATGTTTCATTGAAAACATTTATACCGCTAATTCTGCTGGTTATTTTTGTTAATACTGTTGCGGTTAAATATTTCGGTTTTAGTGTGTTCGGCTAAGCTTTTAGCATCCCAGTACGCACAAGACTAAGTAAATAAAAAGGCGGTAGCATCAACATGCGCTACCGCCTTTTTTGATCAATTAATTTTGATTAACCCAAAAATCGAACAGTTGACTACATTACGTTAGTACATATCGTAAGGGTCTGCGTAAGTCGGCGATATGCCTACTTCCTTCCAGCTTTTCTCAGCATTTATCACCTTTCCGCAAGGCGCTAATTCTGTATCACTGAACGTAGGCTCGGGAATGTTAAACGCTTGTGCCGCTTTAACGTAGTAGTCCCCGCGTTTTGGATGTGCAGCACTGCAAAGTTGAAACACCTTGTTCGATAAAGGTTTTGTGATAATAACCTTTAGTGCCTCAACCACATCGAGAATGTGCACCAAATTTACTCTCTTATTTCCGGCACTGATATCTCGTCCGCTGAGCGATTTTGCGGGGTGGCGGTCTGGACCCACTAAACCGGCTAAGCGCACAATTGACACCTTAACTTTTTCGCTTAGCGTTAATAAACGGTTTTCTATTGTCACATGGGCATGAGCCGATGCCGTCTCAGGTGATGTAGGCGAATTTTCAGTTATTATATCGCTGGCTCTATTGCTAATTGCATCGCCGTATACTGACGTTGTGCTGATAAATACAATGTGCGATACGTTCGCAGCAATAGCATCATCGATGAGCGACAGCATGTTCTTTGTGAAAGTTTCAAGGTTAGTGCTTCTGCGACCTGGAGGTATGTTAATAACGAATGTGGCACCGCTTAAATGTTTTGTGAGCACGCTAGTAGGGTCGCCTAAAGTAAACTGAACACCCTCAATACCTTGTGCCTTAATTGCATCTACCTTTTCTTCACTTCTGGAAGTGGCAACCAAGCTATATTCATCCTTAACGCTTGTGGCTAAATAGCCTGCTAACCACCCGTAACCGCTAATTACTAATTTGTTCGGCACTCTCTTCTCTCCAAAAAAGCATTTTCGTTTAAAAGCGTATAGCCGCTTAAAACGTATAGTCGTTTAAAACACAATTGTGCCTAAGCATAACTTAACTAATATCTTGTTGCTGCAATGAATATACGCACAAAAAAGCCGAGTTGTTTTACCAACTCGGCTTGTCCATATTCTGCTTTCGCTTTAACCTGTCCGCTTCCTTGGAATAAGCAATGGTGAAAGCCTTATTTTCAGACCTTTACCACAGTAAGCGTTAAGCATTCTTACATGCGCATCTCACCGTGACTTTCCATATCTAACAAGTTCAAATCATCTAGACCTGAAATTGTTGCCTGCATTTGGCCTTCGGCGTAATCAGCTTTTTGTAGCACTTCACAAAGCGCGTCAGCTTTTTCTTCAAGTGCTGCTGCTTGAGACTCTAGACGAAACTCTAAGTCTTCGCCCCACGTCTCCATGCGCTGTTCAAATTCTGACATATCACCACCTTCCCACAGCATTTGAGTACCCAGTGCTATAAGAATGCGACCCATAGATTCGCTTACTAGCGACTCTAACTCTGCTTCAAACTCTTGCTCCCAGCTTTCATCAAACCAGCCTGGTTCTTCAAACTCAGTCGAGTCGACACGAAGGTTGCCGGCATCGTCGTAGAAGGAAGTCGATAACTTAGTTTCTAATGAGGTAAACAGTGTTTGGAAATCATCGTCCATGGTGTTGTCGCCAAGTAATTCGGTAAATACTTCGCTTACTGCCACGTTGGCAATTTTCAAGCCTTCACTAGCAATAGTAAGTGTCATTGGAATTGCCATATCGATACTGTCGTAGTATTCGGTTACCCAGCGCTGCTGTTCGCTATCTAGCGCTACGTCTTTACCGTTTAGCGTTAGGTTATAGTACTGGTCAATTTTCACTACGTTGCCGCTGTCCATTTTAACGGTTAGGTCGCCTTGGTAATATTGAATGTGACCATCAAGCTCTACATCACAGCTATTGTTCTGAAAATGTGTATCGTGGGCCATTGCTTGGCCACTAAGTAAAGCACTTGCTACTGCAGCTGAAACCAATAATTTGTTCGACATTGTTATTTCCTTAATCAAAATTGACGAAGCAACGCTTTCTTGAACCACATCACACCGCGGGTGGCAATGAAGCGTGTTGATAGGTTTGATTTTGCAATGCGCTTGCCATTATTTATTGTTTATTTAAATCAATGGTTTACGAGTTTCTCTGCGACTGTTTAATTTAAGGTTTATTCAATACTTAGCGAAAAAAGTGATTTAGTAGCAAATTTGACCAAGATCAATTTTGATGAATTTGTGGCTAATTAAACTAAACCCAAGCATGTTCAAAACATTTTTATTGGTGCATAATACCGACAATTATTTTTAGGGGTACCACAATGGCTGATTGGATTAATGCAATTATGTTTGGTGTTGCGCTAATTGCCTTTACTCTGGGGCTAAGCAGCATCGTTATGGGCTTAATGACTGCGAAAGCAGGTGCAGAAGGCATGCAAGAGAAAATTGAATACGGTTTCTTTGGTGTTACCGGTTTGATTGTGTGTATGCTTATGGCCTATGCCTTGGCGTAACTTTTGTCTTAGTACATGACTTACGTCAAAAAAACCGGCTTTTAAGCCGGTTTTTTTATGTCTCAATGTCTGTTCAAAACAAAGTGCGGTGTAATGTAACTAATCCGCGTCAGCGCTTTGTTCACTGTCACCTTTAAGCTTGTTTTTCATTATGACTCGCGCGTTCATCTTTAAGATACTGCTCACGCTGAGCTAACAGCGATAGGTGGCCGTCTCTTTGGTATGCCCTTAGCTCAAACGATGCAAGCATAGCCATCACGTGATCAAATACATCAGCCTGTATTTTCTCGTACTTTACCCACGCTTTTTCTGCACTAAAGCAGTAAATTTCCAGTGGCAGCCCAAGTTCATTCGGCGGAAGTTGACGTACCATTAACGTAAGTTCCTGATTAATATTGGGGTGCTTACGAAGATAGGCCTCAAGATAGGCTCTAAAGGTACCAATATTGGTTAACCGTCTGCTGTTTAGCAAATCTGACTCATCAATAGACATATCGCGGTGATAGTCGCGAAGCTCTGTTTTCTTCTTTTCAATATAGTCATTAATGAAGCGAATACCTGACAAGCGTTCTAGCATATTGTTGTCGCAAAGCTTAATAGAATGTATATCGATATACACTGCACGTTTAATTCTTCGCCCGCCTGACTCCTGCATGCCACGCCAGTTCTTTACTGCTTCTGTGGTTAAACTATAAGTCGGCAGGGTTGAAATAGTGTTATCCCAGTTTTGTACTTTAACGTTGGTTAAACCTATTTCCAGAATTTCACCGTCTACTTCGTACTTGGGCATCGAAATCCAGTCACCGGTGTTAAACATTCGGTTCGCAGCAATTTGAATACCGGCAACAAAACCTAAAATTGTGTCTCTGAAAATAAGCAGCAGTACAGCAGCTATTGCGGTTAAGCCTGATAAAAGCAATAAAGGACTTTTGCCCACAATAAGCGAGATGCTAAGTAAAATAGCAACGATGGCAAAGGCAAGTTTAGAAACTTGAATAAAGCCAGTGATAGGAGCACGACGCGCCAGTGCAGATGCGTTGTACACATCTTCTATCGTACTTAGTAATGCAAATACTGCAAGAACACCGCTATACAGCATATAAAGTTGGGCGCTTTTTATAATGGCGCCGTGCATCACGGCTTCATCTTCTATCAGCACAGGTGTAGCAATATAGATAAACAGGGCAGGAAAGAGGTGCATTAAACGCCTAAAGAAACCGTGTTCTTGTAGGGCGTTATCCCAACGGTTGTTAGACTTATAAACCCAGTTAGCAATTTGAGGTCGTATTAATAGCCTAGCAATAATGTAAATGAACGCTGATACAACAAGTATTGTACTTAACGCTAATACATTAAAAAGCGGGTCTTCCGTGGTTAAATTTGGAAAGAGATCTTTAACGTAATGAATAAAGGTATCGCGTATAGAAGAGCTCATCTCCATAGCTTATGACTCCAATAAATTCTTAATGCGGTTGTCTTTATTTTTCCACAATCCGTTGAGCCAATTCTGAAAATACACGCGAAACTCTGACTCGGTTTTAGCGGATTCCTGTTGTAGTTCGGGCACTGGCGTGACGTTCACGTCTATTACGATTTTTGTCATACGCCCACTAAGCATGGCCATCATTGGGTGGCGTTTGTTTTCAGGATATAACAAAGAAATATCAAGCACATTGGTAAATAACTCGCCCATTGCGGCAAGCGTAAAAGATACGCCACCAGCCTTTGGCGGTAATAGATTCGTATAAGGGCTTTGCTTTTCTATGTGCTTATCTGTAGTAAAGCGGGTGCCTTCAACAAAGTTAATCACGGTTGTTGGTACCGTTCTAAACTTTTCACAATAGGCTTTTGTGGTTTCTAAGTCTTTGCCTTTTTTCTCTGGGTATTTTTCAAGATAAGCCTTGGTGTAGCGATGCATAAAGGGCATATCAAGCGCCCATGCGCCTAAACCAACAAAAGGAAGCCAAATTAGCTCCTTCTTCAAGAAAAACTTAGGAGCAGGAATACGATGGGTAGCAAACTCAATTAATAAAATAATATCTAGGTAGCTTAGGTGGTTGGCAATAATTAAATACCAGCGGTCTTTAGCCAATTCGCCGTGAACAGCACATTCAATATCTACGCTGTTAAACAGTCGAATAAGTAGCACGCTAATGCGCCCGAAGCTGAACATAAGGGTATGCATTACGCCATTCCAAGCAGTCCTAATGCGACCGTTAGGCAGCAGTAGTTTTACCAGGCCAAGTAAAATAATAAGCCCCCCCCACAGCGCTAAATTAGCAATTTGAAGGGTAGTGTGAATAACGAAAATAAATGGAGCCAATACTGCACGGATCATAATGGTTTCTGAGTTGCGTTGAGAGAGTCTAATAAATTGTCTTTTGCTTGCCAGCGTTCATTAAGCCACGCTTGAAAGCGTTCACGAACTTGAGGATCGTCAAAATATTTATCGCTAAAAATGCCATTCTCCATAATATCTTTAATGGGCATAACATCAATGTTTACTCGAATATTTCGCACCTTTCCGCTTACGAAATCCCAAAACGACGGAACGCCTTGTGGGTAATCAATGGTGACATCAATAAGTTTATGCAGGTGGTCGCCCATTGCCGAAAGTACAAATGCAACGCCACCAGCTTTAGGCTTTAAAAGATGCTCAAAAGGCGACCCTTGCTTGGCGTGCTTTCCAGCAGTAAAGCGTGTTCCCTCTACAAAATTCATGATACTGACAGGCTTTGTACGAAACTTTTCACACGCCTGGCGCGTGGTTTCCATGTCTTTGCCTTTCAGGTGAGGGTGTTTTGCTAAGAATGCTTTTGAATACCTGCGCATAAATGGAAAGTCGAGTGCCCACCAAGCTAGGCCAAGAATGGGTACATAAATAAGCTCTTTTTTGAGGAAGAATTTTAAAAAGGGGATTTTGCGATTAAATACGCGCTGAAGTACAAGAATATCAACCCACGACTGATGGTTTGCTATCACTAAGTACCAATCATCACGGGTTAACTTTTCCAGGCCATTTACTTGCCACGACGTGCGGCCGCTAATTCGTTGGTTTAAATTGTTAACGCTAATCCATGCAGTAGCACATGCATCTAATAAATAAGATATAAAACGTCGCCATGGTGCGATAGGAATGAGTTTAAATACTGCCAGAATAAAAATAGGGGTAGACCACAACACTGTATTGAAAAAGTATACGATGACAGAAATAGTGCCCACAATATGATGCAGCAAAGCGTTTACCATTGTACTTACCTCAAAAATTAGGCACTTAGTGTAAACGAACTTGATCTAAAATCCGATAGAGCCTTTACTGAATCACCAATAATCATGTAAATAATTAACGATAAGGAGTTGGAATGAAGCTAGTTGGCGAAAATAGAGTATTTGGTGGTAGACACCTTCGCTATACGCACTCGTCTGAAACAACGCATTGCGAGATGACATTCGCACTGTTTCTTCCCCCTTTCGCGTCGGCAGAAAAGCCTGTGCCTGTTCTGTATTGGTTATCTGGACTAACGTGTACCGACCAAAACTTTATGCAAAAAGCAGGGGCTATGAAATTGGCTGCCGAGCTTGGCATGGCCATTGTTGCACCTGATACCTCGCCGCGAGGAGATGATGTACCCGATGACGAAAACGGTGCTTACGATTTTGGGCATGGGGCTGGGTTTTACGTTAATGCAACGCAAGCACCGTGGGATAAGCATTACAAGATGTACAGCTATATCACTGAAGAGCTTCCTGCTTTGATTGAACGCGAGTTTCCAGTTACCAAAGAAAAAGCCATCAGCGGCCATTCCATGGGCGGTCATGGTGCGCTAGTTATTGGAATGCGAAACCCTAATAAATATGTTTCTGTATCGGCGTTTAGCCCTATTGCGAACCCTAGCGATTGTCCGTGGGGTGAGAAAGCGCTTAGTCGATATTTGGGTGAAGATAAAACCGCGTGGGAAGACTACGATGCATCCCTATTGCTTGCGAGTAAAGCGCACTATATTCCTATGTTGGTAGAACAAGGCACAAAAGACGAATTTCTACAGGACCAGTTAAAGCCGCAGTCTCTGGTGCATGCTGCGCAACGCTCTGAAACGCAGCTTACATTGAACATGCATGAAGGCTACGACCATAGTTATTACTTCATTGCTTCTTTTATAGAGGAGCACCTTGAGTTCCACGCTGGCCACATGGGGCTGATCTAGCGTTTTATTTCATTGTTTCTTTAAAAGCCGAGGCAATGTCCTCGGTTTTTTATTGTTGCAGTAAGTAAAATTGGTCAAGTTTCATAGTGCTATATGCTTCCTCGTTGAAATCTAAACGTGCCTTATTGTTTTTTTATTGAACATAGGTACTATACGCCGCTCGCAAACGCATGCCCTGCGTTGCCTGTGTTAATACCAAGTAAGTTGAGGTTGTTTGAACGTGCCTATCACTGAGTTAAATCGTAAATTTTCTGTCGCGCCAATGCTCGATTGGACAGATCGCCATTGCCGCTACTTTTTACGTTTAATATCAAAGCATACGTTGCTGTATACCGAAATGGTTACCACAGGCGCTATTATTTATGGCAAAGGCGATTATTTGGGTTTCAACACAGAAGAGCATCCCGTTGCTGTTCAGTTAGGCGGTAGTGACCCTGCTGATATGGCAAGATGCGCAGTGCTATCGCAAGAGCGAGGCTATGACGAAGTTAACATAAATGTTGGTTGCCCAAGCGACAGAGTAAAAAACGGCAGCTTCGGCGCATGTTTAATGGCCCAGCCAGAAGTTGTGGCGAGCTGCGTTAAAGCGATGCAGGCAGAAGTAGATATCCCTGTTACCGTTAAGTGTCGTATTGGTATTGATGACATGGATGAAGACGAGGATTTTTCACGCTTTATCAATATAGTGGCAGATGCAGGGTGCGACACTTTTATCGTGCATGCGCGCAAAGCATGGCTTCAAGGGCTAAGCCCAAAAGAGAACCGAGAAATACCACCGCTTAACTATCCACGAGTGCACCGATTAAAAGAAACAAGACCAGAGCTTTCAATTAGCATTAACGGTGGTATTAAAACTCTTGAAGACACCCAAGCACAACTTGCTTTAGTTGATGGTGTAATGATGGGACGTGAAGTGTACTCTAATCCATATATCATGGCTTCAGTTGATAAAGATATTTTTGGCGACACTTCAGCAACACCAGCGTCTAGAAGATGGTTAGTAGAACAAATGCAGGCATACATTGAGCGCCAAGAAGATCCTTACTTTAAGCCGTGGCATGCTGCGCGTCACATGCTCGGTTTATTTCAAGGCCAAGCGGGTGGTAGAATTTGGCGTCGTTACCTAAGCCAAAATGGTACAGGTAAGAGCCCAGATCCAAACCTGTTAATGAATGCTTTGGATGCGGTTGAAAAGGCACAACGAGAAGTTGAACAGTACAATGGTCAAAAAGACTAATACTTTAGTATTTTTGACTAAAGTTTAATATTTGTACAAAAGGCGTTTAGCAATAACTCGCTTGTGTGAATATTGTATTTTCAAATAAATTCAGTGCGTTACAATTAATTTATGATCTTGGCACACCTCTAGCAATCCCTTAAGTATCGCAACGACAGCGTGTTGTTGCACTGACTACTTTCGAGGGAAACTATGAAAACTTCACTAATTGCAGCGACTTTACTTTCAGCAAGCATGATAAGCGGCGCAGCTAACGCGCAAGAGTCAGTGCTTCAGTCTATTTTAACAAACATGGTAAACACCGCCGTTTTAACAACAGCCAATGAAATTCGAATGGATGTATACCAATCTGTAGCGAATGCTGCTTATCATTTCGAGCTAGACGCTAATGATGCCAAAGGAACGGGAAGCGTAAGTGTTACCGATTTAGCTGCCACAGAAAAATCGAGTGACAGCACTGAAGAAGATGCTGACTAGCACTTACTAGACAATTTTAGATATTACTAAAAAGCGCCATAAGGCGCTTTTTTTGTACGTATTTTCCAGGCACTAAAAATCCAAATGTAGGTGTTGGTCAAATTCACAAATCAGTGTGGTTAATTTAACCACTATCTTGTTTTAAACACGCTACGCGGTTTGGTGTTTTTTCTTTCAATTGTTTAAAAAGTCAATTAAATCAGTGTTTTGCGTTTTTGGCACGTACATTGAAGTAGCTTTTATGTAATCAACATGGGAAACCCAGCGATTCAAACTTGTGTGATACAGGGCTGGTAACCGAACTACATTCTTAACGGAGAAATAATCATGGGTATGTTTTCGCGCATTAACGATATTGTTCAAGCCAACATCAACGCTATGTTAGATAAAGCCGAAGATCCGGAAAAAATCATTCGTCTGATCATTCAAGAAATGGAAGAAACACTAGTTGAAGTTCGTACCGACGCAGCTCGTTATATTGCACAACAAAAAACGTTGGCACGCCAAATTGATGCAACGTCGAAACACATCAACGGATGGCAGGACAAAGCGCAACTAGCAATGGACAACGACAAAGAGTCACTTGCAAAAGCAGCGCTAATTGAAAAGCAAAAATATGTAGCAAAGCTTACTTCACTAGAAGAACAGCAAGCGCATTTAACAGAAAGCATTGAAAAAATTCAGGCTGATACAGGCCGCTTGAACAGCAAGTTAGCTGAAGCCAAAGCTAAGCAAAAAACATTGGTACAGCGCAAAAATTCAGCGCAGACACGCCTTAAAGTAAAGCAGGCTGACCATGAGAGCAAAATTGATGATGCCATGATGCGGTTTGAAAACTACGAGCAGCGTATTGATTACCTAGAAGCGCAAGTAGATGCATACGACCTTACTAAGTCAGATGATGCTACTTCACTTCAAGCACAGTTCGATGCGATGGAAGCTGACGAAGTTATTGAAAAAGAGCTTGAAGCGCTCAAGCAGAAAAAGGTCGCCTAAGCGACCTTCACCTTCACTAAGTTCATTCACTACATACGTAAATCGCACACAGCAAAGTACATACATTTGGAGAAACATAAAATGAAAATGCCAACACAAAAACGACTATATAGAGATTTAGATTCAGGTGTTATTTCGGGTGTTTGTGCAGGTGTTGCACGTTACTTTGATATTGACGCGGTTTGGGTAAGAGCAGCAGCTGTTGTGAGTTTGTTTATTGCTACACCTATTACGCTTGTTGCTTACATCGCGGCCGTTATCCTTCTACCGAGGATGGTGTAATGAAAAATGTTCTTCTTGCTTTGGTTATTGCCATTGTTCTAGTGAACTGTTTAGGCAGTTTGGTTGATGATTTTTGGGGTATGCACATTGTAATGTCAGACGAACTTCTGAGCCCTTGGGAAAGTATGGCCGTATTGTCTTTAGTGGGTGTGGTACTTGCCATCGTAGGCTTCGTTGTAGCGGTGAGTGTTTTAGGTACTATTTTTGTTGGGTTGGGTGTTGGCGTTATCGCATTGTTGGCCGTTGGATTTAGCGCCTTTTGGCCAATCATTATTATCGCCATTGCGCTTTATGCGCTGAAGAACAGAAATGCTAACCGCTATAATCAGCAAAATGGCACCTTTAACCACCACAATGTATAGCAATCAGTAGAAGTACATAAGTTAATTTAAGTTGTGATAAGGTGTTGTTTGTTGACGGTGGTTTTTATTTCGTCACAAAGGTTTCGCAATTATCATGTACAAAGAAAACACTTATAGCTGGCCTTAGGCCAGCTATTTGTTATTTAGAAGGAAGGTTGGTGTAGATATGAGACAATCATTAAATGCAAAATGGATAGCAGTTGTCGCTGTGATAATTATTGTACTTTTCTGGCTTGTAGGTTGGTTCTGGAGCATGTCACCAGACACTTTCGATGTACGAAAACGCTTGGCCGAGAATTCAACTGTTGAAAATCCAACAAGCATTGCTGGGTATACAATCACGACAACAATGATAGACGTGTCTGAAACCTTGCTTGATAAGCCCGGCGGCTATTTATCAAATGATGTTACACCTCCCGGCATCTTCTTAGATAACATGCCAGCATGGGAATTCGGTGCCCTAGAAATGGTGCGAGACCTCGCCTTATCTATGCGTAAAGACTTCAGTCGCTCGCAATCACAATCTATCGAGAATGTGTTCTTAACGAAAGCACACCCCAAATTCAACATGGACCATAAAAGCTGGGCGTTGCCATCTTCAGAGTCCAGCTACTCAGACGGTATCGAATTGTTAAAGCAATACAGAGACGAGCTTGCTAACACCCGTAATTCAGATAGTCAGTTTTATACTCGTGCCGATAATTTGCGCGAATGGCTTAAGCAAGTCGAAAAACGCTTAGGCAGCTATTCACAACGACTAAGTGCAAGCGTAGGATCTGCTAGAATTAACATTGACTTAGCCGGCGACGCTAACGCTCGACGTTCTACGCCTACCGCGAGTCAACGTGTAGTGCAAACCAGCTGGTGGAAGCTAGACGATAATTTTTACGAGGCACGTGGTGCAACGTGGGCGCTGCTTCATTTTCTTAAAGCAGTGGAAATTGAGTTTTATGAAGTACTTGAAGACAAAAATGCACTGGTAAGTCTTCAGCAAATCATAAGAGAACTTGAGGCCACACAGCAAACGGTATATAGCCCAATGATATTAAATGGAAGCGGCTTTGGTATGTTAGCTAATCACTCGTTAGTAATGGCAAACTATATTTCTCGAGCAAATGCCGCTTTAATTGAACTTTCAGAACTGCTCAATCAAGGATAATAAATGAAAAAAGGTCTTCTAGCTGCTGCACTTGGATGCGCATTGATTTCTACTGCATCTCAGGCGGATACCATAGCTGGTGTGTATGTTGGCGCACAAACATGGCAAACCGATACCTCGGGTGGTTTTGCTGATAGCAATAATACTACCGACTTCAACTTTGATGATGAGAACAACACATCGGTATACATTGCTTTTGAACATCCAGTGCCATTTTTACCGAATGTAAAAGTGAACCACACAACGTTGGAAAACAGCGGTTCTACTGTACTAACCACTAACTTCACGTTTGATGGTGAGTTGTATACAGCGAACACTCGCATTAATGGCGACGTAGAAATTGATTCAACCGACTTCATTTTGTACTACGAGCTTTTTGATAACGACCTAGTAAGCTTTGATTTAGGTATTAACGGCAAATACATCGACGGTTCTTTGTTCGTAATCGACCCAGCTAGCGATACTCAAGGACAAGTAGAGTTCTCCGGCGTTGTGCCAATGGCATATTCTAAAGTGCAATTAGGTTTACCATTTACTGGTTTATCTGCTTACTTCGAGGGGAGCTATTTATCGTTCGATGACCATAAGCTAAGCGATTATCAAGCGGCTGTTCAATATTCTTTTATCGAAAGCTTAGCTGTAGATATGACCTTACAAGTGGGTTACAGAAATGTAACGGTAGATATTGAAGACCTTGATGATGTATACGCTGACATGGAATTTGATGGCGTATTTGCAGGCCTAGAGCTGCATTTCTAAGCTATTTTAAGTATTCGACGAAAGGCGTGACTGTCTGACAGTTCACGCCTTTTTTATTTCAATGACGCTTTTAAGCACTTTCAGTAATAAAAAAGTTTCATTTATTCTTTTCTCTTCTTGTAGAAAGCCGTTAGCCTTAGCGCCATCGATAAAAGGCTAAAAGACTATGTCACAAGATTCTAATTCTAATTCAGCGCCAGGCGCGGTATTAAACGACCAACAATGGAATTCAATTACGCAGGCCATTGCAGGACTAAATCGTGATCAACTTACATGGGTAAGTGGTTATGCTGCGGGTATGGCAGCGGCACAAGGTGGTGTTGTAGCACCCGCCGCTCAAGTTGCTTCGGCACCTGCTGGCGACGCACCAACGCTTACTATTTTATACGGCTCGCAAACAGGTAACGCGAAAGGCGTAGCTGCACAGTGTCAAGCTAAGGCAGAGGAAGCTGGGTTTAACAGTAAGCTGGTAAGTATGGCCGATTACAAGCCTCGTAGTTTGAAAAGCGAAACGCATGTTGCCGTATTTGTAAGTACCCACGGTGAAGGTGACGCGCCTGACGACGCGATTGAATTACACGAATTTTTAGCCAGTAAGAAAGCGCCAAAATTAGCCAGTACAAAATATGCAGTACTAAGCTTAGGCGATAGCAGCTACGAATTTTTCTGCCAAACAGGAAAAGACTTTGACGAGCGTCTGGGCAAGCTTGGCGGTCAGGCCATTGTGGAACGTCTAGATTGTGATGTTGATTACGAAGCTGAAGCCGAAGCATGGCTTAATAAGCTAATCGAGTCTTTGAAAGGTGATTTTAGTGCGTCTACCGAGGTTGCTGTAGCAGCACAAACGGGCGCTGCGGTTCAGGGTGTAGCTGCACAAACTTACACCAAAAAAGCGCCGTATAAAGCCACACTTATCGACGCGCAAAAAATTACAGGCCGAGACTCGGTAAAAGACATTCGCCACATTGAAATTAGTCTAGAAGACTCGGGTATTACCTATAAGCCTGGCGATGCCTTGGGCGTGTGGTTTAAAAATGCCCCATCGTTGGTTTCCGAGTTTGTAAATGTTCTTTCGCTAAATGGTGATGCTGAAGTGGTTGTGGCTGAATCTACCATGACACTTACCGAAGCACTTACATCAAAGCTTGAACTTACGCTTAGTTATCCAAATTTCATTAAGGCGTATCAAGCGGCTACAGGCTCTGAAGGACTGGCTGCATTAATGGAAGATAAGGCGCAGCTTCGCACGTATATGGCGGAACGCCAAATCATTGATATCGTGCGAGACCATCCAGGCAAGCTCTCAGAGCAACAGTTGGTAGATGCGCTTCGTCCGTTAACGCCTCGCTTGTATTCTATAGCGTCAAGCCAAGCGGAAGTTGAAGAAGAAGTTCATTTAACGGTTGCACATGTTGACTACGAAGCCTTTGGTCACCGTCATCAAGGCGGCGCATCAGGTTTCTTATGTGAATATTTAGAAGAAAATGGTGAGGTGGATGTATTCGTTGAAAATAACGACAATTTCCGTCTTCCTGCCGATCCAAATACGCCTGTAATCATGGTGGGTCCAGGAACGGGCATTGCGCCATTCCGCTCATTTATGCAAGAGCGTGATGCACAAGAAGCTGAAGGTAAAAACTGGTTATTCTTTGGTAACCCGCACTTCACTCAAGACTTTTTATATCAAGTTGAATGGCAAGGCTATGTTAAAGACGGCCTGCTAGACAAAATTACGCTAGCGTTTTCTCGTGACCAAGAAGAAAAGGTATACGTTCAACATCGCTTACTTGAAAACGGTAAGGAAGTATACGAGTGGCTTGAGCAAGGCGCACATTTCTATGTGTGTGGAGACGCTATGTATATGGCTAAAGATGTTGAAAACGCACTGGTTGCTATTATTCAAGAGCACGGTGGTAAGTCAGAGGCTGATGCAAAAGCCTATGTTGTAGAGTTACGTAAAGCGAAGCGTTATCAGAAGGATGTCTATTAATGAGTAACGAAAAATCACCATTTATCGTTGAGGGCAAACTGGCTGACAACGAGCGATTAAAGCGTGAAAGTAATAATTTGCGCGGCACGATTACTACCGACTTAAAAGACGATCTTACTGGTGGCTTCACCGCTGACAACTTCCAGCTTATTCGTTTTCACGGTATGTATCAGCAAGACGACCGCGATATTCGTGCCGAGCGTTCAAAGCAAAAACTAGAACCACTGCACAATGTGATGCTTCGTGCCCGTTTGCCGGGTGGCGTTATTACTCCTGATCAGTGGTTAGCTATCGACAAATTCGCCGCCGACCACACTATGTACGGCAGTATTCGCTTAACTACGCGTCAAACATTCCAGTTTCACGGCGTATTGAAGCCGAAAATTAAGTCGATGCACCAAATGCTAAATAAAGCCGGTATCGACAGTATCGCTACTGCAGGTGACGTTAACCGTAACGTACTTTGCACATCGAACCCGGTTGAATCAGAACTGCATGCAGAAGCGTTTGAATGGGCGAAGAAAATAAGCGAACACTTACTACCAAAAACGCGCGCTTATGCTGAGATTTGGTTGGACGGTGAGAAGGTAGAAACAACGGAAAAACCCGTTGAGCCAATTTTAGGCGATAACTACTTACCGCGTAAATTTAAAACCACGGTTGTTATTCCACCTCAAAACGACGTTGATGTACACGCAAACGATCTTAACTTCGTAGCGATTGCTGACAACGGAAAGCTAGTTGGCTTTAACGTGTTAGTAGGTGGTGGTTTAGCAATGACCCATGGTGACAAGAGCACGTATCCTCGTAAAGCGAGTGATTTTGGCTTCATCCCACTAGAGAACACGTTAGACGTTGCTGCCGCTGTTGTTACAACACAGCGCGATTGGGGTAATCGTGTAAACCGTAAGAACGCGAAAACCAAGTACACCCTTGAGCGTGTTGGCGTTGATAACTTTAAAGCCGAAGTTGAGAAACGTGCCGGTGTGACGTTCCAAGACAGTCGTCCATACGAATTCACTAGCCGTGGCGACCGCTTCGGTTGGGTTGAAGGTATCGATGGTAAATATCACTTAACGGTGTTTATTGAAAACGGCCGTATTTTAGATTACCCAGGCAAAACACTAAAAACAGGTTGTGCTGAAATTGCCAAAATTCACAAGGGCGATTTCCGTCTAACGGCCAACCAGAACCTCATTATTGCGGGCGTAGCGCCTGAAGATAAAGACACTATTGAGTCTTTAGCAAAAGAGCACGGTTTGATAGCTCCAGAAGTGTCTAACCAACGCCTAGATTCTATGGCATGCGTTGCATTACCTACATGTCCACTAGCGATGGCCGAAGCAGAGCGTTATCTTCCTGACGCTGTAACTGAGCTTGAAGGTTTATTAGCTAAGCATGGTTTAGCTGAAGACAGCGTGGTATTTCGCGTGACAGGCTGTCCGAATGGTTGTGGTCGAGCAATGTTGTCTGAAGTTGGACTTGTGGGCAAAGGCCCGGGTAAATATAACCTGCACTTAGGCGGTGACAGAGAGGGAACGCGTATTCCTCGTATGTATCGTGAAAACATCAGCGAGCAAGAAATCATGGCAGAGCTGGATACGTTGTTTGGTCAATGGGCCAAGGAGCGTAACGAAGGCGAAGCGTTTGGTGATTTTGTAGTGCGCGCGGGTGTTGTTAAACCGGTAGTAGACTCCGCACGGGATTTCTATGACGCATAATACAGCAGTAAGTCAGCAACCACTGTCATTAGATATCAGCAAGGAAGAACTTGCTGATATCAATGAAACACTTGAGAGCATGTCTGCTCAAGAGCGTGTTGCGTGGGCAATAGAAAACTTGCCGGGCACGCATATTGTTTCATCGAGCTTTGGTGCTCAATCGGCAGTCATGCTACACATGCTAACGCAGGCTAAACCCGATATTCCGGTTGTACTTACCGACACGGGTTACTTGTTCCCAGAAACGTATCAGTTCATCGACAAATTGGTCGACAGCTTGAAACTGAATCTGCACGTGTACCGCGCCGATATGTCATCGGCATGGCAAGAAGCGCGCTTCGGACGTCTGTGGGAGAAGGGAATAGAAGGTATCGAGCAATACAACAAGATGAACAAAGTTGAGCCGATGCAGCGTGCGCTAAAAGACCTCAATGTAGGTACTTGGTTTGCAGGCTTGCGCCGTAGTCAGTCGGATACACGCGGTAAGTTGCCAGTCCTACAAAAGGTAGGTAATCAGTTCAAGCTGTACCCTATTATTGACTGGAGCAACAAAGACCTGCATTACTACCTAAAAGACAATAACCTTGATTATCACCCACTTTGGGAACAAGGCTATGTGTCAATTGGTGATTGGCATACCACACAGTCACTTCAAGAAGGTATGAGTGAGCAAGATACGCGTTTCTTTGGATTAAAAAGAGAGTGTGGACTTCACGAGTTCGGCGATGGTATCTAGCCCACCACAAACACTTCATTTAGCACCGATTTTATGGCGCTAATGTAATT
Source organism: Alteromonas sp. MTD1 (assembly GCF_042848195.1). Lineage (NCBI taxonomy): Bacteria > Pseudomonadati > Pseudomonadota > Gammaproteobacteria > Alteromonadales > Alteromonadaceae > Alteromonas > Alteromonas sp. MTD1. The sequence goes on from NZ_BTGG01000012.1 coordinate 131,107, forward strand.
GTCGTTGGGCGATTTACCCACTAACTTATAAAGTTCACTGCCAACAGGCGTGAACTTGTAGTACACAAGGGCAACGCCTGCCGTTTTGCATGTAAGGCTGATATTCTCGTTCACACATCGAAGCGTCACTTTCTGACCTTCTTGATACTCACCACTTTCAATTTCACTGGCATAAATCAACTTCATTTCTTGAAGTGCCAAAAGGTCTGGGTAGCTTAGGCCAACGGTGCTCAGATTAACTTGCTCAGGATGGTGTTTTCTAAAGAGCGAAAAAAAGCCTTTTCTTCGGTGATAGCCAACCAAAATTCTTGGTACAGTGTCACTATTTCGCTTGCTTGCTACATTGGCCGCTTTAGTAAAAACCTGCGCGTCTCGGTGAGTAAGCGTCTTCAATAACTGCAGTGTACGCAGAGAAAAGCTTCCTGGACGCGCTACTTCCACTGCAAAAATTTTTCCCCATAGCTCTTGCATGGGTCTACTGTAAATCTCTTCAGCCATGGTGCTAAATGCAAAGAACCAATCTGGGTCAATATTGTCTACAGTTTGTTCATCAATTGTCACATTTAGTGCTATATTTAATACAGCTTGAAGATTACTCGCTTTCTGTGTTTCTAGAATTTGTTTTCTGCGTTCTAAAGCATGTTTTTGTTTTTTGGGGTCGGGCGACAGCATAGAAGGGCTTATACCCACCCTTGCGAACCAAGAGAGCATGCGCTGGCGGCTTGTATCAAGCCTAGCTGCACTACTGGTTTGTTCTGCTGTAGGCTTATCAGCGTGTTGTGTCACCGGCTTTTCGAGAGGTTTCTCAGTTTTTCTTACCTCAGGCGAAAAAGGTTGGGGTGTAATCTTCATAACCGATAATATGTTTTTGATGGTAATTTTCTGTAGGAGCACTATTGCATTGCGTCACTTTTTTATCAATGTAATCGTTGCCTTTATACAATGAGTAGCGCATTCTTATATTGTATGTTTTGAGGAAACTAAGTGGTAATGTCGGCAATGGATTACGATAACGACGAACTCATCTTTTTAGAGGATGATGGTTCGACAGATGAACATGTTGTGCTAGGTAAAGACTGGAATGTGCTTATTGTTGATGACGATGAGGAAATTCATACAGTAACACGCTTGGCGTTGGCTGACCTTGTCGTAAACGACCGCAAACTCAACTTCATTCACGCCTATTCGGCGAAACAAGCCAAAGAACTGCTTCATGAATACGGCAGTACCATAGCCATTATTTTACTTGATGTGGTAATGGAGACAGACGATGCCGGATTTGATGTCGTAAAATATATTCGCGAAGACATGAACCTGTTAGAGCCGCGTATCATTCTTCGAACGGGACAGCCCGGTTACGCACCGGAAGAGCAAGTTATCAAGCTTTATGACATAAACGACTACAAAACAAAGACTGAACTGACCCGCGCTAAACTCCTTACAACCATCATTTCCTCGCTGCGTTCTTACCAACAAATTGTCACTATTAGTCAAAACCGAGCTGGTCTTGAAAAAATTATTGCTTCATCGGCTAATTTGTTTGAAGAGCACTCTGTAAAAGCTTTTTGTGAAGGTGTAGTAACGCAAATTAGCTCGTTGATTGGTTTGGATTCAGAAGGGCTGCTGTGCGCCAGAGCTGGGTCCTTGATCGATAGAGAAGATGAAGATGTTTATGTACTCGGTGCAGCAGGGGAATATGCGAAGTTCATCAACAAACCAATCCAAGAGCTTAACAGTGCTGAAATTGCTGAGAACATAGCGCGTTGCTTACGACTAAAAAAACATATTTTTGAGCACAATTTTTCTGTTTTATTTATCAGCCGCGCAGGCTTTGAGGCCGCGGTGTTTGTTCGTCAAACCCACGAAATAAATGAACTCGATAAGCATTTATTAGAAGTCTTTCTATCTAGTATCTCCGTTGGGTACGAAAACGTGAACCTCTTTCACGAGCTGCGTAATGCCGCATTTAGAGATTGGCTAACCCGTTTACCTAACCGCAATGAGTTTATCAATATGCTTGATAAACCTCACATCTTTGCTTGTGAGGACTGTTGTGTGGCGCTTATTGATGTTAACCACTTCTCAGACATCAATGATGGTTTAGGCCAAGAAGTGGGGAATGATCTCCTGCGTGCGATTAGCGATCGTTTCTTAAGTTCTTTTGACGACTCAGTGAAAAAAGGCCGAATTGGCGCTGACGTATTTGGTTTAATCGGACCAGAAGCAGTGGTTAATCCAGAATCTATCAATGAGCTTTTTAGCTCGACCTTTGTTGTTGAAGATCACACCTTGCCGGTTAATGTTACCATCGGATTTTGTCGATTGGATAAAAAGCGCAATATTGGTATTGAGATTTTAAAACGTACCAATATTGCACTTAACAGAGCGAAGAAAAACCTTACCGATAATTACGAGTTTTACGCAAAGGATATTGAGGATCAGACAACATGGCGGTTAGATATGATCCGCCGTTTACGAAGCGATTTTGCTGCTCGTAAGTTGGAATTGTGGTTTCAGCCGCAGGTCGATCTGTTAAATGAGCGAGTTGTGGGTATGGAAGCATTATTACGTTGGCCAGACGGTAATGGCGGCTTTATTTCACCTGCAGTTTTTGTACCTTTAGCTGAATATTCGGGGCTCATTGTCGATATTGGCGAATGGGTGTTAGAAGAAGCGTGCAGTCGTCTGCAAAAGTTAAAGGAAGTTGGCCACGGACATTTGCGCGTAGCAGTAAACATTTCTATTCCTCAGTTTCGCGATCGTTTATTCGTTGAAAAGGTCAAGCTTGCGCTGTCTAAAGCAGAATGTGACCCTAGCTTGTTAGAACTAGAGATTACCGAAAGCGTGGTTATGGATGAACCACAAATAGTGATAGATGCACTTCGAGCGTTAAAGGAACACGGCGTTCAAATAGCGATTGACGATTTTGGAACCGGTTTCTCTTCAATGAGCTATCTACAACAGCTACCTTTAGACAGACTAAAAGTGGATCGTTCGTTTGTTAAAGATGTTAAGCCAGGCGCTAGCGCTGTATTAGCAGAAACCATTGTAACGCTAGGTAATAAATTGGGTCTGCTCACTATTGCCGAAGGTGTAGAAAAACGAGAGCAAGCTAGCTATATGATTAAGCTTGGATGCGACGAGGCGCAAGGTTTCCTGTATGCTAAACCTATGCCCTTTGCAGAGCTTCTAGCATTCTTAGAATCTCAGAAATAGCGCAGTGTCATATTTTTTCGAATTTTTCGCTAAATATTTCACACTGTAATACTTCTGTCACAAAAGTATGATCGGAATTGACTGTTCGGCGTATATACAGTATATTTACACAACAGTGACGTACTGTAATACAGGAGAATAGACATGCGTAAAGTAGTACTTGGTTTAGCATTATCAGCTGCATTTGGTATTGCGCATGCGGAATCTGGCAGTAACCAGCTTTTCGATTGCATGGATGCGAAAACATTCGAAATGAATAACCAATGTATGGCTGACAAAATCAGCACTAACATTCGTTTCCGTGATGCACAAACAAAGCTCATCGATCTAGCGAGCGAGAGTCAGGGCGATTACGCCATTGCAACAATGACTTTCGATCAGGAAAAAATGCATATTGATGTGGTAGCTCACAAAGACGCGCTAAATGCGTTGGCAGCTAACCGCAACTAAACGAGTCAATCGTTTTGAAGGCCGGCTTCATCGCCGGCTTTTTTGTGCCCGTTAAAAAATTCTGTTCAATCCGTTTATTGCAGCTACACGATACGCTTCAGCCATAGTAGGGTAGTTAAACGTGGTATTGACGAAATAATCAATCGTATTGCCTTCACCTTTTTGTTGCATTATTGCTTGCCCAATGTGGACGATCTCAGATGCACGCTCACCAAAACAATGGATCCCAAGAATTTCTTTTGTCTCTCGATGAAACAAGATCTTTAAGCTTCCTGTTTGGGTAGAGGCAATCTGAGCCCGTGCCAAATGCTTAAATTGCGCTCGACCCACTTCATACGGCACTTTTGCAGCGGTAAGCTCTTGCTCAGTTTTACCAACAGAGCTTATTTCAGGGATGGTGTATATACCAGATGGAATGTCGGCAACCAATTCGGCGTGCGTCTTTTTGTTAAGCATGGCTTCTGCTGCAAACCTACCTTGGTTGTAAGCAGCTGATGCTAAACTGGGATAGCCTATTACATCACCTACTGCATAAATGTTATCAACATCTGTTTGGTAGTTTTCATTTACCCTAAGCTGTCCACGGCTGTCTGCTTTAATACCCACGTTTTCAAGTTTTAATGTGTCAGTGTTACCTGTTCGACCATTTGCGAATAACAGGCAATCTGCACGCATGCGTTTACCAGAATCAAGATTGAGAATAACTGAGTCGTCGGTAGCTTCTACCGACGAATACGTCTCGTTATGACGTATAAGAACACCGTTGTTCCATAAGTGATAACTAAGTGCATCTGATATTTCGGTATCAAGAAATGACAGCAACCTGTCGCGCATATTTACCAGATCTACCTTTACACCTAAGCCTCTAAAGATGCTGGCGTATTCAGAGCCGATAACACCGGCCCCGTAAATGATGATCGATTTAGGATCGTGATTAAGCGACAAAATAGTGTCTGAGTTATAGATACGCGGGTGATTAAAGTCGATATCTTTGGGGCAATATGGACGTGATCCTGTGGCAATTGCAATTTGCTCGGCTGTTACAATATCTTTCGAACCATCCTCACGCGTAATTTCAAGTGTATGAGCGTCTATGAAACTAGCTTCACCGTGGAACAGGGTAACGCGGTTTCTATCGTAAAACGATGAACGCAGGCGAGTTTGGCTTTTAACCACACCACTTGCATGACGCATGATGTCAGAGAAAGTAAGGCTTTTACTTAAATGATTATCGGCAAATAAAGGTGACGAATTGTATTCAATTAAACGGCTTACCGAATGGCGCAGCGCTTTTGACGGGATAGTTCCCCAATGCGTACAGCCACCTCCAACAGCCTCGTACCGTTCAACAATGGCGACTTTTTTGCCTGCCTTTGCAAGCTGCATTGAAACACCTTCACCGCCAGGCCCTGTACCAATGACAATGGCATCGTAATGATAAGACGGTGCTTTTGACTTTTGTTTTGTCGCCATACAACTTTCCTCAACGTTCTTCATCTATTGTGATAACTATAGTACTACCTTACAAACTCTGTAATACCAACTCTAGTCTTATATAAAAAAACCACATAAGCAGACACTTATGTGGTTTCTTGATAATGTTTAACCAGCGCGGATCCACGCTTTGATTTATGCCATTTGCAACGACAAGCTTTGTAATTGGACCCACTTCTCTTTTTGAACAGCGAACGCGTGTTTAAGTTCTTTATATTTGTATGCGAGTTCAAGCCCCTCCAAACTGCGTTTAAGGGTTTTCTTTTTAATCCGCATCACGCGCTTTTTAGTGGCGTAATACTCACTCATGCGCTGCATAAGCAAATCATATTCGTCTTGAATAGTTTTCATCATTTCTTCAGCGTTAGGCAAGACTGAAACTTGCTCACTAGCTCGCTGAAGTTGCATGGCTGCAAGCGCCTTTTCAATTCTCTCTTCAGGAACTTTACGTAAATTAGTTGTGAGCCCAACAAGTGATAGTCCTTTAATTAACCACTTTGTCGGATCAAACTGATACCAGCGAATACCATTTCTGTAGTCATATTCAAAAATATGGTGGTAGTTGTGATATCCCTCACCGAACGTAAAGAATGCAAGCACACCATTGTCACGCGCCGTATTTTTATCGGTATAGGGCTGACTACCCCAAAAATGGGCTAGCGAGTTAATAAAGAATGTAACGTGATGAACCAACACCAAACGCAAAACGCCAGCAATTAAGATCATGCCCAGTACGTCACCGTTTAGGTAGCCTAATAAACCTGTAATACCAAAGTTAGCCACTAACACAATGGGTAAGTAGTAGTTGTGTTGCCACATCACTACTTTGTCTTTTTGAAGGTCTTTACAGTTACTGTAATCATCATAACGTTTAGCTTGATACTCTCGTAACATCCAACCTATATGGGCAAACCATAACCCTTTTTTGGCTGAGTATGGATCTTTGTCATTGTTGTCAACGTGACGGTGATGAATGCGGTGGTCAGAAGACCAATGCAAAATACTATTTTGAAGCGCCATTGCGCCGCCAATAGCCAGAATAACACGCACCACAGGATTAGCATCGTAGGTCTTATGAGACCACAAGCGGTGGTAGCCTGCAGTAATAGACATGCCGGTAAAGTAAAAAAGAAACAGCGCGGTACCGATTTCCGCCCAGTCTATACCTTGGTATGCCACCCAAAGCGGAACACCAATAAATGCAATCGCGCCTGATATTATAAATACCAGCACATTCGTTAAGATAAGAGGAGGTTTTTTCATTTTATACAACTTGGCTTACAACTGTTCGCTAATTTATCGTTTTACACGTTCTCAGGCAAGCAAAACCAAGATAAGTTCTGCTTACATGTGTAAAGTTTAATTATAGTGTATTTGCCAGTTTTCGCGCTCATTAAACGCGCTTTTCTGATTAGTTATTGTTTATGAAAGAGATGATGGCTTGGGCAATTTCTTTTGGTGCTTCAATTTGCGGGTAGTGACCAATATTGTGAAGCTTAACGATATGCTTCGAGGACACTAACTCCTCAAAACGAGCAACCATATGGCCACCTGATATAGGATCTGCGCAGCCGTTTACCAATTGAATAGGGCACACAGCATAGGTTAAGGCTTGTAGCCAGCGTTCACGATTGTGCTTGCGCTGTGTCATGTAGCTTATTAATTTATGAAAAACGCGTTTGCCATTATTGTGTGTTATTAACTCCCACATTATTTCCAGTTCTTGTTTAGTGGGCTGAGTGTGTTTACCAAATACAGAGCGCATGTTCTTGTCTACGCTTTTTTTGGTCACCAGTTTAGCTACAAGCGAACCTATAAAAGAATTCAGTAATATTTGAATAAACTTAGGTTTATGGCTTTCAGGAAACAATCCACCATTGAGTAACGTAGCGCTATGTATCGTGATACGGCGTTTATTACGTTCAATGTGTGCGTGACGATAAAGCAATTCTTGTGCAACAGAGTCGCCGTAGTCGTGGGCAACTAAGTGGCACTCATTAATGTTTAGGTGTTTTAATAGCGCTTCAAAAATATCAGCTTGTGTGTGTATGGTGTAATCAAGTGACTCTGGTTTGTCAGAAAAACCAAATCCAATCATATCCAGGGTTATAACTCGAAAGTGCTCACTTAATGTAGCCCATATCTTACACCAGTCCCAACTTGCTGTGGGGAAACCATGAATGAGCATCAATGCAGGTTTTTGCTCATCCTTTAAATGTATATTTTCTCCGCCGTCTTTAAAGAAAATTTGATGTGATTTAAATGTGAAAAAGTGACCGCTAGCACACCACTCGTCAGTGGTTGGCAATGTATTTGTATCTGCAATTGTTTTTGGCTGCATTTTCTTTAATTGGCCTGACTTTTTAATTATTCAATTACTCTATAGTGAATTGGTAACAAGCCCCAGCTATTTTGCAATTTAATCTTCTCTCTTGTATGCAGCATGCGATAGACTAGAGTAGAACTATTAGATGGTGTCACTGTGAGTCGACAAGAACAGAAACTAAAAACACGTCAAAATATAATTCATGCTGCGTTTTCTTTGCTTGATGAAAACCGAAGCCTATCTGCCATTAGCTTAAGAGAAGTTGCACGGGAAGCGGGTATTGCACCTACGTCTTTTTATCGACATTTTAAAGATATGGATGAATTGGGTTTGACGCTCGTTGACGAGGCTGGACTGGCTTTGCGTCAGCTTATGCGTCAGGCAAGACGCAGAATCGCCTCTGGCGGTGGTGTTATACACACCTCTGTTGAAACCTTTATGGAATTTATTTCAGCTAATAAAAATGTGTTTCGCTTACTACTACGTGAGCACACCGGCACATCATCAGCATATCGTTTAGCCGTGTTCAGAGAGATACAGCATTTTATTGATGAACTTACCGATTACATTATCGAACAGCAAGGTGTGGAGTACTCTTGTGCCCAGCTGCAAGCTGACGCGATGGTGAGATTGGTGTTTAGTGCTGGAGCAGAGGCACTTGAAGCCGATGAGAAGTTGAGAAACGAAATTGGTGAGCGCGTAAAAATGCAGCTACGTTATGTACAGATTGGCGCTATTGCTACGAATGCAAAAAGCTAGCTTATTACGGCTTCAATCGCTTGGTGCGAAAAAAATAGTACGATACAAAGCAAGAATGAACGAGAAGAGGCGCTTATAGCGCCTCTTTCTTATTTTTTATCTGTTAACGCTTACGCGTTAATAAAACACCTGCTTCAACATGATGAGTAAAAGGGAACTGGTCAAATAATGCGGCATTAGCAATGCTGTGTGTTTCACATAACAAATTAAGGTTGTCGGCGAGTGTTTCAGGGTTACATGATATGTACACAATGTTGTCGTAATCCTGAATCATTTTTAAAGACTCAGTGTCTAACCCTGCGCGCGGTGGGTCAACAAGCACTGTGGTAAAGTTATAGTCTTCTAGGGCAATGCCTTCAAGACGACTGAACGTACGTTCACCTTTCATCGCTAGAGTGAATTCTTCCGCAGCAAGCCGTACAATTTTCACATTATCAAGCGCATTTTGCTCAATATTAAACTGAGCCGCTTGTACTGAAGGTTTTGCTATTTCAGTACCTATTACATTGTCAAAATGCATAGCGAGTGGTAACGAGAAGTTGCCTGCGCCACAATACATTTCCAGCAAATCCCCAGATAAAGGCTTAACGCAATCGAGTGCCCACTCAATCATTTTACAGTTAACATTTGCATTTGGTTGCGTGAAGCTATTTTCAATGTGTTTGAAGATAAACTCTTTACCGTTTACCGGCAGCTTTTCAATTACAAAATCGTTGTCGATAATGCGTTTTTGTTTTCGCGCGCGGCCAATAATATTTACCTTCGTGAATGTCGTCTCTAATTGCGCTTTAAGTTTACGCGCTTGTTCTTCCCATTCGTCATCAAGCTGGCGATGGTAAAGTAGACTAATCACCAACTCTTCAGACAGTGCAGACAAATAATCAATTTGGAACAGCTTCTTTCTAAGCACATCATTCGGTTTAATCAGCGCAAGCAGTTCAGCCATTGCTTTATTAATGGTTTCACATGCTGGTGGAAAAGTATCAACTCTGTATTTTTCCTTTGTCTCTTGGTTGAACATAATGTGATAAAGATCATCACCTTCATGCCATACACGAAACTCAGCTCGCATGCGGTAATGCATCGGTGCAGAAGGAAACACCTCAAGCGCTGGCGCATTAAATGGTGAAAGTAGCGCAGAAAGGCGTTCTACCTTTTCATCTAATTGTGATTGATAGTCAGTTTGACTGGTTGTGCTCATGCCTTTCTCCATCGCTATACTTCAGAAACATTGCCGTGCTTTTGAGCACAGGTCGCGAATTGTAGTGGGTTGTAAAATATCTGCAACTAGCGAACGCCATGTTTAGCGTTATTCCTTGGTATCTCTACATTTATTAAAAAGGTGTATTAAAATTAAACAAAATTGATTCTTTGCCGATATATTGGTTGAGGATAGTGAGGATCAGATTATGAACGTGGGTCAAATTAAAGCTTTCATGGGTGAGACGAAGGCGGATCAAAAGGCAACAGTTCACCCGAATGAAGCGCTTAAAAAGCAGCTTCAGCAAGATGGGCTACAGCAAGCTGCTGAATTCAGCAAACAGCAGGCCGCACAAGTTACTATGTCTAGTAGCCAAACCAGTATTGGTCTTAAGGTAGTAAGTAGCAGCCTTAGTCAAACACTTGAGCTTGACGGTCAAAAGCCTCAAGACGTAAAAGAAAAAAGCATTCAAGACAAACCGGCAAGCCTTTTTGATTTCGAGAAAGTGGCGAGAAATGTTTTGAAATTCGTTGGTGGTGTAATTCGTGGCGCGGCAAATGGTGGTGCGAATGACGAGAAGCTTAGCGGTTTATTTAGTCAGGCCAGAGAAGGTGTAAGCCGTGGGTTTGCGATGGCCGAAAAAGACTTAGCTGGCTTTATGAACGAAGAGATAGAGCAGGGCATGACAAAAAGCCGCGATCTTATTGATAAGGGAATTGATGATTTAGAAACTGATATATTCGGTCGACAGTCACCTAACGCGGTCTCTCTTACAACCCTTAACGCAGTAGCGGCTTCTGATGAAAGATCGGGAAATCTTTTGATCAGAACCAAAGATGGCGATGAAGTAACATTCAGTTTTGAAAGTTTGCGATCTTTCCAGACTTCACAGCAGTTATCTTTTGTTGCTGAGAACAATGCTAATACTGTGAGTAGCAACGGTGAGAATGCTGAAGGACAAAATACACCAGCCTATTCAATAGCCGCGCAACAAACTACGTCGTACCAGTATTATGAAAAGAGCGGAATTAGTTTTTCTTTGAAAGGTGAGCTAGATGAAGACGAGTTGAATTCGATTGCTGACTTAGTAGGGCAGGTGCAGGATCTTGCCGATACATTCTACAGTGGTGATATAGATAAAGCGTTTGAAGAAGCGCTGAGTCTAGGCTTTGACGATAAAGAATTAGTAGGCTACGCGCTTAATCTTAATAGAACGACACAATCTGAGGTGCTGAAGACCTATGAAGGCATTCAACATTATGATGATGAGAAAAGCGATAAGTCGAAGTTTGGTAATGTAGTAAGTCCTATCTCTCAATATTTAGATAAGATGATGGGAACGTTTGCTAACGCCGAAAAGACTTTGAACAGTAATGAAGATTACAATGCGTTAATTGGTGGCCTAATTAGTAATATGGAAGATGTTCAGGTGCCTGACCTAGTAAGTGCAATAAATCGCTTCCATTCGTTTAATCATACATTACTAGCGGGACTTCCTCAGGCTGACAGTAATGAGCAAACGTCGGACAAGTCGAATAACGCGTAATACGAGCATGTAAGAAAATATAGCACGTAATAAAAAGCCCGGAGTTAACCGGGCTTTTTATTTAGGCGTGTTCAACTTTATCTTTAGCGGGTCGAACCTTGAGGGTTCGTTCCTGAAAGATTGAGTCGTTTGTTTTCTCAATGACTGAATTAAGATCGTTAGTAACAACTTCTATAAAGCCGTAACCTTTTCTCTTTCCTGTTTTACGATCCTTCATCAGGCGAACCGATTGAACTTGGATGAAATCACTAAAGTAATCCTTAACCGCGTTTTCATTTGCGCGATAAGGTAAGTTACCAACATAAAGTGTTTCTACTGATCCTTCATTTTTCTGATCTCGCACATCTGAGGAAGATGGACTTTGTATAAGTGATGCTAACCAGGGAGTAACGATACCACTTATTAATAAAGCAGCTGAAACCGTGATCGGAACATGGACGTCTAAACTAGCAGAGGAAAATAACAAATAACCTGCGATTGCAAAAATAGCGCTAATAACAGCGCATTGAATAAAGCCTACTTTCATATACCTACCTTTCTATTGTTTATTTTATGGGTTGGAGGCTGTTCATAGTTTACTCATTTGTAACAAATTGAACAATAAAATGTGAAAAAACTAATCTAAAGGTGCATTTGATCTGAAGAAATGATGCGAAAATGAGCGGTTAAGCTAAAAAACTCATTAAAATGCAAAAAAGTACAATTTAAGTGTTGATCTTTCGAGTGAGCTATCTATAATGCGCTCCACGTTCTGAGGGGGCTTCAAGCGAAACGAAGCAAACAAAGATTTAAGTGCGAAACCAAGTTTTCAAACAAATAAAAAGTTTAAAAACATGGTTGACATCGAAAATAAACGATGTAAAATGCGCTTCCACTTCGAGAGAGGTGGTTTGCGAAAGCGAAATGTTCTTTAAAAATTTAGACAAGACAATCTGTGTGGGCACTCGTTAAGAGTGTCACAT
>NZ_BTGG01000013.1:0-84513 GCF_042848195.1 Alteromonas sp. MTD1
CAAAAAACCCAGCACATTGTGCTGGGCTTTTAATAATTAACACTATCAACTAGTGCACAACAACCGCTTAATTAAGCGTTAAGAATTGCTTTAAGCGTTGCACTTGGTGACATGGTTGCGAAAAGCTTGTCTTCGTCTGGGTAGTAGTAACCGCCAATTTCTTGTGCGCTGCCCTGCGTTGCATCAATCTCTTTTAAGATGTCATCAATTTTCGCAGATAACTCTTCGTAAACAGGCTTAAATTGCGCAGCTAGATCTGCGTCTTCGGTTTGGTTTGCTACTTCTTCAGCCCAGTATAGACCCAAGTAAACATGGCTACCTCGGTTATCTAACTGACCTGCTTTACGAAGCGGAGACTTACCGTTGTTTAGTAGTTTTTCCGTTGCTTTGTCAAGTGCTGTAGCAATAACTTTCGCTTTTGTATTGCTGTGCTTAATAGCAACATCTTCAAGCGATACGGCTAGAGCCAGGAATTCACCTAGTGAGTCCCAACGCAAGTGACCTTCTTCAACGAACTGTTGCACGTGCTTAGGAGCACTACCGCCTGCGCCCGTCTCATAAAGGCCGCCACCAGCCATTAGTGGAACAATTGATAGCATTTTGGCACTGGTGCCAAGCTCTAGGATTGGGAACAAGTCAGTAAGGTAGTCACGAAGTACGTTACCCGTTACTGAAATAGTGTCTAAGCCGCGAATTGCTCGCTCCATGCTGTAGCGAATAGCGCGCACAGGCGACATAATTTGAATGTCTAGACCGTTTGTATCGTGGTCTTGAAGGTACTTTTCAACTTTCTTGATTAGCTGCGCATCGTGAGCACGCTCATCGTCTAGCCAGAACACCGCAGGCATACCTGATTGACGTGAACGAGTAACCGCTAGCTTAACCCAATCTTGAATAGGTGCGTCTTTCACCTGACACATACGCCAGATATCACCTTCCTCAACATCATGAGAAATAAGAACGTTGCCGTCTTGGTCAACAATCGACACAGTACCGTCTGCTTCTAGTTCAAACGTTTTGTCGTGTGAACCGTACTCTTCTGCTTTTTGCGCCATTAGGCCAACATTTGGCACTGTGCCCATGGTTGTTGGGTCGAATGCACCGTGCGTTTTACAGAAGTTGATAACTTCTTGGTAAATAGTTGCATAGGTACTTTCAGGAATAACCGCTTTGGTGTCGTGTGCCTTTCCATCTGGTCCCCACATTTGACCAGAGTTACGGATCATAGCAGGCATAGAAGCATCCACAATTACGTCACTTGGTACGTGAAGGTTCGAGATGCCTTTGTCAGAGTTAACCATCGCAATTGGCGGACGGTCTGCATAACACGCGTTGATGTCTTTTTGAATTTCAGAACGCTGGCTCTCAGGTAGGCTTGCAATTTTGTCGTAAACGCTACCAAGACCATTGTTAGGATTAACGCCTAACTCTTCAAACAAATCGCCCCACTTGTCGAACAAATCTTTATAGAATACTTTTACACAGTGACCGAATACGATTGGGTGAGACACCTTCATCATGGTCGCTTTTACGTGTAAAGAGAAAAGCACGCCGGTGTTCTTCGCATCTTCAATTTGCTCTTCGAAGAATTCGCAAAGCGCCTTTTTGCTCATGAACATGCCGTCGATAACTTCTCCAGCAAGCAAGTCTACGCGAGGCTTAAGGGTTTTCTTGCTACCGTCTTTGCCAGTGAACTCGATGCTTACGTGACCGTCTTTTTCAACCGTTACTGATTTCTCACCAGAGTAGAAGTCGCCACCGCGCATGTGCGCTACGTGTGAACGAGATGCTTGAGACCACTCACCCATTGAATGCGGGTGTTTGCGTGCGTAGTTTTTAACTGCTGTTGGTGCACGACGGTCAGAGTTACCTTCACGTAAAACCGGGTTTACTGCACTACCTAATACTTTTCCGTAACGCTCACGAATTTCTTCATCTTCAGCAGTTTTTGGTGAATCAGGGAATGCAGGAACATTAAAGCCCTTATCATTTAATTCTTTGATGGTTGCACGAAGCTGTGGAATTGAGGCACTGATATTTGGAAGCTTGATGATGTTAGCGTTAGGGTCTTGTGTCATTTCCCCCAATTCAGCTAGGGCGTCAGGTACTCTTTGCTCTTCAGTTAAAAATTCAGGGAAGTTTGCAAGTACTCGAGCTGCAAGTGATATATCGCTTAATTCAATGTCGATATCAGCTGCAGAAGCAAACTTCTGAATAATAGGAAGGAAAGAATACGTCGCCAGCATTGGCGCTTCATCAGTCTTCGTGTAAATGATCTTAGACTTGGTCATTATATACCTCAATTTTGTCGACAGCGTGCTGCCGTTTTTTAGTCCATTGGGTCGCAACAACCCGCATTACTGGCGTAATGCGCCCAAAGTCATTGCGATACGAAATTTTTGCTTGTTACTAACGATAAGCGCATTATTTTTACGCTACATTATGTATCTTGCCATTATCGTCCTCGTGCTTTGCTGCGCTCCTTTCTATCGCCTTTTAGCCCTCTTAAAGGTTGGTACTACCTACTATTTAAGGGGCTTCCCTACCGATAACTGCACAATAAACGCACGAATGCGCAACCTATAATTGTTGGCTGCGTTGAATAGTATAGGGTCGAAAGTTTTAGTTACAAGTCATACCATTGTCTTAACATATAAGATCAACGATTTTGTCGACAAACTTCATATAGAAACTAACGGATAACCCTTGGCTCAACAGAGAATATGCAACGTGATACCATAATGATGTCCTCAATCTATTTAACACGGAAATACCATGTCCACTGAAACCAAAGTGGTTTTATTCAATAAACCGTTTCAAGTTCTCTCGCAGTTTACTGACGCCGACGGGCGTGAAACCTTGAAAGACTATATCGATATTCCAGAGGTTTATGCGGCAGGAAGACTCGATAGAGATTCAGAAGGCCTATTGGTATTAACCAATGATGGCAAGTTACAGCACAAACTTGCCAATCCAAAAGCTAAAACCAGTAAGACCTACTGGGTACAAGTAGAAGGCATACCCGACGATGCCGCTATCGATGCATTACGCAAAGGGGTTGATTTAAAAGATGGGTTAACGCAGCCCGCTAAAGTGAAGCGCATGGACCCACCACAAGTTTGGGAACGAACGCCCCCCGTTCGATTCAGACAGTCTATTCCCACCAGTTGGCTATCGATTACCATCTCTGAAGGAAAAAACCGCCAGGTTCGTCGCATGACAGCACACGTAGGCTACCCTACGTTGCGACTCATACGCTACCGAGTAGGGAACTGGACAATAGACGGGATTGAAAACGGCCAATACGTTGTATTTTAGTGGGTATATTTTATGCCAGATAACAT
This sequence comes from Alteromonas sp. MTD1, assembly GCF_042848195.1. Lineage (NCBI taxonomy): Bacteria > Pseudomonadati > Pseudomonadota > Gammaproteobacteria > Alteromonadales > Alteromonadaceae > Alteromonas > Alteromonas sp. MTD1. The sequence continues at coordinate 3,345 of NZ_BTGG01000013.1, forward strand.
GTGAATTAACACGTATTATCTGGTAAAATCCGCGACCTCAAAAAGCAGGCCTGTTTACGCTTAACTAATGCATCGATGAAGCAGCATCATTTTAGCTTTCGCAGCAGTACTAACACGTTCGATTGCATAGCAAAACTAGGCGCACAAACACTTAACGGCAACTTTTTAATTCGGGTTAAGTGTATTGCTTTTATAAGATTAAAAATAAGAGCTTGAGAATAGTTGCTTGAAAAACGTTTTTAGGCCCTTACTTTCTTCAATCCTTAAACATTAATTGAGTGTGCAATACGTAGTGAGTGATATTGAATCTAATGCAAGCAAAAAAGTGATCGTTGGTATGTCTGGCGGGGTTGACTCGTCCGTTTCAGCCTATCTGCTACAACAGCAGGGATATCAGGTTGAAGGTCTTTTCATGAAGAACTGGGAAGAAGATGACAACGACGAATACTGCGCCGCTGCAGAAGACTTGAAAGATGCTCAAGCTGTGGCTGATAAGCTCGGCATTGAACTCCACACCATTAATTTCGCCGCAGAATACTGGGACAACGTTTTTGAATATTTCCTAGAGGAATACAAAGCGGGCCGCACGCCAAACCCAGATATTATGTGCAACAAAGAAATTAAGTTTAAAGCGTTTCTTGAGTTTGCCGCTGAAGATTTAGGCGCCGACTACATCGCCACAGGCCATTATGTGCAGCGTCGTGAAGTAGACGGTAAGTGGCAAATGCTACGTGGTCTTGATAACAACAAAGACCAAAGCTATTTCCTGTATACCCTTGGTGAAGAGCACGTTGCAAAAACGCTTTTCCCAGTTGGAGATATTGAGAAACCTCTGGTTCGTAAGATTGCTGAAGAGCAAGGACTTATTACGCACGACAAAAAAGATTCAACCGGCATCTGCTTTATTGGCGAGCGTAAATTTAAAGATTTTCTGGCACGTTATTTACCTGCACAGCCTGGTGTTATTGAAACCGCTGAAGGCGAAGAAATTGGCCAGCACGAAGGGTTGATGTATCACACATTAGGCCAACGTAAAGGCTTACACATCGGTGGCCTTGCAAAGTATGGCGATGATCCATGGTATGTAGTTGACAAAGACGTAGCGCGAAACGTGCTTATTGTTGGTCAAGGCGCAGATCATCCAAGACTCTATTCTAAAGGGCTTATAGCTAAACAGCTGCACTGGGTAGACAGAGAAACTATCACAGAGCCTAAACGTGCTGTGGTTAAAACGCGTTATCGTCAAGCCGATATTCCTTGTACCATCACACCAATAGACACCGACACTATTGAAGTGGTTTTTGACGAGCCTCAAAAAGCCGTTACGCCTGGTCAATCTGCCGTATTTTATATAGATGAAGTATGCCTTGGCGGCGGTATTATTGAGAGTTATATTCGTTAATGTTAGACACAGATATTGAAAACAATCTCGCGTTAGCGGGTGTATGTCAGGCTGCTGCTTTAGTACAGCAGCTTGCGCGACGAGGCAACACAGACGAAGAGGCCCTAGAGGCTAGTTTGTCGAGCATTTTGGTAACAGACGCCGATACGCCACAGCAAGTTTTTGGTAAACTAAGTAACCTTAAACTTGGCTACACCACGCTTGCAACTCAGCTGTCAGACAAACAAGCAACAAAAGATACTGAACTTACCCGCTACGTAGCAAGCATACTTGGGCTTGAGAGAAAACTAGCTAAAAAACCCAAGGCCATGCAAGAGTTGGCAGAGCGCATTTCTCATGTCCAGCGACAACTCGCTCACATCGATTTTCAAAGCCCACAAATTGTGTCGTCTTTAGCTAGTATTTACAGCGACATCATCAGCCCGCTTGCACCTAGAATTCAAGTAGCCGGTAATCCCGACTATTTAAGCCAACCTGCAACCCAGCACAAAGTAAGGGCTATCCTGCTTGCTGGCGTTCGCGCTGCGGTAATGTGGCGTCAAATGGGTGGAAAAAGAAGAAATATTTTATTTAAACGCAAACACATTCTTAACAGTGCTGTTAAAGCACTACGATTAATAAACTAGTGAGGAGCTCAAGGTGGAACTGAGTCAGTTAACTGCAATTTCCCCTGTCGATGGTCGTTATGCCGGTAAAAGCGTAGAATTACGCAGCATTTTTAGCGAATACGGCTTACTAAAATACCGTGTAGAAGTAGAAGTACGTTGGTTACAGATGCTGTCTACAAACCCACAAATTGAAGAAGTTCCTGCCTTCTCAGACTCCTCAAACGCATTGTTAGATAAAATTGTAGCTGAGTTCAGTGTTGACGATGCAATGCGTATCAAAGAAATTGAGCGCACCACAAACCACGATGTAAAAGCGGTTGAATACTTCCTTAAAGAGAAAGTTGCTGATAACAGCGAACTTTCAGCGGTTAACGAGTTTATTCACTTCGCTTGTACATCAGAAGATATCAACAACCTTTCTCACGGCCTAATGCTTAACGAAGCACGTGAAACGGTTATTCTTCCTTATTGCGACAAGCTTGTTGATGCACTAGTTGAGCTTGCAAAACGCTATCAAAACGTTCCTATGATGGCACGTACTCACGGCCAGCCGGCATCACCGACTACAATGGGCAAAGAAATGGCAAACGTTGCCATTCGCTTAAAGCGTCAGCGTAGCCAAATTGCCAACGTGGAACTACTAGGTAAAATTAACGGTGCTGTGGGCAATTACAATGCTCACCTTTCAGCATATAAAGATATTGATTGGCACGCAGTTTCAGAAAGCTTTGTTACATCACTAGGCTTGACGTGGAACCCATTCACTACGCAAATAGAGCCTCATGACTATATTGCGGAAATGTTTGACGCAATCGCTCGATTTAACACCATCCTTATCGACTTCGACCGCGATGTTTGGGGTTATATTGCACTTGGTCATTTCAAGCAAAAAACCGTTGCAGGCGAAATTGGCTCTTCAACCATGCCACATAAAGTGAACCCTATCGACTTCGAAAACTCAGAAGGTAATTTAGGATTAGCGAATGCCATTTTTGACCACCTAGCAGCAAAGCTTCCTATTTCACGCTGGCAGCGTGATCTAACCGACTCGACCGTGCTTCGTAACTTAGGCGTAGGTGTAGGCTATGCAGTTATCGCTTATCAAGCAACGCTTAAAGGCATTAGCAAGTTAGAAGTAAACGAGAAAAGCCTAGCTGATGAGTTAGACAACAACTGGGAACTTCTTGCCGAGCCAATTCAAACGGTAATGCGCCGTTACGGAATTGAAAAACCATATGAAAAGCTAAAAGAGCTGACGCGAGGCAAAAAAGTAAATGCACAGGTTATTGCAGAATTTATCGATAACCTAGACATGCCTGAAAGCGCGAAAACAGAGCTTAAAGCACTTACACCAGCCACTTATATTGGTGATGCAATCAGGCTTGTTGACCAGTTATAATACACGTCAAAAGGTCATATACTGAAAAGCGCGGTCAATTAGACCGCGTTTTTTTGTGCTCAAGGAACGAGGTCATGACTTTTCGCTTGTTAAGCAATAGATTCACACTTCAAACGTGTCCGAGGTTAATAAAAATACGCGACGTTGTGGTTATCTTTATCGACATAACCAACTCGCAGGCGTTAATAAAAGCCTTAGGCGAGTATGCTGCTTATGCCAATACATTTAACCTATTCAAACGGTTACAGGCTTCTGCGGTCTACTTCGGTTTATACACTCTTAAAACGAACGGCGATCAAATCGTTTTTGTAAGCCACAATTACGATACCGCTACTTCCCCTTTTCGCGACAATTATGGAAAAGCAACGTCGGCCTTCAGCTTCGCCCATCGTGCGCATATTGTTGCTAATGAAATAGCGAAACAGAGTACTTCAGACATTAGACTACGCATTGGAATTGCACAGGGAAATGTATTCTTAAGCAACGCAGCTCCCCATTTAAAACACGGTGATATTTGGGGCAAGACGATAAACAAAGCGGCCATGCTAGAACAATACACATTACCAGGTAGTACTGCCCTGTGTACGACTACGTTTAATAATTTGCCGAAAGCTTGCAAGGATGAGTGTAGCAACCATACTTTTAATACAAAAAGTGGAGACTTAGTTGCCAAGGTGGTGGTTAATGCAGCATCAACGCTTACTGATACAAAGCTAAGGGCATTCAACAAAAAATTAAGCCCTCCTTTTTCGTCTCTTGCATCAATTGCACGTGTACAAGGTGGAAAACCACGCCCCTTTCACTGATAATGCCGCGTAATTGAGGACTTATCACAAACTGATGACATTTATGAATAACCTGTATCTAGAACACTTTGATAGAGACACCTTCCTATCTGAGTATTGGCAACAGAAGCCCGTTGTTATAAAGCGCTTTTTTCCAAACTTCGTTGATCCCGTTGATGAAAATGACCTTGCTGGTCTTGCGCAAGAAGCGGAAGTTGATTCACGTATTGTGAGCAATACAAATGGACAATGGGATGTAGCACAAGGGCCAATTGAAGACTTCGACCAAGCTTGCAAGGGCCAATGGACACTACTAGTACAAGGTGTTGATAAGTATATACACGATGTTACGCCCATTATGACACCATTTAATTTTATACCGCACTGGCGACTTGATGATTTGATGGTAAGTTATGCAACCCAAGGGGCTGGCGTTGGCCCACACATCGATCAATACGATGTGTTCCTAGTTCAAGGCAAAGGAAAACGTCGTTGGCGTGTGGGTAAGCCCGATAATTACGCTGAAATACTGCCCCACCCTAAACTTCGTCAAATTGAAGGTTTCGAACCAATAATAGATGTTGTGGTAGAGCCTGGAGATGTGGTGTATGTGCCGCCAGGTTGGCCCCATGATGGAGAAACGATAGCAGATAGCCTTACCTACTCTGTTGGCTATCGTGCACCTGATAACTTACAGCTTGCCGAAAGTTTGGCGATGATGTTAGACAGAGGTGAGGCGCAGCACCGCTATTCTGATCCTAAGCGAGCCCCCCAACGCGCGCCATATCTTGTATCTCAAAACGATGTAACTGCGCTTAAATTACAGCTTATAAACGCAATTAACAGTGATGGTTTTACCCATGCCCTTTTAGAGGCAATGAGTGAGCAGGGTATCCCTGAATATCCACTCGACACTGAAGTAACGCTACAACAAGTTTCTAACGAGTTTGCTGCAGGCATAAGCTTTGCGCCTGCACCCGGCGTCCGTGCCTTAATCACTGAAGGAAAACACGGACTCCCTAGAGCAATGTTTGTAAACGGAACACAATTTAACTTTGCAAAAACTGACAGTGAATGGTTTGAAGCATTAGCCTCTGGCAATGTTTTAAACGCAACATGTTGTCAAGATGCCCCTTCTTTTACATTTTTAGAAACCTTAACTACACTTTTAAACAATGGTTATTGGGAATGGTATGAGGGGTAGCAAGGCGTCATGGCGTTTAAGATTGAAAACGTCGAATGGGAGAAGGATAAACATCGACTAAAAGCATTGAGGGAACACGTATTTGTGTTGGAGTGGCGAGTGCCTGAGACGAGTGAGTTTGATAGCGAAGACTCATCGGCAAGTCACGTACTTATTGTCTCAGATAATGATGAGCCCATTGCTACCGGACGTTTAACACAACAAGGCGAGCTTGGCCGTATTGCGGTCAAGCGTTGTCACAGAACGCTCGATGTTTATCGCGCTTTATTTGCCGCTTTAATCGACGCGGCAAAGGAAAAACACGTACCTATGGTTAAGGTTGTGTGTAATCTAGAAAGCGTTTCTTATCACCAATCTATTGGTTTTAAACCCGACGGGCAGGTATTTATGGACGCAGGCGTACCACGACAACGTTTAGCTTGTCCTGCAGAACGCTTTCCATTGCCCGACGTAACTCAACTTCACTAATTATCATTACTGGCACCATTAAGTATGCCTAAAACACTTAATGGTGCGAGAATTTAACTCCAAAGCTGCGCTGCGTTTTGCATTGTGAATAGGCTTTCTGCACGGTTTTCCAGTAACTCAGCAAACTCAATTTGCTTCTCGTCTGCGCCTTCAGCGTTTTTCAAGTTTTCGGCTTTAAGCTGCCATGTCATCGCAAAGTGTCTTAACACTGTTTTTGCGTCTGACGCATTCTCCACTGATGTAAAATCTGTTGGCAAGTCGCCACTAATCACCCAAAACAGTTTTCCGTCCATTGCACGCACTTTCCATACCGCAAGATAAGGCAACAGATAACGGCTTTCTTCGGTGATAACGGTATCGAAAAGAACCCCGTTTTCGGCTAAATGTTTGTTTGCTTTTTGGAACTGTGCTCGCACCCACTCCGCGCGCTGCTCTTCTGTTATTGGTTGCTGTTGGTCTGCCATTTTTTCTCTCTTCTACTTATTCAGGCTTGAATGGTCGCAGTGACTTTTTATACATGCGATTCCAAAACACATCTTCATGTTGTACTGTATTTCGAGCGCGCTTTCCATATCAAACCGCTATATCCCTCGTTTACTCTTATTGAACGCTGATATTTTGTTCAAATTAGATAGGTAACGCCGAATTTACCCGCAAAATAGACAAACATTTACATTTTAGTCATTGGCAATCTGGCAAGTTTGCATCATTATTAGTGAAGTAAAGGCCTGCCGTGTTTGTTAGGGCGAAGCTAAGAGAGAATGAAAAATGAAAATTTTAAGACTGACATTAGGTGCGCTACTTTTCATTAGCGGCATTGTTCTTACCTTACTGCCCGGCTCTATCTTGTTGGTGATAGGCGGATTGGTAATGCTTAGCTACGATTGGCCTAGAGCGCGCGGTTGGCTTAAGCACAGTCAACGTTCGATGACCTTAGGTGCGCGTAAACTAGACAGATTTTTGCTCCAAAGAAAGCTAAGATAAGCAGGCTATCTTCGTCTGCTTAAACCAAAGCGCCTTTTTACACCTTATTTTTACACCCAATCAATAAAGTCGCTTTTCACTCACCTTTTCTGCTTACACCTTCGGTCGATTTTTACTTAACTCTACTGTTTGCTGTTTCTCCCATACGCCTGTTTGCTTGTTTACTCTCTTTCTCTCTTTCTTTTTATTCAATGTGTTTTCTCACTAAAATCTGGGCCATTTTGTCGCATCAGCCAAACGCTTAATCTAAAGTCTATACCTTAGTTGCACCAGCGTGTTACCGTAGAAAAAGTATGGCTAACAATAAAATCAATATAGCCCTTCCGAAAAAAGTACTATCAATCAGGCAATGTAATCGCTTCGCTATGTTCTTCGTTGTTTAACGTAGGCTTGGGTAGAGCATAGGTGCGTTTTACATATGGAGACAAGACCATGATTACGTTTACCGTTAACGGCAAGAAACATGAATTTGAAGGCGATCCGTCAACGCCAGTACTGTGGTATCTGCGCGACGAACTTAATTTAACAGGGCCAAAGTTTGGGTGCGGCATGGCACAATGCGGCGCCTGCACAGTGCACATTGACGGCATGGCTCAGCGTTCATGTGTTCTACCTCTTTCCGCTGTGGAAAATCGAAAAATCACAACTATTGAAGGGCTTAGTGAAGACGGCAGCCACCCAGTTCAGCAGGCGTGGGTAGAACATAAAGTGCCTCAATGCGGATTCTGTCAATGTGGGCAAATTATGCAAGCAGCGAGTTTGCTGGCAACCAACCCAACGCCAACTGATGATGAAATTGTACAGAACATGTCGGGCAATATTTGTCGTTGTGGTACCTACCCCCGAATACACAAAGCCATTAAAAGTGCATCGAAATCCATTGCCGCATCAGCAGGCGTGAATATCTTCAACCCTAAAACGATGGGAGAAGAAGCATGAGCAAGAATACTTATTTCGACATGAACCGCCGAAGCTTTTTAAAGTCTACAGCTGCGGCTGGCGCACTTGTTCTAGGCACTTACTTCGTTGGCGGTGCACCGCGGGCAATGGCGGGTGTACTTACAAAACCTGCAGAAGACGCCAAACGTGCGAACTTATTTATTGCATTACGTCCTGATGGCATGGTTGAAATTACGTGTCATCGCTCAGAAATGGGACAGCAAATTCGTACTGCCATAGCGCAAATAGTTGCAGACGAAATGGAAGCCAAGTGGGATAACATTATCGTTATCCAAGGCAAAGGCGACCCTAAATACGGCGACCAAAATACCGATGGGTCGCGCAGTATTCGATTTAACATGCAACGCCTACGCGAAATGGGTGCCAGCGTGCGCTATATGATGCAACACGCAGCCGCGAACCGCTGGGGTGTTGAGCCCAATACCTGTAAGGCAGAGCAGCATCAAGTTACCCATACGTCAGGCAAAGTTATTGCCTATAAAGATTTAATTGATGATGCATTAAACATAACGCCACCTGAACCAGAAAAACTAACACTTAAAAGCCGTAAAGAATGGCGATATATAAACACCGGTATGGCGCACATCGACCTGAACGACATCGTTACGGGTAAAGCCACCTTTGCGGCCGACGTTAGAGAGCCTAGCGCGCTTGTCGCAATAATTGAGCGGCCTCCAGTGGTGGGCGGCAAGGTGAAATCGTTTGATGCAGATACCGTAAAAGCGATGCCCGGTGTAGTGGACGTTATCGAAATTCCGGCTCCTAAAGGTGCACCGCAGTTCCAACCCAAAGGTGGTGTAGCGGTAATTGCAAAAAACACATGGTCAGCATGGCAAGGCCGTACAGCACTTAACGCGCAATGGAACGACGGTGCGAATGCTGATTACAACTCAGATGCATTCAAAGCGTCATTGCTAAACACCGTAAACGGCCCTCAAGCCCATGTGCGTGAAAAAGGTGATGCCATGAGCGTATTGGCATCTGCCAGCGATAAGTTAATTGCAGACTACTATATGCCGCACCTTGCTCAAGCGCCTATGGAGCCACCGTGTGCCACCGCGATGTATTATAAAGACCATGTAGATGTATGGGCAGCAACGCAAAACCCACAAGCCGATATGGAAACGGTAGGTGCAATGGTTGGCATGGAAAAAGAGAAGATTAACGTGCATGTAACTATGCTCGGCGGCGCGTTCGGTCGTAAATCAAAGCCAGACTTCTCTGCCGAAGCTGCTTATTTGTCGATGAAAACAGGAAAAGCCATACGCGTTCAGTGGACACGAGAAGACGACATTCAGCATGGCTTCTACCACGCTGTTTCAGCACAACATGTTGAGGCCGCACTGGACGATGACGGAAAAATTGATGCCTATCTCCATAGAACAGCGTTTTCGCCCATTGCATCAACCTTTCAGGAAGGCGCCAATGCACCCTTTAGCTTCGAATTAGACTTAGGCTTTACAGACAACCCTATTTTAACGCCTAATATGAAACTAGAGCGAGGCGAAGCGCCGGCAAAAGCTCGTATAGGCTGGATGCGTTCGGTTTCAAATATCTTTCACGCATTTGCCGTGCAGTCTTTTATTAATGAAGCCGCTCATAAGGCAGGAAAAGACAGTAAAGATTACCTGCTAGAAGCCATTGGTCCTGACCGAATAATTGACGTTACCAAGCAAGATGCTGAGTACATGAACTACTGGGGCGACAAAGCGGTTTACCCTCTTGACACCAGTCGTTTACGCCATGTTATTGAAAAAGCAGCTGATATGGCGGGCTGGGGACGCAAAGTTCCAAAAGGCCGTGGATTGGGCATTGCAGCACACAGGAGCTTCTTAACCTATGTAGCTACGGTAGTAGAAGTTGAAGTGTCGGATGCTGGCGATCTGAAAGTTATAAAGTCTTGGGTTGCCATTGACGCAGGTACGGTAGTAAATACTGATACAGTGAAAAACCAAACTCAAGGCGGCTCTGTGTATGGCATCACCACAGCCATCAGCGAAGGGATCACCTTTGATAAAGGAAGAGTTCAGCAAAGTAACTTCCACAACTATCGTGTTCCACGCATGAGTGACTCACCGCTAGATATTGAAGTTGAAGTGGTACAGAGCGATGCACCTCCCGCAGGTGTTGGTGAGCCTGCAACCCCGGTTTATGCGCCAGCTTTGTGTAACGCAATATTCGCAGCGTGTGGAAAACGCATAAGACAACTGCCTATTGGCTCTCAGCTGAAGGCATAACGAAAAAGGGCTAGCACGTGCTAGCCCTTTTCAATTATACCGCTTTCAAGCGCTGTTATTCGTAGGCGCGCTCTAACCATAACAACTGCATTTTTAGCTCATCAATTTCTTTCTGTGCATCAGCTAGCTGCTCGGCTACTGTGCGCTGTTGAACTTGATATTCATCAGTTGGGTTTACTAAACCATTGCTTTCTGTATGTGCCATATCTTTAACCACGCTGCTAGTTTGTTATGGATGGTATTAAATTCTTCTCTTTTCACGGTTACAAAGTGGAAAAAACCAAAACTGTAACCACACCTGTAATGTTACATTTTTGACAACGAAAAGTCATCTAATAATTAGCATAAAGAGTGTTTATTTTTTAAGCCAGAGCCCTTGCAACCCAATAAAAATATAGCGCCAAAGAAATAAAAACAGAAAAGAAGCGGACTAAGACCACAAGGAGAGAAATGTAATTTTATTTCAAATAAAATGAAAAAGGGACCTTAGAAGGTCCCTTTTATAAGTAGTTTGATTGGTAAAACGTGTTAGCCGTGCTTCTCAGCAAGGTATAACCAAGTTTCAACCACTGTATCTGGGTTAAGTGAAACTGAGTCAATACCTTCGGCTACCAACCATGCTGCAAAATCTTCATGGTCAGATGGACCTTGCCCACAAATACCTACGTATTTGCCACGCTTCTTCGCAGCTTGGATAGCCAAAGAAAGTAACGCTTTTACTGCTTCATCACGTTCGTCAAACAAATGCGCGATTAAGCCACTGTCTCTGTCTAAACCTAATGTAAGCTGTGTAAGGTCGTTTGAACCAATTGAGAATCCATCAAAAATGTCTAAGAACTGATCAGCAAGAAGCGCATTTGAAGGTAACTCACACATCATGATAATGCGAAGTCCATTCTCGCCTTTCTTAAGTCCCTGCTCTTCCAGCAGTTCAATGACCTTGCGGCCTTCTTCAAGTGTGCGTACAAATGGGATCATGATTTCAACGTTGGTTAAGCCCATCTTGTTACGAACACGCTTAATAGCTTCACACTCAAGTGCGAAACAATCGCGGAAGTCTTCAGAAATATAACGGCTTGCACCACGGAAACCCAACATTGGGTTTTCTTCATCTGGCTCGTACTGGTAGCCACCAACAAGGTTGAAGTATTCGTTCGACTTAAAGTCAGACATACGAACAATTACCTTCTCTGGTGAGAATGCAGCGCCAATAGTAGAAATACCTTCTACTAATTTTTCAATGTAGTACTCGGTAGGCGATGCGTAACCTGCAATCATATCGCTAATTTCTTCTTTCAACTCTTCAGGTTGACTATCGAAATTAAGCAACGCTTTAGGGTGCACACCAATCATGCGGTTGATAATGAATTCTAGACGAGCTAGGCCAACACCTGCGTTTGGCAAACGCGCAAAGTCGAACGCGCGATCTGGGTTACCCACGTTCATCATCACTTTTAGCGGTAAATCAGGCATTGAATCGATGCGAGATGTTACAACGTCGAACTCAAGTTCGTCACCGTAAATGTAACCGGTGTCGCCTTCAGCACATGAAACCGTTATTTTGTCGCCAGTGTTAATAGTATCCGTTGCGTTACCACAACCTACTACCGCAGGAATACCGAGTTCACGAGCAATTATAGCCGCGTGACATGTACGGCCACCACGATTGGTTACAATCGCAGATGCCTTTTTCATAATAGGTTCCCAGTCTGGGTCAGTCATGTCGGTAACTAGCACATCGCCAGCTTGGATTTTGTCCATCTCTTCAATAGACTCAAGCACTTTTGCTACACCAGCGCCAATTTTGTGCCCAATTGCACGGCCTTCAACAATAATGTTGCTCTGACCTTTTAATTGGAAACGTTCGATACTTTGAGAGTCCTCACGGCTGCGTACCGTTTCAGGGCGCGCTTGCACAATATACAGCTTGCCGTCTGCACCGTCTTTTGCCCACTCAATGTCCATTGGACGCTTGTAGTGGTTTTCAATAATTTGAGCCTGCTTTGCTAATTCTTGCACTTCATCGTCTGAAAGCGAGAACGTTTTGCTGTCTTGCGCGTCAATATCAACAATCGACACTTGCTTGCCGTGTGATTCATCGTCAGAGTAAATCATCTTAGTAAGCTTGCTGCCTAGGTTACGGCGAACGATAGCCGGAAGGCCTTTATCTAGTGTTGGCTTATGAACGTAAAACTCGTCGGGGTTTACCGCACCTTGTACTACCATTTCACCGAGACCGTAAGAACTTGTGATAAACACAACGTCTTCAAAACCAGATTCGGTATCGATGGTAAACATTACACCTGAAGATGCAATGTCGCTTCGCACCATGCGCTGAATACCAGCAGAAAGTGCTACACCTTTGTGGTCGTAACCTTGGTGTACGCGATAAGAAATAGCGCGGTCGTTAAACAATGACGCGAAAACATGTTTAATAGCAACAAGCACCGCGTCGTAGCCTTTCACGTTAAGAAACGTTTCTTGTTGTCCTGCAAATGAGGCATCAGGCATATCTTCTGCTGTCGCCGATGAGCGAACTGCAAACGACGCTTCTTCGCCAGCGTCACCTTGTAGTTTCACGAATGCATCTTTAATAGCATCTTCTAATTGAGGCTGGAATGGCGTATCGATGATCCACTGGCGTATGTTTTTGCCTGCTTCAGTTAACGCGTTTACGTCATCTACGTCTAAAGAATCTAATACTTCGTGGATTCGCGCTTCTAGGCCACTTTGCTCTAAAAACTCGTTAAACGCTTCGGCGGTAGTTGCAAAGCCGCCTGGCACCTGTACGCCGGCATTTGCCAGGTTTGAAATCATCTCGCCTAATGATGCATTTTTGCCGCCTACGCGACCCACATCATGCATGCCCAGTTCTTGATACCACAGTACGTATTCTTGCACAGCCCAAGCCTCCAGCTTTTTTCTTGTGTAGGGTATGAGGTTAGTTTCAAATTGCGTTTTTGTATTCTGAAACTACTAAAAAATTGTGTCGTTAAAGGCAAAATTACCTTTCAGCGTTGTCCATTACGTTTGACAGCTAAGCATAGCTAATTGCTGACAATCACAAGAACCGTATAGCTTTTCGACAAAATCATCTTAGAATGGGGGAAATCAGAATGTAAACTCTTAATTACTTTTGTAATTAAATTACAACAATGTTAAGGATATGTTGTGCGCACAGCTTTTTATATTTCAGATGGTACAGCCATTACAGCAGAGGTGTTTGGCCACGCCCTACTTTCACTTTTCCCCGTTTCTTTCAATCACAACACCATTCCTTTTGTTGAAACTGAGGAACAAGCTCACAGAGTTTTAGAGCAAATTTCTGAAAGTTTTCAAGACACCGGAGAAAGACCGCTCGTTTTTTATACAATTGTGAATGTAGATATTCGCAAAATCATCTCAAAATCAGTGGGTATAAATTACAATTTCCTCGATCAATTTGTTGCACCGTTAGAAAAAGTGCTTGGTGTGCCCTCTAAACCTGAAAAACATCGCACGCACAGCATTCATGAAACAACTTATGATATTCGAATTGAGGCAGTGAATTACGCGCTTGCAAATGACGATGGCTCAAACCTTAAAGACTATGACGAGGCCGATATTATACTTACCGGTGTTTCTCGCTCTGGTAAAACGCCAACAAGCCTATACCTAGCATTACAATACGGTATTAAAGCGGCTAATTATCCTTTTACCGAGGAAGATATGGGCGACATGTTGAAGCTGCCTCCTGCGCTGCGCCGATTCAAACACAAACTTTTCGGTCTCACTATCGCGGCAGACCGTCTTCATCAAATTCGCTCAGAAAGACGAGCAAACAGTAAGTATGCTTCGCTTCCGCAGTGTCGTATGGAGCTTCGCGAAGTTGAGAATTTGTACCGCAAAGAAAAGATACCTTTTTTAAACAGTACCAAGTATTCAATTGAAGAAATATCGGCAAAGATACTAGCCGAGACCGGGCTGAAAAGAAGAAAGTATTAGTTTTGCGGACAATATTTTTAGCGTAGTTTGATTGGCCTGTCTCTCAGATAGGCCACTCCTTTAATGGTGATTGCTTAGTTTATTTATCGTTTACAGTACTAACTCGTCAGCTAGCTGCCTGTAATATCGAATTTGCACTGCAGGTAATTCACTAAGTACTACTTTATTGAACCATTGCTTAGACTTAGCAGTGTTATTTTGAAGCTTAGCCACTTCAGCAATTCTTAAACGAATAGTATTCACCTGCGCAACATCTTTCGCTTGCTCTGCACACACTAAACCGTCTAAAAACGCCGATTCAGCCATGATGAATTTCTGGCTTTCACGTAGCGCGACGCCATAGTTATTGTGGGCTATTGCTTGTTGTTGCATATCGGGCACCTTTTTAGCCCACAGAAGAGACTTTAGGCGATATTCAATGTGAAGTGCTAACGCATTGCGGCGATGCGCAACATGTCCAAGTTCGGCAAACATTTCACGATAAAATATTGGAGCATCGAAATTCTGTAGCTCAAGTTCATTTGCAAAGGCCGAAGCTTCGTCAAATTTATCTAAAACCACCAATAGATTTAAGACACGAATGCCACTTTGTTGAGAAGGCATTGCAGCGTACTGTTGTTGAAAGCCCGACAAGGCCTTATTCAATACCACTTTCGACTCGTCGGCTCTTTCGCTGGCTCTGAGCCATTTTCCTAGGAACAACTGTATCACAGGCTCGTATTCGGCAGGGACAGAGGCATTTCCGACCCATGGCCTTACTGCTGCATAAAGCTCATCATTTTTTTGCAGTTCAAATAATGACTCTAATCGCAGTTCTTCTAGCGCCCACCACTCAAGAGAACCCGCTTGTTGTGATTGCTGCCGATGCACTGTCTCAGATAAACAAGTTAGAGGGTCAAGGTTACAAACATCTTTAATATCATCAGCCAAAGCGGCTGATGCAAAGCAAATAAACACCAAGCGTAACCATTGCTTTTTAACCGTGTACACGAACATCCTTCTTTATTTGGCAATTCGAACAACAGTTAAGTATACGCTTATATTTAGCTTTCAGGCTATGCATCATTTACGCGTATTTCTTTTTAAATACTAAACCGATTATTAATTATGTCCAAGTGCAGTTTTTAGCGCATCTAAATTTTCTTCGAATGGTTTCCACTGTTGCATACCCGTCTTATAAATGGGCTGTCTTACTTGCTCTGAGCTGGGTGTTTTAATTACCCGCTTTGTTTTATGGAATTGTAAACACGCTTCTTCAAACTCAAGTTTGCAGAAAGCAAGAATGCGTTTCACTTGACCTTCCAAGTCATTAAGCACATCTTCGTGCTGCACGGTTAAAACTTGACCGGGCAATACGCTGTGCCAATGAGCCATTAGTTTTTCGTAAGCTTTGTAATAACGGCCAATATCATCTAGCCCATAGCTAAACTCTTGCCCCTCACCAAAAAGCTGTTTGTAGCCACTAAAGCAACAATCCATGGGATGTCGTCTTGCATCAATAATTTTTGCATTGGGTAATATTTTTTTAATTAGACCAACATGAATAAAATTATTTGGCATTTTATCTATGAAAAATGGCGCACCTTTTCTGTAAGCCTTTGTTTGCTCTATATAACGTTGGCCCAGGGTTGATAAGGCATCATCCGCTAACGCATTTACGTTGAACGGATATGGTGTGTTCTGGTGACTTAACGATGAAGCAATTCCCAGGATATCGTGAAGCTCCATGGTGCCGTCTACCTTCGAGTGAGACGCTAAGATTTGCTCTAACAGCGTTGAGCCTGCCCGAGGTAGTCCAACAATAAAGATAGGATCTGGCGATGAATAGCCTGTCTCAGGATTAAAATCACTTTCAGAGAACGCTTTTTGTTGTGCTTCAAGCGCTGCCTCTGTCCGCGCTATATCAAATTGAAGTGTGCGCTTTTTTAGCGTATTACCTTGTTCATAGTGAGAAAACGCGTACTCATATTCGCCGCTATCTTCAAACCCTTTGCCTAACGCAAAATGTAGATGTATTTTATCTTCTAGCTTTGTTTCCGGTTTAGTTACTTCCTCTTGCATGCGTGATAACCACACACTGTCGAATTTGTATGTTTTGGTATTTGCCAAACTCCAATAAGCATCACCAAAGTCTGCTGCGAACTGGGTTGCACGCTCATAGCTTGCAACAGCTTCAGCGGTATCGCCTTTAGCTTTTAGTGCGTGCCCTAGTGCAACCCAAACCGCTGGCCTGTCTTTATTGTCTTCAAGCAGTTCCCGATAAATATCAACCGCTTTATCAATATCTCCCACACCAACTAATGCATGAGCAAGACCTACTTTCACGGTGAAACTGTCGGGCGATTGAGCTAACCGGTGCTCTGCCACTGCCGCTGCATCAGGGAATTTGCCTAGCTTAGACAATAAGCTTTGGTAGGCAGCACTTGCTCTGTCATTGTCAGGGTAAAGCTCACAACAACTTTCTAGTAAGAACTCAGCGTCGCTGTATACTTTTAGCTGAACACCAATTTCAGCTAACAGCATCATAGCTTCTGCGTGATGTTTATTCTCGATTAGAAAACGCCTACATATCTGTTCAGCTTTGTGCAGTTGCCCTTCGTGCATTAGGTCTGTTGCGCCTAAAAGCGGCTTAGGTAAACTTTGCAGGAAGGCAATTTGTTGTTGGCAAAGTGCCAACGCTTGGTGCTGCTTATCAGTTTTATACACTTTTTCTAGCTGCAGCCATGCGGACAATAGCGCCGGATTGAACCGCGTAGCCTGATAGAAGCTGTGTGCTGCTTTTTGCTTATTTGTATTTAAGTAACAATATCCCAACTCTTGATAAGCTCGAGCATAATCAGGGAAAAGCTGCAAAAGGTGGTTCAACACTTCAATGGCAGCGGTAAAATTTTGTAAAAGTCGACATGCTACCGCCTTTAGATACAACAACTCTTTTTGTACATCAGCAGACAACGTGCTGTTACCTTGGCCTGCTTTTTCAAGTAATTGCGTAGTTTCCACTATGACTGCTTGATGCTGAGACTGCATAAGCAACTTTTTAATGGATTGAAGCTGTTCTTGTTGATTCAAATTCATTTAGCGTTGTTCTAGGTTATTGTAATAGATAGTCAAAGTACGAAAAAAAACGGCAAACTCGATGAGTTCGCCGTTTTAATTTATTACTTCATTGTTTTACTTTCACACCTTACTTAGGCTATGCCTGCGTTAAATTCGCTAGCGCTAAGCATTAAGCAATTTAGTAGTAATCGTACGAGAAGCGCAAGCCAATAGTACGTGGTCTGTTAGTTACCACTTTTGGTGTAAATTGCTGCGTATCAATGTTTAATGTAGCGCGCTCGTCGAATACATTATCAATATATAGCTCAGCTTTCCACACATCGTTGGTTACACCAACAGCAAGGTTTGCAAGTACATAAGACTCTTGTACGTATCTACCACCTCTAAACACTTCACCGTTTGAATCGGTATACGTCACGCCTTCGTAAACTGATGCTTCTTCTTCAATTTTAAGACCCGAGGTACGCCCGTAAACTAATGCAGTAGCATCTTCCATTACGTAAGCATCCATGATCATGCCTGCAAAGCGGTCACCGGTATAGGCAACAGATCCGTTAACATAACCACGTTTATCACCCTCTAATTCGAAGAAGTATCGCGCATTAATATTGCCCGAGAACTTTGCGCTGTAAGGTAGTTCAGAACCAACCCCTGCCGCAATGCCTTCAAGCTCTTCATTAATACGTGTTAGCTCAGTGTCTAATATACTAAATGCAGCGTTAATGACTAAGTCATCGGTTGCAAGCCACGTCATATCAGCGTCGATACCTTTAATCTCGGCATCACCCACGTTGTCGGTAAATACCAAAAATGAGATATTGGTAGGGTCGAAGCGCGACGTTTGTAGCTCTTCAATCTCTGAATAGTAAGCCGTTGCATTAACGCGGAACTGCCCGTCAAAGAAATCACCTTTAAGGCCCAATTCGTAGTTATCCAATGTATCGGTAGTTGAATAAACTGGAATTCGGAAGTTTTCAAATTTGCCAGACTGGTTTGTTGCCAAGCCACCGCCTACGCGGTTTGTTACAGGTGGACGGAAACCTTCTGAGTAGTTCGCAAATAACAACACATCGTCATTTACTTTCCAGTCAATGGAGTATTTGAAGATGGTGTCGTCTACCGTTAGTACGCCATTATCATCAAGTAGGTCGACTTCTAGCTGACCACTGTCGATTGCGGCGTTCACGGCAACAGGGTCTAAGCCAACGGCTGCAAGTTCGTCAGGTTCTAACGTGCCAAACGCTCTGATACGGCGGGTTACATCAACCGTTGACGTTGAACCCACATAAATATCGTCAATTTCGTACCAACGAGCACCAATGCTTGCAGTGATAGTGTCAGTTATGTCGTACTCTAACTGACCGAACACAGCGATTTGCTCTATAGTGTGCGTAATATCATTAATGAAGCTCACTTCTGATGGGAAAGGGCCGCCATCGCTGTTAATGCCTTCATTACCCACAAGCGTACGTTGAAGGTTATCAAAACCGAACGTGGTCATTTCAGTGTTAGCAATTTTAAACTGACCCACGGTAGCCACTTCCTGCTCGTCATAGAAAAGGCCAGCAGTAATGCGCCATGGTGTATCCATGGTAGTGTTAAAGCGTAATTCGTGAGTTGTACGCGTAGAAGATGTGTCTTCTTTGTAGAATTTAGTTGGGTCTAAACAACGCTCATCTGCGGCGTTGTCCGGCGTATCATAGTGGTTACACACATAATACGCAGAAAACAAACCGCCGTTTGTGTAGCCGGTATAATCGGCCAAGGTATCAATTTCACGGTCTAGATAGCCACCAGTGTAAACTACGTCTAGCTTTTCTAAACGACCTTCAAGCGTCCAAGTTGTTAACCCAAACTCATCTTTGTTCTCGTCAGGCTGGAAACGCAACGCCGATGTTTCGCCATCGATGGTTGGGTCGTAAGCAAATACACCTTCAGTATCGAGGGCTTGCTGCGTATGTTGAACAAGTAAATCCCAATCTTCATTGATGATGTAAGACAATCCGAAACGCGCACCTGTGTAGGTTGCATCATTAAAGTCTTCTTCCACAAGTGCATCATTTTGTGGCGAAATCACGGCCGCCTCAGAGTTCGAACTAATGTTTGGATTAGTAATGCGATTCGCATCCATTCCAACTGGATCAGCTAGCGGGCCGCCAGAGATACGGTCGATAACTACCGCGCTACCAATGTAGCCACCCTCACCCGGCACATTTCTAACGTTGTCTATCCAGCCACCTTGTTTATCGTTATAAGCCGCCACGCGAACCGCTAAGTTATCGCTTAGCGGCATGTTGAAATACGCTTCTACTGCGTTACTCATTTCACCGTCTTTGGTAAACGCGATATTGGTATCAAAACCGGCTGAGAATACACCATGCTGCGGTTTGTTCGTAATCAAGCGAATTGTACCTGCCTGAGAGCTTGCTCCAAATAGGGTGCCTTGAGGTCCGGGCAACACTTCTACACGCTGAACGTCAGTAGCGTAAACGTCAAGGTTACGACCTGCCATAGACACCGGCATTTCATCTAAATAGAACGCCACTGATGGCTGCAATGCCTGAACGGAAGACAGCATGATATTTGACTGCGTAGTAGCAGCACCGCGGATGTAGATTTCGTTTTGACCTGGGCCTGTACCTTGGAATACGACGTTAGGAAGAAATTCTACGTAATCTTGGAAGTTATCGATACCTAGGTTTTCTAACGCTTTACCGTTTAGTGCTGAAACAGCAACTGGCACGTCTTGTATAGATTCTGTGCGTTTAGTTGCGGTTACTTCTATGGTTTCGAGTTTAGCTGGCGCTTCTGATTCCTGCGCAGCCAGTGAAGTAGATGCCAATGCAGCGACAATGGCACAACTAAGCTGTGTTTTTCGCATGGTTGAGTGTTTCCTTGATAAGGTTTTTATTCTTCGGATTATGTTTACTTCAAACATATATCAAAAAGATCATACACAACGATACACCATCACATAATAATTTCTACTCAAACGGTTAATAATTATACTTTTGTCTTGTTTTAGGCCAATAAATTAATGAATTAACAAAACAAAAGAGAATTTAAAGCACAATAAACAACCAACCATCAAGCCATCTTTAAATACTAATCTAATCATTTCATCTGATATTTATAATTTATGCGCCTTGCTGTATATTTGTGCGTATAAATTACTATTCTAAAGATGGCTTAAGGATTACTACTGCGTGATTGAGAAACAAAATTCATCGCCACTTAACGCACCTGTGTTTTATACATCGTCTGCATTAATACTGCTTTTACTGACTTTTGCAGTAAGCGCGCCGCAGCTCGCCGACAGCTTGTTTAAACAGCTTCAAAGCACAATTGTGACAAACGGCAGCTGGTTTTACGTGCTCACGGTGGCCGTTATTGTTTTGTTTGTCATTTTTTTGGGCGTGTCGCGTTATGGAGAGATAAAGCTAGGCCCGGATCACGCAGCGCCTGAATTTTCGTTTACTACGTGGCTGAGTATGCTGTTCGCAGCGGGTATGGGCATTGGGCTAATGTTTTTTGGTGTTGCCGAACCCTTAATGCACTACCTTGCGCCGCCCACGGCCGAAGCAGGCAGCATAGATGCCGTACGAGAAGCAATGAAAACGACGTTTTTTCATTGGGGCGTCCACGCATGGGGTATATATGCCATAGTGGCACTCATACTTGCGTACTTCTCATATAGGCATAATCTTCCCCTCACTTTGCGCTCTGCACTCTATCCGTTAATAGGCGATAGAATATATGGTTGGTTAGGTCATGTTGTTGATATTTTCGCTGTTACCAGCACTGTTTTTGGTGTCTCAACATCGTTGGGGCTAGGCGCTGCACAGGTCAACGCCGGGTTTAATTACCTTTTTGATTTACCCTCAAACACTACCGTTCAAATTATTATCATGGCCTGTGTTGTAGGCCTTGCGGTGGTGTCTGTTACAACAGGACTTGAAAAGGGAATACGCCGGTTATCGGAAACCAATATGGTTTTAGCGGTATTGTTACTATTAATTGTGCTAGTGCTGGGCCCTACTGTTTTTCTTCTGCAAGCGTTTATGCAGAACACAGGCGCTTATTTGTCTGATATTGTACGCAATACCTTCAACCTTTTTGCTTACGAAAAAACAGATTGGATTGGTGGCTGGACCATTTTCTATTGGGGCTGGTGGTTAGCATGGGCGCCGTTCGTTGGTATCTTTATCGCGCGAATTTCTTACGGTCGAACCATTCGTGAATTCTTACTTGGGGTATTGCTAATACCCAGTGCTTTCACTTTGTTTTGGATGACGGTGTTTGGTAACAGCGCTATTAATCAGGTTGTTACCCAAGGACAACAAGCGTTAGCGACCATGGTAAACGAAGACACAGCAGTTGCCCTGTTTATATTCTTAGAGCAATTCCCCTTTTCTTCTGTTCTGAGTTTTATTGCCGTACTTATGGTAGTTGTGTTCTTTGTCACTTCTTGCGACTCGGGTGCGATGGTTGTAGATATGCTTTGCTCACATGGCAAGAACGATACTCCGCTGTGGCAACGTGTTTATTGGGCCGTAGGGGTAGGCGTTGTAAGCTCTGTGCTGCTTTATGCTGGTGGACTTGGTGCGTTACAAACCATGACCATAGCAGCAGCCTTACCCTTTGCCATCGTGCTTTTAATCGCTCTTTCAGGGTTACTTAAAGCGTTGCGTGTTGAAGCATTTAAGCGAGAAAGTCTTCAAGTTCTTGCCGGTACGCCTCAGCACACCGATGCTGACAAAAACTGGAAAGAACGATTAGAGAATATCGTTACCTTCCCTGATGAAAAAGCAGTAAAGCGATATATAACGAAGGTCGTTGCGCCTTCGCTAAAAGAAGTAGGTAAAGAATTCGAGTTACAACAATTCTCTGTTTCAGTAGATGACAGTAACGACGCGTTGGTGCTGACAGTAAGTATGGGCAATGACCCTGACTTTATTTACGCGGTGTATGCTGTGCCAACTGAACAGCCTGAATTTGGCCCATGTGAAACACAAACTCTAGACGAGAACGAAAAGGCAACGTACTATCGCGCCGAAGTGCACCTCAGTGAAGGTGGTCAGAATTATGATATTATGGGTTGGTCTAAAATATCGGTGATAAACGACGTGATAGACCACTATCACAAACACCAACATTTTATTCATTTGCTAAAGTAGCATTACCGCTACACATTTGTTGGAAGTAACATGCGAAAAGAAGAAGAATTATTAGTAGCACTACGACGTGTGATACGCGCGGTAGACCTACGCAGCAAACAGTTAAGTAAACACGTGGGCCTTACGGGTCCGCAGCTTTTAGTAATGCAAAACATCGAAGAACGCCCAGGTATTATGGTGCGCGAAATTGCTGAGAATATTAACCTTAGTCCAGCCACTATTACCAACATTCTCGATCGTTTAGAATCAAGGGACTTGGCAACACGTATTCGAAGCACGCAAGACAAACGTAAAGTGGGCGTGTTCCTTACTGAAAAAGGCAAAGAAGCCGTTGTTGACGCCCCTCGCCCATTACAAGAACATTTTGTAGAGCGCTTCTCTCAACTTAAAGAGTGGGAACAAAGCCAGATGGTGGCCACGGTTCAACGTATCGCTAGTATGATGGATGCCGAAGATATTGATGCATCACCATTTCTGGAGCTTGGTAGCATATCCGACAAGTCGGTTTAATACAGATGTAAGCATGTTTCAAAGACAGTGACGCAAAACGTCATTACTGAACTACAGAATTGAAAAAGGCCACGTCAACGTGGCCTTTTTTATGACTTCGCTTTAAGCGGATTAGGCTTTCCGCCTGTTACTTTGTCAGCACGCCCCTCTTCCTTTGCTTTTTCAGCACGGCGTTTGCGAATTTCTTTTGGATCGGCAATAAGCGGGCGATAAATTTCTATTCTATCACCATCAATTAACGTGTCGTTTAGTTTTACCACACGACTCCACACACCCACTTTCGTAGCTTTTAAATCGATATCTGGAAACTGTTCAAGAATATTAGACGCTTCAATGGCCTGCTGTACTGTTGTACCTTCTTTCAACGCCACGTCTACAATGGTTTGCTTTGTGGGCAACGCATAGGCAACTTCAATATTAATAAGCTTGCTATTCATGCGTATACGCTCCTTGCGCGGTCGGTAAACGCTGCCACCATACTACTTGCTAAACTATTAAAGACCTTACCAAAAGCCATTTCAGCGAGCTTATTCGTAAATTCAAATTCCAAATTTAGCTCTATTTTGCATGCATCCTCTGACAAGGCTGAGAATGTCCAACCTCCAGATAATGAGCGAAACGGACCATCAACCAATTGCATATCAATGCGCTGGCCAGTAACAAGCTTGTTGTGGGTAGTAAACCACTGCTTAATGCCTGCCTTTGAGACTAGTAACGACGCCTTCATACTTTCGGCCGATTCATCTAGTATTTTGCTGTCGGTGCAGCCGGGCAAAAATTCTGGGTATGAAGCAACATCATTCACTAAGTTAAACATGGCTTCTGCACTGTGAGCCACAAGTGCACTTCTATGAATACTAGGCATTTATTACGCTATAATTCCAGTGTGAAAAATACTATGGTATGCATTGTAACACAGAAAATTTACTGATCTGGTATTCGGTTTTACTCTTAATAACCCCACGTTATGAATACACAACGCGTTATGTTAGCTAAAAGCACTCTAGTGATTTTTGTGCCACACGCATAAAGACATTTCCTCACACAATCAGTATAATAGCGGCCATGAAAAAGAATAAAGCCAACAAAAACACCTCGGGAAATATCGCGCAGAACAAAAAAGCGCGTCATGATTATTTTTTAGAAGATAAATTCGAAGCAGGTTTAGAGCTTCAGGGGTGGGAAATTAAAAGTATTCGTGCCGGTAAAGTGAACATTACCGATGCGTACATTATTATCCAAAATGCAGAAGCCTATTTGGTTGGGTGCAGAATAAGCCCGCTAAACCAAGCGTCTACCCATGTTGTGGCAGCGCCAGAGCGTGCCAGAAAGCTACTGCTCAAAAAACGCGAAATCGACCGTTTGATGGGTGCGCGTGACCGCCAAGGTTACTCTATTGTCGCCACGTCCATGTATTGGAAAAAGTGCTGGGTGAAATTGGAAATTCACCTTGCTAAAGGTAAACATGCACACGACAAGCGCGATACGCTTAAAGATAAAGACTGGCAGCGCCAGAAGGAAAGAATGATGAAACACAGCGTTTAACGCTGTGTTTTTTTATGTGCACCTGGTGTTTATTGACCAACATCACGCTTAGTCATTTTTCTGCGATGCAGCGTATCTAATACAAGGCTCCATAACGGCGATGGGTCGCGAAGCGTTGTTAAATTATTGCCAAGGCGGCGCAATTGCCTTCGAACCATCGACATATTCGCCAAACTGGCTAACGACTTATCACGCCAACGGCAATGTGGAATAGAGCCTGAATACGACCACTGCTGTTGCCATTTCTTTACTAAGTCTGGAGTGATTGCCAGCGCACTGGCTAACCCTACAAGCGCACATCCCTGTTGAATTACTCGCTCGGCTATTTCAGCACGCTTGATACCGCCTGTTGTCATAAGCGGTATGTCTGTTTTGCTCTCTAGTATTTTAGCGAATTCTAGAAAATACGCTTCGCTAGCAAGCGTGGTATTGTCTTTCGTTTGGCCTTGCATAGCCGGCGCTTCGTAACTACCACCGGATAACTCGATAACATCAACGCCAAGCGCCTCAAGCCTGTTCACCACTTCACACGTATCTTCAAAAGAAAATCCGTTTTTCTGAAAGTCAGCCGAATTTAGCTTTACCATTACAATAAAATTATTGGCGCAAACCGCACGAATTTGACTAACGATGTTTATGAGAAGGCGTGCGCGATTAATTATCGACCCACCCCACTCGTCTTGGCGCTGGTTGGTTAGAGGCGATAAAAATTGAGTAAGTAAATATCCATGCGCGGCATGAATTTCTATGCCGTCGAAACCTGCATTTTCAGCTTGTTTTGCAGTTTCAACAAAACGCTTACAAACATGATGAATATCTTGGCAGGTCATT
Source organism: Alteromonas sp. MTD1 (assembly GCF_042848195.1). Taxonomy (NCBI): domain Bacteria; kingdom Pseudomonadati; phylum Pseudomonadota; class Gammaproteobacteria; order Alteromonadales; family Alteromonadaceae; genus Alteromonas; species Alteromonas sp. MTD1. Next base: position 28,496 of record NZ_BTGG01000013.1, read on the forward strand.
TCACGCGGCTGTGCGAACAATTTAGAGTGTTTGCCCATATCAATAGGCACCGCAGAAGGCGCAATGGCCTTGCTTTGCATGGCTTTGAACACTTGTCGCCCGGGGTGATTAATTTGCATAATGGCAAGCGCACCGTTCGACTTCATAATCTTTGCCCATTTAACAAAGGGCGCAAGGTCTGTGTTTTTATCTAACGCCACACCACCTGGTCCGGTCATGGCTTCTTTGTCTACCATCACGTTACCGGTGATAATCATCCCCAAATTGCCATGTGCCCAATACCTGTACAACGAGAATAACGACTCACCAGGCACATTGCCCAAACTAGACATATTCTCTTCCATGGCTGCTTTTACCAGGCGGTTACGCACAGTTACGCCACATGGCAAGGTATACGGGGAATACAAAATAGAATCTGAAGACATTTACACTACAAGCCTTTTGTTAACGCCTGCGTACTTTAATGGTTATTGTCCATAAATGCATCTTTTGAAAGCAAATTATAAAAGAAACGTTTAACGTGCTCGCAGTTATGTTATAATTCGTCTTCAATCTCGGGGCTGATTAGGATTCGACAGGATCTAGGAAGCCGGAGGTGCATGCAGAGGAGCGGTTGGCCTCTTAAAAAAGCCGCATTTAAATAGTCGCAAACGACGAAACATACGCACTAGCCGCTTAATAACCGGCATAGGCCCTTCCACCCTAGTCTCTTCCTGCTAGCGGGGATTCGGAAGGTCATCCAAGTAGGATAGCGAGGGAACCTTGTCTAAGGGTGAACCGCGAAACAGTATTAGGCCAGCTGCAAGGAAATCCTGTTTGTCGGAGTTCCAAGCAGTTAAATAAATGACAAACTAAGCATGTAGTACCAAAGGTAGACATTTTCTGGACGCGGGTTCAAATCCCGCCAGCTCCACCAAACACGAAGACCACGCATTTGCGTGGTTTTTTTGTTTGTGGTGATTAATGGTGAATGAGACCGCTTCGGGTTCACATAACGTCTGGAACGTTTTGTCCCGCCGCAGGCGCCCGCAGGGTCAAGGCCATGGTTGGCCTTGAGGACAATTCCGCCAGCCCACCAAATTAAAAAGGCTTGCCATTTGGCAAGCCTTTTTTGTTTTTATCCGCAAAAAGCGGTCTATCTTACATACCTTTTTCCACAAACATTAAGATGTTTGCAAAGTTTGAATTGGCTCGATATCCGTTTTATTTTCCATAATGAAGGCTTCGATATCTTCAATTCTTTCTTTACTAAATCCCAGTTGTGCTTCAAGTGCTGTCGTACCGTCCGCATTCTCAACAACAGCAAATTGGTTTACCCCTAAAGCCCGCGAAAAAGCAGTGTGAACTTTGTTGTTGTTTATATCAACAATTTTGACTTTCGTAGAAGTGCGGTAGATAGCAAGAGGGCCAGACTGAGTTTGCACCCAGTTTATTGACCAGTAGTAATGACTGTAGTTTGGTAGACCTATCTTTGTATAAAGTGCTTCTTTGAATTCAACATTATCGCATTCATTGACCAAGGTGCTCTTTTTTCTGCAACCAGAATGCTCCGCAACGTCTTTTCCACCTAAGCTAACGTCCATTGGAACTATAGAGTCACCTTTCAGACTTACTAATACATAATCGTCAACTTTATTTAAACCGAAGGTGTTGCCAAGCTCTTTGAATGAATCAAAAAGGCCGCCTACCTTATCGTTTTTATTTCTGGCATTCTTCTCTAATAATATGAAGCCAGTAGATGCTGCATCGCCATTTTGATATTTAGCAATGTGATAATTATCGAGCAAAGAAATCGATTTAACATGATCACTTCCGATAGTGTACCTAAACGCAGAGCCAGGTCGCCCTACAATGAACCCGTCAGACGTGGGAATAACGGTATCACCAGGAATAGTTTTTCCTGTTACCGTTTTCACTTCGAATTTACCGTTTCTTTTTAGCACTTTAGCAATCTTAATTGGTGCTCCTTCAGAACCAGCTCTGTAATATTTTAAAGTAAATGAGCCATCGAAGTTCTGTACTGCGTAGGTAAATTCCCCTGAAAAACGGTTTCCACCGAAGTTAGCTACCTGCCCCTCGAAGTCGTTAAACATCTGCCCATTAATCATAATACCGTCTTTTTCACGGTAAAAAATTGCAGAGCCGCCTGTAGCATCAACATTTTGCTTTTGCGCCATCAACTCATTTTCTGTAATAAAGCTCTCAGGAACAGCCGGTGTTTGCGGCTGCTGTTGCGCTTGTGCTGCAGGTAAAGTCATACCTTGCATTTTTGAAAGTAGAGCTTGACGCATTTGATTTGCGAACGCCTGTTCTTCAGGCGTTGGTGGAGGGGTGCTACCACACGCGCTGAGCATTGAAACAGCTAAAAGTGATGGGAGAATACGTTTTGCTCTCATTGTTCTTTTCTCTTTTTTATCTGAATTTTTGTGTTTTTTGAGCAAAGGAGGGAGGCTTAAAACGTAGACGTACTCCATTAGAACGTAACATTGAAACGGCAACCATCCTTGGCCACGACAATATTAAAAGAAATTACTAATAATATACAAGCACTTATATCAAATAGATAATAGATAACTAATATTCAGCACACGGAATGAAAACTAAAAAATAGTGTATAGAACTTTAAGTTGGAGCTTACTTAGCACAACCATCATGCCACGACTTGAAACCGCGGAGATATTTGATTTCTTCCCCGCGCTTTCGCGTTGTAAAGCTCGGTATCAGCGGTATTAAAAAGTGAATGCCAGGTATCTTCTAAAGAGTTTGAGAAAATCATGCCAATGCTTATGGTTACCGACACTTCGTCCTTACCGTCTTTTATCGACAGTGTTTCTACTTTTCGTCGTAGTGTATCAGCTAGCTGAAAGGTTTGTAGTTTCGACTCGCCAGACACAAATATAGCGAATTCTTCTCCACCTAGCCTTCCAATAATATGACTATCACTAAGTGCTTCATTCAGCTCTGACGCGATGGTGTTTAACACACGATCGCCTGTTGAATGTCCGTATTTATCATTGATGGTTTTAAAATGATCTATATCTATAACCATTAGCGAGCAATTGTCCCTACCTTGCTCAGACAGCAACTCGTTTACCTTTCCAATGAAAGCCCGTCTTCCGTAGACTCCGGTTAATTCATCCACATTCGCTAGTGTCTGCCATTTTTGTTTTTGCTGGTACACCAATATAAAAGGCAACAATACTGAAGTAATAATACAAAGTGCAATGTGGGCTGCAATGCTTACTGCTGCCCAAGTCTGCACTGCAGAGTTAAGCCCAGCCCATTCACTGTAGCCCAGCATAATTGACTGGCAAATCATTACCGATGCATGGGTAATTAAAACAGCGCGAAAGAAGCTACGAACACCGTTAAGAGAACCTTGTTTGTGCACGCTAAAGGCAAGAAAACAAAGCCCAAAGACAACAGCGATAGCACCGCTTGCTATTGCCTGATAATAAGGAGTAAAAAACGCAGAAACGGCGATAGCCGCTACTCCAGCGGTACACCAAGCAACCTTATGGTTTAGCACACGCGGAACATTCGTACTTGGCTTTTTGTCCTCCAAGCGGTAGAAACCCGCCAGTAATAAGCAGCTAGCAAGGAAATAGCAAATCTGTGGTAAACCTGGTAATGCGCCTGCAACGTTTACCACTAAACCTAAGCAGTAAGTAAAACAAGAAAACGCCCACAAGATAAATACTGGCGTTGATATATCGCGCTTTGCAAGCACGAGAAAATAAATACCCACTGCGATGTTTACACCAAGCGATGCAAACACCAATAACATCATAATTGTAGTCACAGGTGATCCGTCACAAAAAAATGAAGCGGCAGTATGTCACACATCGATGACTAATGCGTGAAGATACAAAAAATAAAGGTATGCAAGATAGACATTCAGTGTGTTCACATATACTCCCTGAATAACGAAAAGCGTGATCCTTTACCATTACATGTGCAGCGTTAACGCGCTATTTCACAGGCATTACATCCAACATATAGGCGCAAGCTAGTCCAATGGCTAGCGTAATGGCAACGCTGGTAAATGTTCCCAGCAATACATACTCGGTTAATTTTCTATCTTGGTGTTTAGTTAGATCGCCAAAACGAAATATCGACTTTGCTGCGATTAAAAAGCCAATGGCTGAAAATTGATTAAGTAGAACAAACGTAAGCATTAACGTGCGTTCAAGGTAGCCAATGCGCTGGCCTGCCAAGGCTAAAGTTTGTTGTGCTTCTAAATTAAGCGATAGCGTATCTTTTATATTATGCCGTTTAGCAGACTTAGACATAACTTCATCAGTCCAGGGAGACAGCAGTTGCTTAATAATAATCGAGCTTGGTTTAAGCACTGCTAAGTACGCTAACAAAACTGCTAATTGGCTACTGTTAAGTGCTTTCAACAATGCCACTGATTCTCCCCACTGCTTAGTAACCGAAAGGAAGGCAATATATATAACCAGTACATGTGCCAACTGATCAATTAAAAATGAGGTAGTGCTGGGTTTACTGTAAGACTTAATTAAATCGATAATAAAATGCGTGAGTGTAATGGAAACGCTGATGTAAAAAGTGTTAACTACGCTAATTTTATCGCCTAACAATAGGGTTACAACTGCCGCTAACAGCCCGTGCAGCAGTGAATGTATATAAAGGTAAGGTGATACCGCATGTTTTGTATTTCTACTTTCTACCCACGAAAAAGGCTGAAGATAAAAATCGGCTATCAGATGTACAAGTAATAAACCTATAAGAAGTACCGTATTATCAAATACTATTTCCTGCATGCCCTTCCCTAAACAATGTTAACTACAACTTACATTTCTCGCACCGAGGCGTTTATCTCTTGCTCCATAAAATGCAGATAGTCGGCAATCAGTTTATAGCGACTTGCATTTAAGATACGCGTTACGTTGCTTCGATTTTTTCCCAATAATGCAGCCACATTATCATGGTTTTTTTCTTCAGACATTAAATAGGCAAGTACGGTTTCAGATTGTGTTTGTGTAAGCCCGGTTAAGTGGTTGTCTGCAAATTGTGTAAGAAGACTAGTACTGCGCATAAGCGACGGACTAGAGCATGTAAAAGCGATGTGCTGTGACTTTAACTCATCTAAGGCGCGACCAGATAATACAAATGCTTGCCCCGTACCCGTTTTAACTTCTGTATTTCTATACGATACCCCCCCTACTGCAGCACTTACTCGAATATCTACACTAGGCGAATGTGCTTTAAGCGCTAAGCGAAGGCCAACTAAAATATTCATAATAAAGTGGGCGTGGTTTGTGACAAACTGAAATGCATCGCCGCGGAAGATGTCGAAATAGCCATCGTATTTAGAGGCGTATTGCACAAGTTCTGTCTTAAGTAACTGTATAACGCTACTAAACTCGCTGTCAGACAAACCTTGCGAATTAACGATATCGCCAGTCAATACCGCAGCAAACTGTTTATTGTATGTATTCAAAGCTGTTTTGGTCATTGGCGCTCGCAGTCATCTGCGTTAATTTTCCAATTCATATTACAAGAATATACACACAAATCGAAATAACACCAAACTTAATCACAATTTAAAATGTGATTGAATTTAATCACATTTAGACGCTTGAGATGAAATGCTAAGGCAGTTTTTAATGAAACTAAAAATGAGCGCAATTTTTTCCGGCACTTTTTGCTCTATACAACGCCTCGTCTGCGCGCTGTACTAATTGCGTTGGGCTATCTTTGCCATCTGACGAGCAGGCCATTCCGATACTTACGGTAAGCACACTTTGATGTGCTGAATATTCATGAAAAATGCCAAGGCGACGGATGTTTCGTAAAATTCGAGTCGCTATTTTATGTACCTCGTCTTTCGATACGCCAGGAAGAATAACCGCAAACTCTTCACCGCCGTAGCGTGCTGCAAGATCATCTTTACCAATGCAGCTATTTGATAAACTTTTAGCTATTTGTTTTAAAGCGTCATCCCCTGCTACATGGCCGTAATTGTCGTTGTACAATTTGAAGGCGTCAGCATCGACAAGCAATAATGCCAAAGGTGTAGATTTCGCTCTACTAAGCTTAATTTGCTCTGAAAGCGTTGTATCAAAAACGCGCCGGTTAGGAATTTCCGTTAAGCCGTCGATATTAGCCAAATGTTCCAGACGTTTGTTTGCATCAAGCAAGGCGTCTTGCATGCTGGCAATGGCCTTTCTATTGACTAAATTCTGTAAGGTATTACCCAGTATTTCGCCAATTCTCTCTAAATACTCAACGTCATAAGACTGCCATTTGTATGGACTTCCTATTATATCGCACCCCACGAAGCCATATAGAGTGCCACCCACCATTATTCGCACGCACAGTATCGAGCAAATGTGTTCTCTCATAAATTCTTCGCGCTCAGCCGCAGCGCAATCAGGTATTTTACTTACATCATCTACTTTAAACATGCCCTCTTGAATATGGTCCATAAAGTAAGGCATATTACTTGTGGGCATATTTTGTAGTTCGTTTATATACGGCGTTACACCAGCTGCAACCCATTCATGAGTATTTGTCATAAAAGTACGATCGTTTGAAAACTCAAACAAATAACACCGATCGATATTACCGAATTCGCCAAAAGCCGCTAGGGTTTGGTCGATAATAGTCTTAACTTCGCATTCACTGGCATTAATTAACTTAGAAGAGCAATTAGTCAGTAACTGGTGAAAAGACAAATGCTTTCCTACCGACGATAGATTAGAACCACCAGATAGTTCGTCCGCATTATTGCGCACATACAGCACTATCCAGTTACCGTCTTCTAGATTTACAACTTTGCTTTCAACTAAACAGTTAAAGGTAAACAAGTTGGTTTTTAGTCTCACCCATAAACACAGTGCACCACCTGTCTCTCCCAAAACAAAGGGGTTGGCGTCGGCTTCTAACGGGGCTTTGGAAATAGGGTCGTAAAACGCAATACTGCTATCATCAAACAGTGACGACGCATTGGCACCAAAAAGCTGCTGAAAGCCATCGCTGGAATAGATGCGATCCTCACCACATTTTTTAAACAGTAAACTGACGGGTAATTGCCTTAATACCGAAGGTACGTCTAACGTTTCCAAAACAGCTCCTTTACTATGCGCTATTTCTAAGCGTAGCAACGTTAATGCTACTGACAAATTTAACTGCGCAGCACATCCCGCCCCCTAATTTACTTATTGGCCTTCAGGTTTGTGGTTAAAAGGCTGTTTAAGCAGAGCCAAAACACTGGCATTCTCTTTTACAGCAGGAATGTCTTTTTGCCCAACCTCAAAGGTTGCATCATCGACACGCGACTGAGATGTAAAACTGTTAAAGAGTTTATCCCACCACGTTACGCTAAAACCGTAATTCGTATTCGAGTATTGTTTCGCCTGACTGTGATGAATACGGTGCAGTCGCTGTGTGACCAAGATAGTGCTTACGCGTTTGTCCCACGTCTCCGGTAATCGAATGTTGGCGTGGTTAAATAAAGAAAACGCATTAAGTGCAACTTCGAAAACAACAATAGCTAACGCCGGTACACCAAAAAGCACTATTACAGCAGCTTTTATGCACAGACTAAGCGCAATTTCTATTGGATGAAACCGAAGCCCTGTGGTGGTATCAACATGGCTGTCAGCGTGATGCATTTTGTGAATGCGCCACAGTACAGGAACGGTATGAAACAATCTGTGTTGCCAATAAATCACTACGTCCTGAATTAAAACACAAAGAATAACCACTACCGCAAATGGTAGTGCGCCTTCAATGCTGTTGAATAGGCCTAAGCCTTCGCTCTCCGCCCAACTTGATACACCCAGAAGTGTTGTTGGAAGGAGTAAACGAGCCACCACGGCACCAAGCATTACCATTGACAAATTGCCCACCCACCGCTGTTTTCGGTTTAACACAGCTTTTCGCGCAGGCTTATAAGCCTCAAGCAACGCCATAAAAGCGAATACGCTCAAAAATATTGTTAGTCGAAGGGCTGAAGCGTTGTCCATTGTGTTACTCATCACCTTTGGTTTTATGCAAACTCTCAACGTGCTTAAGTGTATTGAAGCCACCCACAACACGGGTTGCTATTGTAATGGTACAAGCAGCCGCAAACACGTACGCAATAACAGGGAAATACGTTGGCCAAATACAAAACGCGAGAAACACTAAAATGGTTTCACTACCTTCTGTAAGCCCCTGCATATAGTAAAAACTTTTGTTGGCAAATTGTGGTCGGTCTATTTGATAGCGCTCAGCTGAAATAGCAAACGCTAGAAAACTACTGCCTGTTCCAATAAATGTGGCCAATAACACCAATGCGGGTGCCCCCCATTCATGAGGATTTGCGATTCCAAATGCCAATGGAATAGACGCATAGAACAAAAAATCTAGGCAGATATCTAAAAAACCACCTGCACTGCTGCTGTTTTGTTGAAATCGCGCCAACTCTCCGTCTATTCCATCACAAATTCTGTTGGTAATAATGCAACCTAGCGCGGCGCTCCACCAATTAAGAATAATAAAGGGGACTGCCGTTATCCCTATCAAAAAACCAAATACCGTTACCTGATTTGGCGTTATTCCTGCCCTACTCAACACTTTTATAAAAGGTAGCAGTAATGGCTTTATTAATGGGGTTACTTTGGCGTCTAGCATGGCATCAACTCTATTATTTCACCACCGGCAGCGTTGGCGTCTTCAATATCATGCGTCACCAGCACCGCGGGTATATTTCTTTGTTTTATTTGCTCAAACGTCCACGTACGAATTTGCGATCGAAGCGACGCATCCAATTTGCTGAACGGCTCATCAAGCAACACCACATCAGGCTCTGCGGCCAACGTACGAAGCAGTGACACTCTTGCCTGCTGCCCACCAGACAACGCATCAATTCCTCTCTCACCAAAGCCCTCAAGCGACACTTCCTGCAACATGGTGTCGATAGCCTGTGATTGCGCTTGCTTTGTACTGTGTAACTTTGGCGGCATCGCAAAGGCAATATTTTCCTTTACCGACATATGTTCAAACAACAATGCATCTTGGAACATAATGCCAATATTTCGCTTGTAAGGTTCAAGTGCAGTAACAGAGCGCCCGTTAATACTGATATCACCTGTAAACGTAAAAGGCGCAGCTAACTGACCAAATATAGCGTTAAGCAACGTTGTCTTACCACACCCGCTTGGGCCCATAATGGTTAATACACTTTGCCCTTGCACTTGTGTATTTAGCGTTACTAAAGGCTTACCCTCTTTTTCTACTTGCAGGTGCTGTAAGCTCAGGATTCGTTGGTCTTTCGCACCAGTATCAACGGCCATGATTTACTACCTTTTTTCCTAAGCGTTCTTTTCTACTCATATGACTGCTTATTCGCTTACTTCTATGATTATGTGTTCGCCTACGCTCTCGGTGAAGTGTGATTAACTTGGGTAATGTCCAAGCAATTACAAACCCCAACAAAGGCATTAATGCTTGAATAACCGCATAAACTGCTGTTAGCCGAACACTAGAGCCCGAAACAGAGGCCACTGCCTCTGTTGTAACCGTTGGAATTGCCCCACCAGACGCCAACATGGTTGGTAAGTATTGGCTAAAGCTAATTGCTAATCCGAGCGCCCAGGCCACCAATACAGAATTTTGTAGCGCAGGCAGTTTTACATACCAAAACACCTGAAACGGCGATTTTCCTAGGCTTTGTGCCACCATTACATAGCGATTATCGAAACGCTGATAAGACACCGCAAGCGACAGGTATACGTAGGGCAACACATACACCATGTGTGCAATGTAGGTGTGAAACCCCAACGAGTGCACTGATAAGAGTTGCTGAAACCATACCAACCCATACAAGAAAGCAACACCTGGTACCAACAGCGGTAAGAACAGTGAAAATGAAAATAACGCAGCCGCTTTTCGCGTTGCTGGCACGAGCACTTCACTTTCAAGCGTTAGTAAAACCAGCACCACTGATGAAACGCTTGTTGCTAATCCAAGTAATAAAGTGTTAAGCAAAGGCTGGCCAATTGCACTAAATGCGGTTTTCCAGTGCAGCAGCGTTAGCGCTTCTGGAAACAAGCGAGGAAACACCCAATGCTCAGCAAATGAATAAGAAACTACCGTATACACAACGCCTGCAATTAAAAACGCATATATGCCAACCGTACACGTTCCTAACAACGCAACAGTGCGGTTGAAGAAATTACGACGACCTGTTGAAAGCTGTCTGCGCCCCCACCACGAAATCATTCTCTCTACGGTAAAGAAAACCACGATAGCAAGCACGCACACTACACCTTGTAAAATGGATGCCGCAGAGCCAAGTAAACGCATTGAGAGATCGACATGATTAAACCAATGCAAAATGGCCACAGAAAGCGTGCTTGGATTGTTAAGACCTATAAGTAAAGGAATTTCGACATTAGACGTGGCGAACACCAACACGGCTAAAATGGGTAACTTTATTTGGCGATATATTGATGGCAGCATAAGTTTGAAGAAGGTTCCAGAAGTGCTGTAGCCAAGCGCTGCGCCCGCACGTTGATAGCCTTCTAGTTTTTGTTTGTTGTTTGGCTGTGCCATAACACTCAGCGCCATAAGAAGAATAAAGGGGACTTCTTTAATCACTAACACTAAAAGTACACTAAGCCCCCATTCATCATAGGGAAACAGTCCTACCGTTGTTGAGGGCATTGCGCTATCGGTAATAGTTCCAATAAAGCGTGCAACTAAGCCCGACGGGCTTAGCACAAAAAGAAGCGCAATGGCGGCTGCCGCGTGAGGCAACACTAACAGAGGGCTCAGAAGCGCCTGTACTTTATTAAGTAATGATGATTGATAACAATGTGCTAGTAGCAAAAATGTGATAAACGACGCCAGTATTGTTGATCCAACACCGCTGAACAGCGAGAGCCAAATCATCTTTCCAATGTGTTGAACATTAAAAAGCTCAACAAAAACGCGAAACGAAAAGGAGTGTTCCCCCAACGCGGGAAAATACCCCAAAGCAGGAAATACCACACCAATAACGCCTACGGTTACCGGTACCAAAAGCAACAATAACAGCGCGTATCTTGCGTAAACCGTAACATGCGAGAACATCAGTAGCGCGCTCCGTACCGGCTATACCATGCATCACGCAATGCATCTGTCCAACTTGCATGCGGCTCTCCAAGCAGTGGCACAGCAACCGACTTATCTAGCGCAGAGGGATGCGACAATGGCTCATCGAACATACGTTTTTGCGCCTCGCTTAATCTGCGCATATCAAGTACGGTATCGTCTCCCCACACCGTTAATTTCTGCTTTTCAGCCTGAGCTTGTGGAGACAACATAAAATTCACTACATCCTTGGCAGCCTGCTTATTAGGTGAATTAAAAGTAAGCCCAATAAAATGCACATTCGCCAAACTACCATCTTTCATAGCATAGGTTCGAATGTCGGTAGGTAAGTCAAACCGCTCTACCGCGCTTGGAATTTCGGCAGCCGTGAAGGAAAACGCCATTGATAGCTCACCGCTGCCCATTAACCGCTGCAACTCAGATGCCTGTCTAACCATCATTTTACCCTGACGCCACATATTCGGATGCAATGCATCTAAAAAAGCCCATAAAGACGGTAGCGTTTTAGATAGCGCTTGCTCAGTGACAGGTTGATAAAACAAATCGCGATGCTGCGGGTTAAGTTGTAGAAGCGCATATTTTAGAAAGGAGATACCTAAATAATCGTTTGGCGTGGGGTAAGTAAATCGGCCTGGTGATTGCTGCGTAAATGCTAAAATTTCTTCAAGGTTTGTTGGGGGCGCTAATGCGGCTTGCTGAAAGTGAGATTGGCGAATGTAAAACACCATTGAGGCTTTTCCCCAAGGGGCTTCCATACCCAAGGTAGATTCGCCAAAATCGGTTGTCATTGCGGGGTTTTCATTTGGGCTGGTTAATGCAAACGAAGGTAACTCGTCTACCCAATTGGGCGCTAAAAGCCCATGCTTTTTCATTGTGGCAAAGTTTTCACCGTTTATCCAAATAAGATCGACAGACCCTTCGCTGCTGTTTCCCGCCGCTTTTTCAGCTAATACTCTTGCTACGGCATCGCTCGTATCGGCAAGCTTCACATGCTGCAATGCTATATTGTGTTTCTGTGCCAGCTCTTTTGCCAGCCATCGAATATAACCATTGACCTGAGCGCTTCCGCCCCACGCATGAAAGCGCACTGTGGGCGAAACCGTTGTATCTACGTTTGAAACGTTATTTTGTGACGGCAAAGGCGTAGACAACACCTCTGTATTCACAGTTAAGCAAATAAACGCCCAACTACACCAGGTTAAAAGGCCGCGTCGCAACACTACCCTCTGCGCCATGTGTGGAATTTTTCGACATATTCTAGCAGCTTCTCTGGTGCATTCGCGCGCTTCCAGTTTCCTGCTGCGTACTTAGCACCCTCAGCCCACGTTGGATAAGCGTGAATAGTGCCTAAGATTTTGTTTAAGCCTAAGCCGTGCTTCATAGCAATGACAAACTCGGCTAGCAAATCGCCCGCATGTTCCGACACCACAGTAACACCTAGAATGGTGTCTTTACCTGGTGGCGTAAGCACTTTAATAAACCCCTTGCGTGCACTCTCTGCTACTGCGCGATCAAGCTCAGCAAAATCATAACGGGTAACTTCAACGTCGATATTTTGTTCTTTAGCCTCACGCTCGTTTAAACCCACACGTGCTACTTCAGGGTCGATAAACGTAGTCCACGGAATTACGCGATAGTCCACTTTGAACTTCTTAAACGAGCCAAATAAGGCGTTAACCGCCGCATACCACGCTTGGTGTGCAGCAACATGAGTAAATTGGTACGGCCCTGCTACGTCACCCGCGGCGTAGATGTTTGGCATAAGCGTTTGTAAGTACTCATCGGTTTCAATAGTGCGGTCGAACTGAATGCCAAGCTCTTCAAGACCAAACCCGTTTAAACGTGCCTTTCTTCCTACCGCTACAATTACTTCATCGTATGCAATGGCGTGTTCTTGCCCTTCTTTTTCAACAATAAGCACACGGCCTTCTTGTGTTTGTTCAAAACGAAGCGCTTTGTGCGATGTCATCACATTTACACCGCTGTCTCGCAACACAGATTCAGCGTATTCAGCCACATCGGCGTCTTCCCGCCCCATTAAACGCGGCGCTAATTCAACTTGAGTTACGCTGCTACCTAATCGCGAAAACGCCTGCGCCAACTCACAGCCAATTGGACCGCCGCCAAGCACTATCAGCTTTTTCGGCGCATCTTCAAACGTGGCAAACTTTTCCCACAGTGTATCTGACGTCACATAACTGCTGTCTTCTATGCCAGGTAACTCAGGAACGAACGGAGCAGCACCAGTAGCAACCACAATGTTCTTGGTAGTCAGTGTTTGTACATCGCCCGACTCTGTCTTAATTTCTACTGTCCAAGGGTCAACAATTTTGGCGTACCCTTTTACAACGTCCACTCCCAAACTGGTATAACGCTCTACGCTGTCGTTAGGCGCAATAGCGGCAATCACTTCGTGCACACGAGCCATCACTGTCTTAAACGACATAGTAGGTTCAACCGCATGTAAACCATAGTTTTCTGCGTTTCGCATTTGGTTTGCAACTTTAGCGGTTTTAATAATTGCTTTGCTGGGTACACAACCATAATTCAAGCAATCGCCACCCATCTCGCCCGCTTCAACCAAAGTCACCTTTGCTTTTACTGCCGCGGCTATGTAGCTTGTTACCAATCCACCGGCACCTGCACCAATTACCACTAAATTTCTATCGAAACGCTTAGGTTTGTTGTATCCCTTATACACGCGACGTCTGTTTATTAAGGCCACTATGCCTTTAGCAATCCAAGGGAATATACCTAACAGCACAAATGAAAGAATTAGGCTAGGTGAAACAATACCCGATAAGCTGTCGATTTGGGCCAGCTGGGTACCAGCATTTACATACACAGCGGTACCCGCCAACATGCCCAACTGACTAACCCAATAGAACGTCCAGGTTCTTAATGCGGTAAGCCCCATCAACAGGTTAATTAAAAAGAACGGAAATACCGGCACTAGGCGCAGGGTAAATAGGTAAAACGCACCTTGCTTTTCAACGCCTTCGTCAATCTTCTTAAGCTTTTCTTTAAACTTATTGCGCACAGTATCGCGCAGAATAAAGCGCGACACCAAAAAGGCTAGCGTTGCCCCAATGCTTGAGGCAAACGACACAATAATTAAACCTTGAACTAGTCCAAATAGCGCTCCGGCTGCCAACGTTAAAATGGCTGCCCCAGGCAGTGACAGTGCCGTTACCGCAACATAAATGGCAAAGAACACACCTATGCTAACAAACGGATTTGACTCTATTTCACTTTGAAACGTATTTAACGAGCTTTTCATTCCTTCAAGGGTAAGATAGCTGTTTAACCCAAAGTGAAAAAAGCCAAATATGGCGGCGCCAATTACTGCCAGAAGCGCTATTTTTTTGAACATGTTGTTATCTCCTAGCCTTTAAAACGCGTATTGCATGGTTACTTGTGCATGTCTTGGTAAATTAGGCATTACCAAGGTTGCACCGAAGAAACCACCTTCGAAAAGCGGCTGCCAGTTGTCTTGGTCAGTAACATTAATGATATCTAAACGTAAGCGCAGGTCTTCATTCACATAGTAATCCGCGTTTAAATCAATTGTGTACTGGTCTCGTATCATTACCGTTTGAAGAAAATCAAGCGGGAATGACTTGGTGTAGAGTGCACTTGCGCCCACTTGAACATCGTCAGTTACTTGCCATCCTGCATTGATCGATACAATTTGTGGTGGAATACCTTGTACACGCGAATCAGACGGTGCAAATGCGGTAAAAGACGGCGAGCCAACGCCTGTGCCTTCAATAATATCAGGGCGACTATTATCAAACGCGTCGGTCACTTGAGAGGTACCTTGGAACGCGGCTGAATCATCAAAGCGTGCATCAAGATAACTATACGCCCCATTTACCCACACATTGTCGTTTTGATAAAACAGCTGTAATTCGGCACCTTGTGTTTTAACACCACTGTTGCTGCCATCGCGGTTTCGTAAGCTACGTGTTTGGTCAAATACCGATGCTTCGGCATACCAATTGCTGCTTGGCGCATATTTTACACCAACCTCATACAAGGTATTTTCAGTGGCAAAGTTCAGTGGGTTAATTTCATTACCGCCACCTAACACAGTGCCTCCGCCCATGCTGTTAGATGTAGCATCGTTTTCAGCATACGCAGCATACAGATTGAACTCAGACGTTAATTTATACACTGCACTAAGCTGGTAGCTGCTTAGTGTATCGCTGTAGGTGTCTGACGCTGCCTGTACACCTTCTGGCGCAAGCGGGTCGCGCGCTTCCACATCGTAATAATCTATACGTACACCCGCTATGGTTGAAAATTTATCAGTCCAGTTCGAGCGTTGCTGAAGAGCCAACCCTGTTTGCCATGTGGTTGAGTCTGTGGTGTCAGATAAATTAAAGTCACCTGCGCCATCACCATCAATATCGTATTGCGCACCTGGTGATACAAATACCCCAGGACGAAGCTCTATTAAACGCGCCTTTTGCGCGTCGGTTAATGGAATGACGCGATTTGAAATAGGACCTGTTAAATCAATAGGGTTATCAGCTTCAGTAGTAAATTGGCTGTAGCCTAATACGTCGTTATAGCGCAACGCTAGGCCAACGGTAGTTAGCTGCTTGTCGCTCCACTTGTAATCAAGCTCTGTGCGGTTTTCAAACGTATCGGCACCGTCAATAATTTCAACGAAACTATTTTGTGCAATTTCTTCGCGCTCTAGGTATTGATAATAAGTGACGTTTCGAAGCGTAATATTTTCAGCGTATTTATATTCAACATTACTACGCAAAACCGTAGTTTGTGCGCCGTTTATGTCGTCAGGATTGGTAAAAACGCGATTTCGAGGAATAACAACTTCCCCAGTAGGAGAAATTATAGCGCCAGCGCCAGGAACAGCGCTCCCGTTTGGCTGCACGCCTTGTCCGGTAATATAAACACCGTTGTCTATCAAATCCTGGGTTGGACGGTTGATACCTGCGTTATCTGGGTAATCTGTGTCGTAGTACTCGGCGCTTATGTCCCAAGTTAGTGCTGTCGACGGTGCATAGCGGTAAGCAATAAACAAGTTTGTGCTGTCACGCTCTGCAAAATCATAAAAACTTCCATGATCTAAGTATTCCGCACTAAATCGAATACCGCTTTTGCCTTCCTCAATTACGGTACCATAGTCAACTTGTGCTGAGTATTGGTCCCAACGACCGGCGCGTAATGTTGCGCGACCGCTACTGTCTGTGGTAGGCGCTACTTTTGTTTGTAGGTTTACAAAACCCCCATTGCGCTGGGTACTGCCAAATAATACGGGCGAAGGCCCTTTCACGACATCAACTTGTTCAACACTGTTGAACGATAGCGGTAATCCGAATCCGTTGTTACCCGCTTGTCGACGAACACCGTCTTGGAATAATTCACCTAACTGCCCGCGAATGCTCGGCAAACTTGGCGTGCCAAAGCCGCTTGAAGCATAGGCATTAGGCGCTGCTTTCACGATATCATGTAGGTCATCAATATTAAGGGCTTGCATGGCTTCGGCCGACAATGACGTTACCGCGCGCGGCGTTTCTGCAGCGCTTAAACCTTCGCCGAATATGCCTTTTAGCGTGTTATCGCCTGGGTTTAGCGTATCAAGAGATTGCTTATTGCCTGTCACCTCTACCACTTCTATCTCTGAAAGCTGCTGTGCGGCAATTCCTTGACTGACTGCAAGGGCGAGTGTGCTAATGGCTAGGCTAATTACTTTTTTCATTAAAAGATCCGTATTTTTATTTCTTGTTCGACAAGACCGATACGCATACCAAAAAATTTCAGAACATAATTATTTTAAAAATAAAAACTTTTTTGAAATTTTTCTTTGGAACGACCGTTCTATTGGGTTCACATGTATCAACATCGGAGCACACATGCAAAACTCAACTTCTGACATTAACAACCGACTTAGCTGGGCGCTGCTTGCGCTTCGCATTACCGTTTTTATCGTAATGTTCGCTTGGACCTTGGATAAATTCGTAAACCCTGCCCACGGTATGAAGATTTTTGAACACTTCTACGGTATTGGCGGGCTTGCCGAAAACGCGGTTTATATTATGGGCGCATTCCAATTGGCCTTAGTACTTGCTTTTGTCGCTGGTGTAGCCAAGCGTTACACTTATGGCCTTATTTTCTTACTTCACGGCGGTTCTACATTATCGTCGTTCCCACAATACATTGACGCATTTAATAACTTACTGTTCTTTGCAGCATGGCCAATGTGGGGCGCGTGTTTCGCACTTTATCTACTTCGCGATGCAGATACGCGTTTTACGCTTTCTAAATCGTAACCACATCGAATAAATGGTCATTTAGCAGCGGCGTAGAGCTGCTGCCACTCCTGCTCGGTAACTGGCATTACACTTAACCTTCCACCTTTTTTCACTAGCGGCAGTTCAGTTATTCCCTGCATCTGCTTTATGTCAGAAAGGGAAAGTACTTTTTCAAACTTTTCCACAAACTTTACGTCTACTCTAAACCAGCGAGGTGTAGCTGGGTCAGACTTTGGGTCAAAGTACTTCGACTCTGGAGTAAACTGAGTGGTATCGGGGTAACCCGCTTTTACTACTTCAGCAACACCTGCAATACCCACGTTCTTGCAGCTTGAGTGATAGATGTACACCAAGTCTCCAAGCGCAATGTCATCGCGTAAAAAGTTACGTGCTTGATAATTTCTAACGCCATCCCAAGGCTCGGTTTGATTTGGCCTAGACGCTAAATCATCAATAGAGAAAGCATCAGGTTCTGTTTTAAATAGCCAATACGCCATCATAAAGCCCTTTTTAGTCAATTACATAAGCAAACACTAATTCTTAAGTATACAAAGCCATTGAATTTAATGACAGTGCTATACCGTCATGTTCCCAACACTGCTATAATCACGCACCAAATCTGAAAAAGTGAACGCACTTCTTTCAGGTAAATTCTGTTATTTCAAGATGTGATTATTATGCAAGCCACTATCAAGGCCGACCGCGGTCTGTTCTCTTATCCTAAATATTGGCCTCACTGCTTAGGTACAGCGCCATTTTTACCCATGTCGAAAGAAGAGATGGACGCACTAGGTTGGGACAGCTGTGATGTTATTTTGGTAACTGGCGATGCATATGTCGATCATCCTAGCTTCGGTATGGCGGTAATTGGCCGAGTATTGGAAGCACATGGGTTTCGCGTAGGTATTATTTCTCAGCCCGACTGGACCAGCAAAGACGACTTTATGAAGCTTGGTAAGCCCAACCTGTATTTTGGGGTTACTGCCGGCAACATGGACTCTATGATCAACCGTTATACATCGGACAAAAAGCTTCGTCACGACGATGCCTACACAGCTGGAAATGTGGGTGGCAAACGTCCAGACCGTGCCGTTACCGTATATTCTCAACGCTGTCGCGAAGCATTTAAAGGTGTACCGGTTATTGCTGGCGGTATTGAAGCCAGTTTACGCCGTATTGCGCATTATGATTATTGGAGTGAAAAAGTACGCCGTTCGGTATTGTTCGACTCGAAAGCCGACATGCTATTTTTCGGTAACGCCGAGCGTCCACTTGTTGAAGTAACACACCGACTCGCTGCGGGCGAAAACATAGCAGATATGCGTGATGTTCGCGGTACTGCTATTATCGTGAAAGAAGCGCTGCCAGAATGGCAGGGTGTAGATTCAACGTCATTAGATAAACCTGGAAAGATTGACCCTATTCCAAGTCCTTATCAAATGGAGCCAGAGTGCGATTCACAGGATAAAGATAAGAAAAGCAGTGAAGCCCCAGAGGCCTCACCTATTGTTATTCAGCCGGCCGAGAAAGATAAAGAAAAGCGTAAACCATGGGAAAAGGTTTACGTTAAATTACCGGCATACGAAACGGTAAAAGACAACAAGATGCTGTACGCACACACCTCGCGTATTTTGCATCAGGAAACCAACCCAGGGTGTGCTCGTGCGTTAATGCAGCGCCACGGCGACAGACACATTTGGATTAATCCACCCGCTATGCCTCTTGAAACAGAAGAGATGGATGCGGTGTTCGACCTGCCTTATCAACGTGTTCCACACCCAGTATATGGCGATGCAAAAATACCTGCGTACGACATGATACGTTTTAGTATTAACATTATGCGTGGGTGTTATGGCGGCTGTACATTCTGTTCAATTACCGAACACGAAGGGCGTATTATTCAAAGCCGTTCTGAAGACTCTATCATTAGAGAAATTGAGCAAATACGCGATACAGTGCCAGGCTTTACAGGTGTAATCTCTGACCTTGGTGGCCCTACAGCAAACATGTATCGCCTTCGCTGTAAAAGTCCGAAAGCCGAAGCCACGTGTCGTCGTCCGTCGTGCGTCTACCCAAGTATCTGTGCACACATGGACACAGACCACAAACCCACTATCGATTTGTATCGACGCGCAAGAAACTTACCGGGTATTAAAAAGATCCTTATTGCATCGGGCGTACGTTACGACCTTGCCGTAGAAGATCCAGAATATGTTAAAGAGCTTGCCCTTCACCACGTTGGAGGCTACCTAAAAATAGCGCCTGAGCACACAGAAGAAGGCCCATTATCGAAAATGATGAAGCCGGGTATGGGGAGCTACTATCGCTTTAAGGAGCTTTTTGACAAATATTCGCAAGAGGCCGGTAAAAAGCAGTATCTTATTCCGTACTTTATCGCGTCGCACCCAGGTACAACCGACGAAGACATGCTTAGCCTTGCTATTTGGCTTAAAGAAAACAAATTTAAGCTAGACCAGGTACAGAACTTCTACCCGTCACCTATGGCGACGGCCACAACGATGTACCACACTGAAGTGAATTCACTGCGTAAAGTCTCCAAGGACAGCGAGGAAGTACCTTCTGCGAAAGGTGAAATTCACCGCCGACTTCACAAGGCAATGCTTCGCTATCACGATCCTAAGAACTTTGCGCAAATTCGCGAAGCACTTAAAAAGATGGGACGTGAAGATTTAATTGGCCGTGGGCCTCAGCACCTTGTTCCGCCTGAAACGGCTGATGAAAAGCGTCAGAAGGCACAACGCGGTCGCCGTGGTGAGCGTGCATTAACAAAGCATACTGGTCTTCCACCAACGTTCCAGCGCCAGTCAAAGGGGTCTAAAAGTAAAAGTGGCGCTAGAAACAGCGGTAACGCAACCGGTCATAATCGCGGTAGCCAGGCTGATAATAGCGCTAACAAAGGTGGTGGCAAGCCGAAAGGTCAGCGCTCACAGCGTCAACACGCGTCTAAAGGCTAAATTATTGTAAGTAAACGCGGGGCGAACCTGGAATAATATGCGCCGCTTTCGTTTGATTGGTGTAGCCTTTGTTTAACAAGTGCAGCTGACTCTAATAAGTGCAGCTAGCGCTTGTTAGCGCACTTGTTACGCCCGTTTGATTATTTCGAAGCAAACACGTTTCACCTTGCTTTAGTAATGTGAATGACAGCGCCTGGTTGTTGTGACGCCCTTCTATTGGCAGCCCTCTATCATCTACGTGGGTTTTACGTTCGATACGTACCGTTGACGAATCTACAAACGCATTGTTTGCAATGGTTACTTTAACACCACCATACCAATCGCTTATTACGCTTTCTATTTGCTGCTTATCTTGCAGTGAAAGTTGTTCAAGCGTAGCTTCGTACATAGTGTTGTCGTTACTGTTACCATTGTAGGCGCTTTGACTTGCGCTACAGCCTGTAACAAGAAAGCCAGTTACAAGAAAGCCAGCAACACACGCAAGAAAAAAAGCATTAACCCTACACATTATCTTTCTTCTCGCAATACAGGCTCGTTTATTCGATTGTGCAAAATCAACGACTCCCACTGCTCATTAGGTGTTTTTATTGCTAAGCCTTCGTTATTTGTTGATTGCAAGTCAGATTCTGCATTTCGGATACCATCAATATCCACATTACTTGCCAATGAAGACGATTGCGCACCGCTTGCTGCTGGGCAGCTTCCTGTTTCAGAGTATTCCAACGCAGCGGCCAACAATGCTTCGTCAGTAGACCCCAAGTCTGCGCTAAAGTCGTCTTCAACAACACAACCTGGCAACTCGAAATCAAAGTTTGGATTCGCCGTAGGCATAAAGCCATCTGCGTAATCGCCAAAGCCTTTGTTATTCACTCCCTGAAACTGGATAGTAAAATACGTTTCGCCACAATTATCCGTCGGGTAAAAGCCGTAAGGCTTGCCGCACGTGGTAGCACCTATTTGCACTACTTCCACATCAATTCCGCGAAGTGCATTCATAACAGACTCACTGGCAGAGCACGTATTTTCTGTCGTGAGTACGTAAATTCGGGTTAGCGATAAACTCGGTAAAGGAGTATCAGTTAAGCGGTTAGCATCGTAATCAATTTGGGTACTGTAGAACGGCGTGGGCTGCAAACTTCCGCCTGTTACAGGGTTCGTGGTTGGGTTTTTATCGTTAAATTGTAGCCTCTCAAAAAACGCGTTATTGGTTTGATTAGGCCCTGCAACCATGAACGACACTTGAGACGCCAAAGCAAGTAAACCTCCGCCGTTGTAACGAAGATCAATAACCAATTCCGTCACGTTTTCATCGACAAACTGATTAAACGCATCTATAAGTCCCGGCTGTGCAGCGCGTATAAATCGATTGAACTGAAAATAGCCTACTCGCCCAGCGGTAGTATTTATCACCCGTACATTATTCACAGGCGATAAAGCGACACTGGCCGAGGTGATATCAACAGACATTGAGCTTCCGTCGTTCAACATAAACTCAAAGCTGTTGGTCTGCCCATCATCATCGGGAAACAGCGCTTCGTTAATGGCATTAACGCCAGCTTCGGTTGAATCGTTAACAAAGTCGATGCCATTCACCTGCATTAACCTAGCACCTCGAGGCACATTGGCATTTGCTGCCGGCGAGCCTGGCTCGGTGTAGCGAACAATTAACTCACGGGGTGCGGTATTTCTCACAAACTCGAACGAAAAGCCGTAACCTGACGATACGCCAGACTGAGTAAGTTCATTATATTCGTCGGTAGGCTGAGAAAAGTGAAAATTATCTTTAGCCGTACCGCTTGGAGTAAGCTCAGTGGTTTTTAGCTGATCAAAATAACCAAGAACCGTAAAGTTTTCTGGGTCGTTATCAGGTACTTCGTCGTACCAAAGATAGGTGTCGTTAGTCCACGAACGTAACCATAGCTTTTCTTCTAACGCGCTACCTTGCGTATCGGGATAAGCATTACCAGTGAAAGGGTCGATGCCAGTACGCGGCGATTCACATTTTGCAATAAATTCAGACTGTGGTTCAAACACCCCTGCCTCCCATGTTGGGCTACCGCCTGTTGGTGGCGTCGTGGGCGCAGTGGGTGTAGAGCCCTCTCGTTCAACCGCTGAACCACCACTGCCGCCACCGCACCCAGCTGCGAGCGAAGCACAAACCGCAATTGCTATCATAGAAACTTTATTCGTCATACTCATTATGTAAGTACCTTTCACATGTATAACTGCAATATACAAAGCAATTATGAAGAATTTAAGTCGCCCAACGAGCAACATTAACGCTTATTGATCGCCCAAGAATATTAAAAAACTTACGACCGTTAGGTTCAATTAGACGCAATTAGTTCATTACATTGCGTTAACAAACACCACAAAACAGGTAACGGGCCTTACCGACTATATTTTAATAAACCCCACCTTTTCAGCGGTTAAGCTGCTTATATAAAGTCCCTCATCCATCTCTAATGCGCCGGTTATAAATGGATATAAACCAGCTGGATCTTGATAGCTGTTTAACACCATCCCTTTTTCGTTAATGCGTATCAAATGCCCATAGTTTTTTGCTGATGGGCGCATAAAAGACGGCAATCTTTGCACCATGCTTCTTATAAATGGGTAAGCAGATAGTGCATCTACTGCGCCAGAACGCGGTGAAGCAAGACCAATTAAGTACCCATTATGCGCTGCCACAATGTTGTCAGGAAACCCTGGCAGATTGTTTATCACGGTTGTTACTTTTGCCGCGATTTCAGGGTTTAAATCGTAGCGCAAAACCCGATATTTTCCGGTTTCGTTAACAAGTAGAGCGCTGTTGTCGTGGCTTAGCGTAATACCGTTGGCAAACACAAGGTTATCCATTAACACTTGGGCTTTGCCTGAGTCAGGGTAATAGGCTATTACCTTTCCGTTACCCATATGCTCAAATATTTCGAGCATACTCGCGTTAAGTGTGCCGTTGTATTGTTCGGGCGCGAATTTTGCGGTGGCATCAGTAAAATAAATGGTACCGTCATTGGCAATGTCTACGTCATCAGCGTACACCACAGCTTGGCCAGCTACGTGCGTTACAAGTGTTTCAATATCGCCAGTAGGCAATATCTTTAATAGTCCTTTTTCAGCATCAGCCACAATTAAGTTATCAGCGTGGTCGTACTCAATACCCAGTGGTCGCCCTTGCGTGCTAACCCAACGAGTAAAGCCTTGCTGCCCACGCTTTTTGACCAAAATAAAGCCGGAGTGACTAGAAGTAGCAATATCGCCATTACTGTTAACAGCGAAGTCTTCTGGCCCGTAGTCATTCTCCATATCAATAAGCGTTAACGAAGATAATTGTGTATTGGGAGCAAAACTGCCAGTGAAGCCTTTGCTTAGTGGTGCATCCCACGCTTTCGGCGATATGGCAACAGGCCACAGAAGAAGGTATGCCACTGCGAGAGCTATACTTATTAGCGGCACCTTAACGACAGTTTTCATCAATGATACGGTTCTCGTTTATTAGCTAACTTCTGTTTATTGTTACCGTAAAACGGCATAAAACAAAAGCATTCAACTGACGATGTTAAGAAATTGTCTTTAGTATACTAATGTGATGCAGAACACTATGGCAAAGGACTAAATTACAATTGCTTTAAAAAGCATCCAGCGTAAGACACGCGAGAGTATTAAGTGAATATTGTAAATAAAAGGGCTTTTCAGCTGTGCCTATGTCTTATTCAGAAACCATTACTCACAAGATACCAGCGTTGTTAAATAGCGAGCTACGTGCAAGTCATGCGGGTGAAACTGGCGCAGTGTGGATATATCGCGGTGCGCTAACAGCAGAATTTATAAAAACCCTCTTCAAGCGCAAGAATAACAAAACCACAGCAGACAAAGGAATTAACGCTTTTGCCCTGCATCACCTTGAAACAGAAAAGCAGCATTTGCATATTTTCGAGAACGATATGCCATCCTTTAGAGGAAGTTTCATACTACTTCTATGGATAGCAGCGGGTTTTCTCACTGGCTTTATTCCAAGGCTTATTGGTAAAGATTGGTTTTACTATACTATTTACTGCGTTGAACATTTTGTTGATGAACACTATGAACACCAAATCAGCGCCATTCAGCAACATGGTGGTGCGCCCAAAAAGGTGCTTACGCTAATGCGTTCTATGCAAGGCGATGAACAAGATCACAGAGACGAAGCACGTGCAAACATGCAGCATCCACCTTCATTTTTAATGAAGTGTTGGGGTGAAATGATAGGTAAAGGATCGGCAGCAGCCGTATCTATAGCTAAACGAATTTAATATGGGAAAAAAGGCGCGAACGCGCGCGGCAAAACCCTGCGATAAGTGTGATGCAGAAGCAAGCACACAATATCGCATAAACATTGGTGAGGGCTGGCAAATTGTATGTAAAGCATGTCAATCTGAAGCCAAGCACCACAGTAATTATCTCTACGGTGGTACCTGGAAGCAAAAAAAGCGCAACTGATTTATTCGTTAATCGCTATTTGTTGACGGCTGCATTAGAGAATGTAGCAGCGCTTTTCTCCGAAAGGTCGTTAGACTCACGCGACAACAACACGGCGCCTCGCCATAGACTCCACACAACATAAACCAGCATAGGCACATTCAATTGAAGCGATGAAATGGTAAAACTCGATGCGCCGTTAACCCCAATATAAGCAATTAGTAACAGTAAAACACTTAATCCAGAAAGCATTAGCCACAATGCCTTTGATAAACGATGTAGGAACACAGTAACAACGGTGTTAAATACCATCAGGCTCCAAAAAATTACCACCAACGAACCCGCGTAAAACATGTCTACCACGGCGGTCAGTGCCAGCGCGCTTACACTGCCCCACACCACGCTGTACCAAAGCCTTGTGGCAAGTGGCGGGTGTGCTTTTTTAGAAAGCCAAATTTCCATACCAGATACGCAAAGCATGGTAAGCATGACGCCAAGAATAAAGTAAAACCATTTACTGGCTAAACCTGCAAAGTCACCAAAGTGTAATCGGTACATAGACCACGCCAGCTGCTTGCCCCATTCACCATACTCATAGCCTGCTACACCAATAAATTCACCCGATGTATCAAAACGGTAACCCTCTGCGTAAATCATCCGATTTGGTGCTTTCGCGTAGATTTCAATAAATTGCTCGGGTTTACCGACTTCGTGCACCGTTAGAAAGATAGGTGACTTCTCAGGCGCTAGCGTTGCTAATTGAGCAAATGCTTTACCAATTTCAGGCTTACCACTTTGAGGTTCTAGCACCGGATCTGGCGTGAAAATCTGATTTATCACCGCTTCTCTATCGCCATCGTAATTTAGGGTTGCCACAACAACCAAAATAACGCTGGCTAATCCAAAGTAAGCGCCTGTTACCCCAATAATAAGATGAAATGGTGCAGCCCATAGTCCAAACCTGTTGTGTAAATCTATCTGCGCCTGCTGCCCATTGCCGCCACGTCTTAGTTTGAAAGCGTCTTTCGTTATACGCTTATGTGCCACAATGCCCGTAACAACTAACGTACAGATTATTGCGCCTAATGCACTAACTAAAATCATGCCCCAGCTATGCGGCAGGTTTAAGTAAAGATGTAAATCCACCAGCATTTCAGTAAATGAAACACTTTCCTTTTCAATCAGGTTTCCCTGCTTATCGGCGAAAAAAGCGGAATGATCGTTCTCAACAACAAGTCGCGGAATATCCGATGTAGGAAACACAACATAAAGGTGGTTAGTCTCTTCTGTGTTTTGTGCGAGAAAAGTATTCATCGCCTTTTCAATAGCTAGCGGCGTTACATTTTCCATCTCTTCTATATGAGGCTGCTCCCAGCGCTCAAACTCTAAATGGAAAACGGCAATCGTGCCCGAGAGGCAAACTAAAAAAAGGAGTACGCTTAAGAAAACACCTACCCACGTGTGCGCATTCAACGCATTTTGTTTCGTTTGTTTATTCATATAAATACCTACAAGGGAAACAGCACAAGAATAGGCAAGCACAGGCCAGCAATAACACTATAGGCAGCAAGTATTTTGATTTTTGATGACGTTGCTAAATAGTGATACACACAAAGCCCCCAAAGAACGGGTAACAAGATAATACCTATCCCCATTTTTCCGGCTGTGCTGAAGGGCGTTAGAGCGCTAATACCCAGAGTTATGAACAGCGCGATGATAAAAAAAGCGAAAAGCACAACAGTATAGGTTGCCCCATTTTGCAACACATTTGCTCTTGAAAAGTCAAGCGCCCTGGGTTCAGGACTATTTTTTGGCTTTGGCAAGACTATCTGATTTGCTAAAACGAATGGCCATACTAAAATTCCCGGCAAGCAAAGCGTGATAAGCACACCAAACTCCCAGCCCTGGGCAAAAGAGAAAACCACACCAGATATTAACCACAGCAACAGCCCAACAACGAATAAGGCCAACGTTCGAGAACGCCAGCTCTGATGGACGGTAGCTACAGCACTAAGTGACAATACACTTGCTATAACCGTAATCATAAATTTCCTTTAAAAGAATACGTCAAAGATATTAGTAACTCGACTTGCTCGATGGTGTATATCTCTGCACGAGTTGAGTTATAGCTTCCAAAAAGCTATTGAATTGAACCTCGGTAACGAGGAATGCGGAGCCCACTTGAAGATACCGATTCAACCCGAGTTGTAAAACCGTACGACTCTCCTATAACCCCAGTCATATACATTGCTGCTTGAGACAGGTTTAAGGCACCTTTTTGCTTTAAATCGAGCGCGGTTTCAGTCGAAATAATCCATGCAAGCTCCACAATAGGTGTGTTTTTTTAAGCGCACACCTCGAAAAACGCATACTCAAATAATAACTCTTATCATTTGCATTTACCACAAAATATTTAGGCATAAAAAAAGCCCCAAATTGGGGCTTTTTAAAATGTAAGTAAACGTATTGCTGTGCTATCTGGCGATTAACACGATTGACGAGGCATTATTAAGCTGCAGCCGATTCGCTTTCAGTGTCAACAACTTCATGGCTTAACAAATATTCAAACGCTGCTAACGATGCTTTGGCACCCTCGCCCATTGAAATAACAATTTGCTTGTAAGGCACAGTTGTAACGTCGCCCGCTGCAAAAATACCCGGCTCTGATGTATGGCATTTGTCGTCGATAACAATTTCGCCATACTGTGTCATTTCAACAGTCCCTTTCATAAATTGACTATTGGGTACCAATCCTATCTGTACGAACACACCAGCTAACGCTTGTGTGTGAACCTCGTTGGTTGCACGGTCTTGGTATTCGATAGCGTTTACTTTGCCATTTTCAGCCGTTATCTGTCGCGTTGCAGCATTCTTAATAATGGTAATATTGTCTCGCTTCATCGCTTGGTCGATAAGCACTTGGTCTGCTTTAAGCTCCGGCATAAATTCAAATACTGTCACCGACTTTACAATGCCAGCCAAATCTAGCGCTGCCTCAATACCTGAGTTGCCGCCACCGATCACCGCTACATCTTTCCCTTTAAAGAATGGGCCATCGCAGTGCGGGCAGTACGCAACGCCGTTACCAACGTTTTCTCTTTCGCCCGGCACGCCTAGCTCTCTCCAACGTGCACCAGTAGCTACAATAATGCTACGAGTGAGAATTTGCTCGCCCGACGAAAGCGTGATGGTTTTCACATTTCCTTGCTCAATACTTTCTACGCGAACGTGTTCTTTCAACGTTATGTCATAATCGCGCACGTGCTCCATCAAGTTGCCAACGAGTTCAGGCCCCGTGGTTTTGGGAACGGAAATTAGGTTTTCAATACCCATGGTGTCCTTTACTTGTCCGCCAAACGTTTCTGCTACAACGGCAACTTTCAACCCTTTGCGCGCACTGTAAATAGCAGATGCCACACCAGCAGGGCCGCCGCCTATCACCGTTACGTCCTGCAACGGCAGCGAGTCACCCTTATTTGCACTTTTTAAATCTGGATTACGTTCAAGTAGTTTGTTAATCAGAACTGATGCATCAACTTTGCCGTTAGCGAACAGTTCACCATTGAGATAAACGCTTGGCACCCCTTGAATGTCACGCTCTGTGATAAGATTTTGATACAAACCACCGTCAATCATTTCTGTTTTGATATTTGGGTTCAGTAACGCAAATTGATTAAGTGCCTGCACTACTTCTGGGCAGTTGTGACAGCTTAAGCTAATGAATACTTCAAAATTAAGCGGCTCTTCTACCGCTTTCACCATTGCCTTAACGCTATCGTCAAGTTTCAACTCTGTACCTGCGCTGTGAAGCATAGCAAGTATCAATGAATTAAATTCATGACCGCCTGGAATACCTGAAAAACGAATACCTGTATCGTCTCCATCAGCTTCTAACAAAAAGCTAATTGGGCTTCGAAGCTCGCCGTTGGTATCACGTTCTTCTACGTTGAGTTTGTTGCTTACACCTGCGATGTCGGACAGAAACGTAACAAGCTCTTCACGCTTGCTATGCTCACCGGTCTGTACGACAAAGGTAACGCTCTTTTGCATTGTGTCGGTATAACCCTTCAATGCCTGTAAAATTTCTTTAGTTAACACGGTAATTCTGCCTTTTTTCGACACGCCGATCCCCGCCAACCTATTTATAGGTCAACAACATAGCGGAAATTGGAAGTTAAAGATGAAGGAGCGGAGTTCCGCTCCTGCCGATTGCTAATGCCTTACTTTAAAAGTGCTACTCTCAAGCAAGGCACAGGACACATCAATTTAGATTTTGCCTACTAGGTCTAAAGAAGGAGCTAGCGTTGCTTCGCCTTCTTTCCATTTAGCTGGGCAAACTTCGCCTGGGTTGTTCGCTACATATTGTGCAGCTTTCACTTTGCGTACTAGGTCGTCTGCGTCGCGGCCGATACCTTCAGAAGTGATTTCCATTGCTTGGATAATACCCTCTGGGTCAACAACGAATGTTGCACGGTCAGCTAGGCCCATGTTTTCACGCATACAGTCGAAGTTACGAGTAATTTCGCCTGTTGGGTCGCCAATCATAGCAAACTTGATTTTGTTGATTGTGTCTGAAGAATCGTGCCACGCTTTGTGAGTGAAGTGTGTATCAGTAGAAACTGAGAATACTTCTACACCGCGAGACTGAAGCTCTTCATACTTATCTGCGATATCACCTAGTTCAGTTGGGCATACAAACGTAAAATCTGCTGGGTAAAATACGAATACCGACCATTTACCTTTGATGTCTTCGCTGCTTACATCCACAAACTCGCCGTCTTTAAATGCAGTTGCTTTAAAAGGTTTAATTGCAGTGTTGATCAATGCCATGTTTATTCTCCATGCTTTTTTTAAATTAGGTCCGCACTAGAATGCGTACGAACAAAATCTTACGAAAATTAAAAAGACTTAGTTTCATTGCTTTTGAATAAAATATTCGTTGAGCTCAAAACAATGTCCTTCGAAACTGTTAAAGAGAATAGCGCGTGCATGTAATAAAAACTAATTGGTAAATATGAATCGTTTAATCAGGTTATTGAATTAATAGAAACATATTGATAGTACTTTTGCGAAACGACTTAACGAGGCGGGTCTATAACGTCGTTTACGCTTCCATTTACCCTGTACCACCCTGCAACAGAGTTGCGTTTGTGCGTTGCTGGCAGCACCTCATGTGGAAATTGCTCGCTTAAAAACACCACAAAAGTACCCAGATTAGGAACAACGCGTATTCCCTCGGCGTCATTGTCATTTTTATAAAGCACCAGCTCACCACCGTAATTGCTGTTCCAGTCTTCATTTAAATAAGCCACCAAAGACAGCACGCGATTACTTTTTCCTTTGAAAGCGTCTACATGGCGTTTGTAAAATTTACCGGGTTCATAACAAGCAAAGTGGCTCTCAAACGAAAAAAGACCTAGGTAAAGATGTTTATTGATAAAGTCTTTTAACGCGTTACACCAAGAGAGCCAAAGCTCACCTTCTTGCGATGAACCAGTAATCCAACAAATATTATCGCCGCGAATATCCCGCGCATGTTGAAAGTCGCCGGCCCTTCCAATACCTGCGTTTTTGTATTCGGTGTCATTAATCGCGTCTTGGCAAGCAAGCAGAGCATCCGTTAAAAACGCTGGCAATGCTGATGTTTGGATGGAATACCCTTTTTCTACAAGGTCATCCACTACACCGTTAAAAAGCAACTCATCGAATACATGAAGAGGCTGATAAAGGGCAAGTTGTTCTCGGTTCATTGTGTACAAAAGTAAAGAGCGAAAATAATTGGCGGGTTTTATACTTTGCATCACGCCTAACCACAATGTGATATGGCATTAATTTCGCCGCTTTATTTTTGTCGACGAGAAAAAGATTATTTGTCGATGAATACATCGCACGCTTTTTGCTTATCTATACTTGGATAGATAACTAAACAACAAGAGAAAAAGTGGATATCTGATGAGCCAAGATC
The DNA here is from genome assembly GCF_042848195.1 of Alteromonas sp. MTD1. Taxonomy (NCBI): domain Bacteria; kingdom Pseudomonadati; phylum Pseudomonadota; class Gammaproteobacteria; order Alteromonadales; family Alteromonadaceae; genus Alteromonas; species Alteromonas sp. MTD1. The sequence continues at coordinate 59,287 of NZ_BTGG01000013.1, forward strand.
AAACACAAATTGAAGAAACTGAACACCACCTTGATTTACGTAATCTAAGGCTTGACGATTATGACGACGTTAAAAGCTTGATGGATAACGTCTATGCGAACGTTGGAGGCGCATGGCCCTACTCTAATTACAAAGCGCAGGTAACTACCTTCCCCGATGGTCAGATTTGTATAGAAGACAAAGGCAAGGTTGTGGCTTTTGCCATTTCAGTGATAGTGGATTACGACCAATTCGGTGACAAGCATAGTTATGATGAGATAACCGGTAACGCCTACCTTACTACTCACGATCCAAATGGAGACGTACTTTACGGTGTAGAAGTGATTGTATGCCCTGAATACCGCGGACTTCGTTTGGGAAGACGACTGTATGAAGCGCGTAAAGAGCTTTGCCGTAACCTTAACTTAAAGTCGATAATGGCAGGCGGGCGTATTCCTAATTATCGTCATCATGCGAACGAGCTTTCTCCTTATGAGTACATTGAGCGCGTAAAAGCAAAAGATATTTACGACCCCATCTTAACGTTTCAGCTGTCTAACGGATTTGAGGTAAAGCAGGTAATGTCGGCCTATCTCCCTGAAGATGAAGCGTCTAAGGGATATGCCACGCTGTTGCAATGGCACAACATTTACTACGAGCCAGGCACACCCTCGCTATTCGCTAGCAGAAAGTCTAATGCGCGCATTGGCTGTATTCAATGGCAGATGCGTTACTTCAATAATGTTGAAGAACTACTTCAGCAGGTTGAGTACTTTGTTGATGCGCTATCTGATTATTCATGCGACGTAGCACTCTTCCCTGAATTCTTCAATGCACCATTGATGGGCCTTAGCCCCACCGAATCTTCCATAGATGCTATATGGCACTTAGCCACCTACACAGATGAAATCTTAACCGCCGTGTCTCATTTAGCAGTAAGTTACAATATTACCATCATCGCAGGGTCGATGCCGATTGTAGAGGACGAGCAGCTTTATAACGTGTGTTACATTTGTAAGCGCGATGGCACTATTGAAAGCCAGTACAAATTACACCCGACGCCGCATGAAAAAGAAGATTGGATAATGAAAGGTGGCAATAGCCTTAAAGTATTCGACACCGACTTTGGCAAAATTGGCGTGCTAATTTGCTATGACGTTGAATTTCCTGAACTTGCAAGAATTCTTTCTGAGCAAGAAATGCAAATTCTGTTCGTGCCATTTTGGACAGATACCAAAAATGGCTATTTACGTGTAAGACGCTGTGCACAGGCCCGAGCAATAGAAAATGAGTGTTACGTAGCTATTGCAGGCTCTGTGGGCAATTTACCGAAAGTAGATAACGTTGATATTCAATACGGACAAACCGCTGTATTTTCACCAAGCGATTTTGCATTCCCTCACGATGCCATTGTGTCAGAAACCACGCCCAATACCGAAATGACCCTAATTGTTGATTTAGACTTAGATAAGTTAACTAAACTGCAAAATGAGGGGTCAGTAAGGAACTACTTAGACAGAAGACGCGATCTATACCGCGTTGAATGGATTGGTGATGATTAATCGTGGTGATTTGCAATGATGCGTAAGCGTAAGCACAAGTACGATAACTCACTTCATTTAAATATAAAAATGCCGCCTTCTGGGGCGGTATTTAATTACAAGGCATATTGCGCACAGACAACGTGTTTTAAGGCATAGCTTTTGCTGTCATTTAACGCTAACATGGCATTCTGCGTTAAGTTTTAACAGTAATTTCAGCGGGTATTAAGCGCTTCAGCGATTAACCCAGTATCGAAAACAACGATAAAAATCTGATAATCTGAAATTCAAAATTGCGAGAAAATCGATTTACTATGGCAAACAATTCAAAAAACGATGAATTTCCAACTATTCGCCTAGACGATGAAGACCGTCGCGACTACCAAAAGAAGCGCCACCCAGCGCCTTCAAGTGCAGGCTCTACAGCTTCATCATTGACTTCATCTAGCAGTACATCATCATCTTCTTCGAGTGGCGGCAATGGTATTTGGATAACCATAGTCGCACTTATTGCACTGATTGCATGCGGCGGCTGCTATTACTTATTCACCCTGCTGCAACAACAACATACTGCCGCTCAAGCAGCGGAAAAGCGTATTGTGCAGCTTGAAAACAAACTTTCTGCTACGGGTGAGGAAATTGGTGAATCTACAGTAGCACTACAAGTGAAAGTCACTGAGCTTAGCAACAAAACAAACGAGCTTTGGGAGCAAATGGATAAGCTTTGGGCTTCGGCATGGCGTCGTAACCAAAAAGAAATTGCTGACCTTGGTGATCGCGTTGGCAACGTACAAACCACGCTAAAACAAGATATAGCAGCGGTTTCTCAAAACGTGACTACGCAAGCATCATCAATGGGTTCATTAAAAAACCAGCTTGCGTCTTTAGCTGATGAACTGTTGGCAGTAAACGTTCAGCTAGAACAAGCGCTTAGCGACAAGCAACGTGCACAAAATGATGTAAAAACGCTTACTGATAAACTTTCTGTACTAGAACAACGAAACGCTACTCTTTCGGGCCGAATTTCGAGCTTAGAAAATGAGATACGTGATATGGCAACTAAGCTTGTCACGAAAAGTGGCGGCGCTGGCGCCGCACCACAAACCGCAACACCTGCAGTTGGCGGATAGCTCTAAGTAAACACTTTCTAATCGCAAAGGGGCAATGTGCCCCTTTTCTTTTTGTCATGGTAAAATAACCAAACCAGAAATGCCAAGGACACACCGCGTAATGAGCGACCAAGCGCTAAAACGTTTAAACAAATATATCAGTGATACAGGCCTTTGCTCTAGAAGAGAGGCCGACAAACTGATAGAGCAAAATCGCGTCACCATTAATGACAAACAACCCGAACTTGGCACAAAAGTAGGCCCCGATGACACGGTTAAAGTAGATGGTAAGAGAATAGGTGCAGTAGCTGCCGATAAATCTGATCGCGTCTACATTGTTTATAACAAACCTATTGGCATTACCTGTACCACTGAAAGGCACGTAAAAGGTAACATTATTGATGCTATCGGACATAAGTCTCGCATCTTTCCTGTAGGCCGTTTAGATAAGCCCTCTGAAGGGCTAATAATTCTTACCAGCGACGGTGATATTGTTAATAAGATTTTGCGTGCAGAAAATGCGCATGACAAAGAGTACGAAGTAACCGTGGATCAGCCTATCAGTGAGCGCTTTGTGAAACGCATGGCTCGCGGTGTTCCTATTCTAGGCACTGTTACCAAGCCTTGTATTGTAAAGCCCACCGGCAAAAACAAGTTCACCATTATTTTAACGCAAGGTTTGAATCGGCAGATACGCAGAATGTGTGAGTTTTTGGGCTACGAGGTGACCAAACTTAAGCGAACGCGTATTATGCATTTAGAGCTTAGTAACCTTAAACCTGGTCAATGGCGAAACCTAACTGACAGAGAGCTTTCCACCCTAAAAAGTGCGGTAAAAAACTCCAGTAAAACTGCCTAAATACTTAAAACAGAACAAATATTGGATTTGTTCTGTTATAAATTGTTGCATCACATTTCATAGACTACATTTTAAGAATAATAAACAAGATTTGCGTATTCATATTGAAAACCGGTCACACACATACATTTTCTCTAGACAGCTTCCAAGCTAGCGCTGAAATCGTTGCAAGCTATGACAGCTTCTTTGTAGCACTTTCTGTGCTAATTGCTATTGGCGCATCGCTTCTTTCTTTTATTTTATCGGCACGTACTAACCGTTCTGACTTCAAGAACGAACGTTATATTTGGGCAGTTGCATCAGCATGTTTTCTGGGTTTCGGGATATGGTCTATGCACTTCGTGGGCATGCTGGCATACCAGTTACCCATCGCAGTAAGATATAACCCGCTTATTACGTTTTTCTCAATCATCCCCGCTATTTTTGCCAGCTTAATTGTTGTTTCTCATCACCCACGAGGGCCCCAAAAGCTGTGGTTGAGAAGCCTTTATATGGGGGGCGGTATTGGCAGTATGCATTATGTTGGTATGCTGGCTATGGAAATGCATGCGGTAATGGCCTACGACATCTACCTCTTCTCTCTCTCCATTATTGTCGCTGTAGTGTTAGCAGGCATAGCTTTAAAAGCACACTCATATATTCAAGGTAAACAGGTAAGCGTAGCTCAGCAACTTATACCCGCTACTATCATGGGCTGTGCCATTTCTGGCATGCACTATACAGGCATGCTATCCATGCACGTGTTTGCAGTATCCTCCACCGAATTTTCTTATGACCAATCACACAAAGGTCTCGCATACATAGTAATATTTATGGTGGCATTTTTTGCTTTTATCTTTGTTTTGCTTATCGAATTACGAGCCAGAACCCTATCGTCAAACAGATTTACCGCAGTGTTAAATACAGTACAAGAAGGGGTAATGAGTTTTGATAACGATGGAAAACTTGAGTTTATAAACCCTGCAGCTTTGACCATGTTCGGTTACGAGAAAAAGGAGTTACAGTATCGTCGTGTAAATGATTTGGTGAATCACGCTAACGGCGATAATGCAGTGTTACTTAATGAAGTGATAAAGGCGGCAAACGGAGGTGAATTGCGAAACCGCCCACTCCGCATTGAAGGCGTAAGAAAAGATGGCTCTACTTTCCCACTTTCTTTTTTAGTTAACAGATTACCTGGTGACCACGAAGCCTTTGTATGTACTGTAAAAGACTTATCTGACGTGAAAAACCAAGAGGTGTTTGCGCAAACCGTATTCGATACCCTGCCTGACATGCTGTTTGTTAAAGATGCCGAAACACTGGCCTTTACCCATGCGAATGATATGGGAGCTGAGTTGATTGGAGTGGCTAAACATGAGCTTGTAGGCTTAACTGACTTTGACATTTTCGAGTCAGAAGACGCTAAACACATTATTGCCTCGGATACGGCGTTACTTGAAGGTGGTAATCGTGAAAGCTGTGAAGAGTCGAAAATTGTAATTAACGGTGAAGAACGCTGCTTTCAAACTAAAAAAGTGGTTATCAGTTGTGCCAACAATAAGCCACAATTTATATTGTCTTTGTCTGAAGATGTTACCGAACTTAGGAAAACACAAGATAAACTGGAAGCGCTTAACAAACGAATGTCGATGGCTGCTGATGCCGCACATATAGGCGTATGGGAGTGGGACCTCGAAACTAACGAACTGATTTGGGATGACTGGATGCACAAGATATACAGCATTCCAAAAGATGATTTCAATGACCATTACTCAGTTTGGGCAAATACCGTTCATCTAGATGATTTTGATGACGTTAAAACACAGATGGATCATGCAATTAATACAAACTCTGAGTTTCACGCACAGTTTAGGGTACAAGTTTCGCGAGATAACATTCGCTACGTGCGTGCAGATGGGCGCATACAAGGCAACAAAATGTTTGGCATTAACATAGATATTACCGAACAGGTGATGGCTGAAGAGCGAATAAAAGAACTTGCGTCGCAAGATTCTCTCACAGGCCTTGCAAATCGTCGCGCTTTAACTACTTATCTTGAGCAGGAGTTTGCCCGTATCGAGCGCACCAACATGCGCTGTGTTTGCTTGTACTTCGATTTAAATACTTTTAAGCCTATTAATGATACGCATGGCCACAACGTTGGTGATGAGGTGTTAGTTGAAATAGCCGACCGCATGAAACGCCTTTGCAGAGAATCCGATTTAGCCGCTCGGGTTGGTGGAGACGAATTTATTATTATCCTTACCGATGTTGATGAGACGTTTGATTTAGATGGATTTATTGACCGCACTCACCTTGCTGTAAGCAAGCCTATTACTACGTCTATCGGTACTGTCGCTGTTGGTACTAGCATTGGCTTTGCATCATACCCTAACGAAGCAACTAATTTAGATGACCTCATTCGACTTGCCGACGAGCGAATGTTTCAACAAAAGAGTCTTAAAGAGGTGTCTAATCGATAAAAAGTGGACATAAAAAAAGCGCCCATTGGGCGCTTTTCTTGAAACCTAGTCTTAGCGACGTAGGCCTAGACGCTTGATAAGGTCAAGGTAACGCTGAGCGTTCTTGCCTTTTAGGTAGTCTAGAAGCTTACGACGTTGGCTAACCATACGTAGAAGACCACGACGTGAATGGTGATCTTTCTTATGATCAGCAAAGTGACCTTGAAGCTTGTTGATGTTGTGAGTAAGCAAAGCAACTTGAACTTCTGGTGAACCAGTATCGCCTTCTTTTACGCCGTACTCAGCAATGATGTTTGCGGTTTCTGCTTTAGTTAGTGACATATCATTCTCCTAATATTAATGCTTCGCCGATCACTAATTCAGCAAAGCGGAATGAGCGCAGTATTATAATGACGTTTATACAGTTAGCAAGGTTTGCATGCTGTTATTCCAAATAAAATATTAATTAAGAATAAACCACTCGACGTTTTGGGTTTACAAACACTTCTTGTTTTGGAATTCCCTGATCTTTTGGGTCCAACACACCTTCCCCTACGCCAAGAAATAGGCCTTGAGTATCGACGCCGTGATAAACGCGATATGCAGTGCCTTCTTCAAGTGCTGAAGCGCTAGTCCCTTTTACCGACTGACCGTTGTCGAAGCGCTTGCGTTCTTCGTCATTAATAGTAACGAATGGCAAACGGCTAACAGCGGTATCCATAGGAATAAGTAAATCGTCTAGTGGGGCAAAATCACCCTCTTCTAACGATTCTTGAATGTCGATTAATGTATCTAGCGATACCATTTTGTCGTTAGGATAGTCTGCCACTTCAGTACGGTGTAGACGGGTTACGTAGGCACCACACCCTAGGTTCTGGCCAAGATCATCAACAATAGAGCGAATATAAGTACCTTTACTGCATTTAATACGCATATCGACATAGGGCAATTCAATACGCAATACATCAAGTTCATAAACTTCGATATCACGTGGCTCACGTTCTATCTCTATGCCTTGACGCGCATAATGGTAAAGTGGCTTACCTTGATGTTTAAGCGCCGAGAACATGGAAGGTATTTGCTTACTTTTACCTAAGAATGCAAGACACGCTTCTTTTACTTGCTGCTCGCTAACTTCTACCGGTTTCTCTTCAACCACTTCGCCATCAGCATCAGACGTGGTGGTACGTACACCTAGCTGCGCGGTTACCTCGTAAGTTTTCTCTGCATCTAATAAAAACTGAGAAAACTTTGTAGCCTCGCCCAAACACAGCGGCAGCATGCCGCTTGCTAGCGGGTCAAGGGCGCCAGTATGTCCAGCTTTAGCCGCCTTATACAGCCAACGTACTTTTTGTAGTAGTTGGTTGGACGACCCACCTAACGGCTTATCAAGCAATACTATGCCGTTAATCTCACGGCCTTTACGACGTCTTGCCATCTACTCCTGCTCTTGTGAGTCATCATTGTCACGCTTAGACTCATCTTTAGCGATGGTCTGTGACACAAGATTAGAAATACGCATACCCTCTACAATCGACTTATCTTCAAAGAAGTGAAGATCCGGTACAGAACGCATACGCAGTCTTTTCGCAAGAATGCTTCTTATAAACTTCTTGTACTCAACAAGTTGTTTAATTTGCACTTTGCCTTCTTCTTCTGTGCTGTTGTAAATAGTCACGAAAATTTTAGCGTGAGCTAAGTCGCGCGACACATCAACGTCAGACACAGTAATTAAAGGCATATCACCAACACGGTGTTTGTATTCATTTTGAAGAATGCTAGCCACTTCTTTATGAACTTGCTGAGCCACTCTATCGGTACGTGAAAATTCACGAGCCATTGTATTCTCCTTTCCCGTTCTATATTTCGTTCATGTATACGTCTTAATAGACAAAAGCGGGAGCACTCGGCCCCCGCTTTTTACATGCCGAATATTTTCAGGCAATTAGATTTCGCGCTTAACCTCAACGATTTCGAAGACCTCAATTTGGTCGCCTACTTTCACATCGTTGTAGTTCTTAACGCCGATACCACATTCCATACCGTTACGAACTTCTTGTACGTCATCTTTAAAGCGACGTAGTGATTCTAGTTCACCCTCGTAGATTACAACGTTATCACGAAGTACACGGATTGGATTGCTACGCTTAACTACGCCTTCAGTTACCATACAGCCTGCAATTGCACCTAGTTTAGGCGACTTAAATACATCACGTACTTCTGCAAGACCTATGATTTCCTGTTTGAATTCTGGTGCAAGCATACCGCTCATGGCCGCTTTCACTTCGTCAATTAGGCTATAGATTACGCTGTAGTAACGTAAGTCAATTTCTTCAGCTTCAAGTACGCGACGCGCTGTAGCATCGGCACGAACGTTAAAGCCAAGTACGATAGCGCCTGATGCAGCCGCTAGGGTTGCGTCAGTTTCGGTAATACCACCTACACCACTACCTACAATGTTAACTTTAACTTCAGATGTAGAAAGCTTGATAAGTGATTCAGAAATCGCTTCTACCGAGCCCTGTACGTCGGCTTTAAGTACGATGTTAAGTTCACTAACATCACCTGACTCCATGTTTGCAAACATGTTTTCAAGTTTCGCTTTTTGTTGACGCGCAAGTTTAAGTTCACGCTTCTTCTGATGACGCTTAGCTGCTACTTCACGGGCTTTACGCTCGTCTTTAACAACAGCGGCATCTTCACCCGCTACAGGTACACCTGACAGACCAAGTACTTCTACCGGGGTAGAAGGCCCTGCAACCTTAATTTCGTTACCATTCTCGTCGCGCATTGCACGAACACGGCCATACTCTTCACCGCATAATAGGATGTCACCAGAACGCAGCTGACCTTCTTGTACTAATACAGAAGCCACTGGACCACGACCTTTGTCTAGGCGTGACTCAATAACGATACCGCGGCCTGCGCCGTCGGCTACTGCTTTAAGATCAAGTACTTCTGCTTGTAAAACAATCGCTTCTAGAAGCTCGTCTACACCCATACCGGTTTTAGCAGATACGTTACAGAACTGGTGCTCACCGCCCCACTCCTCAGAGATAACTTCCAACTGAGAAAGCTCAGTTTTAACGCGATCTGGATCTGCAGTTTCTTTATCCATCTTGTTAACTGCAACAATAAGAGGTACGCCAGCAGCTCGCGCGTGCTGTACCGCTTCTTTTGTTTGCGGCATTACACCGTCATCAGCAGCAACTACAAGGATAACGATATCTGTTGCCGTAGCACCACGTGCACGCATTGCAGTAAACGCGGCGTGTCCAGGTGTATCAAGGAACGTGATTTCACCGTTATCAGTTTGAACTTTGTATGCACCAATATGCTGAGTAATACCACCAGCCTCACCATCGGCTACTTTCGCACGACGAATGTAGTCAAGTAGTGACGTTTTACCGTGGTCAACGTGACCCATGATAGTTACAACAGGTGCACGTGTTGTTTTCTCACCAGCAGTGTCATCAGCTAACAATTCTTCTTCAAGCGCGTTGTCGTTAACAAGCTCAAACTTGTGGCCCATCTCTTCTACCACTAGTACTGCCGTATCTTGGTCTAGTACTTGGTTGATAGTGGCCATTTCGCCCATCTTCATCATCGTTTTAATAACTTCGTTAGACTTAATAGCAAGCTTGCTTGCTAGCTCACCTACTGTGATGGTTGCGCCAAGTTTTACAACACGTTCAACAGGTGCAGCTGGCTTGTTAAAGCCTTGCTTAAGGTGCTCACCCGCATTTTTCTTCGACTTGCGACGACGACGCGATGAACGCTCTACCTGCATGTCTTCTTCGTCTTCCGCTTCTTGAGCGTAGCGGTTAGAGTGCAAATGAACTTCTTCAGCTTCCGCTTTCTTACGACGCTCTTCTTCTTCTTTCCAGCGACGTTCGTTTTCTTCAGCTAATTTGCGCGCTTCTTCAGCGGCTTTCTTCGCATCTTCTTCAAGTTTCTTCTGCGCTTCTTCTTCCTGCGCTTTACGTAGACGCTCTTCTTCCTGACGTGCCGCTTCCGCTTCTGCTTTCTCAGCTTCTGTCATTTCAGGCTCGTCTGCCTTGCGTGCTTCAGCTTCTTTCTTAGCTTGTTCAGCACGACGAGCACGCTCTTCATCAGCGGCTTTCTTAGCTTCTGCTGCTTTGCGCGCTTTCTCTTCAGCGGCTTTTTTCGCTTCAGCAGCTGCTTTTTCTTCAGCTTCACGCTTAAGGCGCTCTTCTTCAGCACGCTTCGCTTCTTCTTCCGCTAAACGCTGCTGCTCTTCAACATCGCTTCGCTTCACGTAAGTGCGCTTTTTACGTACTTCCACTTTAACTTCTTTCGACTTGCCTACGCTTAGCGTGCTAGTCGTTTTGCGCTTAAGTGTCATACGCGTTGGTTCGGCTGCACTGCCGTGTTGCTTACTTAAATGATCCAAAAGTTTTTGTTTCTCGTCTTCGTTTACCTGATCGCCGGCACTCTTTGTGATACCCGCGTCTTTAAACTGGCCAACCAATCGGTCAACGGTCGTACCAATGTCGCTGGCGAGCTTTTCAATAGATACATCTGCCATTACGTAATTTTCCCCCTGTTGACCTTACTCTTCTTCACTGAACCATACGATATTACGAGCGGCCATGATAAGCGCGCCAGCTTTCTCTTCGTCCAGTTCTTCGATATCACTGATATCATCGGTACCTTGTTCTGCTAATTCTTCTAGGTCAGTAACACCGCGGCTGGCCAACACATAAGCCACGTGTTTACTCATACCTTCAAGATTTAATAAGGCTTCTTTAGGTTCTGCACCCTCTAGCGATTCTTCGTTTGCAAGTGCACGGGTAGTTAAGTAAGCACGCGCTCGGTTGCGCAGCTCTTCTACGGTTTCTTCGTCTAACCCGTCAACAGCAAGAAGTTCACTTGCCGGAACGTATGCCACTTCTTCAAGTGTGGTAAAGCCTTCATCTACAAGTACAGATGCGAACTCTTCGTCAATGTCCAGACCTGCAGTAAACAGATCAAGTACCTTCGCATTTTCCTCTTCGTGCTTCTTGTTGAGGTCGTCAACCGTCATCACGTTAAGTTCCCAGCCAGTAAGCTGGCTAGCCAAGCGAACGTTTTGACCGCTACGGCCAATCGCTTGCGCTAGGTTATCCGCTTCAACCGCTACATCCATGCTATTGCTGTCTTCATCAACAACAATTGAAGCAACTTCAGCTGGCGCCATCGCGTTGATAACAAATTGCGCTGGGTTTTCATCCCAAAGCACGATGTCAACACGCTCACCGCCTAACTCACCTGATACCGCTTGAACACGTGAACCACGCATACCAACACAAGCACCTACTGGGTCAAGACGCTTATCATTAGTTTTCACAGCAATCTTTGCACGTGAACCTGGGTCACGTGCGGCAGATTTAATCTCAAGTGTTTCTTCCGCAATTTCAGGAACTTCTAAGCGGAACAATTCAACAAGCATGTCTGGGTGAGTACGACTAATAAATAGCTGTGCACCGCGCGCTTCTGGACGGATAACATACAGAAGACCACGTACGCGGTCGCCTGGACGGAATGTTTCGCGAGGAAGCATATCGTCACGGTAAATTACACCTTCAGCGTTGTTACCCAAGTCGATGATGATGTTGTCGCGGTTTACTTTTTTAACAGTACCCGTTACCAACTCGCCCACTTTGTCTTCATATTCAGCAATCATTTGCTGACGCTCTGCTTCACGTACTTTTTGCACGATCACTTGCTTAGCGGTTTGCGTAGTTATGCGGTCGAATTTAATAGATTCAATTTGCTCTTCTACATAATCGCCTAGCTGAATTTCTGGCTCGTCGATTTGCGCAGCAGACCACGTAATTTCAGCAAATGGATTTTCCTGCTCTTGGTCGTCAGGAATAACTAACCAGCGACGGAATGTATCAAAGTCACCTGAAGTACGGTCTATGCTTACACGAACCTCAATTTCGCCTTCGTTCTTCTTTTTGGTTGCACTAGCAATAGCAAACTCTAGCGCTTCAAAAATTTTCTCTCTAGGCACTTGTTTTTCATTTGAAACGGCTTCCGCCACTAACAAAATTTCTTTATTCATTTTCGCCTCTCTTTTGCTTTCGTCGATGAAAGCAGAGCTGTTCCGTTAATCGAACGTGGGAACAACGTTACCTTTTTCGATATTCGCCACAGCTAACTGGAACTGCTGGCCATCCACTTCAATACTTACCATGCCATTTTCGCATGCCAGTACTTTGCCTTTAAAATTACGTCTGTCGTCCATTGGCATAGACAAACGAACTTGAACTACTTCACCCACAGACTCGATGTAGTGCTTCTCTTTGAAAAGCGGTCTGTCCATTCCAGGTGACGACACTTCTAGGTTATATTCAGTGCTGATTGGATCTTCAACGTCCAAAATACCACTAACCTGATGACTCACATCCGCACAATCATCTACGGTGATACCGTTTTCATGATCAATAAAAACGCGAAGAATAGAATGCTTCCCCGCTCTAACAAACTCGATGCCAACCAGTTCAAAGCCTAGCGCCTCTACACCGGGCTCAAGCATTTCGGTTAGCTTCTCTTCAAGTTTTGCCAATGCAAACCTCCAAAAACGAAAAAAGGGCCTAAAGCCCACCTGTCATCACCTAGCTCAGCAAGGCTGACTCCAGGTTTTTTAATACAACAAAAAGCCCCGGACTAGCGGGGCTTTTTATTAAAATTCTGAACCCATACCTGCCGACAAGGCAGTTGCAAGCCTATGGGTGAAACCACCGTGTGGTGATAGCTTGCTTTCGACGAATGCGTTACTTTCCTAAACACTGAGGGAGCCCGCGCCCGTCATCTGATGTGCACATTATACTTATAGGCGACACATTAAGCAACAGCGAAAAGCCTTTGGCGCAATTCTATTACGCATACTATATGCCTAAACGCGTTTACTCTTCATCCTTAAAGGTGGCTTTTATCTCTAAAATCTGAGGTAGGTTTTCAATAAGCAAATCGACGAGTTTGGGCTCAAAGTGCTTACCCTTCTGACTTTGAAGGAAGTCTACCGTCTTCTCGATGCTCCAAGCCTCTTTATAAGGGCGCTTGCTTGTTAATGCATCAAAAACATCAGCAATTGCGCAAATACGCCCTTCAATAGGTATATCTTCACCAGCTAAGCCATTTGGATAGCCAGTACCGTCCCACTTTTCATGATGTGTTAATGACACCGATTTTGCCACTTTCAACAACAAAGAATCACCACAATCACCAATTATCTCAGCCCCTATTTCCGGGTGGGCCTTCATGGTTGTAAACTCTTCGTCAGTTAATTTCCCAGGCTTCAACATAATGCTGTCGGCAATGCCAATTTTGCCAATGTCATGCATAGGCGCAGCATGAAGCAGTATTTCTGCTTGTTTTTCTGTTAAACCATAAGCAAGCGCAAGCACCCTTGAAAAGTGGCTCATACGCATAACATGCATGCCCGTTTCATTGTCTTTGTATTCCGCAGCGCGCCCTAGACGCTGCACTACCTGAAGCCGGCTTTCTAGCAGTTCATCTGACTGTACAAGACTTAAATGTGTTTTTACTCTGGCTTTCACAATGGCAGAAGATATAGGTTTCGTGATGTAGTCTACCGCGCCGACGTTAAACCCCTCTGCTTCATCGTGTTCATCATTAAGTGCTGTAACGAAGATTACCGGGATATGTTTTGTTGAAGCTTCATCTTTGAGATGACGGCATACATCAAACCCTGTCATGCCAGGCATCATAATATCTAGCAATATGAGATTGGGTTGGCGAGAAGTAGCAAGTTTCAGCGCCTCTTCACCACTTTTAGCGAAAATTAACTGATAGTCTGCGGCCAGTAACTGTTTAAGCACCCGAAGATTGACCGGCTCATCGTCTACCAGTAACAGCGTTGGTTTGTTAATTTCAATGTCTAACATACTTTTCTCTGTTTTATCTCAATTTCTCAATTAACGCAGTTATCCGTTTTAATGCAACCTCAAACTCAAAGTCATCCAGTTCATTGAGTATTAGCGTTAGCTCTTCCTTATATTCTAGTGAATCGAACTGGCGTAAGTAGTTTAATTCTTCTTCATCAAGCATATTCTGTTGAACGCGCTGTTTAACAAGTTCAAGATACTCCAATAATAAGCCACTATCGATACTGTCATTAATTGACTGCTCTGCATAAAGCGGCGACGCCTGAAGTAATTTATCAATAGCATTCAAAGCGTGCCTTAACTCATTTACCAGTTGAATATCAACGCTACCCGCTATTGCTTGCGACTCAATAGTTTTACTTAGCTCGTAAAACGTGACAAGACTTAAGTTACCTGACACACCTTTCAAACCATGTGCAAGCGAACCTACTCGCTCCCAATCTGCATTAGCAACAGCGGAAGTAATCTCATCGACTTTTGCGCTGGCTTCTACTGCAAATTTATCAACCTCTTTAAAAACTAACGCCTCGTTGCCCCACAAAGCACTCGCTTTGCTCATATTGAGCACCGATTCATCAATGTTAATATTCGATGTACTATCACTAATGTTGGCAGCTTGAGGCGTTGATGCAGATCCAGAAACCTGTGTGCCGAGCACCCTTGCCATCTCTTGCATAAGCACGGGAAGGTCTATTGGTTTGTTTGCAAAACCTTCCATCCCTGCTTCTTGTGCAGCGTGCTTATCTTCAATAAGTACACTTGCCGTAAGTGCAATAATAGGTGTTGCAGAAAGACCATTTTGACGTTCAAAAATTCGTCGCTGCCTAGTCGCTTCTAAGCCATCAACATTCGGCATTTGTAAGTCCATCAGTACAATATCAAATGTCGCTTCCTGCATTTTATCTAACGCTTGCTGACCATCGTGCGCGGTTTCTACTGCATGACCATTTCGTTTTAAAAGTAATTCAAGTAGCTCAACATTTTGCAGCACATCGTCTACCACGAGAATTGAAAGTGCTTTATCAAACGTTGGTAGTGCTTTATCACTTGATGAACTGTCTGTTTGTTGAATCTCTGCTTCTTCAAGTGGAAGCGTAAAGGTGAACGTGCTGCCTTTTCCTTCTTCACTCTTTACAGTAATTGCCCCGCCCATTAACTCTACTAATTGCTTTGAAATGGTTGTGCCCAACCCTGTACCACCGTACTTTCGGCTCATTGAAGCATCGGCTTGCGAGAACGCGTCAAACACTCTAGAGACCTGCTCTTCGGTCATACCTATGCCCGTATCACTTATTTCAAAGCTGACCCCTTGAGCGCAATTTTTAACGTAAAGTGTAACTTTACCTTCATGGGTAAATTTAACCGCGTTCCCAATAAGATTATTCAGAATTTGACGAAGTCTTTCTGGTGCGCCAGATACCCCTATTGCTACATCGTCTTCAACAGTCAACGCTAACTGCACACCTTTGCGCTTTGCCTCCAACCAAAACGTTGATACCACGAGATCCAACTCTTCACGGAGGCAGAAAGGACGCTTATCAATCTCTAGTTTACCTTTGTCTAGCTTGGCACTGTCGAGAATGTCATTAAGTATGTGCAGCAATGAACGTGCAGATTTATTTACCGTGGTTAAATGTGAGGCTTGCTCTGCGTTTAAGTCACTATTAAGCAATAAATCACTAAAACCAATAATCGCGTTCATCGGCGTTCGTATTTCATGACTCATATTAGCCAAGAAAGCAGTTCGGGCAGCCGCAGCATCTTCGGCTCTTACCTTAGCAGACTTAAGTTCCTCTTCCATCTGCCTGCGCTCGGTAATATCCATGATGAAGCCGTCGATGTACGAACGCTTGCCATTTTCATCATAAATACACGTGCCTTGCTCTAGCAACCAACGCGTATTTTTGTGCTTATCAATGATGCGGTATTCAATAGAAAAGCTGCCGTCAAACTCGGCGACATTGTTTAAATAGTCAGCGTCGTCTGGGTGATATAGTTCAGAAAAGTAACGTTTTGGTTCAGGGAACTGAAAGTCATCGGCAGGATAACCAGTAATATCAAGAATAGCGTTACTTACAAACATCATTGGCCAGCCGTCGCTGCATTTCGAACGATAAACTGCACCTGGAATATTCCCAATCAGACTTCTGAACTTCGCCTCGCTCTCACGAAGTGCATCTTCCATTTGTTTGCGTTTTCGAAGATCGGACGCGAAAGAAACAAATACGGGTTTTCCATCGACTTCTGTGTAGCCAATGCCAACACGGGCAGGAATGCAAGTTCCATCTTTTCGTAAAACTTCAACCTCGCGGCCTGTGCCAATAATTCGTTCTGTAGGCACAACACGCTGGCTAAAGAAGTCATCGCCATATAAATGACGACGCTCCTCAGGTACTATGCAGGACGCATGACGACCTATAATTTCGGCTTGTGTATAGCCGTATATTGCTTCAACTGCTGGGTTAGCTGTACGAATTATTCCGCGGTTATCGACCGTTAGAATGGCATCCACGGCCGTATCTGTAATTGCTGCTTGAATGCGTTCACTTTCAACCGCGCGGAGCATAACATCACGATATTTGAAAAGGATGGTTATGCCCAACACCAGCGCAATCATAAATAGTGTAAAAACTGAAATCGAAATTGCTAAATAAAAGGATATATCCGAGGTTTGATCTGACAATTCCATGCCAGGAGGAAGTACAAAACGAGCAGCAGCCATTCCTGTGTAATGCATGCCCGCAATGGCAAGCCCCATTACAATACTTGCCACAATGACATATTTACCAAGAAATCGTTTTGACTTAGATGCCGCCGTAATACCAAACTTTATCCAAAGCGACAGCATGGCAAGTATAACGGCAACGACAATAGACAGCAAAAATATAGGCAGGTCGTAACGTAGCAAAGGTGCCATTTCCATTGCCACCATGCCGGTGTAGTGCATTGTACCAATTCCAGCACCCACAAGAATGCCGCCAACCACTATTTCTAAAGGCGTTATTCGGTGCCTAATTAAAAGGTTCAACGCCACCCAAGCAGCTGCACAGCCGGGAACAGCTGACAGTGCTGTAATGGTAAAGTTGTAGTTTACCGGTAAACATAGCTCAAAAGCAGTCATGCCCAGAAAGTGCATAGACCAAATGCCACCACCAAGTGCCAAACTTCCGGTACACAACAGTATATTTTTTCTTCTTTTATCTTCTGTAACTGCGGCATGACTTGCCACATTGAATGCCATAAAAGAGGCAAAAATGGCTACCAAAAGCGAGAGTAAAACTAACGGGGGATAATACTCACCATTAATAAGGCGTGAAGGGTCGTCTACGGTAAAATACTGGAGCAACATAGAACGCTACGCCTCATAGAGAAAAATCAGTCAAAGTATAACGCTAGCATATAATTAACGCTGGCATCATACAATGATGTGGTATTTGAACCTGGTAGAGAAAGAAGTATTACTTAAAAATACACAAAAAATAAACAAAAAAGCCCTTGCATATGCAAGGGCTTAAATGTGGTTGCGGGAGCAGGATTTGAACCTACGACCTTCGGGTTATGAGCCCGACGAGCTACCAGACTGCTCCATCCCGCGTCTGTACGGTAAAGCATGCGCTGCACACTTTGAAAACTGGTGTAATTTCTGTGGTTGCGGGAGCAGGATTTGAACCTACGACCTTCGGGTTATGAGCCCGACGAGCTACCAGACTGCTCCATCCCGCGCCAGAAATTACCATTGGAAGATTTACTTTTCAGCGCCTCGCCTCAATGTGGTGCGTATTATACATAGGCACTTTACTAACACAATAGGCACAGTCATAAATATTTCATTTTTCTGACTGTTCGAAGGTTTATTAGACAAAACGTGCAAAATAAACACAAACATCGTTAAAAAATGAACTCTACAGTCAATTAACCAGGCTAACTACTGAAACTTTTCCATCTTCTCAGCAAGCATGAAGTCTAGCTCACTCAGTCCATCCACATCATGAGTGGTAAGTCTTACTTCAACACGGTTATAAACATTGAACCATTCTGGGTGATGTTTTAGTTTCTCTGCCCATATCGCAATTTGAGACATCCAACCAAAAGCTCTTATAAAACTTTTAAACGTAAATGTTTTCTTTATCGCGTCACCTTCTCTTACCCATAGGTTTTCGTCGGTTACTAGTTCATTGAGTTCCGATAACTTCACATCCACAGCATCATCATTTAATTTTGTGGGCATACATTCATCCTATTCAGTCAGTCTTATTGTATTAGGTCTACTGTAATGAAAGTCTTTTAGATTAGAAAATTGAAATCACGAATGAAACCTAAAAACGTGCGATAAAGGTGGAGTATTTACTTTACAAAAAAGCCGGCTAAGCAGCCGGCTTTTACGCTTTATGGTGTTTTAAAACTCGACTGCAAGTCTTGCGTAAATTTGACGACCACGAGGGTCGTGCACTTTTGAGTCGAAACCACTGTTTGTAAACACCTGTGGAGGTTCTTCATCAAACAAATTAATACCACCAAGTGTTAACACATAGCTTTGGTCGGTATCAAACACACTGCCAAGGTCGATGTTGTACTGCGCATCTACCGTTAACATACTGTCGATTTCATAGAAACCATTAGCACAGCCTGCTGTGTTACTTGTTCCATCAGCACAGTTTTGGTCGTCGTCATACGATGAAATATAACGAAGGAAGACATTCGCTGCATGTACATCATGCTGCCAATTCAAGCCAATGTTCATTCGAAGTTCAGGAGACGAAACACCAATGTTATTAAAGTTACGGCGCCCTGCACCATCGATACTGCCGGCTTGAGGATCACTTAAATCGTATTTGGTAATATACGTTGCCTGAATTGTTGGCGTAAAGTTCCCCATTTCTGTTTCCATTTTATAACTAGAAACAAAATCGATGCCCGATGTTTCCAGTGAGCTCGCATTAACGTAAGTGTTGTTAATTTGGAGTACTGGACCAGAAACCGGATCACCTGCACGAACAATACGGTCAGTGTTTGTTGGATCAGCATTTAATAACGCTTGTGCATTTTCTTGAATTATCAAATCTTCAAATTCAAAGTTCCAATAATCAACCTCGATAGAAAGGTCTCTAAACGGCTCGTAAGAAAAACCGATGTTATATGCCGTTGACTCTTCAGGCTTAAGATCAGCATTACCTGATGTGCGCACTGCTACGAAAGCTTGTGCGCCTTGTACTGGATCAACGACTTGCTGAAGTGACGTCGCGCCGCCCTGTGCTAAGAACACTGTAGGAGCTCTAAACGATGTCGATATTGAACCGCGCAGCGAAAACTCTTCCGATGCACGCCACGACACTGCTAGTTTAGGATCTACTGTACTACCAATGCTACCCCCGTAGTCTTCATAGCGAACCGCAAGCTGAACATCTAATTCGTCGTTAATAGGCAATGCTAATTCACCAAATGCAGCCCATACATCTTGGCTACCATCTAAATCGGGGTTACCTATTACAAATGTAAAGCTGTCTTGATTCGACAATTCGTCATAGTCTTGGCGCAAGCTGTTTTCTCTGTACTGTATACCTAGCGCTAGCGCAGCAAAACCACCACCCATTTCGAAAGTATCAAATGACGTAAACGCTTCAAACACTTCTAAATCAGCCTTCGAGTCGATAACTTGTCTGCCGGTGAAAGAGTTAATAACGTAGTCAGAATTTGGTGACGTAGTGTAAGACGTAGCAAAAGGATTAAAGAATTCACAGCTTCCTTGACCCGGTGTGCCGGTTACAGGGTTACAATCGGAACCTCCGAAACCAAGCAGCGCTAACTGGAACTCAGTGTTCAGCACATCTGGTACCGAGAATAAGAAGTCATTCACGGCTCTGGTGTAACTTATTTCCCAGAATCCGCTGTCGGTGACGCCCTGTAGATTCGTGCTAAAACGGAATGTATCCGACTCAGTATTGGCGGCATCACCAGGTTGACCGTTACCCTCTGCTCGGCCAAAGAAAGCCACTGAACGACCGAATGGGTTTTGCGGATGGTAATCTGGCACTACCGGCGCGGTAAGAATAGGAAAGCTCGGTGCACCACCACGTTCTGCGCGGTTTCTTGCCATGCCTATTTCCGTTGTCCATGTAATATCGTCGGTGAACTCATACTCAGCTCGAGTGTAGGCGTTAATACGACTCTCATCAGGTACATAAGAATAGTATGGGCCGAAGTCGAATCCACAAAGGCCTACGTCTAAGCCAGGAACAGTCCCCTCTGGAGCTAGAATTTGGGGGAAACCACCGAACTCTGCACAACCGAATGGATCGATTACAGGCACGCCTGGCGCAATAAAGAAGCTAGCAGGATTACCAAGAGCACTGGTATCGTCTTGAGGGCGACTTAATCGCCTATCGCTTATGAAAAGTGGAGAACGGTTGGTATAGCTAATTGCAGCTAACACATTCCCTTTATCGCCTGTAGCCCCCCAAAGGCCTTGTAGTACATATTCTTTGTTATCGCCGTGCGCGCCGTCTTGGTAGTCAGCAGTAACCATTGCACCG
Source organism: Alteromonas sp. MTD1 (assembly GCF_042848195.1). NCBI lineage: Bacteria > Pseudomonadati > Pseudomonadota > Gammaproteobacteria > Alteromonadales > Alteromonadaceae > Alteromonas > Alteromonas sp. MTD1. The sequence goes on from NZ_BTGG01000013.1 coordinate 79,665, forward strand.
TCGTAATTACGCTTTGTAATAAAGTTCACTACCCCGGCAACCGCATCAGAGCCATATAGTGCAGAGGCACCATCTTTAACCACTTCCATTCTGTCGATAGCAATCATGGGAACCAATGAACTGGTATCGACGAAGTTTAAGCCTTCGTTTGTAGGTTGTGCATTAACAACTTGCCGCTTGTTATTAAGCAGCACTAGCGTGGATGCAACACCTAGCCCTCGCAAGTTAATATTCGAAGTACCTGCTGTGGCATTTTGTGTAAAAGCATCTGGGTTGTTCTCAGCACCCGTATTAATAGTGAGAGTTTGTGTAATATCGGCAATATTTTTAGCGCCAATAGAATCGATAGCAACGCTATCAACTACCGCCAAAGGCGAAGGAGAATCGAAGTTTTCGCTGCGGCGAACGAAACTACCGGTGACAAGGATAAGCTCAACATCTTTTTTCGCTTCTTGCTCGTTATTCGCATCGGCATCCTGTGCCATGGAAGTAAGAGGCGAACAAAACAATGCAGCACCAACAAGAGTGGCAACCGCAGTCTTACGCGTATTCAATTTCATAGTGTGATTCCAAATCTGTGCTTATCGCTACCGGCACTACTACCCACACGCTCCGTTAGCAACTAGCTATTCGATTTCGTATTTTTATAGGCTTGAGGCCAACAACAATTACTGACCTACGTCGTTGATACTATGCTCCAAATTCATGTTTGTAAATTTATTGTGAATAATATGTTCACATTAATTTTACAGATGGTCAGACCAGAAATACTAAAGATTAATAGTTTTCTCGGTAGCAATTATCGCCAATATCGACAGAGAACAACTTACGAACAGTGTGAAATATCTTCACATATGTGTATTTTCAAAAATAAGAAAGAAACAAAAATGCAATTACTTTCAAAGACCTGAGAACTCACCTCAACTAGGAACGGTTCTTGAACACTCCATATCCAAACTAAAGCGCAAAATCGTATAGGTCATGAAACAACCCATGAGGACGTATGGAATTTCCCAAAATTGATGAAATTTACAAATTGCTGAGTGAGAAGCTAGAGGGATGGATTGAGGGTGGCATAACACTGCTTCCCAATATTGCTGTCGCCTTTGTCATCGCTATTTTATTCGGCGTGCTTGCAAAGGTGATAGGTAATGTAAGCGGAAAGATAATGCGGCGTACGTTTGAGTCTCGCCAAATCGCGGGGCTGCTCACCTCAATTATAAAGTTCATCATTATTGTTGCTGGAATATTTATAGCACTCGATTTTGTTGGGCTTAAAGGCACGGTTACGTCATTGCTTGCTGGTGCAGGTATCGTCGGTCTTGCCATTGGTTTTGCTTTTCAAGATATGACTGAGAATTTTATTGCTGGTATTGCGATGGGAATTCGTAAGCCTTTCGAAATTGGAGACGTGATAGAAGCAGAAGGTGTTTTCGGTAATGTAAGAGAGATAAATCTACGAAACACCCTTGTAGAGACTTTTTACGGTCAGCTTGAAGTTATTCCTAACAAGATTTTGTTTAGAAATATACTGACTAACTACTCCTACTTGGGGCACAGAAGAATAGAAGTTCCCGTTGGAATTTCCTATGCAGACGACATTGAGCAAGCTGCTAAATGTATTACCGATGCAATGAATGAAAAAGACTATGTCATCAAGAAAGACGAAACAGCGGTGTACGCAGAGTCATTTGGCGATTCGAGTATCAACCTGCTTCTATGGTTTTGGATACGATACCCAGGCACGCCTTCGTTTGTGGAAGTACGTCACGACGCTGTAACTACTGTGAAAAATGTGCTGGACGAAAACGACATACTTATTCCGTTTCCAATTAGAACATTGGACTTCAACGCTAAGGGCGGTGATAAGTTAGATGTGATGTTGAGCAAACGCCAAGAAAGCAACAATGAAAAAAGCGGGGACTCGAACAGCGCAAGCACTGCGCGTTTATAAGTAAACCCACAGTGAGGATGAACAAATGATTACTATCAATGCGAAAAAATTAACGTCATTCCTGTCAGCATTATTACTGGTAATTGGCGCAACTGGGCTTAGTGCATGTGCAACCATTGAAGGCGCTGGTGAAGATATTCAAAGCGCAGGAAAAGCCATTGAAGAAGGTGCAGAAGAAGCTGGAAACTAGTGTGACTGTCAGGGCTGTCTATTATTGTGACAGCCCTGATTCCATCTGATCTAATAGATTGTACGCGGATTACAATTATTTACTGCTAAGCGCTACAACACAGCTAACATTAAAAAACTTCCTACTAGCGCTGGGTTACCGCTAGATTTTAAAACACAGCTTCCGTCGACTTTATAAAGTTTACCTTGGGGCTTTTCGGTTATCTCAGAAACCCTAAACTGATATTTGATAGCATCTCCACTTTTCACTGGTTCAAGAAAACGCAGCTTATCTATACCGTAGTTAATCATAGAGCGTACTTTATCGCTTGGCGCTATCACTTCTGCAAACGCTTTTGGCATAAGACTGGCTGACAAAAAGCCGTGCGCAATTGTAGTGCCGAATGGGCTTTCTTTCTCACATTTTACCTCATCTAAGTGTATCCACTGATGATCACCTGTAGCTTCAGCAAATTGATTTATCATTTCTTGCGACACGGTTATCCATTGTGGTTGAGATAAGACATCATCTGTCTTTAAATCTATCAGTGTTTTCATATTTTCGTCCAACGTGCGTTAACTAACGACCAAACTACTATTATTACGTTGAATGTTTCAATTAACTTTTAATAATAGGTATTTATAAATATTCTTGTTACACTCTCGTAAAATTAAAGTAGATGCCATGTAGCAAGTTAGCATTGGAAAGCCTTCTACACCATTTTCATTTTACGCCAGTTTCTTATATCTATTGGCTTTATCAGGGTTTTCGCTTTTAAAGGATTAGTTATGAATCTCAATAGAATTGATTTGAATCTTTTTGCGGTATTTGACGCAATTTACACCGCAGGCAGCTTAACCAAAGCAGCAGATGTTTTGTGTATAACACAACCCGCAGTCAGTAACTCTTTGGCGCGCCTTCGTGAAATGCTTAACGACCCACTTTTTGTAAGAACAGGTCACAGCATGACACCAACACCTGTAGCACAAAACATTATCGTGCCAGCAAGGCAGGCCCTAGCGCTTTTGAGAAAAAGTGTTCAAGAAAGTCACACATTCGACCCGCTAACCGCTGAGACGTCGTTTAACTTTGCAAGTAGAGACTTATTAGAAGCGAGCATAATGCCCAGGTTGGTTGCACGTCTTCAGAATTTAGCGCCCAATATCACTCTAACGAACTATGAAATGCCCCGCAGTCAGGTGGTGTCAGCAATGGCTGCGGGAACGCTTGATTTCTTTGCCGATGCATCAACGTTTACCGACCCTCACCTTTGTAAAGAGAAAATTGCTCAAGACCGTTTTGTTGTACTAGCACGCAAAAATCACCCAGCATTAAAAAATGGGCTTAGCTTAGATACTTTTCTTCGCCTAGGTCACATTAATGTATCGCAGCGCAAATCCGGTGCAGGTCCTATTGAGGTTGCGTTAGATAAACTAGGTAAACGTAGAAAAGAAGTAATGCGTGGTCAGCACTTTTTAACTGTACCAAGTACCATTGTTAAAACCGACCTTATCGCATGCCTCCCTTTCCATCTGGCAAAACATTACGACCTTGCGATATACGAAATGCCATTTGAACTTCCGCCAGTAGAATACTTCCTTTATTGGCATGTAAGTGCAGATCACGATTATGCGCACATGTGGATGAGAGAACAAATAATGGAAGTAGCAAGCGCTTTCAAACCTCACTAGAGATTAGCAAGTCTCTACAGCGCCCGTAAACACTGAACTTCCGGGCGCTCTATTTTCTCAAAACACCCTTCATCCCAACGCTTAGTTATCAGTTTTCATACCAAGGTATAAGCGTTGCGATTTTTCCCTCACATTCACTCTGGTCTAATCCACGTCGCTTAAGAAACACATTATTCAAAGCCAAGGATTTAACCATGTTGAAAATCGTTAAAATTACCCTTGTTGTTGCCGCCACTCTTGGCATGTCAGCGACCGCACAAGCAGACGTAACAGAAGCATTAGCAAACATTTGCACAATAGTTGAAGCAGATGATAAGGGCGAACTGCGCAAGAAAATGCGCGCAGTAGAGTCAGATTACCGCCTCAAATTAAAAGATTACTACTCGGGCGTTAGTTGCGGTGGTAACAGCCTAATTAGAACAGCACTTTTGAGCAATGCGGTTGAAGCGGGTTCATTACTTGTTAAGAAAATGCCAAAGAGCGACTTAAGCGCACCTGAAGCTGACGGTAAAACGCTTCAAGCGTGGGTTGCTGAAAACGGTTTGCAAGACAACCCCATCGCAGCAGTGCTGAACGACCGCCTATAAAACGAATTCACACCATGTGAACTAATTCAACATGGTTGCAGAGAAATCTGCACTTTAAAAGCGACCCTAGGGTCGCTTTTTTCTTTATTAGAAATATTGTGGTGCTTCAAACACTACCTTTATCAGTGTTGCGTTGGTATTAGCCAGCTGATGTAATAAAAACTCACTCTCATACGCTTATATATTTTTTAAGCATCCTTTGAATTACGCTGGCGCATAATGAGCGTTTAACCACTATCACGTCAAAAGCAACAATTTTTTGTGCATTAACCCAGCCCACAAAAAGCATAAAAATAAATATAAATCAAAAGTTTAAAAAACAAGAAACGCAAACCATAAGGTTACGGGTATTAAAAAAAATACCTCGTTATAAGGGGGCATGTTTTTCTTATTGAACGTTTAGGGTTTAATACATCCCAACGAACAAAAACAAAAACGATTAACCCAA
>NZ_BTGG01000014.1:0-53320 GCF_042848195.1 Alteromonas sp. MTD1
GACGCTAGCTATATAAAATCATTCAAAAAAGAATGGCTGGGGTAACAGGACTCGAACCTATGAATGGCGGGATCAAAACCCGCTGCCTTACCAACTTGGCTATACCCCAGTTGTGGTGCGGAAGGAGAGACTTGAACTCTCACGCCGTGAAGCACTGGAACCTAAATCCAGCGTGTCTACCAATTCCACCACTTCCGCGCAGCTAGACTTTCCTAAGAGATAACAGAGAATTGGTGGCTACGGCGAGATTCGAACTTGCGACCCCATCATTATGAGTGATGTGCTCTAACCAACTGAGCTACGTAGCCTCTTTGTTTCTCTTCCCTCTCAGGAAGTGGCGCGTATTATGCGTATATGACTGGCAACCGTCAACCCCTTTTTTGCTAACTTTTTTTAAATGCTCATTATGTGTTCGTTAGGGTATGAATAACGCACAAAAAGCAGTGAAATTGAACAACTTGAGGTGAATTATGTTGTTAAGCTACCATGGTGAAGTACTTGATTTTGTTTGGTAATAACACACGTCTATGGGTCTTGGGCCATAACTATTGTCATGAAAAAATGGGTTATCTAAGTGTTTGCCCGTTTGAATACGTTTTTTAAATTCTTCATGGTGTGCAGTTTGAATAATATACGGCGTATTGTTTTCATCGTGTACATAAGCACGTTTAATTTTGCTGTTATTGGTTATATTTTTAAGTACGCCACCTTGTGATAAGTCTCCTCGAGGAAGTTTTTGTAGTATTTGCATACCTTCAACTACTCTGCCTACCACCGACATGTTTCTGTCTAGGTGTCGCGGTGCTTGCCCTATAACAATGTAAAACTCAGTACTTGCCGTATCTTTCTCACTATTTCTAGCAAAAGCCACTACGCCAGGACAGTGTAAACCCCACATTTCTTTTTTCTGTTCATCTATGCCCACTGGAAAGCCATCAACAAAACCTGTTTTAGGAGCAAACATGTCGTTGTCTTCAATAACTTGAGCATTACTTGAAAGAGGTTGCGTAAACTCAGCGTTTAGTGGTGAAAGTAGCTGCGCATCAAATTTACTTTTATCATGGCCGTCGTTACTGCCAGCTTGGGCCACAAACCCATCTATAACGCGATAGAAACTTTGATTGTCGTAGAAACCGGCATTTACGAGCGCTTTAAATCTCGCAACATGGGTAGGTGCAAGAGTGGGGTGAAGCGCTATAACTACATCTCCATAAGAAGTTTCAAAGGTTAAGGTATTCCTTTTTGCTACCTCAAACCACGGTGCATTATTGTTATTGATAGGCTTTTCATAAACTTCGCTTTGGTTATTATCGGCATGTACGGACGTTACCTCAAAAATGAAGAGCAGCAAGGAAGTAATAATTACGCTAACGTTTCTATTTAAACACCAAACGTTTTTCAGATGTGTTTGTGCGAAGCTGTATGATGGCGAGCAAGTAAAAGTTCGGTTCATAAGTTAATCATGAGAAGAAGTTTAAAACGCTATATCAACATCTTTCATAATATCTTATCAAGCTGAAACGCAATTTGTTTTTTACAGAGTGTAAATTGAGGGATTCGCCCTCTACACATTGTGCAGAGGACTTTTATCAAACATCGTTACAATGGTAGAGACGTTAATTTTTGTGTAAGTGGATTAAACTCGAAACGCACGGTTCCTACCGTTGATTGTCCATTCTCATCTACATTCGAATCATTGATATCGCTTACAAGTTGGTCGATAACAACACGATATGATGTTGGTCCATTCGCCCAGCCGTTAACACGCGCACGATATGTTTTACCCGGTACCACACCGCCGCCTACTTGCTCATTAGAGCCAAGGTTTCCGGACGTTGCCATTATATTCCCGTTTTCATCGAGTAATTCAAAGTCGAGATCTGGTACCGCAACTACCTCTGCGTCAGCGCTCAATGTTGCGATAACACTTGAAGCGCTAGGTAATGCAACGAATGGAATATCAACGTAATCTACGCCATTGACAAGTGACTCGTCTGCAGCACCAATTAGGATGATACCAGTATGTTCCTCTACGTTGTGGTAAACCACCGACTGTTCTTTCGGTGGAGAAACGTCATTTGTTGCGGTTTCGCCAATTCCTCGAGAAGAGGCACCTGCTTCAAAACCACTAACCCTTGCTTCGAACGTAAATAGCTTACCTTCGGGGTTATTAAATTTAAGATGACGTAATTTTGAAAGGCGGTCTGCATCGAGTGATTGATCAAAACGAAAACGCGCGATGTCACCCTGTTGCCCCGAACCGTCGTTGTCAGCGTTTGTTACTGTAATATTTTTGTTACTAATGTGAGTGATGTCAAAATCGATAGGGCCGTAGATACGCTCATCGCTTTTGTTCACTAGTGCAAGATCAACAGCGAAGACGTTGTTGTTAAAGCTTACGTTACCAATTTTGTAGTCAACTCTGTCGCTAACGTCTAACGCATTCAACCCCGTTGATGCAATGCCAGACATTGCAGAGAACCCTACTTGTTTTGTGTCATTTTGCGCAATGCTTCGCACCACATATTCGTAGTCAAAAGAATCAATGCCTTGTCCTGCTCCACGACCGAAGCCTTGACCTTTGTCTAAATACGAAGTGCCACCAATTACAAAATCAACGTGCGTAAAGCCGTCGAAGGTGACGTCACCATCAAAGTACTCACGGTTAGGCACGCCAGTGAAAAGGCGTGCACTACTGCCTTTTCTGCGCTTAAGCACTTGGTATCCCAGTGCGCCAGGCACGGTATCCCACGTTATTTCGATTGCTTTTTCAGAGACAATGAACGCATCTACTGTTGAAGGCGTTGCTGGTTGTTCCTGATTAGCAGTGAAATTACTTACCGCTGTTGAAATCGTCTGACGACCGCCTGATGGTGCTTTTGCGTTAACCCCTAATTCACGCGCAGCAAAAACGCGCTCAATAAGTGCGTGGTGTTTACCCGGCGCTGTAAGATCAAGTGGGTCCGTTGGGTAAAGTGCCGCGTCTGCTATCATGACCGCGTCTCGCGCTTTAACAAATGTATCAGGTGCGGTAATTCCTAACACATACATTGAACCTAAAAATATGCGTTCCCAGGTCTCTTTACCCAGACTGGCTGGGTCGGTCGGATCACCGGTAACTTTATTGGGACGCTTAAACTGGCTGTCAGGTAACATGGCAACCATGAATTCACGTAAGTCCCACATGGCACCAGCGTAGATCTCGCCGTCACGGTGAACTTGGAAAGCGTTGTCACGAGTACCTAACTGTGAGTAGCGAATTTGGCTTTGTGCAGAGCGGATAAACTCAAATGAGTCTGGATCTGTCCCACGTTCTCTTAATACTTTTCTGAGGTCACACGAGTTTACGGGATAGGTACCTAGATCTGGTGTTTCACCAATAGTATATGCCCATAAATCTGCTTGCCCCTCATTAAGTGCGCCCCCTTCCGGTTCACCTTCGAATCCTGCAATTGGTGTGATCGTCGCATGCGTGCCTTCGTGAATAGGTACCGAGAAGTCCATTGCTAAGTTGTTGAATAGGTAACCATGTCCGTATGCTGTTGGGTTAACGACCACTTCTTCACCCGCAATTTCTTGAGATAGTGGCACAGCAAAGGCATTATCAAGACCCAACAACTTAGCCAAAAACTCTGGATCAGCTGGGTTATCTGGAGCATCTAATACGTTTGGTATATGAACCACACCAACAAGTGGAACAGCTTCGTTAGGGTAGCTATTTGGGAAAGAACCTTCACCCACGCCGCGACTATGAACACTGTCGCCATCTTTATGCATGTAATCTAGGTACTCTAGTAGCGTTGTAATGTAGATAAATTGACTAATACCGTCGATGTGATGAGCAGGTGATGGGGTTACGTGATCATTTTCTTTCGGACGTGCTTCAATTGCCGCATCTTCACTGAAATGGTAGGTACCTGCTGCTGCTTGCGCAAATGGCCCTTTAGTTAATAACGCACTTTCAATTAATGCATGCTTACCTGTTAGAAGTCCTTCAACACCCGTGACAAAATTAGAGTCGTTGAACTTGCGAAGGTTAATTCGCTCCATCCCTTTAGGTTTGCCAGTGAAGCCACCGTTCTCATCTTCGATAAGACAATCGCCCTGCATAGATGCAGTAATGGGCGGAAACGTCGGAAAATAGTCTGCAGTAGGTTGAATAATGCCTGTATCGGTTACTGGGTTTACTGGAAGAATGGTTTTCACGCGGTCTGTGCGCGCTAAAATATCACCCGTTTGCGCATCTACAGTGTATTCAAATACGCCAAATGGGTTTGTTGAATAAAAGAAAAAGCGCCATGCAAGCTTTAACTGATCATTGTCTTGCACGACAATTTTTTGGGGAATTGGTTTTGAGAAAACACCAAGTGCTTTTTCGATTTGCGTAAATGCGGGTGTTAGCACTTCAAGTGCTTCTGTGGGGAGTACTTTGGCATGTTTCGCAATATCGTTTTCAGCAACACGAACTGCATTTTGCGCAGACAAACTAACGTTGTTAGACAACTCAGCATCGCTGACGGTGTCAACGAATACTGCACGTACAACTTGGGCATCATCGATAAGTAAACCCAATCCGCGATCTTTAATTTTTACGCCGTTTATCACTTGATCGAAGCGTACTAAATTTCCGCCTAGCGCCTTTTTGCTGCGAAATGGATTAAAGACAAAGTCGTTGGCTGTAAGACCACCTAGGAGTGATGCGTATTGACTTATAAAATCTAGTCCCATCATCTCTGGTGATGAACCCGCAACGTCAATGGCAAAACCAAATGCGGTGTCTAAATTCCCGTTAGTTGTGCGTACTGTGGCGTTAGAGAACGCGCTGGTAAGTTCACTAAGAGAGTTTTGCATTGCAACATTCGCTGCTGATTTACTGTAATTGTCAACCAGTGAAATGTTTCCAATTCTGTGGTCTGATGTATCTAGAGGGGCATGGATATGCTGGGTTGCACCCACTAATAGTGGCAGTGCAGCGGCAACAGCAGCACAAACAAGGCTTCTTTTTTTCATTATTAATTCCTTCAACGTGAGTGCGAACGGTTTTATCTACACAGCGTGTAATTAAAATGCGCTCGCTTTTTACACAGACAGAATCAACAAAAAGGTGTATTGGCTCTATAGGGGTAAACCACCATAGTTAACTACACAGACCAGTTATCTCTTTGGGAAAAGTATTCAGGCAATCAATAACTAAAAGGAAGTTAGATTTTTGGACAAAATAAAAATGGCTTGATGCAATAACTAAATGAAGTTGAATTTCTTTATGTAACAGTAGGGGGGAATTCAAGAGGTTTATTGAGTGATGTTATCAGTTGGCGGTGAGAGGCCAAGACGGCTGTAATAAAGCCATCTTGGCAACTTACAAAGGTGTGCTAAACGTTGAAGCGGAAGTGAATAACGTCACCGTCTTTAACGATGTAGTCTTTACCTTCTAGACGCCATTTACCTGCATCTTTAGCACCTTGTTCACCATTAAACTCAACGTAGTGGTCGTAGCTTACGATTTCGGCGCGAATAAAGCCTTTTTCGAAGTCGGTGTGAATTTTACCTGCGGCTTGCGGTGCAGTTGAACCTTCAGGGAACGTCCATGCACGTACTTCTTTAACACCGGCGGTGAAATAAGTTTGCAGTGTAAGTAGGCTGTAGCCAGCGCGGATAACGCGGTTAAGACCTGGCTCTTCTAAGCCCATGTCTTGCATGAATTCTTCACGCTCGTCATCTTCAAGCTCGGCAATGTCAGCTTCAATAGCGGCACATACTGCAACTACCGTTGCGTTTTCGCCAGCAGCAATTTCACGTACTTGGTCAAGGTAAGGGTTATTTTCAAAACCGTCTTCGTTAACGTTCGCTACGTACATGGTCGGCTTAAGCGTTAGCATGTTCATGTAGCTAATGGCGGCAAGCTCTTCTTTTGAAAGCTCAAGTGAGCGAAGCAATAGGCCTTCATCAAGGTGCGGCTTAATCTTCTCAAGTACTTTCATTTCGTACTTGGCATCAGCGTCACCACCTTTTGCGCGCTTAGCAACGCGGTGAAGGGCTTTTTCTGTTGTTTCAAGGTCAGCGAGTGCAAGCTCAGTGTTGATAACATCAATGTCATCTTTCGGGCTAACGCGACCGGCAACGTGAACAATGTTTTCATCGTCAAAGCAGCGAACTACGTGACCAATGGCGTCTGTCTCGCGGATGTTTGCTAAGAACTTGTTACCAAGACCTTCACCTTTTGATGCACCTTCAACCAAGCCAGCAATGTCTACGAATTCCATTGTTGTTGGTATTACGCGCTGAGGATTTACAATCTCAGCTAGCTTGTCCAAACGAAGATCTGGTACAGGTACTACACCAGTGTTTGGCTCGATAGTACAGAAGGGGAAGTTCGCCGCTTCAATACCCGCTTTTGTTAATGCATTGAAAAGTGTTGATTTACCTACGTTTGGTAGGCCAACAATACCGCATTTAAAACCCATGGTATGGATCCTTGTTTGGAAAAGTAATCACTGATGTAGGTTACGCTTTATGCGAGTGTAACCTGTTTTGCGCTTGCTTTAAGTCTTCTTTTAGCAGAATTTCCGTGCAGCGAACCGCCTCGTCAATGGCGCTTTCTATTGCCGATTTCTCATCTGCTGGTGGCTTGCCTAGTACATGACCCGTTACACGGCTTTTATGCCCTGGATGGCCAATACCAATGCGCAAACGCAAAAAATTCTTGTTGTTACCCATTTTTGCCACAATGTCACGCACGCCATTTTGACTTGAGCTGCCGCCCACTTTGTATTTTGCTACGCCGGGAGGCAAGTCAAGTTCGTCAAACGCTACTAGTATTTGTTCTGGTTCAATTCGGTAGAAGTTAGCAAGTGCTGCAACCGCTTGACCACTTTTATTCATGAAAGTAGTAGGGTAGAGCAAACGAATATCTTTGCCTGCAATCGTGATACGTGCAGTCTTACCGAAGAATTTGGTTTCTGGTTTTAGCGGGGCGTTATAGGTGTCGGCAAGTTGGTTTAGAAACCATTCACCGGCATTGTGTCGGGTATTTTCATATTCGGGGCCTGGATTACCCAGACCCACGATAAGGCGAATATCAGCCAAGAGGATTATTCCTCAGTAGCTTCTTCTTCGCTGTCTTCAGCTGCTGCGCCTTTAGCAGGCTTAACAGTTACAACCGCTAGGTCGTGAGCTTCGTCGTTCTTAGCAAGTTCAACAGAAGAAACGCCAGCTGGAAGTGTAAGGTCAGACAAGTGTAGTGTTTGACCCATTTCAACGCCTGCCATGTCTACTTCGATGAACTCTGGAAGGTTCTTAGGTAGACAAGTAACTTCGATTTCTGTTAGGTGATGCTCAGCAACACCGCCAGCTTTAACCGCTGCAGATTTCTCTTCGTTGATGAAGTGAACAGGAACGTTAGTGTGTACAGCTTGACCAGCGATTACACGTTGGAAATCGATGTGAGTGATCTTAGGCTTGAACGGGTGGCGTTGCATATCTTTAACAAGAACTTCAGTTGCTTTACCGTCTACATTCAAAGTAAGAACGTGTGAGTAAAACGCTTCAAATTCAGAAGCTTGAAATACTTTGTTATGTGCAAGCGTGATAGAAACTGGCGCTTCTTCACCACCGTAGATGATACCTGGAAGCTTATCTTCGCGACGTAGGCGGCGGCTCGCACCTTTCCCTAGGTCTGTACGAACAGATGCGTCTAGGTTAAAAATTGCTTCAGACATTGTCTGTCTCCAATTATAAAGTCTAATGGTGTAGGTTTTTGCGACCAAAACCTACTGTTAAAGCGTGTTGTAATGTCGGTGTTTTAACAACAAAACGCACAATAAAACACTACCCTGAATTTCAAGGGCGGCGAATTCTAACATCACATACTGCAACATACAATTCTAAAGCCAATAAAAAAGCGCCTTAAACGGCGCTTTGATTTTTTGTCTTTATGGTGCTTATTCAATCGCTATTTTATTAGTTACTTTGCTGCTATCTATAATTTCAACGCTGGTAACTTGTAGTACTGTTCCAAACTGCGTAAATGTCATCATTTTAGGCTTAGGAACACCGGTAACTTTAGCTATTAAGCCATTTTGTTGAAACTGTTCTTCTAAGTTATGAAGGGTATATTTGTCACCGCTTTCGGCAATGAGTGCGTAAAATCCACCTTCAAGCTCTTTGAAAATGATGCTGCCTGTCAGGATTACTTCGTCGTCAACTGACACATCTTTTGCTATAGGCTCTGGGGTTGGTTTTGCGGTAAGCGTGGTAGGTAACTCTTTGCTTGCCGGTTGCGGTGCTTTTTCTGGCATAGCGTTACTAGATTTCTCAGCCATTAAATTCTCTCCTGACTCCTCTTCGCCTGAACATGCTGTGAGTGATAATGAGGCAGTTAATAATGCAACAATAGTTAGCGCTGTAGACTTCATTTTTATTCCTTTTTAAAGCACGTTTTTTGTTACATTAGCGCGAGTAGCTGCTATATGCAAAGCTTGCGATTAAACCATATGTAACAAGCTGTGGCATGCAAATATACAACGCTTATGAAAATGGTATTCGTAAACTAGAAGTGGGCTTTGGTGTCTTTGAACAAAAAAGACGAGCACTAGGCTCGCCTTTTGGAATAAGCGTGTTTGTATTTAAGCTCGATGCTTAGTATTCAAACATGGCAGAAATAGATTCTTCGTTGCTGATACGACGAATAGTTTCTGCAAGCATTTCAGACAAGGTAAGTTGCTTAACTTTGCCCATCTTCTTCATTTCGCTGCTTAGCGGAATTGAATCGGTAACGACAATCTCGTCAATTACAGACTCTTTCAGGTTATTCACTGCATTGCCTGAGAAGATGGCGTGAGTTGCGTAAGCATACACTTTACGCGCGCCGTGTGCTTTTAACGCTTCGGCTGCTTTTGCTAGTGTGCCACCAGTGTCGATCATGTCATCTACAATAATGCAGTCTCTGTCTTTAACGTCACCGATGATGTTCATTACCTGAGCAACATTCGCCTTAGGACGGCGTTTGTCGATAATGGCAAGGTCGGTATCGTTAAGCAGTTTTGCTGTTGCGCGAGCACGAACTACACCACCAATGTCTGGCGATACAACAACAGGCGACACAAAGTCACGTCGTTCCATATCTGCAAGCAGAATTGGCGTACCGAATGCGTTATCAACAGGAACATCGAAGAACCCTTGAATTTGCTCGGCGTGAAGGTCGATAGTTAGAACGCGGTCAACACCTACGTTAGAAAGGAAGTCAGCCACAACTTTCGCAGTAATTGGTACCCTAGCTGAACGAACACGACGGTCTTGACGTGCATAACCAAAATAAGGAATTACAGCCGTAATACGACCTGCTGATGCGCGGCGCAACGCGTCGATCATCACAATAAGTTCCATAAGGTTATCGTTAGTAGGTGCACACGTAGACTGGATAATAAAAACGTCCGAGCCACGGACGTTTTCATGAATTTCTACGCTAATTTCACCGTCACTGAAACGGCCAACTTTGGCATTTCCAAGTTTGGTGTAGAGGCGATCGGCAACTTTCTGGGCAAGTTCTGGTACGGCATTACCTGCAAAGAGCTTCATATCTGGCACAAGTGGTTCCTCAGTGCGTTGATAAAAGAGGTTTGGCTGGGGTAGCAGGACTCGAACCTACGAATGGCGGGATCAAAACCCGCTGCCTTACCAACTTGGCTATACCCCAATTTTTAAGTTCTTGTCCGATGTGGCGTTCACGCTATTTTTGTTGTTCTAATTTATCTAATAGTGGTGAGCGATTCACACCTTTTGCAACAAAACTTTGCCAAGTGTCAGGCATTTCAGCCTTAACTTGTTCAGCTAAAGTGTAGTCAGAAAAAGCGGCAAATACACATGCACCTGTGCCCGTCATTCGCGACGGTGCGTAGTGTACCAACCACTGTAATAATTTTGCAACTTCGGGATGGCAATTCGCGACTAATTGCTGACAATCATTGTGGGTATTTTCGAATTTATAGTCTTCCCATTTCATTGCAGGTGTGGTTCTAGGTAAATCTGGCGACCTAAACACCTCGGCGGTACTTACATGCACGTTAGGATTTGCCACTAAGTAGTATTTCTCTTCTTGTGGTGCAGCGGTAATCTCTTCACCTACACCGCCCGCAAAGGCAGTAAGACCACGCACAAAAATAGGTACATCCGCACCTAAAGATAGGCCAAGTTCAGCAAGCGCATCTTCCTGTAAACCCGTGCTCCACAGGTGATTAAGCGCAACAAGTGTGGTAGCTGCATTGGAAGAACCGCCACCGATACCGCCGCCCATTGGTAAGCGTTTATCGAGGCTAATACTCACCCCACCTTTATAGCCTGTTTCTTTTGCGAGAAGTCGCGCTGCTTTAATAATTAAATTTTCATCGTCGGGCACACCCTCAAGTGGCGTTGCCATTTTTATGGTGGAATTTTGTACTACTGTAAAGGCTAGCCTGTCGCCATAATCTAGCATTTGAAAAAGGCTTTGTAGTTGATGATAGCCATTTTCATATCTGCCTAATATATGTAGGAACAAATTTAGTTTTGCCGGAGAAGGCCACCAATCGAGTGGCTGAGATGCTTGGTTATTCAATTGAGCGTCCACTGATAAATCTTTATTTTTAATTGTGTTTTAGGCGAGTTTTCGGTTTCTACCTGAGTTAACGTAATGGAATGAGGTAGCCAAACCTGTTCAGCGTTAGTGGTTTCAACGCTGCCGTAATTGTCATAACTTACCTGCCAATTCCTGCAGTAATTACATTCGCTTTCAAGCGTATTCACCAGGCCTTTGTCCGTTAAGGTGTATTTGTCGCCTGCAAGCGGTAAGCCTTTTACCCAAGACAACAATGAGTCTACGGGAATAATCAGACCGGTGACTTGGTATATCAATGGCTCTGGCTCAACATCTTTGTAGGTTTCACCATCGGCTTCTAGTATTGATTGTTCGTTATCAACCGTTAGGTCGACCAACGTTACGCCTAAAAAATTGGTTAATCGAAAATCAAAATCGCCGGAATCGTTTTTCCAATTTAAGTTAACGCTAGCGCCTTCTTTTCCCTGGCGAAAAGCAATTTTTCCGCGCATTTGCCATTGGTTAACGTCGGCCACTTTTTTAAGCTGTGCAGTAAGGTTTACCGCTTGTTTAGGGCCTTCGGGCACAGTAGTACATGCGCTTACCAAAACTAAAAGCAGCCCAAAAAAGAGAATTTTTCGTATCATCAAAGGTTACGCACCCAGCAAAATATAAATGGTAAATTATTGAAACAATATGGGAACACAGATTCACCAACACTTTCAATCATTTTGGCTTTTTCGTACAATGCCGCTCCGACGTTGCCAGCACAGATTTTAATGACTTTACTCGCCCTTGGTATTAACCATAAAACAGCGCCCGTAGCACTACGTGAAAAAGTGGCTTTTACACCAGACTCTTTGGTGGAAGCGCTGGCGAGCTTAAAAAAGTTAGATGGTGTTGACGAGTCAGTGATTGTGTCTACCTGCAACCGCACCGAGCTTTATGTAAACGCTGAAGATGAAAGCGGGCAAAAGCTACTTAAGTGGTTAAGCGATTTTCACCGTCTTGATATCAATGAAATAGCGGATAACAGCTACATTTTATCGCAAGATGATGCGGTAAAGCACATTATGCGTGTAGCAAGTGGTTTAGATTCGTTAATTTTAGGTGAGCCTCAAATTCTTGGGCAAGTGAAACAAGCTTATGGTGATGCTAAGCATTCTGGCATGATCAACAGCGAATTCGACAAGCTGTTTCAGCATACCTTTTCTGTGGCAAAGCGCGTTAGAAGCGAAACGGAAATTGGTGCAAACGCGGTAAGCGTTGCTTATGCAGCCGTTCAACTTGCTAAACATATTTTTGCTGAACTGCCGAAGCGTTCAGTATTGCTCGTTGGTGCGGGTGAAACCATCGAGCTAGTAGCTCAGCACTTAAAAGAGCAGGGCGTTAATAAGTTAGCCGTGGCTAATAGAACTGTTGCGCGCGCAGAAGCGCTTGCCGAAACGCTGGGCGCAAGTGTTTACACGCTGTCTCAGGTGCCCGAGCATCTAAAAGATTTCGATATTGTTATTAGTTCTACGGCAAGCCAGCTACCTTTAATAGGTAAGGGCATGGTAGAGAAAGCGCTTAAACAGCGTAAAAACATGCCAATGTTCCTTGTTGACCTTGCGGTGCCGCGAGATATCGAATCGGAAGTTAATGAGTTAGGCGACGCGTATTTATATACGGTTGACGACTTACAACACATTGTTCAAAAGAACTTAGAGAACAGAGAGCAAGCTGCACAGGAAGCTGAAAAGCTTATTGAAAAACAAGCTGGCGACTACATGACATGGAAACAGTCACAGCAATCGATAGATTTAGTAAGGCAATATCGTCAAAAGGGCATGGCACAGCGAGACGATATTGTTGAAAAAGCAAAAGCGCAATTAGCGGAAGGCAAAGATGCCGATGCGGTGTTAGAAGAGATGGCGTATAAACTAACTAATGCGCTACTGCACCCAACAACCCTAGCGCTGCGCGAAGCGGCCATGCATGACGACCCTGCGTTAAGCCGTTGGATGGGGCAAGCATTAGCATTGTCTGACTTTTCGTCAGATGAGAATAAATAAGGTAATAAAAAGCATATGAAAGAGTCGGTAGTAAGAAAGCTCGAACATCTTGTAGAGCGTTTCGAAGAAGTTCAGGCGCTGTTAGGCGACCCTGAAGTTATCGGCGATCAAGATAAGTTTAGAAACTTATCAAAAGAATTTAGCCAACTAGAAGACGTGGTAGCGGGTTTTAACGCATACCAGCAGGCGCAAGAGAACTTAGCGTCTGCACAAGAAATGCTAAATGAAGATGACGCCGAAATGCGTGAAATGGCGCAAGAGGAAATGAAAGAGGCTAAGGCTGACATCGAGCGCCTTGAAACCGAGCTTCAAGTACTGTTGCTGCCAAAAGATCCGAATGACGACAATAACTGCTTCTTAGAAATTCGTGCCGGAGCGGGCGGTGATGAAGCAGCGATATTTGCCGGTGATTTATTCCGCATGTACAGTCGCTATGCGGAGAGCCGCGGATGGCGTGTAGAGCTTGTGAATGCCAACGAAGGCGAGCACGGCGGCTACAAAGAAGTTATCGCTAATGTTAGTGGCGATGGCGTGTATGGCGTATTGAAATTTGAGTCGGGCGGACACCGCGTACAGCGCGTTCCTGAAACCGAGTCACAGGGTCGAATTCACACATCGGCTTGTACGGTTGCTGTACTTCCTGAAATTCCAGAGTCAGAAGCCATTGAGATTAACCCTGCAGAGCTTCGTGTTGATACCTTCCGTGCATCAGGTGCCGGTGGTCAGCACGTTAACAAAACCGACTCTGCGATTCGTATTACTCACTTACCAACCGGCTTGGTGGTTGAGTGCCAGGACGAGCGTTCTCAGCATAAAAACAGAGCCAAAGCGATGTCGGTATTGCAAGCGCGTTTGAATCAAATTGAAGAAGAAAAACGTGCGGCAGAAGAAGCGTCTACGCGTAAGAGCCTAGTGGGCAGTGGCGATCGTTCTGAGCGAATTAGAACGTACAACTTCCCTCAGGGCCGCGTTACCGACCATCGTATCAATCTTACTATTTACCGCTTAGACGAAGTGGTAGAGGGTGACTTGAAACAATTAGTCGACCCTATTCTGCAAGAGCATCAAGCAGACTTGTTAGCGTCACTGTCTGACGAATAACGGCTAGCAACAATAGTCATATGAATAGCCATGCGAATTGATGCTGCGCTAGCGTGGGCCAGCAATGAACTAGAGGGCGGCGAGTCGCCCTCGGTTGACGCCAAAGTACTGTTAGCCAGTGTATTAAATCAATCTCAAACCTACCTTTTTACTTGGCCTGATAAGCTATTAAGTGAATCGCAGTTGCACGCCTACAAAGCTGCGGTTTTGCGTCGTAAAAAGGGCGAGCCGGTGGCCTATATAACGGGCAGTCGCGATTTCTGGACACTCACGCTGTCTACCTCACCACACACACTTATTCCGCGTCCCGACACCGAAGTGTTGATTGAGCATGTTCTTGCATGGGCACAAGTACGCACAGCCCAAGTTGCTGCGCCATTATCGCTTTGCGACTTGGGTACTGGAACAGGTGCAATTGCACTGTCGCTTGCCTCAGAGCTGCCAAAAAGTGATGTTATCGGCGTGGATTTCCTTGAAGAAGCTGTAGTATTGGCTAAACGCAACGCGCAAACCAACAACATTACAAATGCGTTATTCATTCAAAGTGATTGGTTTTCGGCGCTTGAGGGACAGGTGTTCGATGCCATTGTGTCTAACCCGCCGTATATTGAGCTTGAAGACCCGCATCTTAATGAGGGTGATGTGCGGTTTGAGCCTAAGAGCGCATTAACATCGGGCGAAGATGGATTAGACGACATTAAGCGTATTGTTAGTGATGCACCAGCGTATTTAAAAAAGGGTGGTTTAATTGCCTTCGAACACGGTTTTAACCAAGGCGCCGTAGTAAGAGCTTTATTAAGCAGCGCTGGCTTTAGCAACCCGAGCACTTACAAGGACTACGGCGGTAATGACAGAGTTACGCTAGCTACATTGTAAGCTTGCTAAAATTTGTCGATGCATTAGTATCTTGTGTATACAACAAGAACAGAAAAGACCGCTTTATCAGTCTTGATAGTACAGGATGTATCGAATGAACGAAGACTTTCTATTTGCTGATGATGAAGACGATATTGAACATGAAGACCTTGGCAGTTGGAAAATATTAGTTGTTGACGATGAGCCCGAGGTTCACGCCGTAACCAAGCTTGCGTTAAACGATTTCAGCTTAAACGGTAAAACCCTTGAGTTTATCAGCGCGCACAGTGGTGAAGAAGCTCGGAAATGCTTTAGAGAGCACGACGACATAGCCGTGGTGTTGCTGGATGTGGTAATGGAAACCGATGATGCAGGTTTACGCGTTGCAGAATACATCAGAAATGAATTAGATAATCACTTTACCCGCATCATCCTTCGCACTGGCCAGCCAGGTCAAGCACCCGAAAAAGATGTCATCATTAATTACGACATCAACGATTACAAATCTAAAACCGAGCTAACCGCACAAAAATTGTTTACGGTTATTATTGCCGCACTGCGCTCCTATCGCGACATCATTGTTATTGAAGAAAACCGTCGTGGCTTGGAAAAAATCATTGATGCGTCGGTAGACTTGTTTTCTTCTCGTTCGCTCGAAAAATTCATGCAGGGCATTATTCAGCAGTTAGCGTCTATTTTAGGGTGTTCAAAAGACGCCGCCTATATTACAACTGCTGTGGCCACTACCTCTAGAACGATGAACAACACAAACAATGGTGTTGGCGATGATGAGCTTTACGTGTTCGCAGGCAATGGCGAGTATGCCAGCAAAGAGGGTATACCGCTTAAAGATGCCATTAATTCTGCGGAATATGCCTTATGCTTACAGGCAATGCGAGATAAACAAATAGTGTATGCGGAAGATCATGTCGTAGCCTACTGTAACAGCAAATCGCACAACGGAGCGTTGTTGTATTTGTCGGGGTTACCAAGAAGGATAGGTGAGAGCGACAGACATCTTGTAAAGCGCTTCTCAGATAGCGTACAGCTTGCGTTTGATAATGTTTTGAAAACCGTCGATGTAGAGGAAACGCAACGAGAGATCATAGATAGGCTAGGTCAAGCACTTGAGCATCAAACTGATGCATTGAGCCACAATACTCGTATGGTAGAAATGGCTGCGCTTCTGGCGCAAAAAGCGGGTTTGAGTGAAGCTGAAATTCATGAGCTCAAACTGGCGATGCCGTTGCATGATATAGGTACTTCAATTGTACCTAAATCGATACTACAAAAAACGACACCGTTAACTGAAGACGAAAAGTTTGAAATTCAAAAGCATGCCGAATTTGGCTATCAGATTTTGAAAAGTTCAACACGGCCTACTATCCAACTAGCGGCTACGCTTGCGCGTCAGCATCATGAAAGATGGGATGGCAAGGGCTATCCCGATGGCCTAGCTAGAACAAATATTTTAGTACAAAGCCGAATTGCAACACTGGTGGATGTATTTGACGCATTGCTAAACAAGCGTCCCTACAAACCCTCGTGGAGTATTGAAAAAGTAGAAAGTGTATTAAAAGAAGAGAGCGGCAAACATTTCGACCCCAATCTGGTAGACTATCTACTTGAAAATCTCTCTGAATTTATGGCAATTCAGACGCTTTACCCCGACAATGTGTAACGCAGCTTGTTTGGTATACAACTAATGTTTTCACAGGTGCTATAAAGCACCTGTGTTGTTTTTAAATAAAACAAAACCAAATCAATAATAACAGGACACGTTTTATGTACATGATGACTAAACACTTGCACTTAACTGCAGTGGCACTCAGCATTTTATTTTTTATCTTTCGGTTTATTTGGTCTCAGTTCGACGCTAATGCGTTGTCGAAGAAATGGGTTAAAATTGCCCCCCATATTATTGATACTGTTTTACTGGCCAGCGCAATTTGGCTGTGTATTATTTTGTCGCAATATCCTTTAGTAAATGCATGGCTAACGTTCAAAGTTATCGGCGTCGTGCTTTACATTGTTTTTGGCTTGTTTGCACTTAAGAAAGCTAAAACGGCAGTGGGTCGCTGGGCGTTCTTCGTAGCTGCAATTGCCGTACTCATGGCAACAGCTATGGTAGCGGTAACTAAACAGCCTCTTTTTTAATAGTTAGTGGAATTAATTAATGTCTGAATCACAACAGATTATTCGCGTTGGTGACGTAGAAGTTGCCAATCACCTGCCGTTTGTACTATTCGGCGGTATGAACGTGCTGGAGTCAAGAGATCTAGCAATGCGTATTGCTGAGCACTACGTTGAAGTAACGCAAAAGCTTAATATTCCTTATGTATTCAAAGCCTCTTTTGACAAAGCAAATCGCTCTTCAGTGACATCATATCGCGGGCCCGGTATGGAAGAAGGGCTGCGCATATTTGAAGAGATAAAATCTACGTTCAACGTGCCGCTTATTACTGATGTGCACGAGCCTCATCAAGCTGCGCCTGTAGCAGAAGTAGTAGACGTTATTCAGCTTCCTGCATTTTTAGCACGCCAAACTGATCTTGTTGTTGCCATGGCAAAAACAGGTAACGTGATTAACGTGAAAAAACCTCAGTTTTTAGCGCCACATGAAATGCGTCACATTATGGGTAAGCTTAGCGAAGCAGGTAACGACAACGTTATTTTGTGTGAGCGTGGGAGCTGTTTTGGCTACAACAACCTTGTGGTTGATATGCTTGGTATGGATGCAATGAAGGAATATGCCCCTGTTATCTTCGATGCTACGCATGCGTTACAAATGCCTGGTGGACGTGCTACGTCAGCAGATGGACGTCGCGCACAAGCTGCACAGCTAGCAAGAAGTGGTATGGCTTTGGGACTAGCAGGCTTGTTCATTGAAGCTCACCCAAATCCAGATGAAGCGAAGTGCGATGGTCCTTGTGCGTTGCCTTTAGCAAAGCTTGAACCGTATCTTCAACAGATGAAAGCGCTAGACGAACTTGTAAAAGGGTTTGACGCGTTAGATACCAGCAATACCTAAACTTTTCTTTCTGAAGGTTTTACTTCGATAGGAATGAAGTAGTGATGGCGTATGCCGGTGCGCGCACCGGCATGCGTATCAGGTGTGACTAATTCTTATTCGGCTTCAGCCTCCGCACGCACACGTTCTTGTTTCTCAGCCATTACAAGTAGATTCTTGTGAAGCTTTATTTGCACTTGTTCATCTAAAATCGCGCGAGCTTGTTTTTTAACGATGATATGTGCATCGTTTGTTGGCAGTTCTTCCGCCATTTTTACGTTCGTCATTGCAGTGTTAATTAATGACTGAAAGTCGATTTTTGTAGACTGAGTATCTGCGTTTGCAGCTGCACTTGCGAATGCCATAACAGAAACGCTAGCTAAAAGTAATTTTCTCATTTTCACACCTAATAAAAATAATTAAAAATATGTTTTCAATTGTTAAATTGGTTAACAATTGTTTTTTGTAAAGCAATGAAAAATAATGGTGTTTTTCTGCTTCGAGTAAATAGTATTCATTTTTAGGTTAAAAATACAACGAATTAAAGTATCGATAGTCATTAGAAAAACTAATTCAAATATTGCAAATGTGTAACAATTCATAAGGCGGTCACAACACTAACTACCATTTAACGCAATAACCTGTAGTCTTTAACATTTCAAAGTGCTGATGTTTCATTTTTATGTAATTGATTTTATTGTTATAAATTCACTCTCGTTCTTGGGGGAAGGTGTGCGGTCGTGCATGTGCTTGGCGGATGGTGTGAAACCCATAGATTGACAGATTTCTAAAACGAATAAGAGAGTTCACTGCCACCTTTTCATGGATAAGCAATTTTATTGAGAATGAAATTTTATTAAGTATTGCTCGTGTTATACTTTTGCGCGCAATAATACAAACCACATTGATTCCTTTAATCACGCCAACTAGGTTCGCTACATGCATCGACGTTTACCTCCTCTGAATGCGTTAAAAGCCTTTGAAGCCGCTGCTCGCCATTTGAGTTTTACTAAAGCAGCAGATGAGCTTTTTGTAACCCAAGCGGCAGTTAGCCATCAGATAAAAGCCCTCGAAGATTACCTTTCAATGAAATTGTTTTTGCGTCGAAACAGAACGTTGTTATTGACGGAAGAAGGTCAGGCGTACTTTTTAGAATTGAAAGACATTTTTAAGCATCTTCAAGAGGCCACCGAGAAGCTATTGGCTAAAGGCAGTAAAGGTGCCATCACCGTTGCTATGCCTCCTAGTTTTGCCAGCCAATGGTTAGTGCCACGCATTCACAAGTTTAGTTTGGCGCACCCTGATATTGATGTGCGAATCAAAGCAGTAGACTTTGACGAAGGGTTCTTAGAAGACGACGTTGATGTGGCAATTTATTACGGTAAAGGTCGCTGGGCTGGGCTTCAAGCCGATCAGCTTCACCGAGAGTTTCTAACACCGCTTTGTTCGCCGCTTTTGTTTCAAGGCCCAAAGCCGTTATCAAGCCTTGCTGATTTACGTCACCACGTTTTGCTACACGATTTAAGCCGTGCAGCATGGAAAAACTGGTTAAAGGCAGTCAATGTAGTAGGTGTTAACGTAAATCAAGGGCCAGTGTTTAGCCACTCTATGTTGGTGTTGCAAGCTGCAGCATTAGGGCAGGGTATTGCCCTTGGTAATACGGTACTAGCGCGCCCTGAAATTGAAGCAGGACGATTAGTCATGCCCTTTGAAGAGCGTGTTGAAAGTAGAGACGCTTTCTATCTTGTGTGTGAAGAGTCTCAAGCTGAATTAGGCAAAATTGCAGCATTTAGAGAATGGATCCTAGCACTAGTAGAAGAAGAGCAAGACGATGTTTGATATTGAAATACACAAAGCTACAGCGCCCATTGCACGACTTGTATTAGCGCATGGTGCGGGCGCCGGTAAAGAACATGACTTTATGCAAACAATGGCAACGTTGCTTAATGACCAGCATATTGACGTGGTGCTTTTCAATTTTCCATACATGCAAACAATAAATGAAACAGGAAAGCGTAGACCGCCTGATAAAGCCGATAAGTTACTGGCACATTTTGAAAGCGTGATAGACCATGTAGTGTCTAAATCTGATGCGCTTCCAACGTTCGTAGGCGGCAAATCAATGGGCGGCCGTATGGCAAGTATGCTTGTTGATAGTAATGAACATGTTAATGGCTGCGTTGCATTGGGTTATCCGTTTCATCCGCCGGGCAAACCTGAAAAAACACGCACCGCACACCTTGAGAGCATGAAGAAGCCCATGCTCATTGTTCAAGGCGAAAGAGACACGTTTGGAACGCAAACAGAGGTGCGTGAATATTCACTGGCAAGCACAATTCAGTGCGAGTTTCTCGCTGATGGAGATCACAGCTTGAAACCGCGTAAGGCCAGTGGGCTAACTCATCAACAGCATTTAGAAAGTGCTGCGAAATTAATACATGCCTTTTTTGTGCAAAACACTTAAAACAAATATCCGAAACAAACACCTAAAAAATCCCTAAAATAATATGCCAATACCGTCTATCTAAAACGGTGTTAAAGATATGTACGAGAGTGAACAGATGAGAGCATCGACGAATAAAATTAAGGCATTAGCACCTGTGCTGCTTTTCCTTGGCGCCATACTTGCCGCTACCAGCGTTATACTTGGTGCTTTTGGCGCCCACGGTTTAAAGAATGTACTGTCAGTCGCTAGCTTGAACACATTTGAAATTGGTGTGCGTTATCAGATGTATCATGCACTAGGCGTTTTAGTACTACCTGCGCTTTCAGGCTATGTACAAGTGGTATGGCTTAAACGCGTTGCAATAGCATTTATTATGGGGTGTGTATTGTTCTCGGGCAGTTTATACGCACTTGCGATAACCGGCTTTAAATGGCTCGGCCCTATTACGCCAATGGGTGGCGTATCTTTTATTGCTGGGTGGGGCATGCTTGCGTTTGCGTTGCTTCGCAGTCCACAAGTGAAAAAGGCAGACAATGACAAGTAGTATTTTAGCGTATTGTAGACCGGGATATGAAAACGACACCGCCAATGAGTTAACAACGCGTTACGGTGAAGCCGGTTATTTTGGTTATCCGGTGTCAAAGAAAAACAGCGGGTTTGTACATTATCATCTTTACGATGCATCACAATTAGATAGTACACTCACGCAGTTTGCTGTGCATGAATCTATTTTTCCTCGACAGCTGGTGGCAGTGTTTACCAGTATGAGTGATATAGAAAAAGAAGACCGCGTAGGACAAGTGCTCGATGCCCTTAAAGAGGTTGAAAAACCACATTCAATTTTTGGCGCCATAGACGTTGAATATCCTGACACCGAAGATGGAAAGACCTTGGCGAAGTTCTGCCGTAAGTTTACGGTGCCGCTTCGACAAGCCTTGCGAAAGGCTAACTGGTTAACCGCCAAAGAAAACAACGGAAAACCAAAGCTGCATATTTTCTTTGAGTCGTTTGAAGTGTGCCATATTGGCTATACTTTGCCTGATTTTGCAAGTAGCGACCATTTGGGTATATGCAGACTGAAATTTCCTAGCGATGCGCCAAGTCGTTCTACCCTTAAACTCGAAGACGCATTAGTGAATATGCTGAGCGCAAAACAGCAGGAACAAGTGCTTCGAACGGGCGGACGAGCAGTTGATTTGGGGGCGTGCCCGGGTGGTTGGACATATCAACTGGTTAAGCGAGGAATGTACGTAGAGGCTATCGATAATGGTCTTGTGGCAGACAGTTTAATGAGTACAGGGTTAGTTGAGCATCATGCTGCAGACGGATTTACGTATCGGCCACAATTTGGTCGTGTAGATTTACTTGTATGTGATATGATAGAGCAACCCGATAGGGTAGCAAAGTTGATGGGTGACTGGCTGGTTAAACACTGGGCAACGCACGCGATTTTCAACTTGAAGCTACCTATGAAACAACGTTATGAAACTGTGATTGAAGCCATGACGTTGCTAAAAAGCCGTTTAAATGCGTTAGAAGATGCATTTGCGGTAAAGGTGAGGCATCTCTACCACGACAGAGATGAAGTTACAGTAACAATTGTTCGCACTTCAAAAGATGAGGTGTGATTTTGTTATTTTTCAAAAAAAGTGTCATGAGCTTTTAAGTTGTTGATACTTATAGAAAAGAATTGATGGTGGTGCGGATTTTAGCAAACGAATTTGAGGTTTATGCTAAAAAAGGTGTAAATCTGGTACAAAAATCCTTTATAATCCGGCCGTTTTTTTACTCTGAACCAATGAAAGTGAACTAATGTCAGACTTATCTTTATACAGAAACATTGGTATTTTCGCCCACGTAGACGCGGGTAAAACTACCACAACAGAACGTATCTTGAAGCTTACTGGTAAAATCCATAAAACTGGTGAGGTTCACGATGGTGAATCAACTACTGACTTCATGGAGCAGGAAGCTGAGCGTGGTATTACCATCCAGTCAGCGGCAACGACCTGTTTCTGGAAAGATCACCGAATGAACATCATCGATACTCCGGGACACGTTGACTTTACAGTTGAAGTATATCGTTCACTTAAAGTACTAGACGGCGGTATCGGTGTATTCTGTGGTTCTGGTGGTGTTGAGCCTCAGTCAGAAACCAACTGGCGTTATGCTAACGAATCAGAAGTTGCACGTGTAATTTTCGTTAACAAACTAGACCGCATGGGTGCAGACTTCTACCGTGTTGTTGGCCAAGTTAAGAAAGTACTTGCTGCTAACCCACTAGTAATGACACTTCCAATCGGTATCGAAGACGACTTCAAAGGTGTTGTTAACCTTCTAGACATGAAAGCGTACATTTGGGACGATTCAGGTCTTCCTGAGAACTACGAAGTTGTAGATATTCCAGCAGATATGGTTGAAAAGGCTAACGAGTACCGTGAGCAACTAATCGAAACTGCTGTTGAGCAAGACGACGACCTAATGATGGCTTACATGGATGGTGAAGAGCCGTCTCTAGAAGACATCAAGCGTTGTATCCGTAAAGGTACTCGCGATATGTCTTTCTTCCCAACATACTGTGGTTCTGCATTTAAGAACAAAGGTATTCAGCTAGTACTTGATGCGGTTGTAGATTTCCTACCTTCTCCAACAGAAGTTGACCCACAAGAGTTAACTGACGAAGAAACTGGTGAGCCTACAGGTGAAGTTGCAACAGTATCTGTTGACGAGCCGTTCCGTGCACTTGCGTTCAAAATAATGGACGACCGTTTCGGTGCCCTTACGTTTATCCGTATCTACTCTGGTAAACTTAACAAAGGCGACACTATTCTTAACAGTGCAACGGGTAAGACTGAGCGTATCGGCCGTATGGTTGAGATGCACGCTGACGAACGTACTGAACTTACTTCAGCACAAGCTGGTGACATCCTAGCTGTTGTTGGTATGAAGAACGTTCAAACTGGTCACACACTATGTGATCCTAAGCACCCTTGTACACTAGAGCCAATGATCTTCCCTGAGCCAGTAATCTCGATTGCTGTTAAGCCAAAAGATAAAGGCGCTAACGAAAAGATGTCTATCGCTATCGGTAAACTAGTAGCAGAAGATCCATCTTTCCAAGTTGAAACTGACGAAGATTCAGGCGAAACTATCCTTAAAGGTATGGGTGAGCTTCACCTTGACATCAAAGTTGATATCTTGAAGCGTACATACGGCGTTGAGCTAGAAGTTGGTCAGCCTCAGGTTGCATACCGTGAAACTATCACGCAAGCGGTTGAAGACAGCTACACGCACAAGAAGCAGTCTGGTGGTTCTGGTCAGTTCGGTAAGATTGATTACCGCATCCGTCCGGGCGAAACTAACTCTGGCTTCAAGTTCACATCTACTGTTGTGGGCGGTAACGTACCTAAAGAGTTCTTCCCTGCAATCGAAAAAGGTTTCGCAGGTATGATGGAAGTAGGTCCTCTAGCAGGTTACCCAGTACTAGACGTTGAAGTTGAGCTTTACGACGGTGGTTTCCACGCAGTTGACTCATCAGCAATCGCGTTTGAAATTGCAGCGAAAGGTGCATTCCGTCAGTCAATGCCAAAAGCAGGTCCTCAAATTCTTGAGCCTGTGATGAAAGTTGACGTATTCAGCCCAGAAGACAACGTTGGTGACGTAATCGGTGACCTTAACCGTCGTCGTGGTATGATCAAAGACCAAGAAGCTGGTGCTACTGGCGTTCGCATCAAGGCTGACGTACCTCTATCTGAAATGTTCGGTTACATCGGTCACCTACGTACTATTACATCTGGTCGTGGTCAGTTCTCTATGGAATTCAGCCACTACTCAGCATGTCCTCAGAACGTAGCAGACAAAGTAATTGAAGAAGCAAAAGCACGTAAAGCTGCTAAGTAACCAGCCTTTGCGAACGTTAGCTAGCACTACGTTAGCTAACGCTTCAAAGAACACTAAAAAGCCGGTCTTATGACCGGCTTTTTTTGTGGCTTACGTAGAAAACTGATGTTTAACAGCAAAGCGCGTTGATAAACGTAAGAAGTAAAATTTGGGTAAAAGTAGATGCTGAGCACTAGCTTTATTGCTACTTTTTCACCACCGAACACGCATTATGCTTATGTTCAACACAATATTTGAAAGATTTATTATAGGAAGCCTATATGGTTTTTACGTCAACTCGCACCTCACTGTTAGGTATCACTTTTACCGCCAGCACGATATTAAGTTTGCCACTACTGGCAAATGAAACCATTCAACCAGATAGGCCAGGTATTGCTACGGGGACATACACAGTTAATCCCGGTCAGTATATTCTAGAAATGGGTGTTCAATCTAATTTCAGACGCGATGGCAACAAGCCGAGCGCCTTGGCTGTTCCACAACTGACCTTGAGAGGCGGTATTACTGATAAGCTAGAGTGGGACATTATTTCAAATGGCGCTGTACTTTCAGATGCAGATGGAGAACAGGCTGAATGGTCGTTCAGTGATGTTTCTGCAGGTGGTAAATACAGTATAGTGGAGTCTGATAGCTGGAATTTAAGTGCGCTTGCGTTAGTGTCGCTACCGGTGGGCACAAAAGGTACGACGTCTAATAATGTAGACCCTTTAATCGGCTTGCTTTGGGATGCGAATATAAACGACAGTATTTCAGCATTTGGTAATGTAAATATGTCGTCATTCGAAGCCAACGAGGGGCGAATTCATGATGTGCAGGTGGCGCTGGGCTTGAATTTTTCTCACAGTGAAAAGCTTGGAAGTTTTGTAGAGCTGTTTGCATCGAAGCCTTATGGTGATGAACCTTCAACAGCGGTATTTGATGCAGGGCTTACCTATTTGTTTGAAGACAGGATCCAACTAGATTTCAGTGCAGGCGTTGCGCTAAATAACGATAGCGATAACTTTGTTGGTGCCGGTGTAGCCTGGCTTTTCTGATTTCCTGCTTTTATGCTGCTTTAACTATGTGTCGCTATTGGCGTTCTAGCGCCTTAGCGACTTGCGAAGTAGTAATAGGTGTTTTTTCATCAACTGTACTTCACGTTTATTCTCGCTTTGCTTACTTGCATATCCGCTCTGGGTGTTTTTATATCCGCTCTGGGCAGTATAATGAATTTTCTCAAAGCGAGAACATATTTCCTTAAACGCCGAAGCTGCTTCTAGTTGTAGGCAAGGTGCTATGTCATTTTGATAAGTGACCAAGCTTTTATTCTCTCTTCTCTTGCCCGTTTGTTTTTCAATAAGCGCGATTGCGTTAAATAGAATACGGTGGGAGGGAGATAAGCGTGGTTTGTTGCGATTGGGTAAAAAATAAAGCGTTAATACAACAACAACGATTCCGATAGCCGTTAAATAAACAATGCGCAGTTTATCAGGCGTAAGGGCGCCAACAATATCTTCTAGCATGTTGGTTTGAGCAGCATTATCAAAACCCAATACCCATTTGCTCCAAGAGTAATCAAGCTGCTGAAACCATGTCTGTAACGTAGTAAAAAGCGCGGTATTTCCAAACTCACCTAAAATGCTAACTTCGCGAGATTCGCCAAATTCTTCAAGTGCTGTCTCAAGACCATAGGTTAGCCTAGATGGTGCAACCATGCTTGTGGGGTCATACCTTTCCCATTTGTCCTCAATTAATACCTCGACCCATGCATGGGCATCGTACTGCCTTATTTGTAGCACATTGTCGCTGAGTTCACTGCCGCCTTGGTAGCCTGTTACCATTCTTGCGGGTACGCCAGCAGCACGAAGCGCATACACCATTGCCCCCGCATAGTGGGCACAAAACCCCGCACGCTCTTCAAATAAAAAACTATCTATTGGATCGGTCGGCATCGCATTTGGTGACAACGTATATCTAAAGCCTTTATTGCTAAACTCGCGCATAACTGCTTGGGCAATGGCTCGTTCGTTGCTGTACTGTGCTGCAAGCAATTGTGCCCACTCTCGGGTTTTCACATTACCGTTTGTAGACAGCTGAAGATTAAGCTGTTTTTCAAAATTTCCGATTCCATTGCTAATGCTAGCCGTAGGAAGGTATCGAAAATAAAATGCTTTTTTGCTACTTACTGGCCTGCTAGCGCGCAGCGTGTAATCAAAAAGGCTTTTAACACTGATGCTGTTCAGCGTGTTATCGGGCAGTGACGGCGC
Source organism: Alteromonas sp. MTD1 (assembly GCF_042848195.1). NCBI lineage: Bacteria > Pseudomonadati > Pseudomonadota > Gammaproteobacteria > Alteromonadales > Alteromonadaceae > Alteromonas > Alteromonas sp. MTD1. Next base: position 26,183 of record NZ_BTGG01000014.1, read on the forward strand.
AAGGGTGAACAGCCATGGTTGCTGCGTTGGCTCTACAATAAGCTGGTAAGATATCGTGGCGTCAGCATAGCGGTTAGCAGCAACCATAAGCGGTGTTGGCTTATCCATAACCGCAAGTTGATTTTCTGCTTGTTTTCGCTTTGCACTTACCGACCATGTTTTTCCATCGAAATGTTCCAAGGTTAGCGCACGCCAATAACGGTCTGCGGCAACAGGAACCTTTGCTGTATCTTCAAATGTTGCGCTAAAGGCCAGCTCTGATGACGTGGCCAAGGAGGCAATGTCTCCTGGCGTTACGGTGTCTGAAAGCCCAGTTTCTGTAGACTTAGACGTCGGCATTTGCCAAAGCGGAGGAAGTTGCGGTAGTAGTAAGAATAGCAACAAAGCAATAGGCAGCGACTGTAAAATAAGAACGGCAACAAACGTTATGCTAGTTTTGATAGACAGCATTGCACCGTGATAAATAGCAGTTGAGCACAATAACAATGCAACAAGAGCAGTGTAGCCGAACCAAGCGAATACACTTAGCGACGAAATAAAGCCACAGCCAATCAGAAAAAGGCTAGCACAAATTAACAAGTGGAAGTCTCGCTTTTCATCTACCAGCATTACTTTAAGGGCACATGCCACCGTTAACAGATTAATCATGCTGTCGAGCAAACCAATGGAAAAGCCAAACCAGGTAAGCGCGAAGACCGCTAAAATAGCCAAAAGGTTTACCGTACGGGAGGTAGGTAAATTATAAGACGGTTGCAACCCTGCCAACCTTACAACAACTGCGCAGCCAGAAAGTACAATTACCCATGTCATGAGTGGCGCGGTAAGCGTAGAAATTAAAAATGAAAAGGCTATGCAAAGCAAAAACACAGCCATAGCACGAGGTGTCGACAGCGTGTTTTTGATTGCCGCGATACGAAACATATCTATAGATACTTCGCTCATTTCGCTGCTCTTGAAGTATGTTGTTTTTTCGACGTTGTAATTGATACTGTGTTGCTTGAAGCGCCAAACGGTATTTCCATCGATTTATCAAAGCAGGCCAGCGCTTCCAAGCATTCATGCATATGCTTAGCGCCCTGATTAGGCAAAATATTGATGGTTTTGAAGCGTAAGCCGAAAGTGCGATCGGATTGCGTCCAATGCATTACAGCATGGGTTAACGCCGAAATTGCCACTTCTGTATCTAGGCTGTCTGAATAAGAAAGTACATGAGAATTTGGGCTTAAAGAGGTAAACGACTTAGACACCCAGTTTCCACTTTTAGCCACATGCTTCCATGACACTCTATTAAGTGGCTGGCCAACCTCGTAATCATATAGCGCGTAAAAGTCTTCATTACTCGTCGCGTTTTTATTCTGCGTAGTGCTTGTAGCCACGTTGTCAGCGGCAACTTTATCAACGGTAACAGGGCCTTCTTGTGCCGTGGCGTAAACGGTGACCTGCTGAGAAAAGTCTATGTGAGTCCAGCATTTATAAAGCCCAAGTGGGAAGTCGCATGAAATGGTTAACCGGCCAAGCTCGAAGCGCCCGCGTTTAGGCATATGTATTGGAATACTAAAGGATTGCAACGGCCTTTTGCTTTTATCTTGGCTTGCAAACTTATCCTCTTTTGCGGCGGAAGACTTATCTTCCCCTAACGCTATACGAAAGCTGGATAGCCTTGCTTTGTTTTCTTTTTTTATAAGCTTCGCACCTGATTTATAAGCGTGTTCACTATCAAGCCAAGTGCACTGCAGTTCACCAAAACAAGGCGTTGTAGAACCATTTTCGTGAGAAACAATACGTAAGTGCAGCTGGCCTTCTTTATCGGCATGAAACGGCTTTACGGGTAAGGCTTTTAACGCTAGTCGGGCGAAGTTTTGATGAGTATAAAACAAGGTAAGCAACATAATGCTTAAACAAAGGTAGCTTAATAACAGCATTAGGTTGTTTTGATAATTAGTGCCAAGCAGAAACAAACACAACGACAGCACGATAAAAGACCAACCAAACCCAGTGGGTAAAATGAAAATACTATTAAGGTTTAGGTGGTGTTCGTTTGCTGCAGGTATACGCTTATTTAACCATTTGAAGAAACGGTGTCGGAAGTACTGGTGTGGCGACCAATTCACTTTTAACCGGCTCGCTTTGATATTGTTACGCGGCAAGGGGGTCAACGCTATCAAGGAGTTTCTGACTAAGCTTATCACCATCAAACAAGCCAGACTGTTGTGAGTGGCTGAGTTGGTGTGACGAAAGCGAGAGTCTATGTGCCGTTATAGCGATAAACACGGCCTGCACATCTTCAGGTGTTACGTAGTCTTTACCTGAGACATAAGCCCACGCTTTAGCCCCTTGTAACAATGCACGACTCGCCCTTGGTGAAAGCGGGTTAGGGTAGTCATTACTTTCGCGACTTTCACTTACAAGTCGAAGGATGTAATGAATAATGGCATCGCTGGTATGTACAGCAGACACTTGTCGTTGCATGTTAGTTAAATCTTGCTCATTAAGAATTTGGTTTAGCGGCGCATTACCATCTTGTTGCAGTAACATGGCTTTCTCTGCTTCCCATGCAGGGTAGCCTAGAGAAATTCGCATGAAAAATCGGTCCAGCTGAGACTCAGGTAAAGGATAAGTGCCCGACTGATAGCTTGGGTTCTGCGTTGCAATAACAAAAAATGGTGAGGGTAGGGCATGGGTAACGCCATCCACACTAACTTGCCGTTCTTCCATTGCTTCAAGCAGGGCGCTTTGCGCTTTTGGGCTGGCGCGGTTTAACTCGTCAGCCAAGACTACTTGGTTAAATATGGGTCCGTGGCGAAACGAAAACTGTTTATTGGTATCTGTTTCGCCGCTGTGGAAAATGTTTACGCCCAACATATCGGAGGGTAAAAGATCAGAGGTAAACTGAATTCGCGAGTACTGTAAGCCAAAAACTTGTGATAGTGCATGAGATAGCGTTGTTTTGCCCATGCCTGGAAGGTCCTCAATAAGCAGGTGACCGTTAGCCAGCAAGCAAGTTATGGCAAGTTTTAATTGATGAGCTTTTCCAATAATCTTTTCGCTAAGTGCGTTTTGAATTTCGATGATGTCTTGGCGCATTACTTTCCGCTTAAGGTTGAAAAAGAAAAAGGGTGCTTGATACGGGTATTTAAAAAGTGGCTTCGATTTAAAAGCCGCGCTTAATAGATCAAACACTCACTATACGTATAGTGTAGATTACCTATTCAGGTTAGTACGTAGCGTCTTCGTTTTACGCTTTATTTCTTTTAATACTAGCAATTGCACGGGTTGTGGTTCTAACGCACTTTTATACAAAGGTATGCAGCGTAATTACTGATGTTTTTCAGTAAAAGGCAGGATTAAGTGCTGCGTAGTTTTTCTGTGTTGTCTATAATGGGCGCTCTTAAAAAGGAAGTAGTTATGAAAAGCATTGAAATAGATGACGATTTATATGCCTTCATCGCCAGCCAAACTAAGCATATTGGTGAGAGTGCATCACAGATTTTAAGACGTTTATTATTACCGGAAGACGGCGCTGCGTCGAGTAACTCAGAGTCTGAGCATTCGACAGAGCTCGGTACTTCGAAAACAAGCGAAACAAAAACAAACGAAGTAAAAACAAACGAAACTCATACTGAATCAAAGCTTGAGTCAGTAGAACCGTTGGAATCTGTGAAAAATAGCTCGGCCGATGAAGCATCTGCTACTAGCGCGACCAAACGAAACGTTAGCGCTAAAGCCAACGCTACAACAAAAACAGATAACAAAAAAACGCCAGTTAAAAAGCCGGTAGCAAAAGCCCCAGTTAAGAAGACGCCAATTAAAAAAGCTACAGCAAAATCGGCGGCCCCAGACGTTACTGCTTCTCACGACAAACGCGATATTCTTGATGCCGTTTCAAAAGATGCTCTGTCTACTTTCACCAAACGCGTTGATCAATTCTTATTCATATTAAGTGCTGCTCATAAACTCAATGCTGATAACTTCTCTAGCGTTGAGGGTATCAAAGGTAAAAACCGTACTTATTTTGCGACAAGCAAAGAAGCGTTACTTGAAAATGGTAGCAGCACCAATCCTAAAGCCATTCCCGATAGCCCGTTTTGGGTGGTAACAAATAACAATACTGCGAAAAAGACCAACATGCTGGAACAAGTCTTGCGTAACCTTGGTTATCAAGCAGATGTTATTGAAAGCGTAGTCGCGCGTTTTTCATCTGAAGGCAAGTAGCTCGAATTTAAATAAGGATTTTTTCATGGCATTACACCCAGAAGCGGGTAAGCCTGCGTCAAGTGCGCAGCTTATTAACGTGGCGCAATTGGTCAGTGAGTATTACAGCTTTAAACCCAATGTGAGCGAGCCTGGTGAGGCAGTATCATTTGGTACGTCTGGGCACCGCGGAACTGCATCAAATTATACCTTCACCGATACCCATATTAGTGCAATTTGCCAGGCGCTGGTGGAATATCGAGAGCAGGAGAATATTACTGGGCCATTGTTTATTGGTAAGGACACACACGCATTGTCTGAGCCTGCCATGATAACCGCAATTGAAGTGCTATGTGCAAATGGTGTTGAAGTGGTAATCCAGCGAAGTGATAACGACAGCATGGGTTACACACCAACGCCGGTTATCTCTCGAACTATCGTACGTTATAACCGCCAGAGTAGCGAACAGCGTGCCGATGGTATTGTAATAACGCCTTCACACAATCCGCCCTCAGACGGCGGCTTTAAATACAACCCTCCACACGGTGGCCCTGCCGATAGCGACGTTACTAAACAAATCCAAGAACGCGCAAACGCATTAATTGCCGATGGGAATGTGGACGTTAAACGCATCGATATTCGAAGCGCTACCCAGAAAAAACTGTATCGCGAAGACGACTTTATGGAGCCATACATTGATGACCTCGCGAAGGTTATTGATATGGACGCTATAGCGAAAGCGAATTTAAAACTTGGTACAGATCCTCTTGGTGGCGCAGGCGTTGGCTATTGGGCGCGTATTGCCGAAAAATATGGCCTTAGCATTACCGTAGTTAACGATAAAGTTGACCCTCAGTTTGGTTTTATGCGCCGAGATAAAGACGGCAAACTGCGAATGGATTGTTCGTCAGCTTACGCAATGGCAGGCTTAATTGAGCTTAAAGATAACTTCGACTTGGCGTGGGGTAACGACCCAGATTTTGACCGTCACGGTATTGTATGTAAAAGCGCAGGGTTAATGAATCCAAATCATTACCTAGCGGTGGCAATAAATTATCTTTACACCCATCGCCCGCAATGGCCTGAAACGCTGAGAATAGGTAAAACACTCGTTTCTAGCAGTATGATAGACCGTGTGGCTAATAGCCTAGGAAAGCCACTAGCTGAAATGCCCGTCGGTTTTAAGTGGTTTGTTGATGGGTTGTCTAACAGTGATATTGGTTTTGCTGGCGAAGAAAGTGCTGGTGGTATTTTCCTTGAGCGAGACGGCAGCACGTGGGCAACTGATAAAGATGGCTTTATTTTATGTTTGCTTGCTGCAGAAATTTTGGCGGTAACAGGGAAAGATCCTGGCGAGCACTATCAGGCGTTAACTCAAAAGTTTTCTGCGCCTGTCTACAATCGTGTAGATGTAGCGGCAACGTTAGAACAAAAACAGAAATTGTCTGCAATGGACGCATCTGTTGTAACTAGCGACAAGCTAGCAGGAGAGCCTATTACGGCTGTGCAAACTCATGCGCCCGGTAATAACGCGGCTATTGGTGGTGTAAAGGTATCAACTGAAAATGGCTGGTTTGCGGCTCGCCCGTCAGGCACTGAACAAATCTATAAAATTTATGCCGAAAGCTTCAAAGGTGAAAATCACTTACAAGAATTAATTTCTGAGGCCGAGGCGTTAGTAGGAAAAATAATCAAATAAGCTCAAAAAACATTCACCCTGCCGTCCTTTTTGTAAATAGAATGTTAAAAAGCGCATGAATACATACGAATTCATGCGCTTTTTTGTAATTTTAACAAAGTTTTTACAACATCATCGGTTTTGCACTGCTATATTGCTGTCATATTCTTAAGATATTATGTAATTAAATTACACATTGTGGTGGTTACCACTTTTTTATTCACTAAGAGTGAGAAGCAAAATGAACGCTAAAGCGACCAAGACGCAAAATTCTCCCGTTATCGATAAAGCGGCTTTTAAAGCAGCCGTTGTTAAACATCTACACTGCACGCTAGGCACTGATGAAAACAAAGCAAACAACCATGCCTGGTGGAAAGCAACGTGTGCTGCTATTCAAGAACAAGTGCTGGAAGGCTTACGCAAAACGCAAAAAAGCCACTATGTAAACGACACTCGAGCAGTGCACTACTTCTCAGCTGAATTCCTTATGGGCCGTTTGTTGTCTAACAACCTACAAAACTTTGGTTTGTTTGACGTAGCAAGTGATGCTCTAAAAGAGCTAGGCGTTGAAATCTCAGACGTACTTGAAGAAGAGCCTGATATGGCACTTGGTAACGGTGGTCTGGGTCGTCTTGCTGCATGTTTTATTGACTCTTTAGCCACCATGGAATTACCAGCAATTGGTTACGGTATTCACTACGAGCATGGTCTTTTCCGCCAAGAAATTAAGAGCGGTGCGCAGATTGAGCGCCCAGATAGCTGGCGTGACTACGGCAACCCTTGGGAAATTTGTCGTCCAGAATCAATTCAAGAAGTGTCGTTGTACGGTTACGTAGAAACTAAATACGGTGAAAACGGTCGCGTTCTTAAAGAATGGCACCCTGGTTCTATCGTTAAAGGTGTTCCATGGGATATCCCTGTAGTTGGTTATGAGGGTAAAACCGTAAACGTACTGCGTTTGTGGCAGTCTGAAGCATCAGATTACTTTAACTGGGACGTATTCAATGCGGGCGGTTATGTAGATGCTCAGCGTGAAAATGTGTCGGCAGAAACCATTTCAAAAGTACTTTACCCGAATGACGAAACTGAAGCAGGTAAAGAACTTCGTCTTATTCAACAGTACTTCTTCTGCTCTTGTTCACTGAAAGATATTATCCGCCGTTACAAGCGTGCTCATGGTGACGATTGGAGCCGTTTTGCAGACCAAGTCGTTATTCAGCTTAACGATACTCACCCTGCTATTGCTGTTCCAGAGCTTATGCGTATTCTTGTTGACCGTGCAGAGCTAGGTTGGGATGAAGCGTGGGCAATTTCTACAAAAGTATTTGCTTACACAAACCATACTCTTCTTCCTGAAGCGCTAGAAAAGTGGCCTGCGCGTATGATTGAAAAAATCTTGCCGCGTCACCTAGAAATCATTTATGAAATCAACCACCGCTTTATGGCAGAAGTTGATAAGAAATGGCCTGGCGACAATGCTATGAAGGCAAAGCTTTCTATCATTGAAGAAGGTAACGAGAAAATGGTTCGCATGGGCCACCTTTCAGTTATCGGTTCATTTGCGGTAAACGGTGTGGCAGAAATGCACTCTCGTTTGGTTAAGTCATCGTTGTTCCCAGAGTTTGACGAGCTTTACCCTGGTAAGCTTACTAACGTGACGAACGGTATTACACCACGTCGTTGGTTGAAAGCATGTAACCCAGCGTTGTCTAAACTAATTGATAAGAAAATTGGTGATGACTGGCCACGCGATCTGGATAAACTTCAGGGCCTAGCGAAGTTTGCGGGCAACAAAACGTTTCAAAAACAGTTTATGAAAGTGAAGCTTGAGAACAAAGAGTTGCTAGCAGAAGAGATTCGCAAGTCACTTGATTTAGAAGTAGATGTAAACGCTATTTTTGATGTTCAAATTAAGCGTCTTCACGAGTACAAGCGTCAGCACCTTGCATTGCTGCACATTATGGCACTTTACCGTCGTATTCTAGAAAATCCAGACTACGATATGCATCCACGTGTGTTTATTTTCGGTGCAAAAGCGGCGCCAGGCTACAAGCTAGCTAAAGACATTATTTATGCAATCAACAAGGTTGCTGAGAAGATCAACAACGATCCTCGCGTCAACAACAAAATTAAAGTGGCTTTCTTGCCAAACTACCGCGTATCGCTAGCTGAAAAGATGATTCCTGCTGCTGACGTATCTGAGCAAATCAGTACGGCAGGTAAGGAAGCGTCGGGTACCGGTAACATGAAGCTTGCGCTAAACGGTGCGGTTACCATCGGTACACTAGATGGTGCAAACGTTGAAATTGCCGAAGAAGTTGGCGACGACAACATCTTTATCTTCGGTTTAACGGTTGAAGAAGTAAATGAGTTGAAAGCAAACGGCTACAACCCATACGACTACTATTACCAAGACGCTGAAATTAAAGCAGTACTAGATTGGCTAGAGACTGACTACTTCACACCAGGTAAGCCAGGTGCGTTAGTATCTATCAAGCAAAGTCTTCTTGATAATGGCGACCCGTACATGGTGTTGGCAGATTTCCGTGCTTACTCAGACGCGCAGATCGCTGTTGATGCTGCGTATCGTGACAAAGAGCGCTGGGCAGAAATGGCCATTGTTAATACTGCAAGAATGGGTAAATTTACATCTGACCGCTCGATTAAAGATTATGTAGAGCGTGTTTGGAAACTATCTGCATGTAAAGTAGAAAGTTAATATTATACCTTTAGAACAAGAGCCCAGCGATGAGATATGCGCTGGGCTTTTTTATTTCAGTTACATTATTAGACGTAAGTATAAAATTCGTCAATTTGTAGTAAATACGGGCTGTTTAGTTTTGATTTGCGTCCTAAAACCCGATAAATTGACGCTTCATATACGCGACAACACACATCACACTTAGTTGGGTGTAATAAACTATAAAGCCGTATATATATTCATACGTTACCGTCGTTGCACCTTTATATGCACCATGGTCTGATATACGAAGTTGTTTTTAGTACCTAGGCGCAGTTTGCGTAAGGAAAACATGCATGAGCCAAGTTCATACATCGCTAGCAACGATCCCCAATCGTTTTGCATTTATAGACAGTGTCTCGAGACAAGCGTCTCGCTGTACTTCATTGTCTTTGATGCTAGTAGATGTGGTGAGGTTTTCTGACGTAACAACCAGCCTTGGTATTCATATTGGCGACCGATTTTTGCTAGAAATCGCTAACCGAATTCAATCGCTTTTCGGTAGTAGTGCATCTGTAGGGCGCATCAGTGGCGACGTGTTTGGTATTGTTTTTCCAAACGAAAGCAATGACGTGATTATGCGTCGAATGTTTGAGAGACTCGTTGAGCATTTCAAGACCCCCATGCACCATGAAAATAACGCGTTTATTGCCGATTTCAATGTGGGTGTGGTGAGCGCTCAGCGTACAGGCTTTGACATAACTACGTTTGTATCCCGAGCTGAAACTGCATTAAAACAAGCCAAAGAAAATAAATACGACAACTATTTTGCGCTTTCAACAAAAGACAAAATGGATACTGGTCGAAGCCTTGCGCTAAAAGCAGACCTAAAACGAGCGCTAGCCAACGGCGAGTTAGAGCTATACTTCCAACCAAAGGTTGATTTATCCACCCTTCAAATTGTGGGGGCAGAGTGTTTATTACGTTGGAATCATCCACTTGATGGTGTGTTGTTCCCAGGACCTCTTATTGAAGCGGCTGAATCGTATAACATGATGAATGAATTGGGGTATTGGACGCTTGAGCAAGCTTTCAAAGCCTTGGCTAACTTCGATTCTCACCGCTTAGACATTACACTGGCAGTAAACATTTCTCCTACACAGCTGTACGACAATCAGCTGGTTCCAACGCTAAAGTCACTGAGTAGCCACTACAACATGCCGTTGTCTCGTATAGAGTTAGAGCTAACGGAAGATGTTGCGTTATCAAATAGCTTAATGGTGAAAAAACAACTAGACCAGTTACGGTATTTAGGCGTTTCAATCTCGGTAGACGACTTTGGAAAGGGCTACTCAAATTTAGCGTATATACGTGACTTAGATTTAGACTCGCTGAAGATTGATAAGTCATTTGTTATGGAGCTGGAGCAACATCCTGTAAACCGCGCAATCATTGAGGCCGCTAAGATTATCGGGCAGGCAAAAGGTTGTAGTGTGGTTGCAGAGGGCGTAGAAACAATCGATCAACTACATATATTGCGAGAAGTAGGCGTGTCGCAAGGGCAGGGGTATTTGTTCTCACGCGCTGTGCCGCTAAACGACTTTGTGATGCTAACGCAGCAAGATATTATTATTGGCCATTCACCTAGAAGACAGAATGCGTAATCTTTAAAGCCGAGCACGTAGCTCAAGTAAATGTAAATTTCCTACCACGACTTATACCTCCTTTATTCTTCTAAATTTTCCATTCAAGATGATTTTGTAAACTGCAGTCGATAAACTATAGGCACTTTTGTTCAATATGGTTTATTCATGCAAGCACTTATCGAAAATGGCAACTTTCTCTCTTTATCTCGCCGTTCACCAGAGACATTTTCAAATAGCACTGAGTTTACGTTAAATAACGGCACTCACGTTGAAATATCTGCACCAGGCATTATTAGCTTTTTCCCTAAGCGCAATGCCGACAAGGTTAAGCAGATAGTATTGTCTTGTGGCGTTCACGGTAACGAAACTGCGCCAATTGAGATTTGTGACGAGCTCGTTCAAAAAATTCTTAAGGGAGAGTTAGTTCTTGCACATAATGTGCTGTTCTTGTTTGGTAATCTTCCCGCTATGGATATTGCAGAGCGTTTCGTAGAAGAAAACATGAACAGATTGTTTAGTGGTGCACATTCACAGGGTGAGGGCCTTATTAACCAAGAGCGAGTACGTGCGAAGCAGCTTGAAGATGCGGTAGCTGGTTTTTATGCAAGAGGCGAAGGCACGCGATACCATTACGATCTACACACTGCCATACGTGCGTCGAAAAACGAGAAGTTTGCCGTATATCCTTTCCTTCACGAAAGAAAGCACAGTAAGGGCCAGCTTGCATTTCTGGCAGCCTGCGGCGTGAGAACCATACTACTCTCAGAAAGTGCCACCACAACATTTAGCTACTACTCATCGTATCAGCACAATGCTCACGCGTTTACTGTTGAACTTGGTAAAGTGCGCCCGTTTGGTGAAAACGATATGAGCCGGTTCGCCGATGCGAAAAAAGCCATTACGTCTTTAATCTCACAAGATGATTTTACGCCTGAAATAGACACAGAAACATTAGACATATACCGTGTTAATCAGGTCATTAATAGACACGAAGAAGATTTTCAGCTGCATTTCGACGACGATACGCCAAACTTTATGGATTACGCAAAAGGTACGATACTGGCCAGTGAAGCGGGCGCTGAATATGTAGCACAGCAAGATGGCGAGGCCATTGTATTTCCTAATGCAAAAGTTGCCATTGGTCAGCGTGCTCTGCTAACGGTAGTGCCTACGACGTTGGACGATTTAGATGTTTAAGCTTGATAACCGTTTACAAAACGATACACATTTTGTCTGCGATTTAAGTCTTTGTCGTGTACTGTTAATGAATGATAGTCAATTCCCTTGGCTCATTTTAGTGCCTATGAAAGCTGATATGGCAGATATCATAGACTTGTCTGAAGAAGAACAGCGCATGTTGTTGGAAGAGTCTGCCCATGTATCAAAGGCTATGAAAGCGCAGTTTTCACCGTATAAACTGAATGTGGCTGCTATTGGCAATGTGGTACGTCAACTTCATGTGCACCATGTCGCACGATTTGAAGACGATGTAGCGTGGCCTAAGCCTGTTTGGGGTAACCAGCCCCCGTTGGCATACTCAGAAGAAAAAGCGCAAGCACTGCTTAAACAGCTTCGCGATGCGTTATTGTAATAAGACAAATACGTGTTTACTTGGGCGTTTTAATAGACGTGCAATAGCTCGTGTATAAAAGACGAATAAAATAAAAGGAGTTATCTATGATAGTGTCAACAACGCCTACGTTAGAAGGGCATAAAATTGAAGCGTACTACGGCATAGTGGTAGGCGAAGCCGTGATGGGCGCGAACGTGTTTAAAGATTTGTTTGCATCAATTCGCGATATTGTTGGCGGTCGCTCAGGATCGTATGAGGAAGAGTTGACCCGCGCGAGAAAGCTTGCGTTTACCGAGTTAGAGCATGAAGCGCGTAGCATGGGAGCGAATGCAGTTGTGGGCATCGACTTAGACTACCAAGTTATCGGTGATAAAGGCAGTATGTTGATGGTAAGTATCAGCGGTACAGCAGTAAAAACCACGCCTTTGTAATTCGCTAAAAACGCGTTGCTTTAGATAAACCATCTCCAAAACATAAGGACTTACCATGCCAGGAAAATGGCTAGCGCTTTTGTGTGTGCTGTGCATTGGGCCGCTTCAAGCGCAAGATGCACTTCAATATCAAAAACCCTCTGAAGAAATTCTCAACCTTGTAGACGTAACACTGGCTCCCGCCACGTTGTTAGATGATGCACAAGATAACATGGTGCTCATCTTTCGCGATAACTATAAGTCTATTGATGACTTGTCAAAAGAGGAGCTGCGTCTCGCAGGCCTTCGCATTGATCCCGTTACCAACATTGGTAGTCGTGTTACCTATTACAACAAGCTTGAAGTAAAACGCGTCGGTGAGCAAAAAAGCAGTGTGGTGAAAGGCTTACCATCGGCACCTAAGCTAGCAAACTTCAAATGGTCACCCGATCAACGCTTTATTGCATTTACACACACCACTAAACAGCAAGTAGAATTGTGGGTGTTAAGTATTGAAAAAGCCTCGGCAAAACGCTTATTTAGCAAGCCAATCAATGCCAATATGGGTGATGCAATAAGTTGGGATGCTGACGGTAAATCGCTGCTGGTAAAAGTAGTACCAAGCGACAGAAAGCCATTAATTGATACCAGTATAGCGGTACCAACAGGGCCAACCATTTCAGTGAGTGATGGTAAAAAAGCACAAAATAGAACGTACCAAGATTTACTTAAGAATAAAAACGACGAGGCTAATTTCGAGCAGTTAGCACGCGCTGAAATGTATCGCGTTACCCTTGATGGTAAAGCGGCGCTGTGGCGTAAAGCGGGTATGTACGGTGAAGTAAGTGTTTCACCAAGCGGTGATTATGTGATGGTGCAAGAGTATCAGCGACCGTTTTCTTACCTTGTGACGTATCGTCGTTTCGGACACACAGTTAATGTTTACAACAAAGACGCGAAACTTGCCAAAACGATTGTTTCAGTGCCTTTAATTGAAGATTTACCACAAGGCTTTATGGCCGTTAGAACGGGTCCAAGAGATATACAGTGGCGAAACGATAAGCCTAACACTATCGTTTATGCAGAGGCCTTAGATGGTGGTGATCCAGAAAAGGAAGTGGCGCATCGCGACAAATTAATGCAGCTTTCAGCACCATTTAGCGGTGACGCAAAAGAATTACTGAAAACAGAGGACCGCTTTTATCAATTTATTTGGAAAGACGACAGCCTAGCTATTGCACGAGATTATTGGTGGAATACGCGAAATACAAAAACCTATGTATTTAGTCCTAACCAAAGCAGTGCGGCGCGCATAATTTCAGACCGCAGTTATCAAGACCGTTACAGCGACCCTGGTAGTTTCGTAACGAAGAAGAATGCATTTTTTAAAGATGAGCTTGTAGTAAAAGACAACAGTGTTTTCCTACTGGGTGATGGGTTCACACCAGAGGGGCAGTTTCCATTTTTGGATAAGCTCAATTTAGATTCACTGGAAACCACACGTTTATACACGTCAGAACTTGAAGGTAAATATGAAAATTTACGAGAGTTTAATATAGAAGAAAACCGTCTTCTTGTGCGAATTGAATCAAAGCGCGATTATCCAAACTATTATTTTAGAAACCTAGATGATAAATCGTTAACGCAGTTAACCGAATTTGCTAATCCGTTTGAAAGTATTCAAAACGTTAAGAAAGAGGTTATTAGCTATAAGCGCGACGACGGCTTGGATTTAACCGGTACTTTGTACTTACCTACAAATTACGTAGAAGGTGAACGTTACCCAATGATTTTGTGGGCGTATCCAAGAGAATTTAAAGATAAATCTAGCGCTGGGCAGAATACGCAAAACCCAAATAGCTTTACTTATCCGTGGTATGGCTCTCCTATTTATTGGGTAACTAAGGGTTATGTTGTATTGGATGACGCGTCTTTTCCTATTGTGGGTGAAGGTGACGAAGAGCCTAACGATACATTTAGAACGCAACTTGTCGCCAATGCTAAGGCTGCTATTGACGCACTGGATGCCAAAGGGCTTATTGATAGAGAGCGCGTTGCAGTAGGTGGTCATAGCTACGGTGCTTTTATGGTGGCTAATTTGTTGTCGCATTCAGATTTATTCGCGGCAGGTATAGCGCGTTCAGGGGCATATAACCGCACCCTTACACCATTTGGCTTTCAGTCTGAAGAGCGTCATTATTGGGACGCACCAGAGGTGTACTACACCATGTCGCCGTTTATGCATGCTGACAAAATGAAAACGCCATTGTTATTAATTCATGGCGAAGCTGACAATAATTCAGGTACATATCCCATGCAAAGCGAGCGTTATTTCAATGCACTTAAAGGCTTAGGCGCGGTCACAAGGCTAGTGATGCTGCCAAAAGAGAGCCATGGCTATCGTGCAAAAGAAAGTGTGCTTCACACACTTTGGGAGCAAGATCAGTGGCTAGAAAAGTACGTGAAGAATAAAGCCGTTAAAGCTGATTAAAAGCAGAATGCATACACTGTCTAAATAGAATAAAAAGGAAGCGTAAGCTTCCTTTTTCATATGCTTAAATTATCGACATACCACACATAGAACCCTATACTTTAACGTACAATGTGTGTTTGGAAGTTAGTAACATGGAAACAAGTAAGTTTGGCGCACACGGTGAGGTAAAGGCTTCTTTTGACCCTCGTCAAAACATCCTCTTTATTGATCTTATCGGTCCATTCAACTTGGAGTTTATGAGTAGATACGAAACTGTAGTAGGTGCTCAAAGGGCCAAAATAGAATCTCCATGCTGGGCAAGCCTAGTTAATGTAAATGGCTTAGGCCTTGCGCCTATGGCTGCTACAACAAGTGCTCACGATATTGTAGATAAGGCAGAAGTAAAAGGGTTGATTGCTACAGCTATTATTCTTAACGAAACCGAAGGGCTTGAACTTCAAAAGAAATTTTGGACACGGCTTTATACGGGCTCATCGTTACCCTTCTCTTTTTTCTCAAACAAAGAAGATGCATTAGCGTGGCTTCAACAGCATATTGATAGTTGTGAGCAAACGACGAAAGCAGGGCGTTTAGCATAACCTGCTTTAAACACGCACTTGCTACCAATCGTCTTCGTCATCGAAACCGTTTTTCTTCTGCTCTGAATTGTTGGCGTTATAAACGTCAACATGGCATTTACTCGTGTTATCTCCTTTAACTTTCCCATTATCATCAACCGATTTAGAAGGCGTAGGAAATTTAAATTTGGCACTATATTTAAGCAGTGTAATATTGCCAACTATCACACCAAGTACCAGTAAGATAATAACTACTGTCCAGGTTACATCCATTACTCTTTTCCTCTATGGACTTAACGACTTTATTGTTAGCTTATTTACCGTTGCCGTTATTTAACACGTAGCGCGGGTACAGAACTTCAAGTAGTGAAAGAATAGTGGTTTTACCTTCTATATCGCTTTGCGCTAACGCGTTTTCCAACGCGGCAACGTTTCTAGCGTCTTCAAACTGTAACGCGGTATCAGCATGACTTAAATGCCAAGGCTCCCGTGCCACGCCGCCCTTATGCTTATTGAAAGGGCGGAAAAAGCCAAAACTTGCCATGTTTTCCTCAAGCCAAGAAGCAAGGGAATAGCATGGCCCGCCTTCTTCGTATTCACTTTCCACCAAATTAAAGTGTCCATCCCAGTTTTCAACCGACGATTTGTCATACACATCGAAATCGGTACCCCAGTGATGACGGCTGCCTCCAGGGAGGGCAGACCACATTAAGATAGCATGTAGTTTGTCAGTGTTGCTTAGCGCGCTAGAAACCAGTGGTTGGCTATTTTCATCAAGTATAGGGGCTTCTCCGCGCCATTTTCTATTAAAAATAGCTAGCTGGCGGTCAAAGTTGCGGTAGCTACTTACTAGCTGCAGATCTATCCCGTCACTTTTTGCTGCTTGTTGCATTGCCTTGAAGCGTTCAAATACATCAGGATGCAGCTTATCATTGATGCCGGCATCAACAAGATAGTCATTGTGCTGGCCTAACCATTGGGTGTCTTTAATACGGCGCATTACTTTGCCAGCAGGCGCTCTAGAATGCCGAAGTACATATCTGCGAGCAGTTCTAGGTCAGCCATTTTTACGCACTCGTCAATTTTGTGAATGGTGGCATTTACAGGCCCTAATTCTATAACTTGTGCTCCAGTAGGCGCTATAAAACGTCCATCAGAGGTGCCGCCGGCAGTAGAGAGTACTGTAGGAGTTCCTTTCACCGCTTCAATTGCACCTTGCGTTGCTTCAAGTAATGCACCAGTATCGGTTAGAAATGGCTGTCCGTTAAAAGTCCACTTTATGTCATAGTCTAAGCCGTGCTTATCTAAAATAGCGAGTACACGGTCTATGAGTATTTGGTCGGTCACTTCGGTTGAAAAACGGAAGTTAAAACAAACGTGCAATTCACCGGGAATAACGTTACCTGCTCCCGTGCCGCCGTGAATATTAGATATTTGGAAACTGGTAGGTGGGAAAAAGTCGTTACCGTTATCCCAATGCGACTTTGCAAGTTCGTCTAAGGCAGCCGCCGCAAGGTGCACAGGGTTCTTAGCAAGGTGAGGGTAGGCGACGTGACCTTGAACACCTTTAACCACTAAATCACCGGTTAATGAGCCTCTGCGTCCATTTTTTACAATATCGCCCACTTCGTCTGTGGATGATGGTTCACCCACCACACACCAGTCTATTTTCTCGTTGCGCACTTCAAGTGTGTCGATAACACGGGTAGTGCCGTTAATGAATGGACCTTCTTCATCACTGGTGATCAAATACGCAATGCTGCCTTTATGGTCAGGATACTTAGTCACAAACTCTCGGGTTGCAACAAGCATAGCTGCAAGGCTACCTTTCATATCAGCTGCGCCACGGCCATGCAGGTAGCCATCTTTTTCGTTAGCCACAAATGGTGGCGTCTGCCATGCGTCTTCAGGTCCACTCGGTACTACATCTGTGTGTCCTGCGAAACAAAAAAGTGGGCCTTGGCTACCACGTCTTGACCATAGGTTAGTCGTATCTTCAAACACCATGGTCTCGTTGTTGAAACCTAGACTACCTAAAAAGTCCTTCATGGCGTCTTGGCAGCCAGCGTCTTCAGGGGTAACCGAGCGGCGGTTTATCAAGTTTTTTGCAATATCAATAACCGAGTCGTTTAACAAAATATTTCCTCGTACTGAGCGGGTTTAAAGCCGATGTGAAAGGCATTGTCGTGATGCAGTATGGGGCGTTTAACCATGGCGGGGTGAAGCTCAAGAAGTGCTAGCGCTTTGTTTTTATCTATTGATGCTTTCTCTGCCTCGTCTAGCTGTCTAAACGTCGTTCCGCGTTTATTTAGCATAACTTCCCATCCAAGCTCAGCTTCAGCTTGCTTTAAAAAGTCGGCACTAATACCGTCTTTTCTATAATCGTGAAATGTAAAAGTAACGTTGTTATCTGCTAGCCATTTTTTTGCTTTTTTAATGGTGTCGCAGTTAGGGATTCCATACAGGACTGTACTCATTGAATATTATCCATACTACTTGTTGTTAGTTAATCATTATCGGTTTTCGCTGAGTGCGAGATAACGCAATTATAGATAAAGCGAAAGCAATGCGTCTTCGCCCGCCTCAACGTATTTTGCGGTTGTAGGTAGAACGCCAATAAGCGCCTTGACGTTCGCTACTGTCATTATACAAACATTCGACACACCTTTCTGCTTCAACCATCCAGTATTAACCGTAAATAATGTGTCGTTCTTCGCGAAACGCACGCCCTTATTTAATGCACAGGTAAATTTTTCACCCATTAAGTGATGGGTGTCTTCGCCGAATTTGATTCGACATTTTAAGCCTACCGACGATTTTATTTCGATGGCGTAATCGAGGGGCGATACATTTAATACAATACCGTCGAAGGGCGCTTTGATAACACTTGCAGTAGAGCTTATGGCTGCGCCGGGGCCCATGAACCCATTACGTAAAAGCTTATCGTTTATGTTTTGGAGCTCAATGACTTGGCCAGACAAAGGGCTGGTTATTGTAAAGTGTTTTTTAAACTCGTCGGGTTGGCAAGTTAACAATTTATCCATCACCGCTATGCATCCTCGTTAACGGTGTACCCTGCTTTTTTTAACGCACTTACGGCGTCTTTAAGTTTGTTGCCTTTCACTAAGAAAAAGTCTGTGTCGAAGGTAGAGACAACAAAAATAGGTACCTTAGCCGCAGCAAGTACTTGACCTATCTGCGCCATTATTCCAATCAAAGAAAGATGCAAAGGTCCTAATAACTCAAGTGCTTTCCAGCCTTCGTCACAATCAAGTGAATCGACTTCAACGGAATCGGGTACCACGATCGATAACTCTTCTTCTGTTTTACCCAAGAAAAAAAGTGGGCTTTTCAACACAGAGGAAGGAATGTCGCTTTCTGGGTCCAGACTGTGAATTGTAAATAAGTCGTCACGAACTAATAGTGTTTGTTTTGGCATGCGATAACGAAAAAAAAGAAAACATCGAAGGTACATTCATTAAACCACTAACTGTGATTAAGTGCTACGTGTTATCCACTTAATCTGTGGATAAGTTTGTTGAGTAGTTTGGGGCTTTGGTTTAAGTGTCTAATTTTAAATGAAAAAATAAACTGTACAAACAATGTTCAGTGGATAACATTATCCAAATTGCAAGCATTTTCCACAGGCGTTGTCTACCATGAAATTGCAAAATGTTTATTAATTTTGCAATTTCTTGTCTTGACAATGCAGTGTGTTTTGCGCGTTTCCTAATTCAGACATCGCAGTTACCTCACAGAAACAGCCCTCAGGGTATACGTCATCTGATTGATGTTCTACATTGTGTTAACAAGGTTAGAAAACAACAATAAAAGGAGCGGTAATGTCTGAAGCGTCGTGGTGCGATATTACAACTGAAAATGCCGAAGCGTTGGTTGAGTTTTACGAGAAAGTGATGGGTTGGAAAAAAGAGCCTGTTGATATGGGAGGGTACAGCGATTACGTAATGATGAAGCCTGATGGTACGCCAGTAGGTGGTATTTGCCATAAAAAAGGCGTGAATGAAACGCTACCTGGTGGATGGATAAACTATTTTACGGTAGCAAACTTATCAAACTCGCTTGAACATGCAGAGTCGCTTGGCGGCAAGAGAGTGGGCGATGTAAGACACCACGGCAAGGACAGCTTTTGTGTAATTCTTGACCCAACTGGGGCACCTTGTGCGCTTTATGAAAAAGGCAGCGATTAAGCTGCCTTCTCAATGGGTGTGTGGTTATTTATTTAATACGCCACGGTTCACTTGGTCGCGCTCGATTGACTCGAATAGCGCCTTAAAATTACCTTCACCAAACCCTTCGTCTTGCTTACGCTGAATAAATTCAAAGAACACTGGGCCAAATACGGTTTCAGAGAATATCTGCAGTAACAGTCTTGGCTCGCCGTTCTCTGTTGTACCGTCTAGTAAAATGCCGCGTTTTTGCAGTTCATCTACATTTTCACCATGACCAGGTAGACGCTCTTCAAGCATATCGTAATATGTGTTTGGTGGAGGCGTCATAAACTTCATGCCGCGCGCTTTTAGCTTATCTAAACATGCGATTAGGTCGTCGCAGGCAAAGGCAATATGTTGAATACCTTCACCGTTATACTTCATTAGGAACTCTTCTATTTGGCCACCACCGCCAACAGCTTCTTCGTTCAACGGAATACGAATTTTTCCATCTGGTGCCGTCATTGCTTTAGATAACAGACCTGTATATTCGCCCTTAATATCGAAGTAGCGAATTTCGCGGAAGTTAAATAGTTTCTCGTAGAAACCTGCCCAGTAGTTCATACGACCGCGATATACGTTGTGCGTAAGGTGATCAAGCGTATGGAAACCACAGCCCTTAGGATTTCTTTCTACGCCTTCAATCCAGTTGAAGTCGATATCATAAATTGTATTTTCGCCTTCGTAGCGGTCGATAAGATAAAGACGAGCACCGCCAATTCCTTTAATAGCTGGAAGTCTTAGTTCCATTGGACCGGTTTGGGTGTCCATTGGCTGTGCGCCGCGTGCTAGTACTTCTTTGTATGCTTTTTGTGCGTCTTTTACACGAAATGCCATACCACATGCTGACGGGCCATGTTCTTCTGAGTAATAATCGGCATGACAGTTCTTGTCGTAGTTACTTAATAAATTGATGTCGCCTTGGCGCCACAACTCAACGTCTTTTGATTTGTGTCTTGCTACTAAAGTAAAGCCCATTGCTTCAAAGATTGGCTCTAAGATACCTTTCTCAGGTGCAGTGAATTCTAAAAATTCAAACCCGTCTAATCCAATTGGGTTGTCGAATAAATCAGCCATGGGTACTTCCTCAACGTGAAACTTTTAAAGTAATTGTGAGACGATTGTAATGGGGGCGTAAATTCTCGCGCAATAGCATGGCTGAATGAAGTGTAAACCTGTTGGAAAGCCTAGGTGTAACGAAATCTTTTCACCTTGGCGTGAGGTTATAAAGTTGAAGAGGTGCTATTGTTTAAGTTTTTGAATATTAAAGAAAAGTATAATTTGTGAGGCGTTGTTTTAGTGTGCAGATAACAGTACACATGCCATGATCAACACTAACGTGGGCGTTACTACACGCCCACGTTAGTGTTGATTTTAGTGCCTAAGATACGTGCCCCAGCCAGTGCCTAAGTAAGCATGCAAATAAGCGCCCGGCCATATGCTAATAAAGGCGTCATGTGTCGGCCTAGCGGGTTAATGGCTTACTTTTTACCGTCGTAGTATTTTTTAAGCCCATCCCAGCAGGCAAGGTAATTGTGTTGTCTAATGTCTGAATTCATCGCAAATTCGCTCGGTGCAATGGGGTAACGAGATTCAAACATGAATGCCAACGTGTTTTCGTACCGCTGTGGTGAAAGGTCTGCATTAGACGCTTTTTCAAAGACTTCGGCTTCCGGACCGTGTGGGGTCATGCAATTATGCAAACTCATTCCGCCTGGCACAAAACCATGCTCTTTTGCGTCGTACGTTCCCTCAATTAAACCCATAAATTCACTCATAATGTTGCGATGGTAGTATGGCGGGCGGAACGTCTGCTCTGCCACCATCCAGCGAGGTGGGAAAATAACGAAATCTACGTTCGCTGTGCCTTCAAGTTCTGACGGCGAGGTAAGCACAGTAAAAATAGAAGGGTCTGGGTGGTCGAAACTCACGGTATTTATCACGTTGAAGCGACTAAGGTCATACTTATAAGGGGCAGAGTTTCCAACCCATGCAACAACGTCGAAAGGTGAGTGTGACAGCGGGGCTTCGAATAAATTGCCACAATATTTATTAATTACTGTATGTGGGGTGTCGTTTTCTTCAAACCAAGCTGTAGGGTATTGAAAATCTCGCTGGTTTGCATAACCGTTAGCACCAACAGGACCACGCTCTGGCAGTACAAATGGATGACCATAGTTCTCGCATATGTATCCACGTATAGGTCCATCAATGGGCGTAATAGAGAATCGAATGCCGCGCGGAATTACCAGTATCTCGCCTTTTGAAACTTCAAGTTTACCTAACTCTGTACGTACTAACATATTACCCAATTGTGGTACAAACAGCATTTCGCCGTCAGACGAGTAAAACACTTTGCTATCCATGCATTTATTTGCTGTGTAGCAGTGGATACCCATACCAATTTGTGTTTTTGCATCGCCATTTGATGCAATGGTCACAAGCCCTTCTACAAAATCCGTAGGTGCTTCAGGCAGCGCTACAGGATCCCATCTTAAAACGTTAGGCGGGCAAGGTATGGCTGTTTCAGGTGCAGTTCTAATTAAACCATTGTCTATTTGTGTGAAGTCACCCATAGCAATAGATGGTCGTAAACGATATGTCCATGTTCTTCTATTTTCTGCGCGGGGTGCAGTAAATGCGGTAGAACTAAATTGTTCGGCATAAAGCTTATAGTTAACCTTTTGCGGGCTAAATTGCCCTTTAGGAAGCGCATCGGGTAGTGCTTCGGTTTCGTGCTCGTTATTAAAGCCTGTAAGGTAAGTTAGGTTTTCCATAAGCTGTCCATGTTCAGTTGTTATTACCAACAGTAGACCATAAGTTTTCTGTTGGCATTTATCGTTTATAAATTAGTTACAAATGAAACTATTTGATTTAGGCTAGTGGGAATTAGATGTGAAATCAATGCATAGCACTTATTTATGCTGTAGGAGGGGGGCCTTTTACGTTGTAAAAACTTTACAGAATGCCCTCTGAAGCGCTTAATCTTTTAAGTGCTTAGCTTTGCCAGTGTCTAGCACTTCCACTGCATTGGTGTCACCAATTAAAACAACGAAACAGTAACGCTTAAAAAAGAAAAACGAAAAAGGTAACGGGCAATGAAATTAGAGGACATGCTAGCTTACAAAATGGCAATGGCTGCCAGTGATTTAAGCGAATCTTTGTATAACGTATACGCAAGCTACGGTCTTGTAATGCCAGAGTGGAGAATAATGGCCACATTAGGACATTTTTCGCCAGACAGCAAAGTAATGTCTGCAAAAGCATTATCACAGGCCACACGGCTTGACAAAGTGAGTGTGTCTAGAGCGTTGAAACGCATGGAACATAATGGCTTAATTTGCAAAACGCTGTCGAAAAATGACGGGCGATTTTTTGATGTGGCACTTAGTCCACGCGGAGAGGCGATGTACAGTGAGATCATTCCTAAAATAACACTGTGGCAACAAAGCAAACTCAAGAATATCACCGATAGTGAGTATGAAATATTTTTAAAAGTGATAGAGAACTTCAGCGCTTGAATAATCTGTTGATCCCTCGATTTCTCTGGTCTGACAAGCAATGGGTTGCCATGCTGGTTCGTTACTTTTACCGCTTTAGCTGATAAATTCCATCGAAATAGACAAATATCGCAATTTAATTATTCGCCTTAAAAGGAAATGTAGTGGCACCACTTGAAGTTTACGCAGGGGCTAACGCCATTAAAACCATTCAAAAGCAGGGTTTTACACCAGACATTTTTAGTTATTTTCTAGGTGCTTCAGGTGGACCCAAATGGTTTTCGTTAGCAGGTTTAGATCGCGTTTTGTTTCCAGAATGGTTCGCCAATGTAAATCATCAAATTCATGTAATTGGCTCGTCTGCTGGTGCCTTCAGAACCATTTGTGCGGTACAAGATGACCCACTAGCAGCAATAAATAGGTTAGCTGAGTCATATTCAACAACCACTTACAGCAGCAATAAACCTACACCAAGAGAAATAACACAAAAAGCCGAAGACTTGTTGAAGTACATGGTTAATGATGAGGGTAAGCAACAAGTTTTGGCAAACTCACGATTTAAAGCGCACCTTATTGTTGCCAAGTGCTTGGGCGCCACACGGTTCGAAAGTAAAGTAAGGCAGTTATCTGGGCTTGCGATGAGTGCAGCGGTTAATACAGTGAGCCGTAAAAACTTAAAACGCCTGTATCAGCGATACGTATTTTCAACGCCAAATACTGATTTTTCTATAAACGACCCTTATAACTTGCCTACGCATTATCATGCGCTAACTCAAAATAATATCCACAGCGCATTATTGGCATCGGGATCAATTCCGGTTGTTATAGAAGGTGTTACCGATATAGAAGGTGCGCCTGCAGGCATGTATCGCGACGGTGGCATCATCGATTATCACTTTGACTTGTCTTTTGGGCCAGATGACGGCCTTGTGCTATACCCGCATTTTTACAACAAACCCATTCCAGGCTGGTTTGACAAAGGGTTGAAGGGCAGGGTGCCGCATCGCTCATCTTACGACAATGTTGTTATGCTAGTGCCGTCGGCATCGTTTGTTGCAAACTTGCCTTACAGCAAAATTCCAGACAGAAAAGACTTTGAAGTGTTAGATGCGAGCACGCGCATTAAGTATTGGCAAACAGTGTTAAAGGAAACAGACAGGCTTGGTGAGTATTTCATGAACGCTGTACACGATGGGTCACTGGTTAATAGTATTAAGCCGTTACCGTTTAATCAAAAGTAGCTAATAAGATAAACACTGCTGACAAATTAGTCACTTAACGCTGTAGTAGGCAACTTTTGCTTGCAGGGCTGCAGTAGGCTCAGTATTATACGCGGCGTTGATAGGCACTCGCCGCGCCGATTTATATCTACAAGGCATTCAACAAAACAATATGCGTCTATAGCTCAGTTGGTTAGAGCGCTACCTTGACATGGTAGAGGTCCCCTGTTCGAATCAGGGTAGACGCACCATCTATTTTTCTTCCAAAAGTTTTTTCTAGCGTTATTTTAACAATATTTGATTTTCTTAACTCATTGACGACACTGAATTAATCGGTTTTAAACAGTATTTTCAGAATTTCTGTTTCTTTTCGTTTTTTCCTCTGAAAACAGATGAATGCTGTCAGGATGGTCACGTGTGGTCACAATTCGTGACCATCCGTGACCAAATCTAGACTTCACTCCCTCGTTATTTGCCGTTAAAAAGCCATAGAGATTTCCTATTACGGCATTTTGTATTTAACAAAGTCACCCATGAATATTTCCCAATTCTGCTTCGCACAGCCACGCATTAAATTGTGCAATGCTGTTTTTTCATGAGGTTTTAGTGAAGTGGCGTTACGAAATAATATGCTGTTTGAAAATATGCCGTAACCGTTTGTCGCGCAGTTAACATTAAACAACGTGACCCCATCAATCGATGCAAATGCAATATATTCATTACCGCTAGTATTTCTGAAGAATAAATGCAGGCGTACTTGATTATCTAAAAGTATGAAGTGGCCATCAGAAGAGAATAAGTCGTCTTTTAACCGTAAATTTGGATGAGCGCACAGAAGTAATAGGGATTCGGCAGAAATAGACATTTCTGATTCAAAGGCGTATTTCTTAACTTTTACGAGCTTTAAACAGCCGTTTTTTAATGTTGAGCGATGCATACCTTTTTCAGCAGAAGCTTCTTTTAAGCTGCCAAATGTGCTTCCTTCTGAATCTGTGACAATTAAGACATTGCTATGGCGAGTAGGGGAGTGACTCGGCAAGTTAAGCCACTCTCTAATGCGTCTGCGCCTTAGAGATAAACGCTTACCTACACTACCTGGTTTTATTTTCTCTTGAGCCGCAAATTGTTTTATACGGTCTTGATAGTTCATCGTTGGCAGCTTTCGCTCTACAATTTCAAGCGCTTCATAGATGTTCCATCCGCAGCGGATTCGCTCGAGCACTTTATCACTATTTAATCCAAAGGCTCTGGCTGCTGCGGACAAGCTATTGTAGACCTGGCCTTGTACTTCAACTTGCTTATTTTTAGATACATGAAATGTCACGGAATTACTCCTTTCAGTTAAATTCCATAACAGTGTGTTAAGTTTTACGTAAATTTTTGAAATAAATGTGGTAATGCAAACGTAAAGCTTGAGCTTAAGTGCAAAGATTAAGGAATTAGTTGCTTTCTGTTCGCGAAAATTACGGTCGGTAAGGTATAGGAGTATTTGAGTTAACGTAATTGGTGGACGTTCACTATAAGCGGCGAGACTGCCACTTTTAAAGATAGCTATCACTCTACTGCTGATTAGGAAAAGTGCTTCTGTTTTTCATAATCTTACTATTAATGCACCGGTCGCTATGAGCGTAAAGCGGAAGCTAGCGCTTTCTATTTATTAAAGCCACTTTTACCAATAGCAGACGTTAACTGCCACTAAATAAAGTCACAACTTCAGGTCCATTGCTTAGGTATTCGCAATAACTAATAGCTGAAAATTGCTTCATTAAAGTAGCTTACTCAATGGGCTTACCACTCCATTAGCACCTTGTTGTAAAACATGGGTATATATTTGTGTTGTTTTAACGTCTGAGTGACCGAGTTGGCTTTGCACAGTACGAATATCTGCTCCACTTTGAAGTAAATGCGTTGCGAACGAGTGTCTTAGCGTATGAGGTGTAATTGGTTTAGTAAGTTGTGCTTTTAACGCAGCTTTTTTAATCGCTTTGCGCACACCAGTGGGATAAAAGTGATGTCGTCTAATTTCACCTGTTTCTGGATCTGCACTTAATTTATAAGAGGGAAACAAATATTGCCATGCCAGAGATTTATTTGCGGATGGATATTTACTAGCAAGGGCATTAGGCATCCAAACCCCCGCGTATTGCTCGTTCTTTATATCAAGTAGCAGATAATCATTGACCTGCATAATCTGACTTCTTAATAAAGGAATTAACTCAGTGGCTAAAGTCACTATGCGATGCTTATTACCTTTACCATTCCATATCCGAATACTTTTATAATCAAAATCAATATCTTGAACACGTAATTGGACAGCCTCCATCACGCGTAAACCGCTACCATACATTAACCCTGCGATTAAGTAATAGCGTTTATCTAAAAATGACATCAACAATTTTACTTCGTCAGGTGTCATAACAATGGGAAGTTTTTGCTGTTTTTTACTACGTACAAATACAAGGTCGGGCGATAACTCTTGTTTTATGATGTGTTTATATAAAAATGCGAGCGCATTTAAAGCCGTCGCTTGGGTTTTAGGTGATACATTTTTCTGCAAAACCAAATAGTCTAAATATTTTACGACCTCATTATCCCCCATAGATGTGGGGTGCCGCCTGTCGTGATAATTAATAAACCCAGCAATCCATTTCAGGTAAGTGTCAACCGACCGTAAAGAGTATTGTTTGGTTAACATGTAATCTATGATTGAGTTTAAAAATGGCGAGCGTGTTTTCATAACTATTCCATCAAAAATTAAACTGTATTAATATACAGTCTGGTGGCTTTGCTCCAATAGTCAAGAAAACGAGCTAATGGGTCGTTTTCTACTTTTTGTCAAAAGATGATTTTTCTAAATATAACTGTTTAGCAATGGCTTAAGATGTATGATAAAACTGGTTTAATCAGATAAACGACCCAGCCAATGGTAGAAAAACGACCCATTGGGTCGATATTAAATT
>NZ_BTGG01000015.1:0-7987 GCF_042848195.1 Alteromonas sp. MTD1
TGCCCGTAAACCCAATACTACCTAGCAACATTATTTAATATTATTCCTATTTTTGATTATTTCACGATAGCTGAAATAGGTAAAAAATGGCGAAAGTAAATAAAAAGCTAGCAGCACATCTAGAGCAAAAAGTGGGTAAATTAGTTCAGCTTGGCCAATAGAGCCGCAAAATTCCCATGAAAAGATAGAAATACATTCATAAACTGAAGTTGACCAGACATATGCAGTAAGACCGAATAGAACGCTAATTATCAAAAGACTTCTCAGCATTTTTAGATATAGCTTTTTGGATGGTTTTACTTTCAAGCTTCCTGCTCCGAGGGTACTAACTTTTAAATAAGGGGCGATAACATGTAGGGCATAGTAACGAAGTGGCCCTGCGTGTTAGCGTCCCAACGAGCGATAGCGAGTGACTTTATTTGTTTGTTATATCGCAAGACCTCTGAACCTCCCTAAGACCTTTTTATCGGGAATCTGACAATGCTTTGTACCACCGAAAAGCTTAATGCGGTTGCGAGCAAAGATTTTGTAGAAGAAGTCTCTGAAAGAGCTCGGCAATATTTTAGTTACACCGAATAAAAACCAGAACCCAGTTAAGTCTTTTGCGATTTCTAATGCAGCGTCTGACCAAAGAAAAACGTGTCCGTTCTTGACCAACATAAAAGTATCAACACCTACAGTATCAACTTTATAGCGTTCGATTACTTCTTGGGCATATTCTGATTGCATTGGTGAGAATATAAAACGTTCAGATTTGTCGCGCTTCAAAATAAAGGTGACAGCTCCATTACAGAAGTTACACACACCATCGTAAATAACTAAGTTCTTTTCTTCCACTGAACTATCCCGCGATATAACATATTAATCGTCCCCAAAACGGTACGATTTCCCGAACCGGAACGGGGTTTTTGTCCGTTTAAGTTTTATTAAGCCTAACCCATAAGCTACTGCAATTACTAATAAATTTCACATTGGTGTTTTTTGCTCAAAGTTTAAAAACACCAAAACGGCGTGCAGGTGAAATTGGGGTATTTCACGCAAATGCAGTATCTTATATCATTCCATTTTGTAAATTATTTTAGTGAAAGTACCGAAGTTAAAAGGAATTACTATTGTTGGAAGGGCCTAACTACCAAAACTACTCAAATAAAGCATTGCTTGAGGCATTTGAAAGTATTGATAGGGAAACATACCCTGAACGGTTTTCATCGCTTAGCGCGATTATGCGCGAAAAAGATCTGCTGGTTGAAACACCAGAAGGGCTTCAGATAACCAACTCGGCTTTAGAAGAAGCTTATGGCCCTCAAGTAGAGTCAGAGCCTATGCCCAGCTATACGTGCGAACCACCTAAGCCCCAATACTGCGAAGAGGGAAATTACATTCCTAATGAAGTACCCTTCAGCAAACGTGCTTTCAATACAATGTTTGCGTTGGGCATTGTTGTTTACGGTAGCTACGGCCTTTACATTGATGAACTATGGGTTCCGCTTGCGAAGAAGCTAGTGGTTGCGCTGTCTGGTATTTCTGCGGTTGTAATGAGTGTCGCTATTGTGTTTGCCGCAGCGGTCTTAATTGTAGAAATTGCCGACCACTACGACAAACGCGATAACGAATTAACCTATTATAAAGCTGCAAGATTTTGCAGAGCCGCAGGTTATGGCTGTTTTGGTACTGCCGTATTAGTCGCGCTAGTAACGGGCGACTTTTATTTCGTTTAATGGCTTATTTACGCACAAATGTCCTTAGCACCATATCTACTTTCCGCTTACTAAACATAAGTAGCCTAGTGTAAGGCGCTAGGCCACGGCTGTTTTAAGTCGCTAATAACTTTATCAATCATGGTGTAAATTTGGGTTTGGTCGTCTTGCATAAGGGCAAACGCTCGCAAGCCAACAAATTGATTTTGTAGCAAGTTAGCAGATAATTCTACTGGTGTATTGTTGGGTAGTTCGCCTTTTTCAACGGCGTTAACCACTATATTTTTGAAGCAGTTTTGAAGCGTTTGCATACCTTCAATTACTGCTTTTTTTGCAATATCGCCAATTGCGTCTAATTCATTTACCGACTTAATCAACAAGCACTGACGCATAAAACGCAGTTTGTTAGGGTGTAATAGTGCTTCCGCAAAAAAATCGCGTAATGCGGCTAACGGTGAATTTGCATTTGCAACTTGGTTTAATCGCAGCTCGCTGTTCTCGGCATATTTGTCTATCACCAGCTTAAATAAGCCTTCTTTACTTTGAAAGCGCGCGTAAATACTGCCCGGGCGCATATCCAATGCTTGTTGAATATCACGCATACCCGCACCTTGAAAGCCACGCTGCCAAAACAGAATTGTTGCTTTTTCAATAACTTCATCTTGATTGTATTTCATACGGATATACCTTATGCGCGAAAGTTTTGAACGACTGTTCAATTATTGCTTGAACGCTCGTTCAAGTAAACCTATTATTAAAAACAGTTACAGCTCAGTAAGTACATTTGTTCGTGCACTTAATAGTAAATGCACAACATATTTAGTTCACATCGATAGGAGAGTGACATGACTGATTTTACAATACATACACAAGAAACAGCCCCAGAAGCAGCAAAGCCTTTACTAGAAAAATCGCAGAGCGCGTTTGGTATGATCCCGAACCTTCACGCAGTAATGGCAGAAGCGCCAACGCTATTAGATGGTTACCAAGTACTGCACAAACTAGCGCAAGAAACATCGTTTAACGCTGAAGAGCTTACCGTTGTGTGGCAAACCATTAATGTTGAGCATGCTTGTCATTACTGTGTTCCGGCACACACGGGGATCGCAAAAAGTATGTCAGTACGCGATGATCTAATTGAAGAGTTGCGAAACGATGAAACGTTATCAGACGGCAAACTTAATACGCTGAAGCAAACCGTGTTAGCCATGACTCGTGGCCGCGGCAATGTAGAAGGCGAACAGCTTAATGCTTTCTTTGAAGCGGGCTACAAGCAGCAACAGTTGCTAGAAATTGTGCTTATATTGGCGCAAAAAGTAATGAGCAACTACACCAATCACTTGGCTGAAACCCCAGTAGACGAGCCGTTCAAAAAGTTCGATTGGTCACCTAAGTAGATAGGTTCACGTTATTCAAAGAATAGCTGAAATGTAAAACAGCGCGGAGACCTAGTTTTCGCGCTGTTTTAATTGAAGTAAGTAAAAGTATTCGGTTATGCCAAATACAACAATACTGACAACGGTATAGATCACTAATGCAGATATCATGGTCAACTCGAAAGCTTTTAATAAAGCTGGCAGGTTATAATACTAAAGGGCGCTGTGCGCTAAGAACGTTTACAGCATGTGTTGTTACGCTATTATCGTAACCTTTTGCAAGCAGCTGTGCTTTTAACTCTTCGCTTAAGGAATGGTTGCTATGTTTGACTAGGGCGATAGCTTCTATTACGCAAGTAAGATGTGAAGTTGATGTAGAGTTGTTCATATTTCCAGTCTTAAAAACTTAACACCCTGCTAATGTCACCCGAATAAAAGTCAGCAACGTTACACATCAATGATGTTTTTATGAAATTTGAACCTCTTTAGCTATTCAGTGGTATTCTGCGCTTTCAATACATACGCTAACTGTGCTTTCCATGTGTGGTTTGTTAAAAGCCGGTTTTTTCCAGCCTCCACTGCATCGGTATAAAGTGTATCGGTAGCATTTGGTAGCTGCGCATCATGCGCAAAAGCGCCAGCATTGTTAAAAGCAGACAGCGCAAAAGGCGCATTCCACGTTATAACATTCGTACCAGCTGCTATGGCATGTATTACTCTTTCATGTAAGCCACGCTCGAAGCCCGGTGATTGATGCAGCACAAATTCATACTGCTTGAATTTGTCGCGAAGCGCATCAAACGACACACTTTGTTCATACTCATGAAAGTCGCATACGTTACGGTAGCGTTCTACGTTATTACCTACTACGGATAACTTAATTCCGCGCTGTGCAAAATCGAGTAAACAAGCCTCGCGCTCTTTAGCGCGTAAATAACGGTCTACCACGGCAGATATTCTTAATATACTTTCGTTAAGCGTGGTGCGTGCGGGTGAGGTAGCTGTAGGTATTACGCCAATTCGCTGCAAGAAACCGGTCACGTTAGTGCATTCATCTATAGCGGTGCCTAAACTCTTCCATACGGGAGTCAGTTCGTTAAATGCTGCTTGTTTGTCGTTAAAAGATACAGGAAACAATATGCTGTTTGGTTTTTTAAGGCTGTGTTGTTTTTCGCTACTGGCATCTTCATTACTGCTGAAAGCAGGGTCATTTTGCGCGATGGCGTGCGGGAAATAATGTGCTTTTATGCCACAGGCTCGCATGAATTCCACGTGCTCTTGTGCAACACATAATACAGTAACCGGATGACCGAAAAAGCGCAGAATTAAATGCAGCGGGTTATCTACACAAAATACATAAAGTGGGTTTGTTTTCGCATAGGCTAGGGTGTCGTGGGTGTCTGAAAGCTTGCCTAAACCTACACCGTTAAAGCTAATAACAAATGCATACTGCTCTAGCGCACAAATGTGTGGAAGGCCCTTATCTATGTTGGTTTGGTTTTCAACATTTAAGAAATCGACATCGTATCCAAGCAGTTTCAAATCGTCAGCTATGCCGTTTAAAAAATAGCTTACAACGCTGTATTGATTTTGCCCGGTTAATATCAATGCTTTCAACAACTCATCTCCCTTTGGTGATTAATCGAAATGGTATCAGGCTACGTAACACTAACGGAAGTGTTATACACTCTTAAATATTCAAATAAAGGTTTTTGTTGTACTGCGCTTGTGCTCTTTGAGCAAATCGGCATTAATGAGTGCCGACAGAATGCTTGGTACTCAAAACACGCGCTGTGTAGGAACACATTTAAGTAAGGACATCTATTGGCTAGTTATCATTTTTATGAACCCCAGCATGGGCACGGTTTGGCGCACGACCCGTTCAACGCCATTATTGCGCCGCGCCCCATAGGCTGGATATCTACGCGCTCTAAAGAGGGCGCGTTAAATTTAGCGCCTTACAGTTTTTTTAACGCCTTAAATTACACGCCGCCCATAATTGGCTTTTCAAGCGTAGGCGATAAAGACTCACTAAAGAACGCGAGTGACACAGGTGAATTTTGTTGGAATTTAGTGTCGAAACATCTCGTTGAGGCCATGAATGAAACCAGCAAGCCATTACCGCGCGGGGAAAACGAGTTTGAAGCTGCAGGGCTAGAGTGGGCGCCTGGTAACGTTGTCGATGTGCCACGCGTTAAAGCTAGCTTAGTCAGTATGGAGTGCCAAGTTACCGATATCGTGCAGCTTAAAGGGGCAGCAGGTGAGGCCGTGAATAGCTGGTTTATCATGGGTGAAGTAGTGGGCGTGCATATCGATAAATCGCTTATAGAGGACGGCGTTTACAAAACACTGAAAGGCTACCCGGTTATGCGTGGTGGAGGCCCTGGCGATTATTTTGGTATTAGTGAAGATAATTTCTTTGAGTTGCTTAGGCCTAGATAATGTATGTTCCAGCGCAGCACGAGCCAATAGTGCAGCACGATTCGAGTGCAGTGTGAGAAAGCGATAATAATGTAAAGCAGGTTGTATATGTTGAATATGAATTTTGATGAACGCTTAGCTATTGGTACTGAAGACGAACAGTGGCAGCCTTCGCCCTCTAGCACAGTGTGGCGTAAACCGCTTGAACGAGAGGCGAAAGAGTCGGGGCATACTACTAGTGTGGTGAAGTATGAAGCGGGCGCAAGTTTCAAGGAACATAGTCACCCACTGGGCGAAGAAATATTGGTGCTTGAAGGCGTATTTTCCGACGAGCACGGCGATTACCCTGCTGGTACCTATCTTCGCAATCCGCCGGGAAGTAAGCATAGCCCGTTTAGTAAAGAAGGCTGCGTTATTTTAGTTAAGCTTAACCAGTTTGATAAAAGAGACCTGCAAGAGGTAAGGGTAAATACCAATACTTCGCCATGGCTTCAAGGGCAGGGCGGTCTTCAAGTAATGCCGCTGCATAATTTTGAGCATGAACACGTTGCTTTAGTAAAGTGGCCTGTTGGCGAGGTTTTCAAGCCGCATAAACATTTTGGCGGTGAAGAAATATTTGTTCTTTCAGGAACCTTTAAAGACGAGCATGGTAGTTACCCCAAAGGTACATGGCTTCGCAGCCCTCATATGAGTCAGCACCACCCCTATGTTGATGACGAGACCGTGATTTGGGTGAAAACAGGGCATTTGCCTGTGGCGCTGTAAAACGTCAAACCAAAAAAGGAGGCCGAACGGCCTCCTTTTGCATTTATGCTATTTGCATGTGAAGCGTTAATCCCACACGCCGTCTTCAGACTTACCTTGTATTTCGCAATCACCAGCTTTGTATTCCACTTTCTCGCCGCTGTCTTTCTTTTTAAAGTAGTCTTTGCTGATAGCTACAATAGTAGGGGTCATCCACATAATGGCAATAATGTTAATTACGGTCATAAGCCCTAGCGCCATATCAGCCATTGCCCATACTTGCGGCAGCTTAGCTTGCGCACCCCAATAAATCATACCTAGGTAACCAATGGTGTACACGGCACGGCCTATACGGTTATCAAGCTTAAACATGTGTAGGTTACTTTCGCCGTAGGCATAGTTTGCCACTACCGACGTAAACGCAAATAAGCTAATTGCCGCGGCAACAAAGTCGGTACCGCCTTCACCTAAGTGACTGCTCATGGCATCTTGCGTAAGGCGTATACCTTCCATTTGTTCTGAACTAGACCCACCTGCTAGCAGAATAATAAAAGCAGTAGCGGTACACAAAATCATGGTGTCTAGAAACACGCCTAGCATTTGAATATAGCCTTGCGAAACGGGATGGTTAGGGTTTGGAGCTGCACTCGCTGCTGCGTGCGGTACAGAGCCGCTACCGGCTTCATTTGAGTAAAGGCCACGCTGAATACCATTTTTTATAGCTGCACCTAACGCGCCAGCTCCAGCTTCCTGTAAGCCAAATGCCGATTTCACAATATCCAATAGCATGGCGGGAAGTTCTGAAATGTTGATAATGGTGATGCCTAGCGCTACCAATACATAGCCAATACCCATAAAAGGCACTACGTATTCGGCGAAGCGCGCAATTCCACGTAAGCCGCCAACAACAATTAATGCGGCAAGAGCGATAATTCCCAAGCCAACGACTTCTTTTGGAAAGGTATAAGCGTTGTTTAACGCATCGGTAATGGTGTTTGCCTGTACAGCACTAAATACAAATCCATAGCCAAAGAAAAGGCACAGCGAAAAGGCTACAGCAAGCCAGGTTTTATTTAAGCCTTGTTTTATGTAGTAAGCTGGGCCGCCGCGAAACTCACCGTTTTCATCGCGTACTTTATAAAGCTGACCTAAAACACTTTCAGCAAAGCCGGTAGCCATACCTAAAAGCGCAATCATCCACATCCAGAAAATAGCGCCTGAGCCGCCTAACGAGATAGCCACGGCTACACCGGCTAAGTTACCCGTACCCACGCGTGCCGATAAGCTTGTGCAAAGGGCTTGAAACGAACTGATGCCGTCTTTTGTTGCGGTGTTACTGCCTTTTAGCAACGAAAACATGTGGCCGAAATGACGAAGCTGCACGCCACCAAGTTTTACGGTAAACCAAACGCCACAGGCTACAAGCATGACAATAAGTACTCGGCCGTCGCCCCACAACACATTATTTACAATAGAAACGAGATCGTTAATCACGCAATTTCCTTTGTTATTGTTATTTTTTAGAGCCTAACTGCTGACAGAGAAAAGCGAGCAATGCACTCAATTAGCCTAGCTGAATAAGGTGACTAAAGTGCAATGTCGGAAAAGTTCGGTAAAGCTCTAATGTAGTAAAACAATAATACTAGCATGACGCGTGGCGAAAAGGGGGAAGAAAAAAGCGCGCCTTCTATGAAGATTTGCTCTTGGATATAGCAAAAAGCAAAAAACCGCTCAAAAGAGCGGCTTTTC
>NZ_BTGG01000016.1:0-5838 GCF_042848195.1 Alteromonas sp. MTD1
ACATGGTCTCGCAGAGCTCGACCGTTCATCACTTGCCGCATGCCACTAGGCATTCGTCATGCACCTGCGGTGCAGCGTTCTTCACCCCCATGTGAGAGTAGGACACTGCCAGGTCCCAATTCCGAAAAGCCCTTGTCTGACGACAAGGGCTTTTTTGTTTGTGTTATTCATAGTTTCTGTCGTTTATCGATTAATTTCCTTTTTAATACTATCCGCTTATAGATAAATCACTAAAACCTATCTACATTCTCCTAATGTTAAATTAATGTAAAGTGGGCGTGATGGCGTATTTCGTAATAGCAACAATAGCCGCTATCGTTAATGTTGTTACGTCGTTTATGACGATACATGTACTAGTTTCAACAAGTATTTTGTTTTTATCTGTTCTTATCGCGGCTGTTGCTATGGGTAAGTTTTTCCAAAACCATAGCGTATCTCCGAACACAGCAGCAGTTAGCGATGATAATAAAACAGCGAGCAGAAATGATGCCACGATGGTAAGTCGTGCAGCGAGTAATATTGCTATCGGTAGCGCATCTATTTCTTTCTTTTTAGAGCAGTTATCAAAGGCATTCAAAGAGCAGGTATCTAATATCGGAGAAATGAGTGGCAGACTCCAGGAGTTAGAGGCGTCTTCAACCCAATTAGATGATCTTGCTAAAACTGCGTCATCTTCTATGAACGAATCTGACGAAAAAACCCAGCTCGGAAGTACGTCTTTGAGAGAAGTATTAAGCCAACAACAGCAACTGGTTGTAAACATAAATGCGTCATCTGAAGCGCTTACTGCATTAAAAAGCAAAGCTGAGGGGATAAGCACCATAACCAATACCATTAACCAATTGGCTGACCAAACCAATATGCTAGCGCTTAATGCGGCTATTGAGGCTGCAAGGGCGGGAGAACAGGGACGTGGTTTTGCTGTTGTTGCTGATGAGGTGAGGGAACTTGCAAAGAAGACAACTGATGCGACTTCAGGAATAGAGAGTCTACTAAAAGACATGAATGCAAGCAGTCAGGCTGCAGTTGCAACGATGGAAACAGTACTTAATTCCAGTGATACTATGAACACAACGCTGCAAGTTTGCGAAGATGCTATCTCACATTCCAGTGTGCTTTCTACAAAAGCACGCGAATCGATGGGGGCTATGCAGTCAATGGTTGAAGTGAATGCCGAACATAGTGCAGGTATAAGCAAAAATATTCTTCAACTGCACACCACTACTGAAAAGTTAGGGCTGGATCTAACTGATGTATCTACTCAGGCGCTTTCATTAAGTAGCCAAGCAGAGGACATATTTAGGCTTCTAGAAAACTTTGATGTAAATGATAGAAATAGTGAAGTAAGGGACATTGCAGTTAATGCAGCCAAGGCAATAGGTAAACGATTCGAGCAAGCGATATTGCAAGGCGAGATATCAGAAGCAAACCTTTTTAGCTTTGACTATAAGCCTATTGTGAACACCAACCCTGTTAAGCACACCACACCTTTCGATAAATTCACCGACAACGTGCTCCCTGATATTCAAGAGCCTTTATTACAAACACATAGCTTTATAATTTATGCCGGTGCGGTTGATAAGAACGGATACTTTCCTACCCACAATAAAAAATTTAGTCAGCCTCTAACAGGCAACTACGATACGGATTTGGCAAATAACAGAACAAAACGCATATTTGATGACAATACCGGTAGTCGTTGTGGCAGCAATACTTCGACCTTCTTGCTACAAACTTATAAGCGCGATACAGGGGAAATTATGCATGACTTATCGGCACCAATTTATGTCAACGGCAAACATTGGGGTGGGTTTCGCATAGGTTATAAAGCTGTGGAACAGTGATATCTTAGTGCGCTATTAATGAGAAACTATTACCGGCCCGATACATTGGTAGTGTCGAAAGCACGACTTGGCACATTAGTGTCATCTGGTGCTATCTACGATGCAAGGCGCCCTAGAAACATCTATATAAATGGTTGGATGGTATTACATGTTAGTGAACTAGAAGCTAACTGAAATATCTTACGCAGTTATCGCTACAGTAGTTGCCTATATTCTGTGTTTTACGCTTTTATTTGTGGCTTGCATCCCATACCATTAATAAATTGTTAGTCGTATATAAAAGTTTATGCCTTCACTAAAGCGTTATAGTACGTTTGGACTAGATGCCAACTGCGCATCAATCCATGCCTTTTCTGACATTCCTTCGTTTCTTTCTCTTTATAACTCGCATGAGACTGTCTATTTACTTGGCGGTGGCAGTAACTCTATTTTTACTGAAGACTTTCAAGGCGCAGTGCTGGTTAATGAGATCAAAGGCATCAGTCATTTTGATGATGAAAGCTATCATTATCTGCGCGTAGGGGCAGGTGAGAACTGGCACGACTTTGTTACCTTGTGTTTAGAAAATCAGTGGTATGGGTTAGAGAACCTAGCGCTTATTCCTGGTTCAGTTGGTGCGAGCCCTATACAGAACATTGGTGCTTACGGCATTGAAGTTAATGCGTTTATAGACACAGTTGAAATCGTTGTTTTAGATACTGGTGAAAAGACGAAGCTTAAAAACAACGATTGCGCCTTTGGATACAGAGACAGTATTTTTAAAAATGCGCTCGCTAACAAAGTGCTTATTACACACGTTAATTTTAAATTACCCAAAGCACATACGCTGGTTACGTCATATGGTGAATTAGCTGCATTAGAAACACCTACCCCCGAATCCATCTATTATAAGGTTATTGAAATTCGCCAACAGAAACTACCCGACCCTTCTTTGCTTGGGAATGCAGGTAGCTTTTTCAAAAACCCAGTGGTGCCTATGTCGGTGTTAGCTAATATAAGTAAACAATACGATACTGTACCTCACTTCGTTGTGCCCTCATCCGATGTTCAAAGTAGCGATGAATTCGTTAAGATACCTGCTGCCTGGCTAATCGACCAATCGGGTTTTAAAGGTGCCACGCTTAATCAGGTGCGCTGTCATCCAACCCAACCACTAGTGTTGACTAATTTGGGTGGCGCGAAAGGAAAAGATGTCATCGCAATGGCTAGCGATATTATCGCCACTGTATACGATAAATTCGCTATAAAACTAGAACCAGAAGTACGCCTTATGGGCAGCAAGGGACTTATTTCGCTATGAGACAAGCATCAAAAGCAATAAGAAAGCATATTTTAGCGTTACTGGCCGACGGACAATTTCATTCAGGAGAAACCATTGCACAGCAGGTTGGGCTATCGCGCACCGCAGTTGCAGGGCATATATCTCAGTTAGCAGACTGGGGGCTGGATGTATTTAAAGTGAAAGGTAAGGGCTATCGTTTAGAGCGAGGATTCCCATTGTTAAGTGCAGACAGCATTAAAAAGCATTTAGGTAACACAAAGCGTGCAATGATTGATGTTGAATCAGTGTTGCCATCTACAAATACCGAATTAAAAAAACGCATAGCAAATAATAGAGAAGACCTTGCCGACGGCGATGTTATTTTTGCAGAAATCCAAACAGCAGGGAGAGGGCGACACGGTCGTTCTTGGTTAGCGCCTGTTGGTGGCAGCCTTACTTTTTCGATGTATTGGTCTTTTCCTGATGGATATCAAAGTATGGCCGGGCTTTCGTTATTAGTAGGTCTTGCTGTATGTGATGCATTAAAAGAGTTCGGTGTAGACGATGCCGAATTAAAATGGCCAAACGATATATACCTGCAAGGAAAGAAGTTAGCTGGCGTGTTAATTGAAGTGGAGGGGCAAATTGGTGCCACTGCACATTGTGTAATTGGCATTGGTTTAAACGTATGCGTACCAGATAGTCAATATGACGTTGGTCAGCCGCACAGTGACCTAGCCAGTTTTCTAGGGCAAACACCGGATAGAAATGCGCTAGCAGCTGAAATAATTAAATCGCTATGGTCGTATTTACCGAAATTCACTCAACAGGGCTTTGGACCTTTCGCACCTTATTGGGAAGCGTTAGACCTTTATGCAGATAAACGCATTGTGCTGCAGATGGGAGAAAAGCGTTTTTCTGGTATTGATAGAGGCGTTGATGCTAGTGGTGCACTGCTTGTTGAAACGCAAGATGGCATTACACGCTTCCACGGTGGTGAGGTAAGCCTACGTGGTAACTAATTCGCAAACCCATATAAACGAAAAAAATGTCGTTTTAGTGGATATTGGTAACACTCGTATAAAATATACGTTGTTAAGCGATGCTGAAAATGAGCCAACTGGATGTGAAGATGTCGCTTCTTTATTTTCTTTTGTTGATAAACAGGAAAAAGTCTCACATTTATATGTTGCTTCGGTGCGAAATAAAGAATGGGTTGATGAAATTTCAGCCATGTGTTTAAACAGAAATATTATTTTTGTAGAAAAGCACACCGAAAAAGAAGCCTTTGGCATAAAAAATAGTTACGCCAACGAACAAAAAATGGGCGTTGATAGATGGCTTGCAATGATTTGCGCAGCAGAAAAATCAAAAAAAGCCTTTTTTGTTATGGATGTTGGAACGGCCATAACGGTAGATTTTGTCGTAGATGGTCAACATTTAGGCGGTTGGATAGTGCCAGGCTTTCATGTAATGAGAGACGCACTAGTTGCTTCAACTAAAAAAGTGTTCGCAAACGATGAAATTCCGACCACCTTTGGTGTAGGTAATGACACTGAAGAATGTGTGGCCACAGGATGCCACGCAGCTGTTTATGGTGTTTATTTGAGCGCGGTTGATTACATATCAAGCAAACGATCCGATTTTGATGTGATTTTAGGGGGTGGAGACAAAAAAGTGTTTGCATTCTTAAAATCCGCTGATAATATGCGCCTCGCTCATTTGGTGATGCAGGGTCTTGCCCGCTACGCTCGAAGTGAACTGTTACAGTAAGCATCGACGTAAGTTTCTGATTGGTTAAGAAATCGGTCAGAAAGAAAATTGAAAAATTTTCAAAAAGACACTTGCACTGAGTAAATCATTACTCTAGAATGCGCACCCACTTGATGTAGTGCCGACTTAGCTCAGTTGGTAGAGCAACTGACTTGTAATCAGTAGGTCGCCAGTTCGATTCCGGCAGTCGGCACCATCAATCTGGAGGGGTACCCAAGCGGTCAACGGGAGCAGACTGTAAATCTGCCGGCTCAGCCTTCGCAGGTTCGAATCCTGCCCCCTCCACCACTTTCTTTATGAGGTGGCCAGAGAATTAGGATTGCGGGCATCGTATAATGGCTATTACCTCAGCCTTCCAAGCTGATGATGCGGGTTCGATTCCCGCTGCCCGCTCCAAATCAGTGCTGATATAGCTCAGTTGGTAGAGCGCACCCTTGGTAAGGGTGAGGTCGGCAGTTCAAATCTGCCTATCAGCACCAGTAATTTCTCCCCAGCTCATGTAAAATTTCATAAATTTTTTAATGTAACTTTGCTGGGATAATAGAAATGGCAAAAGAAAAGTTTGAACGTACGAAACCCCACGTAAACGTGGGTACAATCGGCCACGTTGACCACGGTAAAACTACCCTAACTGCAGCTATCACTACAGTTCTTTCTAAAACTTACGGCGGTAACGCTCAGGCATTCGATCAAATCGATAACGCGCCTGAAGAGAAAGCACGTGGTATCACCATTTCTACTTCACACGTAGAATATGACACTCCAACTCGTCACTACGCACACGTAGACTGCCCAGGACACGCTGATTACGTTAAAAACATGATCACTGGTGCTGCTCAGATGGACGGTGGTATCCTAGTAGTTGCTGCGACTGATGGCCCTATGCCACAGACTCGTGAGCACATCCTACTTGGTCGTCAGGTTGGTATTCCTTACATCATCGTATTCATGAACAAGTGC
>NZ_BTGG01000017.1:0-3132 GCF_042848195.1 Alteromonas sp. MTD1
CTTACTTTAGCTTGTCTACAACACTCAAAAGCCTAAAGCTTTTTGGGCGTTGTATGGTTAAGCCTCTCGGGCAATTAGTACAGGTTAGCTTAACGCCTTACAACGCTTCCACACCCTGCCTATCAACGTCATCGTCTATAACAACCCTTCCAGACCTTAAAGGTCAGGGATGACTCATCTTTGGGCCGGCTTCCCGCTTAGATGCTTTCAGCGGTTATCCGTTCCGAACATAGCTACCGGGCAATGCCATTGGCATGACAACCCGAACACCAGCGGTTCGTCCACTCCGGTCCTCTCGTACTAGGAGCAGCTCCCATCAATCATCCAACGCCCACACCAGATAGGGACCGAACTGTCTCACGACGTTCTAAACCCAGCTCGCGTACCACTTTAAATGGCGAACAGCCATACCCTTGGGACCGACTTCAGCCCCAGGATGTGATGAGCCGACATCGAGGTGCCAAACACCGCCGTCGATATGAACTCTTGGGCGGTATCAGCCTGTTATCCCCGGAGTACCTTTTATCCGTTGAGCGATGGCCCTTCCATACAGAACCACCGGATCACTATGACCTACTTTCGTACCTGCTCGACGTGTCTGTCTCGCAGTTAAGCTAGCTTATGCCATTGCACTAACCTCACGATGTCCGACCGTGATTAGCTAACCTTCGTGCTCCTCCGTTACTATTTGGGAGGAGACCGCCCCAGTCAAACTACCCACCAGACACTGTCCACAATCCCGATTAGGGACCAATGTTAGAACATCAAACATACAAGGGTGGTATTTCAAGGACGGCTCCACACAATCTAGCGACTGTGCTTCAAAGCCTCCCACCTATCCTACACATGTAGGTTCAATGTTCAGTGCCAAGCTGTAGTAAAGGTTCACGGGGTCTTTCCGTCTAGGTGCGGGTACACAGCATCTTCACTGCGATTTCAATTTCACTGAGTCTCGGGTGGAGACAGCGTGGCCATGGTTACACCATTCGTGCAGGTCGGAACTTACCCGACAAGGAATTTCGCTACCTTAGGACCGTTATAGTTACGGCCGCCGTTTACCGGGGCTTCGATCAAGAGCTTCGCATACGCTAACCCCATCAATTAACCTTCCGGCACCGGGCAGGTGTCACACCCTATACGTCCTCTTACGAGTTTGCAGAGTGCTGTGTTTTTAATAAACAGTCCCAGCCACCTGGTCACTGCGGCCCCCATCTGCTTACCACGTAAAGTGTTCACAAACAGGGGCGTACCTTCTCCCGAAGTTACGGTACAATTTTGCCGAGTTCCTTCACCCGAGTTCTCTCAAGCGCCTTAGTATTCTCTACCTGACCACCTGTGTCGGTTTGGGGTACGGTTCATATAATCATAAGTTTAGAAGCTTTTCCTGGAAGCAGGGCATCAACAACTTCACCACCGTAGTGGCTCGTCTCGCGTCTCAGCTTTAAGTGTCCGGATTTACCTAAACACTCGGCCTACTCGCTTTCACTTGGACAACCAACGCCAAGCTTGCCTAGCCTTCTCCGTCCCTCCATCACTGATTATATAAGTACGGGAATATTAACCCGTTTCCCATCGACTACGCATTTCTGCCTCGCCTTAGGGGCCGACTTACCCTGCCCTGATTAGCATGGGACAGGAAACCTTGGTCTTCCGGCGTGGGAGTTTTTCACTCCCATTATCGTTACTCATGTCAGCATTCGCACTTGTGATATGTCCAGCAAGCTTTACAACTCACCTTCATCCACTTACACAACGCTCCCCTACCCAGCATGTAAACATGCTGCCGCAGCTTCGGTATATTGCTTAGCCCCGTTACATCTTCCGCGCAGGCCGACTCGACTAGTGAGCTATTACGCTTTCTTTAAAGGGTGGCTGCTTCTAAGCCAACCTCCTAGCTGTCTATGCCTTCCCACATCGTTTCCCACTTAGCAATATTTTGGGACCTTAGCTGGCGGTCTGGGTTGTTTCCCTCTCCACGACGGACGTTAGCACCCGCCGTGTGTCTCCCGGATAGTTCTCATTGGTATTCGGAGTTTGCAAAGGGTTGGTAAGTCGGGATGACCCCCTAGCCTTAACAGTGCTCTACCCCCAATGGAATTCGTCCGAGGCTCTACCTAAATAGATTTCGGGGAGAACCAGCTATCTCCCGGTTTGATTGGCCTTTCACCCCCAGCCACAGGT
Source organism: Alteromonas sp. MTD1 (assembly GCF_042848195.1). Taxonomy (NCBI): domain Bacteria; kingdom Pseudomonadati; phylum Pseudomonadota; class Gammaproteobacteria; order Alteromonadales; family Alteromonadaceae; genus Alteromonas; species Alteromonas sp. MTD1. The sequence continues at coordinate 2,182 of NZ_BTGG01000017.1, forward strand.
CATCCCCTAACTTTTCAACGTTAGTGGGTTCGGTCCTCCAGTTGATGTTACTCAACCTTCAACCTGCCCATGGCTAGATCACCGGGTTTCGGGTCTATACCTAGCAACTAAACGCGCAGTTAACACTCGCTTTCGCTACGGCTCCGTTATTCACTTAACCTTGCTACTAAATATAAGTCGCTGACCCATTATACAAAAGGTACGCAGTCACCCCGAAGGGCTCCCACTGCTTGTACGTATACGGTTTCAGGTTCTATTTCACTCCCCTCACAGGGGTTCTTTTCGCCTTTCCCTCACGGTACTGGTTCACTATCGGTCAGTTAGGAGTATTTAGCCTTGGAGGATGGTCCCCCCATATTCAGTCAAGATAACACGTGTCCCGACCTACTCGATTTCACTGTAAAGAATCCGTCGTGTACAGGGCTATCACCTTGTATCGCTCCTCTTCCCAAAGGATTCCACTAAATTCTAAACAGCTTAAGGGCTGCTCCCCGTTCGCTCGCCGCTACTAGGGGAATCTCGGTTGATTTCTTTTCCTAAGGGTACTTAGATGTTTCAGTTCCCCTCGTTCGCCTCGTTAACCTATGTATTCAGTTAACGATACCTATAAATAGGTGGGTTTCCCCATTCGGACATCTGTGGCTCAAATGCATTTTGTCGGCTCACCACAGCTTTTCGCAGACTTACACGTCCTTCATCGCCTCTAACTGCCAAGGCATCCACCGTATACGCTTCGTCACTTAACCATACAACCCCAAACAGCCTTTTGACTTCTGTCTAAGTTATGCTGCATGAATGACAAGCTAATCGGAAGAATTGCCTTGCTATCAAATCATCGATTGATAACAAGCAATTCAGTCAAGTAGAGTAAAAAGTCATCTTTCGATTTCTCAGTTACTCAATTTTGATTGATTACTATTAATATCAGCTTTCCAAATTGTTAAAGAACAT
>NZ_BTGG01000018.1:0-1775 GCF_042848195.1 Alteromonas sp. MTD1
GATGCTTCATGTGCTCACAGTTTTTTTGAAAGAACAAGACTGCTTATTTCTTGAATATTAGTATAGTCTTGCGCGAGATATAAAAACTGGAGAAAGCTATGAAGAACTGGATATTTTTATCCGCGGCTATCATTTGTGAGGTAATTGCAACATCTAGTCTGAAGTCTAGTGAGGGTTTTACTAAATTAGCTCCTTCGTTACTTGTTGTTGCTGGTTATGGTGCAGCGTTTTATTTGCTTTCACTCACTCTCAAATCAATTCCTGTTGGAATGGCATATGCAATTTGGTCAGGGCTTGGAATAGTTTTAGTGACTTTAGTTGCTTGGTTCATGCATGGGCAAAAACTTGATCTTTGGGGTGCTGTTGGCATGGGGTTAATTGTAACTGGGGTTGTTGTGCTCAATTTGCTTTCAAAAGCCAGCGTGCATTAATTTGCAACGCATCTAACAAGCCAAGTAAGCGGGACAATTACACGCAGGCTCCCGTCACTTCGTTCCGTATTATAGCCTGCGTGTAATTGCCCCTTCTTGGGGTGTTATGTGTCAGGAGTAACAATCAAGCATGGAAGAACTTTTTAAAAAATACACAGAGGCTTTTAACGCTTTTAACTCAGAGGTCATAGCGAGCCTTTATCGCCTTCCCTGTGCTATTTCAGACGCTGACGGTACTCAAACATTTACGGATAGACCAGCGCTTATTGAAAAGTTTGCGTTAAATTGTGAATCTATGCGCAACTTTGGCTATCAATGCGCTCAGTTCAAAATTATGCAAGAGCAGCAACTTGGACAAGACAAAGTAGCAGTTACAATTGCTTGGCGTGTTAACACAGCCAATGCAAATATAGACTTCCGCACTTTGTATGTCTGTCATTTTATAGACAACAAGTGGTTTATATTCAGCGCAAATGTATATCAAGGTAGTTTTTAGAAGTGCCACATAACAAAAAAATTAAGTCGCCTGCTGCGCAGGCTGGGACGCATACACGTGGGCTGCTTCGCATTATAGCCCACGCGTCTGCGCCCCTTATTTAAAAGTTATATTCCAAGGAGGGTCCGTGTCGGCGGCTGATACTTATAAAAAGAAACTTGGACAAGAAATTGCTGATTTACTTGGAGATGAGTTTACATTCTATAAATCAAAGTTAATGCTTAAACGCAAACGAGCCTCAGGTTTCGACGTTATAGTCTTAGCTGGGTCAAACAAATGGTCTCCTTTAATAGACGTATCTTTCTACTTTGGCAGAAATTTTGATAATGCGAGAAAAGTTGAAAAGGCACTGAATGCCCACCCGATGCCATACCAAATTCAACAGTATTCGCCGAACGTTAATTCTATGCTTGGACTTGATTACTCCGGCGATGGCAATTGGGAAGTTAATATTGAGGAATCTTCTCAAGACGTCGCTATAAAAATTAAAAGCGCAATAGAAAAAATCGCATTCCCATTTTTTGAAAGGTTTACGACCTTAGAGGCAGCACAAGAGGCGCTTACAAAAGAAGACTCTTGGTGTTTCTCTCCTAAAGGACCTTTTTATCATATGCTATTCAATGTGGATGCAGCATTAGGAGACCTTGAACATTTTAAAAAGTGGTCTAAATGTTTAGACAATTTTTATATTGAACAAGTATTGGAAAAAATCGCAATATTAGAGTCCAGCGGCTTTGAAATATAACAAAACACTAAAGGCGCTCGCGCTGCTCGCTGGGACGCTAACACATGGGCTGCGTCACTTCGTTCCTAATTTTAGCCCATGTATTATCGCCCCTTAGTGGGGT
>NZ_BTGG01000020.1:0-1214 GCF_042848195.1 Alteromonas sp. MTD1
CTAACAAACGACTATGGCGTCAACCTTGAATTTAAACTGTTTTTTCTTCCCACATGACGCCATCTCTTACCATTGAATTTAAGATGATCACCATCTTTCTCACGCAAGCTATGATTGCAACTTTTTTCGGTTTTCCCGCTTCAACTAAGCGCTCGTAAAACGCCTTAAATTTTTGATTGCACTGCATGGCTGACATCATCGCCATAAACAGAACGGTACGGACTTGGTGACGCCCACCTTGAGTAACTTGCTTTCCCTTGTATTTACCACTTTCTTTATTCATCGGTGCAACACCAACAAGTGATGCAACTTGTTTGCTATTCATCAAGCCAAGTTCCGGTAGATAGCTAATTAATGCTGCGGCTGATATTTTTCCTATGCCTGGCATACTCTGCACTAGCTCACTCTTCGCTCTGTATTCCGGGCAACTTTCTATCAGTTTTGCTAGCTCATCATTCATCTTATTTATTTGCTTTTTCAAAAGTACAAGCATCGCTTTTATGTTGGGCTGAATGGCCTTTGACATAATCTGCAGACGATTCTTTTCCTTAGTTTGCATCTCTATTAACTGATTTCTACGCCTAACAATATCTGCCATCTTCTGCATATTCTCTGGCTTCAGCCTAGATAGCTTAGGTTGTATTACCTCACCGAATTGAGCTATCAACGCCGCATCCAACTTATCCGTCTTAGCTCTTTGTCCTATGGCTCCTGCAAAACGTTTTACGTGAACTGGATTGACTATGCTGAAAGGTATATCCGCCTTTGCACAAGCACTAACAAAAAGAGCCTCGTAACGACCTGTAGATTCAATTACAACACGTTCAATATTCAATTTTCGAAGGCGTTTTGTTGCTTCTGCTACGCCTTTCTTGTCATTACTGACTTTGAAATATTCATTCAGTGGACGAATATGAATATCAAGAAAATCCTTTCCGGTATCTACACCCACGTTTATGTTTTGCACTGCGGTTTTATTCATAATAAGCTAACTCTGGTTTGCTAAATGCGAGCTCGGGGCCCAGTCGACTATTCGAGTATGTTGCTTGGAGTACCGTGTAGCGTTCGAGTTTGTTATCGGTCTCTCAAATGAGGAGCCACTCAATCGCCGAACTACTACACAGCCAACTTTGGTTGCAGCCAAAGTCTGGGCCTCACTTTACCCATCTTCGAAAAGGAATGTCGGTGTATTTAGGGAAGAATTATCCATACAA
>NZ_BTGG01000021.1:0-963 GCF_042848195.1 Alteromonas sp. MTD1
ATAGGTTAATTGGTTTTTGTTTGTTCGAGTAAAAGTAAAAACTAAAATGCCTGAGTAAAAAACATACCGAGTAATAACAGCGTATTTTAAGTAATACCTTTTAACGAGAAGTGACAACGCGGAAGTTGTTAAGCTTTTGAAGTTAAAGGACTTTAATTTTGTGATGAAGATTATCAGTCATTGTTTGCGTATGTTGAAAAGGAAGGTTTTGTTGGTACTTACTGTGTGAATAAAAAAGCGCGGCCTTTGCCGCGCTTTATAATAATTAGTCTGGTTGATAAGGTAGAGATGATTGGTGTAGCACAATTCGTATCTTTCCATCTTCGCAAAGCTTAAATACAAAGCTTTTGTTTACGAAAATGTGACTGTCGTCTGCGCCGATAAAATGAACATTACATTGAACGATAGCCATTTCTTTGTATAAAACAAAATCTTCTTTACTAAACCAAACTTTAACCCATGGTTTAAGTTTAAAGCCACCATCATTCGGAAATTTGTCGTTACCACCTACGAAGTAAGAAAGTGCACCTTCTTTCGTTGGTCTGAAAGTCTGCTCTCCGAAACAAAGTGTAGGTTTAAAAAGTACCTTGCCGTTATCGTAATCGTAGTTTTCTGACAACACTTTATTGGCGAACGCTTCTACGTCTCCACCTTCTTGGTGAACCTTGCCTACTGCGACAACATTGTCGCACCATGTTTGTAGCGCAGTGTGCACCATTTCTTGTGTAAACATACCTTCTCCTTTAACGATGTTAATGTTTTACGAACATATAGTTAAATAATTCCTATAAGGGTTCAAGTGTACTTAGTGATAGGCAAGAGCTATCAGTAACAGGAATATGTACGTAGAAAAAACTGAAAGTGATTAGAAAAGAAAAAGGCTCCTGAAAGGAGCCTTTGTGTGCAGCTTACGCTGCAACCATGTTGAACTGGTTCACACGGTTAGGTGAAGCATTAAGCTAA
>NZ_BTGG01000022.1:0-960 GCF_042848195.1 Alteromonas sp. MTD1
GACATGGTTGACGATGAAGAGCTTCTAGAGCTAGTAGAAATGGAAGTTCGTGAACTTCTTAACGAATACGAATTCCCAGGTGATGACCTACCAGTTATCCAAGGTTCAGCTCTTAAAGCGCTTGAAGGCGACCCAGAGTGGGAAAAGAAAATCATCGAGCTTGGTGAAGCGCTTGATTCATACATCCCAGAGCCAGAGCGTGCAATCGACAAGCCGTTCATCCTTCCAATCGAAGACGTATTCTCAATCTCAGGCCGTGGTACAGTTGTAACAGGTCGTGTAGAGCAAGGTATCGTTAAAGTTGGTGAAGAAGTAGAAATCGTAGGTATCAAAGACACTACTAAGACTACTTGTACTGGTGTTGAGATGTTCCGTAAGCTTCTTGACGAAGGCCGCGCGGGTGAGAACGTTGGTGTTCTTCTACGTGGTACTAAGCGTGACGAAGTTGAGCGTGGTCAAGTACTAGCTAAGCCTGGTTCAATCACTCCACACGTTAACTTCGAAGCAGAAGTATACGTACTATCGAAAGATGAAGGTGGCCGTCATACTCCATTCTTCAAAGGCTACCGTCCACAGTTCTACTTCCGTACAACTGACGTAACTGGTGCTGTAGAGCTTCCAGAAGGCGTAGAAATGGTAATGCCTGGTGACAACCTTAAATTCAAAGTTGAGCTAATTGCTCCGATCGCGATGGAAGAAGGTCTTCGTTTCGCAATCCGTGAAGGTGGTCGTACAGTAGGTGCTGGTGTTGTATCTAAGATCCTAGACTAATCTAGACTTAGCAACACAAGCTCAAAAAAGCGCACTTAGGTGCGCTTTTTTTATGTGTCCGAGAAAAGTTATGAAATCAATATGCCGTTTCAAACACGCGGTGAACCCATCCCTGGGCGCTCTGCCACAGCATCCATGTTGTGGAAGGTTTGAAACGGCATATTGATTTCACTCCCTCAGCATTGGGAA
>NZ_BTGG01000023.1:0-612 GCF_042848195.1 Alteromonas sp. MTD1
TTGTCTGTCTTAAACCACCTACTTCAGTAGGTGGTTATCATTAGTTAGGGGCTTTGCCCGAATACCTACCCATGTTAAATCTCCCTTTGATTTTTAGCGAAGTCAAAAAGGAAACTAACATGAGTAGATACGAGCAAGCATCGCATGTGTTTTGGCGATGTCAATATCACATAGTATGGACACCTAAATACCGATTTAGGATTTTGAAAGGCAAGCTGGGCAGCGATGTTTATCGTTGTATTCACGTTTACAGTGAGCAGCTCGGATGTAAAGTAGTGGAGCTGAATGTGCAGATAGATCATGTACATTTAGTTGTTAAAGTCCCCCCGAAGCTATCAATATCTAGTTTAATGGGAGCGCTAAAAGGGAAGATAGCATTAAAACTATTTAGCAAATATCCTCACTTACGCAAAAATAAGATGTGGGGTAACCACTTCTGGCAGCGAGGCTATTTCGTTGATTCAGTCGGAGTAAACGAAGAAATTATTAGACGTTACGTACGACATCAACAAAAGGTAGAGAAGCAAGAGCAAGCAAAGCTTGCTCTGGAGTAATGCCCCCTTTTAGGGGGTTAACGCAAAGCCACCTTCTTTAGAAGGTGGATTCTTTACT
>NZ_BTGG01000024.1:0-547 GCF_042848195.1 Alteromonas sp. MTD1
GTTAGGTGCCACAGATGGAATTTTTAATTGAGCAGCACTTATTCGGAGACAATAAACTCGGAGATAGGATTGCAGCAACTGATGGAGTTCAGCACGATAAATCTTTTAAACAAGGTTATTCCATCGCTACAAATAATGGCATCTTCATTGGCCTTTTTCTTAACTTCACTGATGGCAATCACGCTTTCAAAACTTTTGAAGGTGCTATTGAGCTTAAAGGCCGAAAATTCAATTTTCACGAAAACACAACAGTTCAACAAGTAGAAGCCATTTTTGGAACTGCTGTTGATGGCTTTAAAGATGAAGTTGAAATTAGCCGGCGATTTGTAGTGTTTGGCTTGCTTATAGAATGCAGCTGGTATCATGATTCTGACGGTATATCTTTAACGTATATATCAATCGAAAGGGACGATGGCTTTTATCAAACAAGCGGCACCTAACAAAAAACTGTAGTCGTTCGCTAGCGCTCACTGGGACAATAACACGTAGGCTCAGTCGCTTTGCTCCCATTTTAGCCTACGTGTTATTGCCCCTAAGTTGGGCGTTA
>NZ_BTGG01000025.1:0-534 GCF_042848195.1 Alteromonas sp. MTD1
GGCCCGCATAACGGGCAAAAATACGTAGGCTATAATACAGAGCGAAGCGAAGGGAGCCTACGTGTTTTTGTCCCTAGCGAGAGCAGCGAGTGTTAATGCGTTTGTTATATGCCTTACTAACTTATAACCTTGTCTTCGCTCCAAAAAAGCGAAACCTTTTGCCACCACAATTTAGTTTGAGGCAACAAAAATGGCTCAATTTTTTGCGGTACGCCAACACCTACAACGTTAGTATTTTGCAAGTCCTCTAATAGCCCAACTGTAGCAGCTTCTTTTACAAATTTATCGCCTTCTAAATGCCACCGTTCTACTACAGAAAAGATGTCCCTAAGTTCTTCTCCATCAGATTTCTCAACTAACGTTGATACATACCTGGCTAAATCTGATAAAGCTAAATACACAGGAACCTCATTTTCATCTGACCATTCGTCAAGAAACTCATTCCAAATAGGTTTAAAGCCTTCGGCGACTTGAAGGATCGGTAACATCATAGTTTCTTTAGAGAGCATCTATTAAACCCACATGGCATATAAC
>NZ_BTGG01000026.1:0-514 GCF_042848195.1 Alteromonas sp. MTD1
GGTGCACTATGAGATCGTCGCTCTTTTTCCTACTAACGATGTTGGTTTCATTCAATTCAAATGCGACATCAGTCTTTTGCAGCCCTAAAGAAAATGGAAGGGTTGACTCTGATATCATGTTAGAAATGCAAAAAGAAGATAGCGGCTACGTATTTTTTCTTTCCATTCCTTCTAAATACAAAAGTTTTGAATATAGTGGTGCAATGGTTATGTCAGGTGCCTACGACTCACCAGATCTATATTTCTTTCCAGAACTAGAGAAGAGCGACGATGGCTATTTCTATTCAAGCTTATTTTTCTCTAAACAAGAATTGCAGCAGCCTGTGCTAGTTGCAGAGTATGGGAATTACTGCATCGGTGATGGTTATGAAATTGTATTCAGTTTTAATAAACTAGAGTGAAGCACCTAACAAAAAACTGTTGGCGCTCACTGCGTTCGCTGGGACACAAACACATGGGCTCCCTTCGCTTCGCTCGTTATTTTAGCCCATGTATTTGTGCCCCAAAGTTGGGC
>NZ_BTGG01000027.1:0-456 GCF_042848195.1 Alteromonas sp. MTD1
TACACTTTGATGAAACCTAAACATTGGAAGTTCATAAGAAAGCTATCAATTGCTTATTTAGCAGTAGTTGTAGCTTTAATATTAATTGAAATATTCGTATTCACATTCGTGGACTACGGCCATAAACCATCTACGTTTGTTGGTTGTTACGCCTATGACGCAATGCTTGTAGGGTTTAAATGTGTTGGATTACCAGCGTCTGAGTTCTTTTCTTTCGCTTTAAATTTTCCGCTTTATCACGTGTACATGCCATTTTTCGTTTTATGGAATCCGCTTTTAGCTTTTGCGGCTGTTGCAATGTATTCGCCAGTGGTTATGCTGCTTGTATCCAGTAACAAGGTTTAATCAGCACGTGTATAACAAAAAAATAAAGTCACTCGCTGGCGCTCGTTGGGACGCTAACACGCAGGGCCGCTTCGCTATTATGCCCTACGCGTTATCGCCCCTTATTTAAAA
>NZ_BTGG01000028.1:0-370 GCF_042848195.1 Alteromonas sp. MTD1
AACGAAGGAATTTAACCATGTTGAAAATTGTTAAAACTTCTCTAGTACTAGCAGCATCTACATTAGCTTTTTCTAACGCAGCGCAAGCTAACGACATTAACGAAGCACTGGCAAACATTTGCACTATCGTACAAGCAGACGATAAAGGTGAACTTCGCAAGAAAATGAGAAGCGTACAATCGGATTACAAATTAAAGCTACGTGATTACTACTCTGGTATTTCATGTAACGGCCAAAGCCTTATTCGTACAGCAATTACGAGCGATGCTGTTGAAGTAGGCACTCTACTTGTTAAGAAAATGCCAAGCAAAGAGCTAACGCAGCCAGAAGCGGATGGCAAAACACTACAAGCGTGGATTGCAGAGCAAGG
>NZ_BTGG01000029.1:0-368 GCF_042848195.1 Alteromonas sp. MTD1
GTTATGTAGCACGATGAGAATTGAACTCCAAGAACTGAAAAAAGAAATGATTGCTCGTGGCGTGAACGAGTCAATCTATGCAATAGACACCCTTCCGTCTTACGAAGGCTTCTGTATCTATGATGCACGTAGTGAAATTGAAGTATTCTATTTTGAACGTGGGTATCGCTTTGAACTGCAAAGTTTCAAGGATGTTCAAGAAGCAATAGCATGCTTCAAGCAAATGGTTTTTAATGAAAAATAGGCCGTATTGAGCTGTGCAACATAACAAACAAATAAAGTCACTCGCTGGCGCTCGTTGGGACGCTAACACGCAGGGCCGCTTCACTATTATGCCCTACGCGTTATCGCCCCTTATTTAAAAGTTA
>NZ_BTGG01000030.1:0-345 GCF_042848195.1 Alteromonas sp. MTD1
TCTACTTGAAAACTTGTCTATTAAAGACAGGTTGCAAGCATAGAGCTTGTAATTGGACACGACTTGAGGAGTGCGGAAGGCGCATACATTGGTATGTAACTGACAAACGACGAAATCAAGTGTTCAAGTACGAGGTTTAGGCGTAGCAAACTGAAGGCTTGTAGCTCAGCTGGTTAGAGCGCACCCCTGATAAGGGTGAGGTCGGCAGTTCAAGTCTGCCCAAGCCTACCATTTTCTCCTTATACGGCGTTATCGAATCGCTCACGTGCTACTAGCACGCTACGCAATCCGATGCCTTGTCTAAGAAGAAAATAGATGGCAGGAAGTGTGTCAAAACGGAATTTA
>NZ_BTGG01000031.1:0-255 GCF_042848195.1 Alteromonas sp. MTD1
TTGAGCATCCATAAATTCATGTCGTCCATAGACTGCTCAAGACCCGTAAGTACATCACCATTCATGCCTACACGACCAGTGTGGATATGCGCCGCTACTGCGTCTGGTACACCAGAGGTCAGAACCTTAACTTCAAGCGATAAATCGTTTGTATCGATAAGCGCATAGCCGCTGCCGCTGGCAGTCGTTTGTACCGCAGGAACTTCCTGCTGACCGGATAGGTCGAACGCTGCTAGAACGAAGTTATCGGTAAGT
>NZ_BTGG01000032.1:0-245 GCF_042848195.1 Alteromonas sp. MTD1
TTGAGTTAATCGGTTTGTTTTTGTTCGTTGGGATGTATTAAACCCTAACCGTTTAACAAGAAAAACATGCCGTGGAATAACTAGGTATTACACTTTATACCTTTGACGGTTCATTAGTGAATTTTCTTATAAAATTAATGGTTTAAAAAAAGAAAAAAGGCCCCGTAGCAGTGGGGCCTTGTAGTGCAGCTTGCGCTGCAACCATGTTGAATTGGTTCACACGGCTGGGTGAAGTATTAGGCTAC
>NZ_BTGG01000033.1:0-202 GCF_042848195.1 Alteromonas sp. MTD1
AAAGACGCCTTGATGCAGTGCCTACACAGATTGTTTTGTTTATTTATAAGACTCGCTTCGCGAGTGTCGCGTAAAAGCGCTTAACCGCAAAATGTGATTTTGCTGACGCTTTTACTGCTCGCTAAAGAAGTGCTGTGTAGATGTTTCTGCATAGAATGCTAATTAATGATCACATCATTGATTAGTGTTTTACGAAACACTT